>JAIXZO010000018.1 GCA_027489535.1 Hyphomicrobiales bacterium
CGTCTCGTTCAAGAGTTCGTCGCGCATGCGTCCGTTGAAAGCCTCGCAGAAGCCGTTCTGCATGGGCTTGCCGGAAGCAATGTAGTGCCAATCGACGCCGGACGCCTTCGCCCATGCGACAATGCAGTTGAACTCTATATCCGCGTCCTGAACCGGGAGCGGGACGTCCTTGCCCATATATCCCGATGGGAAGCAGGGCCCGCGGCGCAAGCGTATCCAACGCCGCGTCTAGGAAAGCGAAAACCGACCCATCAAAGACGATGTACTGTGGGACGCTGTAACAAAGGGTCGACGTGAAGGTCTGCCTGCGGTCTCTGAGAATATCTGCCTCTTCATGGAACCAATTCCGGCACACGTATGGCAAATTTGTGATCTGAGATTTCGGTAAGCGAGGGTCAGACCCAAAACGAAAAACAGCAGGCATCCATTCGCAGCTTTCTGCGTTGACACGTGTCACTTTGACACGCAAGCTACGAATCTCCGGTCTACGCGGCGCTTGACTGTCGGGGTTCGGAGAAAGGCGTTCCCAGCAACGTCGATGTCTCAGCGTTCGCGTTTCGCTGTATTAGTACGATGCATGTGGGTGAGGAAATCTTGAACGTACCGGTTGCAATATTGGCCGGAGGGCTTGCTACGCGCTTACGCCCTGTTACACAGCACATGCCAAAGGCTATTGTTCCTGTCGCGGGTCGCCCATTCGTCTTTCACCAGCTGGAGCTGCTGGCTCGTAATGGCTTTCTGGAAGCTGTGTTTCTCATAGGCTTTATGGGCGAAAAGATAGTCGAGGCCGTTGGCGATGGCAGCGCTTTCGGTATCAAGGTCCGCTACATGACGGATGGGCCCGGATTGCTTGGGACCGGCGGCGCGATCGCGAGAGCGGTTCCGCAACTCGGAAATTCCTTCGCAGTCTTGTATGGCGATTCGTATCTTGACTTCGATTATCAAGCAGCTTGCAGGCATTTTGAAAAAGACGGCCGCCCTGCGTTGATGACCGTGTTTCGGAACGAGGGTCGATGGGACACTAGTAACGTAGCACTTCTTGACGGTGAAGTCGTTGCGTACAGTAAAATCGCGCCGAATCCACAGATGAAACACATTGATTACGGGTTCAGCCTCTTTAATTCGTCGGCTTTCGCCTCCGTGCCTACCGATCGAGCTACGGATCTTGCGGTGATATTTGAAAGGCTAGCCGCGAGCGGAAATCTTTCCGCGTTTGAAGTCCATCAGCGCTTTTATGAGGCGGGCTCATTCTCCGGCCTCCAAGAACTCGAAGCCTATCTATCCGGAGCATCCCGATGAGTTACGCGAAGACGCATTTGCAAGAAACGATCAAGGTCGTCGAAGGCCTCGATGTCGAAAAAATCGAAAGTATGGCGACTGAACTAGCTGCGCTGCGCGGGCGCGGAGGACGTCTGTTTTTCCTGGGTGTCGGAGGCAGCGCCGGAAATTGCTCTCACGCTGTCAACGACTTCCGTAAAATCGTCGGCATCGAGGCCTATGCTCCGACAGATAACGTCTCAGAGCTGACGGCTCGCACCAATGATGAAGGCTGGCATACTATTTTCTCGGAATGGCTGAAGGTCAGCCGCCTTAGCGAAAAGGACGCAGTGTTCGTGATGTCCGTCGGCGGCGGCAACCTTGAGAAAAATATCAGCCCGAACCTCGTGCATGCGTTGCAGCATGCTAAGGACGTCGGTGCGAAGGTCCTCGGTATCGTGGGTCGCGACGGCGGATACACAGTAAAGGTCGGAGATGCGGTAGTGATCGTTCCGACCGTCAACCCTGACAATGTCACGCCGCATTCTGAGGCCTTTCAGGCGGTTGTCTGGCACCTCCTCGTTTCGCATCCCTCCCTGAAGGTGAAGCAGACGAAATGGGAATCGGCGACGCGATGACCCGTCGGGCGGTCTTCCTCGACAGGGATGGCGTGATCAATCGCGTCGTGGTCCAGAACGGGCGCCCTTATCCGCCAGCGGGGTGGGCGGAACTGGAAATCATTGCGGGGGTGCCTGAGGCGTTGGCGCAACTGAAGAGTGCGGGCTATCTACTGCTTGTGGTGACCAACCAACCCGACGTCGGTCGAGGGAAGACACCGGCGGCAGTGGTCGAGGCCATCCACAACCATCTTCGCTCCGTTCTTCCGCTGGACGGCATCTATGTCTGCACGCACGGCGGAGGCGCGGACGTCTGTGATTGTCGAAAGCCTCGCCCGGGGATGCTCCTCGCGGGGCGGGACGACTTCGGGCTCGACATGGCCTCGAGCTTCATGGTCGGCGACCGTTGGCGGGACATCGACGCGGGAGCCGCCGCCGGTTGCCGCACCATTATGATCGACTACGGCTATGACGAAAAGGCGCCGGACCACACGCCTGACTACGTCTGCGGTTCCTTGACCGAAGCCGCTGAAAAAATCCTGACGTTTTGATGGGGAACTGCAAATGAAACTCGAAGACCTAAAGATCAAAATTTTTGCGGACGGGGCCGACAAGGCCGCCATGCTCGAAACGTACGCCAAGTCCTACATCAAGGGCCTGACAACGAATCCGACACTGATGGCCAAGGTCGGCATCACCGATTATGAAGCATTCGCCAAAGACATTCTCACCACGATCACCGACAAGCACCTCTCGCTTGAAGTCTTTTCGGACGATCTCGACGAGATGGAACGCCAAGCGCTGAAGATTGCGAGCTGGGGCGATAACGTCTACGTGAAGCTGCCGATTACGAATACGAAGGGCACCTCCACCTGCGGCATCGTCCGCAAGCTCACGGCGCAGGGCGTAAAGGTTAACGTGACCGCGATTATGACGCTCGCGCAGGTTCGCGACGTCGTTCTGAGCCTAGAAAAGGATGTACCATCCTGTATTTCGGTATTTGCAGGGCGCATCGCTGACACCGGCGTCGACCCGGTTCCGCTCATGTCCGCGGCGGTGGCACTCGCCTCCGCAAACGCGCATGCGGAAATCATCTGGGCGAGCCCGCGCGAACTTCTGAATATTGTTCAGGCCGATGCCGTGGGTTGCCAAATCATCACAGTTACTAATGACCTTCTAAAAAAATTGCCTTTCTTAGGATATGACCTCAGTAGCTATTCTCTCGATACCGTAAAAATGTTCCGCGAAGATGCCGTTCGCGCTGGTTTCGTGCTGTAGTAGTAGTTTATCTCTGCCTGCATCCGGCTGAAGATAAGAGTCTATGTGGCGATATAATAGAGCTAGGGAGCTGCGTCGGCATGACACTTGGACATTGGCCCGTCGCGGGAACATTAGAATGTTCGGCAATCATACAACCATCAATTTGCTTCTCTATCTGCACTCTCGTCAGTCGCCGTGACCAGTACGGAGACATGGTATCTTCTTTCCGCCGAGCTGGTTTCCACGGAAACGACGTGGAATACTTATATTTAGATAACAGCAACGGTAATATTTTCGATGCTTATTCCGGACTTAATTGGCTGCTTGGTCGAGCACGCGGTTCTCGAATTATACTGTGTCACCAAGATATTATCCTCCACCGCGATGGACGGCGGGAATTAGAGGCGCGGCTCGAAGAGCTTGATATTTCGCATCCCGACTGGGCGCTGGCGGGGAACGCGGGCGGAACTGCGAAGCAAACGAATGTGCTACGGATCACCGACCCGCATGGGGCAGATCAGCGGCATGGCGTGTTCCCGGAGCAAGTCGTCTCACTAGACGAAAATTTCATCGTCCTTCGAGCGTGCGCTCGGATCGGACCGTCGTATGACCTGTCAGGCTTTCACCTATACGGCACCGACCTTTGCAACAACGCGCGCGCTGCAGGCTACACGGCTTGGGTGATAGACTTCCATTTGCAGCATCTCAGCAAGGGAAGGATCGACGAGACTTATTTCGACGCACTGTCGGCTATCGAAGCGAAAGCCTTCAAACTTCTCCAGCCGCGGCGCATAAAGACGACCTGCATGACCGTGTTCATGACCGCTTCACGGATGAAGCGGGCGTTTTTGGTCGCCCGACGCGCACGAAAGAGATGGAAGCGGCTCGGGAAAATTCGCCTGACGGGAGCGGAATGAGGCAGCAGAGCCGCGGGCGGCCCACTAGATAGACGCTAGAACGTTCAAAAAGCCGCCGGTACGTTCGCGAGCCGGAAGCCCCCACAGCGGACAGCGTGGGGCAAAAGCCTTTCGAGGGCGTGCTCGACCGAACCATCAGTGCGACCCTCCTCTGCGGCGAACGTGTCGACATGATGCAACCCGGTGCCGCGAAAGTTCCGAAGGGCTGCCGGTCGGAACCAGAACATTGTTCCCGCAAAGAAATCGAGATTGACGGGTACCTTATCCGACCCGGCTAATCTCCCAGCCAGTTGCCGCATGATATCCCTATTTGCGCCCCAGGCGTCTTGTGCCGGAAACTGGTTGTTAGGCAATCTAAATGCTTCCGAGCCCAACATCCCGAGATGCGGATCGTCGTCGAACATTGCCAAAATTTTGTCGAACTGGGCTGAATCACCCAAGAGTTCTAAGATTGACCGACGTCGCCAAGACTCTCCAAGCATCGTAGCCTTTCCATGGCGAAGTGACTTCTTCCCGTGGAGTTTGCAAACAACGTCAAACCCTTCAAAAACACCACCTTCGAGCAATCCGAGAAAAGGCCCGATGTCCCGCCCGAAGTTCGGGACGACCGAGACCTGCGCGCCCGGAAATCGGCTTGAAATGTCGGCTTGAACAACGTGGTTCTCGGACGTGAGCGTCACGAACAGCGTGAACACCCTGTTCAGCGATTCCAAGCGGACCGCAAATTCCGGCCATAAATCCAGATAGTGCAGGTGAAGGACCACGGCGACCCGTGGCCCGGTCGGGATTACGTCGGCACGAGAAAACAACTTCGGGTTGCTTCGGCAACCATAGACCATGAATGACAGAGACGAACTGAAACAACGTCCCGGTTCAAGATCGAGCGTCCTCAACACCCGCAGCGACCTGTTGAACGCCTTCAGTGCCTTTCGATCGTTCGATGCCGGATAGGCCGTCAAAAGAGCGTCCGAGAAAACCACCCGGGCAATCGATCTCGCATTGATCCAAGTCCTCCAGAGAAACGCTGAAATCCCTCTTGCAACGTGTTTTATTTCAGCATTTCCGGGTATGCAGATCTCCATGTCCTCGCCCGCAATCAGATGATAGTCGACGACATCTTCCAGCGGCAAACCGGCATGGCGGGTGTCTCGCACCGTCGTGATGGACAGAGCCAAGATCGCTGCGTCTCCGCTTGCCCGCACGAGATAAACCGCACCCGGGAGCAAGCGATATTTACATTCTCGGCTAGCGGACGGCGTGTGGGTAAGCGTCTCATCGGCCGCGCCTGCCGACGCTGTCGGATTTCCGCGAACATCACCCGAGATGTCGCCGGTCTCGCCGACCCGGTTGCAACCCGGCTCGATCATCATCGAATGTCCTCGTGCGGCAGGTCACTTCGTCTAACCGGCAACCTTCAACAGGTAGCGCCCGTAATCTGTCTTCGAGAACAAGCGTCCGCGTTCACGGACCCTATCAGCATCGATAAAGCCATTTTCAAAAGCAATTTCTTCCAAGCATGCGACCTGAATCCCCTGCCGCTTTTGAACGGTGCGGACAAACTCGGAGGCCTCGATCAGGCTGTCATGCGTGCCGGTGTCGAGCCACGCAAAGCCGCGGCCCAAGCGTTCGACCTCCAATTCGCCCATTTCAAGATAGGCGCGGTTGACGTCGGTGATTTCGAGTTCGCCGCGCGGCGAAGGCTTCACGGCGGCGGCGATATCCAGCACGCGATTATCGTAAAAATAAAGGCCCGTCACCGCCCAAGGCGACTTGGGGACCGAAGGCTTTTCTATGATCTCGGTTGCCCGGCCGGTTTCATCGTCGAAGCTGACGACGCCGTAGCGCTCGGGATCTTCGACGTGATAGGCGAACACCGTCGCACCCCCGGTCTTCGTGGTCGCATGGGTGAGCTTCTCGCCCAGACCCGCGCCGTAGAAGATGTTGTCGCCGAGGATCAACGCGACCGAGTCCGTGCCCACGAAGTCGCGGCCGATGACGAAGGCTTGCGCGAGGCCTTCCGGCTTAGGCTGCACGGCGTAGGAGATGTCGAGGCCCCAGATCGAGCCGTCGCCGAACAGCTGCTCGTAATTGCCGAGATATTCGGGCGACGAGATGATCAAGATCTCGCGGATGCCGGCGAGCATCAGCACCGACATCGGATAATAGATCATCGGCTTGTCGTAGATCGGCAGCAGTTGCTTGTTCACCGCCAACGTCGCCGGGTGAAGGCGGGAGCCGGAGCCGCCCGCGAGAATGATGCCCTTCATGCGTCCCTCGGCTGAATCAGTTCGTCGATGATGGCTGCAGTGGCCGCCTGCCAGCCCCGCGGAACGATGCCGTAGGCTTCGGTGATGGCGGTCGTGGACAGTCTGGAATTTGCGGGCCGGCGGGCCGGCGTCGGATATTCGGCGGTCGTGATCGGCTCGATGCGGGCGCTCGGGCCGCCGCGCAGCGCCGACAGCCGCATGATCTCGGCGGCGAAGCCCGCCCAGGTCGTGTCGCCGGCATTGACGAAGTGGAACGTGCCGGCCCGCGCGCTCGGGTCCGTCGCCATGCGCATCGCAATCGCGGCCGCGGCGGCGGCTAGATCGGCGGCCGAAGTGGGGCAGCCGTGCTGATCGCCGACGACGCGCAGCGTGTCGCGGTCTGCGGCGAGCCGCAGCATGGTCTTCAGGAAATTCGCACGGTGCGCGCTGACGACCCAAGCCGTACGGATGATCGCGTGGCGGGCGTTGCCGGTGCGCACGCCCTGCTCGCCGCCTTCCTTGCCGGCGCCGTAGACGCCGAGCGGGCCGACGGGATCGGTCTCGCGATACGGCCGGTCGAGATCGCCGGGAAAGACGTAATCGGTGGAGATGTGAACCAGCGGAATGCCCGCGTTCCCGGTCTCCTTGGCCAGCACGGCAGGCGCGACGGCGTTGAGCATCCAAGCCGCTGCGACTTCGCTCTCGGCCTTGTCGACGGCCGTATACGCGGCGGTGTTGATCACGGCCGCCCAAGGCCGCGACGCAACCATTGCAATGATCGAGGCGGGATCGGCAAGGTCGAGTTCGGCCCGCCCCGGAGCGACGAAGCGGAAGCCGTCCGGCGGCGAGAGACGCGCGATCTCGGTGCCGACCTGCCCGGTTCCGCCCGTGACGAGAATGTCCCTCATGCGCTCTTCAGGCCCAAACGCTCGCCGGAATAGGAGCGCGACAGGATCGCGCGCCACCACGCTTCGTTGTCCAGATACCAGCGCACGGTCTTGTCCAGACCGGTCTCGAAGGTCACCGAGGGCGACCAGCCGAGATCGGCCTGAAGGCGGCTGCAGTCGATGGCATAACGGAAGTCGTGGCCCGGGCGGTCGGTGACGTAGCCGATCTGCTCCGCATAGGGCTTGCCGTCCGCACGCGGCCGCATCCGGTCGAGCGCGGCGCAGACGCCGAGCACGACGTCGAGATTCTTGCGCTCGGCATTGCCGCCGACATTGTAGGTAGCGCCCGGCGCCGCGCCCTCGAACACCGTGCGGATCGCCCGGGCATGGTCCTCGACATAGAGCCAATCGCGGACGTTCTCGCCGCGCCCGTAGACGGGCAACGTCTCTCCCGCGAGCGCCTTGACGATCATCAGCGGGATCAGCTTTTCGGGGAAGTGATACGGCCCGTAATTGTTCGAGCAGTTCGTCACGGTGATCGGCAGGCCGTAGGTGTGCCACCAGGCGCGCACCAGATGGTCCGACCCCGCCTTCGACGCGGAATAGGGCGAACGCGGATCGTAAGCCGTCTCCTCGGTGAACAAGCCCTCGTCGCCGAGCGCGCCGAACACTTCGTCGGTGGAGACGTGGTGGAAGCGGAAGCCGTCCCGGCGGTCGCCCGAGAGCTTGTCGCGATGGACGCGTGCCGCCTGCAGCATCGTATAGGTGCCGACGACATTGGTCTCGATGAAGGCCTGCGGCCCGTCGATGGAACGGTCGACATGGGACTCGGCGGCGAGATGCACCACCACGTCGGGATCGACGGCGGAGAAGATCGCGGTCACCGCATCCGCATCGCAGATGTCGGCCTGCGTGAAGCCGTAGCGCGGATCGCTCGAAACCGGCTCGAGCGACGTCAACGTGCCCGCATAGGTCAGCTTGTCGAGCACATGGACGTGATGCGCGGTATCGCGGATCAGATGCCGCACCAAAGCGGAGCCGATGAAGCCGGCACCTCCGGTGACGAGGATACGTTTTGCCATGTTCCCGCTCAGATCCTTGTGAGTTCCAACGGCCGTCCGTCATACGCGAACGGGCTGTCGAAATCCTTCAAAAACGGCATCTTCTCGTCCTTGGGCGAGAGAAGCGGCCCCGTCGCGGGCAGCGGCCAAGCGATGGCGAGCGCGGGGTCGTCCCAGCGGATGCCTCCGTCGCATTCCGGCGCGTAGAAGTCCGAGACCTTGTAAGCCACTTCGGTGTCGGGCTCGAGCGTCACGAAGCCGTGCGCGAAGCCGATCGGAATGAGCAGCTGCTCGCCGTTCTCCGCGCTCAACTCCGCCGCCACGTGGCGGCCGTATGTCGGCGAGCCGCGGCGCACGTCCACCGCGACATCGAATACGCGACCGCGCAAACATCGAACCAGCTTTACCTGTCCGTGCGGGGGCGTCTGGAAGTGCAGCCCGCGCAGCGTGCCCAGCGGGCGCGACAACGAGTGATTGTCCTGAACGAACACGTCGGTGACGCCGTGTTTCGACAGCATGCGGGAACTGTAGGTTTCCGTGAACCATCCGCGTTCGTCGCCGAAGCGTTTGGCAGAGATATGAAGGACCGGCATTGCAAGTCTCGTCAGGAACACGCACTGCGTTAGTGAAGCGCGGACCAGCATGAACTATGGTTTGGGCCTCACCGCAAGCGCCGTCAACCGGACATCGAGAGAACTTGAAACCCCTTCCCCCTCTCCTCG
Source organism: Hyphomicrobiales bacterium (assembly GCA_027489535.1). Lineage (GTDB taxonomy): Bacteria > Pseudomonadota > Alphaproteobacteria > Rhizobiales > Beijerinckiaceae > JAIXZO01. Next base: position 8,968 of record JAIXZO010000018.1, read on the forward strand.
TCACCGGCGCCGCCGGTTTCATCGGTTTTCATCTTGCCCGACGCCTGTCGGAACAGGGGCTGTCGATCGTCGGCTTCGACGATCTCAACGCCTATTACGACCCCGCCCTCAAGCGGGCGCGCTTGGCCGAATTGGCGATCTTTCCGCATTTCAGTTTCGTGCAAGGCGACCTCGGAGATGCCGATGCGGTGAAGGCGCTCTTCGCCGAGCACCGCTTCACCCATGTCGCCCATCTCGCGGCTCAGGCGGGCGTGCGCTATTCGCGCGAAAATCCCGAGGCCTACGGTCGATCGAACCTCACCGGCTTCCTGAACATCCTCGAGGCCTGTCGCCACGCCGGCGTCGAACACCTCGTCTACGCCTCCTCCTCGTCGGTCTACGGAGCGAACGCGAAGATGCCGTTCGCGGTCTCCGACCGTGCCGACCAACCGTTGTCGCTCTACGCCGCAACGAAGAAGGCCAACGAGGCCATGGCGCATTCCTATGCGCATATGTTCGGGCTTCCCTCGACCGGGTTGCGCTTCTTCACGGTCTACGGCCCTTGGGGCCGCCCCGACATGGCCATGTGGCTGTTCACGGAGGCGATCCTGAAGGGCGAGCCGATCACGCTGTTCAACGAAGGCCGCATGCGGCGCGACTTCACCTATGTCGACGACGTGGTCGAAGGCATCGCGCGCCTGATCTTCAAACCCGCCGAGCGCGACCCGAACTGGGACGCCTTCTCGCCCGACCCCGCCACGAGCCGCGCGCCGCACCGCCTCTACAACATCGGCAACAACGCGCCGGTCGAGTTGATGCATCTGGTGGAAACGCTCGAGAAGGCCATCGGCCGCACGGCCGTCAAGCGGTTCGCGCCCATGCAGGCGGGCGACGTGGAAGCGACCTTCGCGGACGTGAGCGCGCTCGCCGAAGCCGTCGATTTCCGTCCGGCAACGCCCATAGAAGAGGGCGTCGTGCGCTTTGTGGAATGGTACAAATCGTTTCACGGGATTACCGGAATGACGAACATCGGGCCCGAAGAGTAATCCGCCGCGGAGCCAAATGGACCCGGCCCGGAGGAATTGCATGACCGCTGTCTTCGAAGCGGAACTCCCGCTCGGACCGGGTGAAGGGATCACCTTCCCGCGGGAGCCGTCGGACGCGTCCGGCGTATTGCGGATCAGAACCGACGACGGGACCGAAATCTACGTTCCCTTCCCCGCCGACGGAGCGAAAGCGTTCTCGTTCTCCGCCCGACGCGCCTGCCGCGTCGCGCCGCTCCGTACCGAGAGAGTGGAGAAGATCGGTCGATTGCCTGCCCTGGCGATGCTCGGCAAAGCCGCGATCAAACGCGATCCGCGGGTGCGTCTCCTCCACGGAACGCTGGTCCTGCATGCCGAGGATGCCGCAGCCCGCAAGCGGATCCGCAAGGAACTCAAGATTCTCGATCTGCTCGATCTCCGGCCCGAAAGCTTCCATCCGGAAGACGGACCGGAACTGGTTCTCGGACTGGAGCACATGCGTGAACCGTCGACGCCGCGATGCGGACTGAGGACGGCCGTCTCCGTGCATCTGCACTACCCGGACGCTTGGCCCGACATTGCGGCGGCGCTGTCGCATCTCCCTCGGCCCTTCGGCCTTTTCGTGACGGCGACGGACGAAGCGGCGGTCCTCGAGGCGGACATCAGGGCCGAGCATCCCTTCGCAGAGTTCATGCGCGTGCCCAATGCGGGCCGCGACGTGCGCCCCTTCATCGCTCTGTTGGAACGTGACTCCTTCGACGGCTACGACATCGTCTGCAAGCTGCATGGAAAGAAGTCCCTGCGCGAGGGCCGCCCGACGCTGCTCGGCGAGCTGTGGCGGCGGGCGGCGCTTCTCGATTTGGTCGCCGGCCGCGACAATCTTCGAGACGTCTTCGCTCTCTTTTCCGAACATCCCGATGTCGGAATCGTCGGTCCCGCCCGCTTCAGGCTGCCGAAGGACGCTTTCGGCGAGCATGACGCTTGGAGCGGAAACCGGGACGAGACGCTGCGCATCGCGGAGACGATCGGGATCGATGCGGCCGATTTCAAACTCGATTTCTTCGCGGGGACGATGTTCTGGTTTCGACCGGAGGCGCTGGCGCCGCTGCGCGGAAAGGGTTTTGGCGCAATCGAAGCCTATTCGACCGAAGCCGGGAAAATTGACGGCGCGGTCGAGCACGCGCTGGAGCGGCTTTTTTCGGCCGCGACAAGGGCCGCGGGTTTCGAGTCGAAGGCCCTGAAACCCGGAGCCTTTCTCCGAAGATAGCGTTCGCCGTCGTCGGGGCACCTGCGGTGCAAAAGGCATTCGGTGCCGCCTACGGTAGAAAGCTAAGCCGATGTTAGGAAGATTTGCATGATGATCCGCCCGGTCCGCGCAGGGATGCCGGCCGGACGATGACAGACGGAGTTTCCGCATGAAAATCGCGATGATCGGATCAGGCTATGTGGGCCTGGTTTCAGGCGTCTGCTTTGCCGATTTCGGGCATCGCGTGGTCTGCGTCGACAAGGAGGCCTCCAAGATCGAGGCGCTCAAGCGCGGCGTGATGCCGATCTACGAACCCGGTCTCGAAGATCTCGTCGCCAACAATGTCCGCGAAAACAGATTGTCCTTCACCACCGACATCGCCGAGGGCGTGCGCGGGGCGGACGCGGTCTTCATCGGCGTCGGTACGCCGTCGCGGCGCGGCGACGGCCATGCCGACCTCACTTACGTCTATGCCGCGGCCCGCGAAATCGCCGCGGTGATGGACGGCTATACCGTCGTCGTCACCAAATCGACGGTTCCCGTCGGCACCGGCGACGAGGTGGAGCGCATCATCCGCGAGACGCGCCCGGACGCCGAATTCGCCGTAGTGTCCAACCCGGAATTCCTGCGCGAAGGGGCGGCGATCGCCGACTTCAAACGCCCGGACCGCATCGTCGTCGGGACTACGGACCCGCGAGCGCGCGAGGTGATGACTGAGGTCTACCGCCCGTTGTTCCTGAACCAACCGCCGATTCTGTTCACCGAGCGACGGACTTCGGAGATCATCAAATACGCCGCCAACGCCTTCTTGGCGCTGAAGATCACCTTCATCAACGAGATCGCCGATCTGTGCGAGGCAGTCGGCGGCAACGTGCAGGAGGTCGCCCGCGGCATCGGCCTCGACAACCGCATCGGCTCGAAGTTTCTCCATGCCGGGCCCGGCTACGGCGGTTCGTGCTTTCCGAAGGACACGCGTGCGCTGGCCAAAAGCGCGCAGGACGCCGGAACACCGCTGCGCATCGTCGAGACGGTGATCGACGTCAACGAACGCCGCAAGATCGCCATGGCCGACAAGGTGATCAAGGCCTGCGGCGGTTCGGTGTCCGGCAAGACGATCGCGCTGCTCGGCCTCACCTTCAAGCCCAACACCGACGACATGCGCGAAGCGCCGTCGCTCGCCATCGTCGCCGCCCTCGAGGCCGCCGGCGCGACGGTGCGCGCCTATGACCCGGAAGGCATGGAACACGCGCGCGCTTTGATGCCGAACGTCGTCTACTGCGCGGACGCCTACGAATGCTGCGAAGGTGCGGACGCCCTCGCGATCGTGACCGAATGGGACGCATTCCGCGCGCTGGACCTCGACCGGATCAAGCGAATGCTGAAAACCGCGACGATCGTCGACCTCAGAAACATCTATCGCGCCGACGACATGCGCAGACGCGGTTTTTCGTATACCAGCGTGGGTCGTTGAAGCGTCGCCGCAGCGGCGGCGTTTCCTGATCGTCTTCGCCGAGTTACCGTGAACGCTCATCCCAGCATCACCGCCGTCGTCGTCGCGCACGACAGTTCCCGCGTTCTGCCCGATTGCCTTGCGTCCCTTGCGGCAGAAGGCGTGTCGGCGATCCTCGTGGACAATGCTTCGCGCGACGATACGACGGACATGGCCGAGCGTGCCGGCGTGCGGGTCGTCCGCAATCCCCGGAACGAGGGTTTCGGCCGCGGCATGAACATCGGCGTGCGGGCTGCCGAAACGCCGTTCGTGCTGCTCGTCAACCCCGACCTCACCTTCGATCCGGGCGCGGTCGACGCTCTCCTGTCCGCGGCGGACCGCTACCCCGACGCGGCCGTTCTCGCGCCGCGCATCGTCGAACCCGACGGTCGCGTGTTCTTTTCCTCGAAGTCGCTGCTGGCCGGGCGTCTGCACAACGACGTCGGCGCGAAATGGACGCCCGAGGGCGACTGCTGCACGCCGTTTCTCTCCGGCGCGTGCCTGCTGGTGCGACGCGACGTCTTTCTCTCGCTCGGCGGCTTCGATCCGGAAATCTTTCTGTTTTACGAGGACGACGACCTCTGCCGCAGGATGACCGATGCCGGGCATTCTCTCGTGCATGTGCACGATGCCGTCGTCAGGCATGCCCGCGGCAAATCGGCTTCGCCGGCGCCCGGGCGCATCTTCAAGGCCCGCTTCCATCTGACATGGTCGCGTCTTTACGTGGTCCGCAAATGGGGACTGCAGGACACTGCTTGGCCGCGCGTCATGTGGGCCAGCGTCAAATGGTTGGGCTCCGCGGCCCTCGGCAAACGGGGGCGCATGGAACGCCATGCCGGGACCATCGCGGGCTTTCTTGCGTTTCGGCGCGGCGAACGCGCCCTGAGCCGCGAAGGGCTCGACCGCCGCGTCTGACGGGACGGTTCCTGCAAAGCGCCGGCCTTGAGACAGGCCATTGTCGATGGCGGAGTTCTCGCTCATGATCCTCGAAGTGACGTTAGGTCATCGCAGACATCGAGGGAGCGACCCATGGCATTCTCTTTTTACCGCTTGGCTTTCGTGCCGGTCGTCGCCGCGACGACGGTCGGCGCTTTGTTCTCGCCGGGTCCGGCCTTCGCCCAACAGGCTCCCGACACCACATTCTTCGTCACCAGCGTCGGCAACGGTCGGGGTGCGGATTTCGGGGGGCTCTCGGGAGCGGACGCGCATTGCAGCGGCTTGGCCGAAGCGGCCGGAATACGCGGCAAGAATTGGCGCGCTTATTTGTCGACGCAAGCCGAGGGCGGCACCGCGGCCGTGAACGCGCGCGACCGGATCGGGACGGGTCCGTGGAAGAACGCGAGGGGCGAAGTCATCGCCACGAGCGTCGCCGATCTGCACGGCACCACGAACAATCTCAACAAGATGACGGCGCTGACGGAAAAGGGCGAGCCGGTAAAGGGGCGCGGCGACAGCCCCAACGAGCACGACATTCTCACGGGTTCGCAGCCCGACGGAACCGCCTTCCCGCCGGGCGAAGACCGTACGTGCGGAAACTGGACGCGCAGCGGCGCGGAAGGCGCGGTGATGGTGGGGCACCATGATCGTACCGGCCTCGACGAAAGCCCTCCGGCGAAGTCGTGGAATTCGTCGCACCTGTCGCGGGGCGGCTGCAGTCTGCAGGCGCTTCGGGGCACGGGCGGCGCAGGATTGCTGTACTGCTTCGCTGAGCGCTGAGCTCCGGGCTCGCCGATGCGCGGGCGACGGATTGCGATTTTGAACGCCGAAACGGAATGATCCTCCGTTTCGGCGTTGTTTCTGCCGCTATGCCGTAAGTGGAAGCAACCCGGCGATACGCTTGGGCTGTACAAATCACGTTCTATATTTCACATAGCCATTTCAGATCGTCGCCGAACCGCGCCGACGCCCCCGTCACGAGTGCAGCACCGAGTTCCATGTCGGACATTTTCGATCCTTCCCGCCGCGCGGTCGTTCTCGGCCTCGCATCGTTGGTCGCGGGCTGCCAGACCGCCGTCTCGCCGCAAGAAGCCGCCAAGACCGCCGCTTCGGATGAGCGCAAGCGCGCCGCGAAGCAGCAGGCGATGGCCGATCTGGAAGACTGGTATATCGGTTCGATTCCGGACGAACCTTACGACATCCCGCTTGTCGACCGCTCGAAGATGGATCCGGCGCTGGAGCGCCAGACGGTGTCTTTCGACGGTCCCGAAAAGCCCGGCACGGTCGTCGTCGAGATCGACAAGCGCTTCGTCTATTTCGTGCAGCCCGGCGGCCGCGCGATCCGCTACGGCGCGGGCGTGGGACGGCAAGGCTTCTCTTGGCGCGGCGTCGCCGAAATCGGCCGCAAGGCCGTATGGCCGGACTGGCGTCCGACCGCGACCATGAAGACGGTGCTGAAGGATCTGCCCGAGTATATGGCCGGCGGCGTCAACAGCCCGCTCGGCGCACGCGCGCTCTATCTCTATCAGAACGGCCGCGACACGCTGTTTCGGCTGCACGGCACAAATGAGCCTTGGTCGATCGGCGAGCAGGTCTCTTCCGGCTGCGTTCGTCTGCTCAACGAAGACATCTACGATCTCTACCAGCGCGTCGGAAACGGCACGACCGTGATCGTCAAGAAGGACGGCAAGCTGCGGGTCTGATCCCGCGACCGCGGCGGACCGGCGCTATGCGAATCGTCATGCGCCGGTCACTGAAAGACGAGTTCAAAAGGTGCGGATCAAGGTCTCTGACCCTCGCGCATCAGTGCCGAGACGCTTCTCTTCATGTCCGATGATTTCTCTGCAAGCCGCCGAATTTTTGTGCTCGGCCTGGCGTCGTCCTTAGCCGGGTGCGGAACTCTTTCGGACAGGCCGCCCATTCCTCCAGCGTCGAATCCGCGCAAGCAGGCCGCACGCGACATCGCGGAGGATGAACTCGAGGAATGGTTGCTCGGCTTCATCAACGACGAGCCCTTCGACGTCCCCACGATAGACCTTCGCAAACTGCCCGCGGAAATGCGCCGCACGACGGTGCGCTATGACGGCCCCGAAAAGCCGGGAACCATCGTCGTCGACATAGCGGGCCGCCATGCCTATCTCGTCGGCAGAGACGGCCATGCGATCCGATACGGCGTCGGCGTGGGCGAGGAAGGCAATGTCTGGCGCGGAGACGCGACGATCGGGAGAAAGGCCAAATGGCCCGGTTGGTGGCCCACCCCGAAGATGCGGGCGGCCGATCCCGCGCTGCCGGCCTTCATGCCGGGCGGCGTGCTCAACCCGCTGGGGGCACGAGCCCTCTACATCTACCAAGGCGGGACCGACACGCTGTTTCGCCTGCACGGGACGGACGAGCCCTGGAGCATCGGCGAAGAAGAATCGTCGGGCTGCATACGTTTTCTCAACGAGGACATTCTAGACCTCTACAAGCGCGTCGACGTGGGAACGACGGTCGTGCTCAAGGACGGCGGAAGACGTCGCGGCTGATCGCGTGCCCCGCACGGGCCATGCGGCGACCTTGCGGCGGCGACCGCCGTCGCGCATGCTGACGCTGCGTAAACATGGCCGTTGAACGGAGCGTGAAATGAACGTCGGCATGTTGGGGGAGCTGTTCGCAACGATCTCCGAACGCGGGCGTCGCCTCATCGAGCGTCGCACGGAACTCGGTTCCGGACCGCGCCGGGCGTCGGCGGTCATCGAGCTCGCCGAAGATCTGCTGTCGCATCGGGGCGAGGCCTCGGGCGTCGCGCGCGCCTCGGAAATTCTGGAAGCATATGTGCGCTTTTCGCCCGACGAGCGCGCGATCTTCTTCGACGCGCTGGCCGGGCGCTTCGGGGTGGATCCGGCCAATGTCGCGGCGGCGGTGGAGGCCTATCGCGCCTCTCCGAGCGAGGAAGCGGCGCAGCGGCTGCATTTGGCGGCCGAACCGCGGCGGCAGGAATTGTTTCGACGGCTGAACCTCGCGCCCGGCGGCACGCAGTCCCTCGTCGACATGCGCACGCATTTGATCGCGATGCTCAAATCCAATCCGCGCTGGGAAGTGGTGGACCGCGATCTGGTCCATCTCTTCTCGTCCTGGTTCAATCGCGGCTTCCTCGTGGTGAAGCGGATCGATTGGACGACGCCGGCGCACATTCTGGAAAAGATCATCGCCTATGAGGCGGTTCACGAAATCCGGGACTGGAACGACCTGCGGCGGCGCTTGCAGCCGTCGGATCGGCGCTGTTTCGGCTTTTTTCATCCCGCTTTGGTCGACGAGCCGCTGATCTTCGTCGAGGTGGCGTTGACGATCGACCTGCCCGCCGCCATCGGCCCCCTGCTGGCCGCCGAGCGCCCGCCTTTGGCGGCCCGCGATGCGCGCACGGCGGTGTTTTATTCGATCTCCAACTGCCAAACCGGCCTCAAAGGCATCTCTTTCGGCCATTTTCTGATCAAGCAGGTGGCGGAGGAGCTCAAAAAGGAGCTTCCCGAGCTGGAAACCTTCGTCACCCTGTCGCCCGTGCCGCTGTTCGCGACATGGCTGGATGCCGAGCGCAAGGCCGAAGGAAACGCGGCATTGCCCGAAACGGACCGCAAGACGCTCGAACTTCTGGACGAGCCCGGCGCCTTTGAGAACGATCTCGCCAAAAAGGCGCTCGCGCCCGCGCTGACGCGGGCCGCCGCCCGCTATTTCCTGGCGGCGCGCAACGCGGAAGGCAAGCTGATCGACCCGGTGGCGCGGTTTCACCTCGGCAACGGCGCGCGTCTGGAGCGGCTCAATCCCTTCGGCGATCTGTCCCCCAAGGGCCTGAAGCAAAGCCACGGGATGATGGTGAATTACCTCTACGATCTCGAACGCATCGAAAAAAATCACGAGGCGTTCGCGGATGCGGGAACGGTCGTGGCGGCGCCTGTAGTCAAACGCGCGCTCGCCAAAAGAGCAGATTAATTACATTACATTAATTTACAAATCTTAAGTTGCATTGATCGACTTGAAATAACAATTAATTATAGCCTATAATGAAGATATTAAGCACTCGGAACCGTACTGATGTCGATTATTTTAGGTGTTCATTGCGGCGAGCATGACGCTTCCGCCTGCGTCTATGACGATTTCAAACTCGTGTCCGCGGTGTCGCTGGAGCGGCTGACCAGGAGCAAGAACGCCGGCATTTCAAACGAGGAGCCCTTCCCGAACGCGGCGATCGACGAGGTGCTCTCCGTCGCCGGCCTCTCCCGCAGCGACGTCGACGTCGTCAGCATGTCGAGGGCTTCGTTCGAGTACCAGAATTACAGGCTCTCCGGCGTTTTCGCATTGGATCGTCTGTGGCACCGCCTGCGCGGCAAGACGCGGCGGCGGTTGATGGACAATATGATGCGCAAGGAGCGCACCCGGGACGCCGCTTCGATCTTTCGGGGCGACGAATTCCTGAAGCGCGAAGGCTTCCCGAAGGCCGCCGTCCATTTCTACAATCACCACCTCGGGCATGGCCTTGCGGCCTATTTCTATTCCGGGTTCGACGAGGCCCTGATCCACACGGCGGACGGCATCGGCGACAACACGTCCTACAGCGCGCGGGTCGCGCGCGGCGGGCATCTGGAGGTCTTGTTCGGCGACGACGACGAACTGTTCGGCCGTCCCGAGATCAACAGCCTCGGCCTGCTCTACGGCCATTTCACGCGGGCGCTGGGCTTCATCTCCAACCGGCATGAGGGCAAGCTCGTCGGCTTGGCGGGATACGGAAAACCCGTGATCGCCGATCGGATTCTCGCGCATTTCGACGTGACCGCGGAAGGCCGCATCACCTCGGACTTCCCGGGTTACAAGGAGATGGCGGCGGAAGCCGAAGCCCTTTGCCGCGAGGTCTCGCGCGAGGACGCGGCCGCTTCGGTTCAGCACGCCCTGGAGGTGCTGATGGCGCGCTCCATCGAGGCCGTCCAGAACCGGACGGGCATGCGCAATCTCGCCGTCGGCGGCGGCGTCTATGCCAATGTGAAGCTCAACCGCCACATCCTCGAGAACACGCCGACCGAGGCCATCTTCGTCATCCCGGCCATGGGAGACGACGGTTTGCCGCTGGGCGGATGCCTCGCCTATCTCCACGAAACGCACGGCGCGGAGGAGTGGAACCGGAATCGCCGGCCGTTGACCTCGATGTGCCTCGGTCGCGGCGACGCGCGTCCGGCAGCCGCCGTGGCGAGCCAATTCCCGCATGCAACCGATCTCGGCGCAGAGGACCGCGAAACCGTCGTCTCCAAGATCGTCGACGCGCTGATCGAGGGCAAGGCGGTCGGATTGCACGAGGGCCGCATGGAATTCGGACCGCGCGCGCTCGGCGCCCGCTCCATCATCGCGGCACCCGTCAAGCACGCCGTCAACGAGTCGCTGAATACGCGGCTGTCGCGGTCGGACTTCATGCCCTTCGCGCCCGTGGTGTTGGCCGAACATGCGGCGGAGGTCTTCGACATCCACGCCGGCAACGCGCATCCGGCGCAGTTCATGACCATCACCTGCAACGTCAAGCCGGAATGGCGCGACCGCATTCCCGCCGTCGTGCATGTCGACGGCTCGGCACGGCCGCAGACGGTCGCCCCGGACGCGGGCACGTTCTACCGCCGCATTCTCGAAGTTTATCATGAGCGGACCGGATTGCCGGTGCTGATCAATACGAGCTTCAACGTGCACGAAGAACCGATCATCGACACGCCCGAACAGGCGTTCACCGCATTGGTGCAGAACCGCGTCGACCTCCTGCTCCTCGGCGGACGGCTCTTCGCGCCCGCCGCCGAGCCGGAATTCATCTTGCGAGAGGCGGCTGAATGACGGGGCGGTTGCGCAGCGCCTCATAGAGAAGAGCGCAGCGGAACAGAATTTCGTGCCCTCCCGGCATGGTCCATCGTCCGGGGAACATGGAGGCGGAGAACAAGGTCCGCGGCGACGCGCCTGCGCCGAAGCAGCGCATGACTTCAAGCTCATGGGCGGAGACGGGCGGGAAGGTCGCGAAATAGGTGCGCGCCTGTTCCCAGACTGCACTCATCCAGTGCTTGCGCTCCAGCTGCCGGAAGCCGTTGAGCATGCGCGCGGCGAAGCCCAGCCTCATGCCCACGCTGTTTCCGCCGTGCTGGCGGTAGAGCATGGTCGGCTCGGAATCGAAGATCACGCGGCCTTCGCGCGCGATCGCCAGATAAATCCACCAATCGTGCAGATAGACCGGCCCGACCGGAGGCGTCGCCTTCACCGCTTCGAGCGCGCGCCGATTCATGGCCGCCGTGCAGCCGGTGACGATGTTGCAGACCAGACGCTGGTTGAGCGGATAGGGCGGAGACCAATCGAGCGACGCGCCGAGCGGCCGAAGAGTGGCATCGGTCAACGTCGCGCGGGAGCAATACAGCACCGCCTCGTCGCCGGCCGAAGCCAAGGCGCGACGCGCGCGCGCGATCTTGTCGGGAAACCACACGTCGTCCTGATCGGCGAAAAACACCGTCTCGGCATCGTCGGTCTCGTCGAAGAGCAGGGTCATGAAACTGCCGGCCGGCCCGAGGTTTCGCCCCTGTCGCAACGTGATGCGGGGATCGCCGAGGCTTTCGAGATAATCGGGCGAGCCGTCGCGGGACCCGTCGTCGCGCACCACGAGACGATCGGCGGGACCGAGTTGCGGAAGGATGGAAGCGATCTGTTCCGGCAGAAAACGCATGCCGTCATAAGTCGACATCAAAACGACGACGGTCATCGACAAAAAGGTCCCGCAAAAAGTCTCTTCTAAAAACGCAGGCACTATGGGCGGCGGTACGCGAGGCGTCAAACCATCGTCGCCGACACCGTGAACGCTTCACGACCGGGTGACATCGGGGCGCAACTCGCCGATGCTGCCGCACGCCTTCATGAGACCGCTTGCACGAGACCGCTCGCCCGCCATGCGCATTCTTTGTTCCGGGTCGGCGACGCTCGACACCATCTTTCGACTGGACGAACTCCCCGACGGTCCCGGCAAGTTCCTGCCGAGCGACGTCGTGCAATCGGCCCACGGGATGGCGGCGAGCGCGGCGGCTGCGGTTGCCGCTCTGGGTGCGGAGAGCATGCTGTTCGCCCGCGTCGGCGACGACGACGTCGGCCGCAAGATCGTCGCGGATCTGACGGAGGCGGGCATCGACTGCCGCCATGTGCGTCTCGTCGCCGGAGCGCGCTCGCCGCTGTCCACGGTTCTCGTCGACCGCGCCGGCGAACGGGTCGTCGTCCCGTTCTTCGATCCCGCGCTCGGGACGGACCCCTCCTGGTTGCCGCTGGCGGAAATCCGGACCTGCGGCGCGGTGTTGGTGGATGTGCGTTGGCCCGAAGGTGCGGCCGAGGTGCTGCGCACCGCCCGCGCCTGCGGCATTCCCGCCGTGCTCGATGCGGATACGGGACCCGCCGCGTCGCATGAGGCCCTGTTCCCTCTGGCCACGCATGTCGTGTTTTCCGAGCCCGCCGCCCTCGCCTTTTCCGGCGCCGCCACGCCGCTCGAGGCGCTTGCGAAGCTCGCGGGCCGACACGAGGGTCTGGTCGCGATCACGCTCGGGCCTGAAGGCTGCATCTGGTTCGACCGCGCGAAAAGCCGAATCGAACGGCTGCGCGCGCCGTCGGTGGCAGCCGTCGACACCCTCGCGGCGGGCGATGTCTTTCACGGGGCCTTCACGTTGGCTTTGGCGGAAAAACACCCCGTCGAGGACTGCGTGCGCTTCGCCAATGCGGCGGCAGCGATCAAATGCACGGTCTTCGGCGGGCGGCGCGGCGCGCCGGATCGCGCGGCGGTCGAGGCGCTGATCGCAAGAACGCCCTCCCCATGAATGAAGCGAGGCCCTTGCGGGAGCGTCGCCGTCGCACGACGATGCCGCAGCTTTCGGAGAAGACCCATCATGACGCTGAGCGACGCCGAACTCGAACGGCAATACGACAACCGCGGCAACGTGCCGGAACATCCCGCCTTGATTGCGGGCTGGCAACGCGACTCGGCCGCCTACCGGGCCGAGGCAACGGCCGCGGGACATGCGGCGCTCGACATCGCCTATGGCGGGCATGAGCGGCAGAAATTCGACGTGTACGGGCCGGGGGGGAACGGCGAAGCCGGGCCGGTCCTGCTGTTCATTCACGGCGGCTACTGGCGCTCTCTGGACCGCTCGATGTTCGCGCATCTCGCACGCGGAGCGAACGCGCACGGCGTGACCGTGGTGATGCCGAGCTATCGGCTGTGCCCGGACGTCGGGATGGAGGAGATCGTCGCGGACGTGCGCGCGGCGGCGGTCGCGACGTGGAAGCGCTTCGGCCGTCCGTTCGCCGTGTCGGGCCATTCGGCGGGCGGACATCTGGCGGGCTGCATCGTCGGGACGGACTGGACCGCCTTTGATTCCGCTCTGCCTGCCGACATGACGCGCAGCGGCTATTCGATTTCCGGGTTGTTCGACCTTGCCCCGCTGACCCGCATCGCGGTGAACGAGGACCTGCGCATGGATGCGGCGACGGCGGCACGCCTTTCGCCTTGCCTGTGGGCCGCGCCGAAAGGCGCGACGTTCGACTGCGTCTATGGCGCGCTCGAAACCGAGGAATATGCCCGCCAAAGCCGTTCGGTGGCCGAAGCTTGGGCCGCAGGCGGAGCTGCAACGCGCGTGGAAGCCTTGCCGGGCGCGAACCATTTTACCGCGCCTGCGCCGTTGGCCGACGCCGCGAGCGCGATGACGGCGCGCGTCACGGCGATGGCGAAGGGCCTGTGACGTTTTCGGCCTTCACGGAGCGCGCGCGCGCCCCTACAAATCAGCGGGAACAAGGCCGCACAGGTCTCGAAGGATCAAGCGCCGGAACGGCGCACGACAAGGGGTAGGGTTCATGAAGCACGTCATCACGCTCGCCGCGGCGAGCCTCGCGCTCACGATCGGTACGGCCGCGGCGCAGGAAAAGCTCAAGATCGGCATGATGGTGACGCTGTCCGGCCCTTCCGCCGTGCTCGGCCAGCATCAGCGCGACGCCTTCAACCTCGCCGTGAAGCAGAAGGACGGCAAGCTGGGCGGCCTCGTCGCCGACGTCGTGATCGTGGACGACGAGCTGAAGCCCGACGTCGCGGTGCAGAAGGTGCAGGGCCTGATCGAGCGCGACAAGGTCGACATCGTGACCGGCGTGACCTTCTCCAACGTGATGATGGCGATCGCCAAGCCGGTGTTCGAATCGAAGACCTTCCTCGTCAGCTCGAATGCGGGCCCCTCCCCGCTCGCCGGCAAGGCGTGCTCGCCGTTCTTCTATTCCGCTTCCTACCAGAACGACCAGAACCACGAAGCCATGGGCAAATATGCTCAGGACAAGGGGTTCAAGAAGGTCGTCGTGATGGTGCCCAATTATCAGGCGGGCAAGGACTCGGCCGCCGGCTTCAAGCGCCACTTCAAGGGCGAGATCGCCGACGAGATCTACACGCAGCTCGGCCAGCTCGATTTCTCGGCCGAACTCGCCAAGATCGTGGCGGCCAAGCCCGACGCCATCTTCACCTTCATGCCGGGCGGCATGGGCGTGAACCTCGTGAAGCAGTTCACGCAGGCGGGCCTCTCGGGCAAGATCCCCTTCCTCTCCGCCTTCACCATCGACGAGACCACCCTGCCCGCGACGCAGGATGCGGCGCTCGGACTGTTCGCCGGCGCGCAATGGGCGCCGGGCAGCGACAACCCTGCCAGCAAGGCCTTCGTCGCCGCCTTCGAGAAGGAATACGGCTACGTTCCCTCGCTCTACGCACAGCAGGCCTATGATTCCGCCTTGCTGATCGACGCTGCCGTGAAGGCTGCGGGCGGCAAGGTGAAGGACAAGGAGGCCATGCAGAAGGCGTTCCGCACCGCGAGTTTCGAAAGCGTGCGCGGCTCTTTCAAGATGAACACCAACGGCTTTCCCATTCAGGACTTCTACGTCGTGAAGGCGGTGAAGCGCGCCGACGGCAAATACGCCACGGAGCCGGTCGAGAAGGTGTTCACGGCCTATGGCGACGTCTACGCCAAGGAATGCGCGATCAACTGATCGGACGCGTTCGCCTTCTCCCTCGGAAGAAGGCACGGCTGAAGGGGCGCATTCGGCGCCCCTTTCCCGTATAGGGGCGGCGAGATCGCACGCCCCGACGCCCGCTCGACAACCCGTTCGGCCCTTCCGCCATGTCCTTCACCCTTCTCGCCGTTCAGACGCTCAACGGACTTCAGTTCGGCCTGATGCTGTTCTTGGTGGCGGCGGGGCTGACGCTGGTGTTCGGGGTGATGGACTTCATCAATCTCGCGCACGGCGTGCAGTACATGCTCGGCGCGTATCTGACGGCCGTGCTGGCGCCGCATGCGGGCGGGTTTTTCGGCGCGCTGGCGCTCGCGCTGCCGCTGACCTTGGCGCTGGGCCTCGTGCTGGAGCGCATCGTCTTTCGACCGCTTTACGGACGCGGGCATCTCGATCAGGTGCTCGCGACCTTCGGCGTGATCCTGATCGTCAATGAAGGCGTGAAGCTCGCCTTCGGCGCGGCCCCGATCAGCGTGCCGGTGCCGGACCTGCTCTCGGGATCGGTGATGCTGACGGACGGGCTGCTGTTTCCCGTGTATCGCCTCGCCATCATCGGCGCGGGCCTCGGGACGGGGCTGCTGCTGTGGCTCGTCATCGACGGCACGAAATTCGGCATGCTGGTGCGTGCGGGCGCGACCAACGCGCCGATGGTGTCCGCGCTCGGCGTGGACGTAAGGCGACTGTTCACCGCCGTGACCGCCTTCGGCGCGATGCTGGCGGGCTTCGCCGGGGCGATGGTGACACCGATCTTGTCGGTCGAGCCCGGCATGGGCGACGGCGTGCTGATCCTCGCCTTCGTGGTGATCGTGGTCGGCGGGGTCGGCTCGATCCGCGGGGCGTTTCTGGCGGCGTTGCTGATCGGCCTCGTCGATACGCTCGGCCGCTCCTTCGCCACCGACATTCTCAAGCTGATGGTATCCGCGCCGACGGCCAACCGCGTGGGACCGGCGCTCGCCTCGATGGCGATCTACGTGCTGATGGCGGGCGTGCTGGCCGTCAGGCCGGGCGGGCTGTTCCCGTCGCGGAGCGCGGGATGAGCAAGACCCGCCGCGACTTTCTCGTTCTCGGGCTGATGCTCGCGATCTTGGCCGTGCTGCCGCTCGTCGGTCTGCCGGGCTGGGTGATCACCTATACGGCGCGGATCATGGCGTTTGCGATCTGCGCGGTCGCGCTCGATCTCGTGCTCGGCTACGGCGGCATGGTGAGCCTGGGGCATGCGGCGTTTCTCGGCATCGGCTCCTATGCGGCGGGCATCCTGATCGCCGAGGGGATCGAGGACTTCTTCATCGGGCTGGCGGCGGGGGCGGCCGCAGCCGGGCTTTATGCCTTGGCGACGGGCGCGATCGCCGTGCGCACCAAGGGCGTGGCCTTCATCATGATCACGCTCGCCTTCGGGCAGATGGCGTTCTTCGTGGCCAATGCGCTCTCCGAATACGGCGGGTCGGACGGCCTCACCTTGTGGTCGCGCGCCACGCTGAACGGCACGCGGGCGCTGAAGAGCGACACGACGCTGTATTTCGTGATCCTCGCCGCCTTGGTCGCCTCGCTCGGCGTCGTGCGCCTCGTCACGGCCTCGCCCTTCGGCGCGGTGCTGCGCGCGGCGCGCAACAACCCCGAACGCGTGACCGCGCTGGGCTACGACGTGGAACGCGTGCGGCTGTGGGCCTATGTGCTCTCCGCGGTGCTGTGCGGCGTTGCGGGAGTGCTGATCGCCAATCTCACCTCCTTCGTCAGCCCGGCGCTGATGGCCTGGCAACGCTCGGGCGAATTCATCGTCATGGTGATCCTCGGCGGGGCCGGCACGGTGTGGGGCGCGCTGGCGGGAGCCTTCGTCGTGCTGGCGCTCGAAGAGGGGCTGTCGCTCGCGACGCAGCATTGGAAGATCGCGTTCGGCGCGCTGCTGGTCGCCGTCGTGCTGTTCACGCGCGGCGGCATCGCGGGCCTGTTCGACAGGAGCGCCCGATGACGGATGCGGTGCTGCGCCTCGAAAGGCTGACCAAGCGCTATGGTGCGCTCGTCGTCTCCGACGAGGTGAGCGTCGACGTACGGCCCGGCGAAATCCACGCGCTGATCGGGCCGAACGGAGCCGGGAAGACGACGCTGATCGGCCAGATCGCCGGGCGCGTCGCGCCGGATGCGGGACGCGTGTTCCTCGCGGGCGAGGACGTGACGGCGCTGCCCGCGGCGACCCGCGCGCGGCGAGGACTGGCGCGGACGTTCCAGATCAGCGCGCTCGTGTCGGACGTGACGGCGCGCGAGAACGTGGTGCTCGCGATCCGCAGCCGCAGCCCGGGACGGTTGATGCCGGTGCCTTGGTTCGGCGCGCGCCGCTTCGACGAGGAAGCCGGCGCGCGGCTGACCGAGGTGGGCCTCGGAGACCGGGCGGACGTGATCGTCTCGTCGCTGTCGCACGGCGAGCGGCGGGCGCTGGAGCTTGCCGCCGCTCTGGCCCTGCAGCCGAAGGTGCTGCTGCTCGACGAACCGCTCGCGGGCGTCGGCAAGGATGAAAGCCGCGCCATCGTGAAGCTGATCGGGGGACTGCGCGGGCGCATCCCCATGCTGCTGGTCGAACACGACATGGACGCGGTGTTCAGGCTGGCGGACCGCATCTCCGTGCTGGTCTACGGCCGCATCGTCGCGACGGGCACGCCGAGCGAGGTGCGGGCCGACCCGCTCGTGCGCTCGGCCTATCTGGGCGAGGAGGACGCGGCATGCTGACGGTGCGCGGCCTTTGTGCCGGTTACGGCGACGCGCGGGTGCTGTTCGACGTCGATCTCGACGTCGGCGCGGGCAAGGTGACGGCGCTGCTCGGCCGCAACGGCATGGGCAAGACGACGACCGTCCGTGCGATTACGGGGCTGTTGCCGCCGAGCGCGGGCGAAATCGGCTTCGGCGGAACGCGGATCGACGGGCTGCCGCCGCACAAAATCGCGCAGACCGGCATCGGCCTCGTGCCCGAGGGACGGCAGGTCTTCCCGACGCTGAACGTCGAGGAAAACCTCGTCGCAACGGCGGCGAGCCGGTTCGGCACGACGCGTTGGACGAAGGAACGCGTCTACGCGCTGTTTCCGCGATTGAAGGAGCGTCGCAAGCATCTCGGCTCGCAGCTTTCGGGGGGCGAACAGCAGATGCTCGCCATCGGCCGCGCGCTGATGACCAACCCGAAGCTCGTTATCATGGACGAGGCGACGGAAGGGCTCGCGCCGCTGATACGCAAGGAAATCTGGGCCTGCATCGCCGCGCTGAAGGCGGAGGGCGAATCCATCCTCGTCATCGACAAGTCGCTCGACGCGCTGATGCGCGTTGCGGACCGGCATGTCGTGCTGGAAAAGGGCCGGGTCGTGTGGGCCGGGAGCAATGCCGAACTCGCGGCGGATCGGGACGCGGTGGAGCGCAGGCTGCACGTCTGACCGGAGCGGCGCTTGCGGGTGATGACGGCGGGCGGCGGCTCGGCTAAGACAGGCGACGTCGAACATCGGACCGGGGCGCGCCATGCAGACCTTCTTCGTCGAGATCAAGTGCAAGCTCGGCAAGACCTATGACGTCGCGAGCCGGTTGGCGGATGCGGAGATCGCGTCCGAGATCTACTCGATCGCCGGGAATTACGACATTCTCGCCAAGTTCCACGTCGAAGACGCCGTCGACATCGGCCATTTCGTCGGTGAAAAGGTGCAGGTGATCCCCGATATCGTGGACACGCACACCATCATCACCTTCAAGGCGTTCTGACGCCGCGGACGGCCTTCGGCACGTTCGCGATTTCTTCGTTCTTTTCGATCATGACATTTCGACCGCGCCCCTCGGGGCGCCCGGGTTTGTTTCGAGGACGTTTTTCATGGGCGCCGAGCCCGTCTTCATTGCATCGGGCGACGAGCCCACCGGGCTTCGGCCGGTCGCCGCATTGGACGATCTGTCCGAGACGTTCCGCATCCGCCGTTCGATCGCCGATGCGGCCCTGTTTGAAATCCGCCGACGCTACAGGCGGACCGTGATCGGCCCGTTCGTCTCCACCTTGGCCAATGCCGTCATCATTTTGGCGTCGTCCGTCGTGTTCGCACGCGTGCTCGACATGCCGTTCGGCACCTATTTCGCTTATGTGGCGGTATCGTTCTTCGCTTGGTCGATCATCATCGTGCCGGTTCTCGAATCTTCCGACATCGCTGCGAAGCACGCCGCGATGCTGAAGGCCCGACGACGGCCGCTGAGCGAATTGCCCGCGCGGGCGGTGGCCGTCGCCGCCGTCGTCGGTCTGCATGACGTCTGCGTCCCCGTGATCGCGGTCCTTGCATCCGGCGGCGGCTTCACGGCGGCCACGTTGACGCTGCCGTTTTTCTTCGTCGCCGTCGGGGCGATGCTGTTTCCCGTCTGCCTGCTCGTGATGCTCGCGGGCGCGCGCTGGCCCGATCTGACGAAGGTGGCCGTCACCTGCGGCAGTTCGCTCGCCTTCTTCGTCACGCCGATCATGTGGCCGGTAGAGCGGCTCGGGGACATGGCGGCGTATCAGTTGTTCAATCCCGCCCATGTCGCGATCGAACTCATCCGCGCGCCGCTGACGGGGCGATTGCCCGGGATCGCCGAGACGCTTGCGGCCGCCGCATGGTGTGCGCTGTTTTGGGCGGTCGCGCTGCACGTGCTCACGCGCGCCCGGTCGCGCGCCCTGATGTGGCTTTGACCATGCCGCGTATCTCGCTCGCCCTCGGACTCGATATTCCGCTGATGCAGTCGACCCGCGCGGACGGCGGCGACGACGCACGCATCGGTCGTGACCGTTCGGGACGCGCCGTTCTGCATGCGCTGCGCGACGTCGAACTGACGCTCGAACCCGGAGACCGCACCGCACTGCTCGGCACCAACGGCGCGGGCAAGACGACGCTGCTGCGCGTGATGGCGGGCATCTATCGTCCGAGCGTCGGAACGTTGCGCACGGAGGGCGTGGTCGCTTCGATGATCGACCCCATGCTGGGGCTTTCGCCGGAACTGTTCGGGCGCGAAAACGTGCGGCTTTATCTGCGCTCCTACGGCTTTTCGGGCGCGGACCTCGCATGCGCGGAGGCCGACGTGGTCGAAACCGCCGATATCGGGCCGTTCCTCGACATGCCGGTGTCAGGCTACTCGGCGGGCATGGTCATCCGGCTCGGCTTCGCGCTGGGAACGGCGGTGAAGCCGGACATCCTGCTGCTCGACGAGTGGCTGTTCACAGCCGACGCGGCATTTCTCGACAAGGCCTTGGCGAGGCTCGACCGCGTCTTGGGAAAAACCGGCATCCTCGTGCTCTCGACGCACCAGACGGAGCTGGCGCGCAGCATCTGCAACCGCGAAATTCGCCTCGAAGCGGGCAGAGTGATCGCGGACGGGCCGATCGAAAGCGCGGCGCGCAAACGGTCCGGCACGGGTCAGGCATGAAAAAGGCCCGGACGCGAACGTCCGGGCCTCGATTCATTCAAACGCGATGAAGTCAGCGCGTCGGGCGACCGTCGCGACGCGGCTCGGAGCGCGGGCGGTCGTTCGAGAACGGACGATCACCGCGCGGAGCGGCCGAGCGCTGGTCCGGACGGGCGCCGGCGGGACGAGCGTCGCCGCGGGCTTCCTGCGGGCGACCGCCGTCGCGACGCTGGCCGCCGGGAGCGCCCGCATTGCGGCCGCGGAATTCAGGACGACGCGGCGGACGGGTGCGGTCGTCGCGATCCGTCGTGACCATGCCTTCGCCCGCGCCGAGCGGGTTTTCCATGACGGGAACCTTGAGGCGGGTGGTGCGCTCGATGTCGCGCAGGAAGCTGCGCTCGTCGCCCGCACAGAACGAGATGGCGATGCCCTCGGCGCCGGCGCGCGCGGTGCGGCCGATGCGGTGGACATAGCTCTCGGGCACGTTCGGGAGATCGAAGTTGATGACGTGCGTCACGCCGTCGACGTCGATGCCGCGGGCCGCGATGTCGGTGGCGATGAGGAGACGCGACCGGCCGGCCTTGAAGTCGGCGAGAGCGCGTTCACGCTGCGCCTGGCTCTTGTTGCCGTGGATCGCGGCGGCCGGGTGGCCGGCATCCTCGAGGCGCATCGCGATCTTGTTCGCGCCGTGCTTGGTGCGGGAGAACACGAGCGCGCGAGCGATCGACTTGTCTTCGAGCAGCTTGTGAAGCAGCGCCTGCTTCTTGGGGCCGTCGACGAACACGACATGCTGCGTGATGCGCTCGGCGGTGGTGGCGACCGGAGCGACCGAGACCTTGGCCGGATCGTCGAGCAGCGTGTCGGCGAGGGTGCCGATCTCGCGGGCCATCGTGGCCGAGAAGAACAACGTCTGGCGCTCCTTCGGCAACATCGCGACGAGGCGACGGATGTCGTGGATGAAGCCCATGTCGAGCATCTGGTCGGCTTCGTCGAGCACGAACACTTCGATCTCGTCGAGGCGCACGGCGCGATTGCGGATGAGGTCGAGCAAACGGCCGGGCGTGGCGACGAGCACGTCGACGCCGTGCACGAGATCGCGGATCTGGTTGCCCATCGACATGCCGCCGAAGACGACGCGGGTCGAGAGCTTCATGAAGCGGCCGTAGGTGCGGAAGCTCTCGGAAATCTGGCCGGCGAGTTCACGCGTCGGCGACAGCACGAGGGCGCGGCAGCCGCGCTTCGGCGTCTCACGATGTTCGGTGGCGAGGCGGTGCAGGATCGGCAGCGCGAAGGCGGCGGTCTTGCCGGTGCCCGTCTGGGCGATGCCGATGAGATCGCGGCCGGCCATCACGTAGGGAATCGCCTGCAACTGAATGGGGGTCGGAGTGGTATAGCCCTCGGCGGCAAGCGCCTTGAGGAGGGGTTCGGCAAGGCCGAGAGAGTTGAAATCGGTCAAGTTCGTTCTTTCAACGGGTGAACGTCGCCTGCGAGCTCATGCCCGCAGGTGTTCGACAAGTCGGACAAGCCCTTCCTCGCGGTCGGTGCCGCTCGGCAGGAGGACTCCCCGCGTGATCCGGGATGTCTTTTGAAAAAGTCTGGGACACTTATTGTCCCGGCTCCGGCAGGACGGAACCTCTTGGAGGTCCGTTCACGCTGGCCCTGAATGCCGGAAGCCGACGCTGTGTGTGTTGTATGACCGTTGTGCGGTGCAATGTCAAATTGCAGTAACCGGCCGGCTCGCCATGCCGGACGCGCAATGCACGGCGACGCGTGATGGCGACTCCACACTTTCGTTGATCTTCGCCTTCGCTCAAAATACCTCCGGTCGGACCGATTCGCAGGTTCCGATCCCGATGCGAGGCCGAGATGGATCTTCCCGTTCAGACGCAGCTCAAGGTTCTTCTGATGAAGACTTTGAGAGACGAACGCATGACCCGCGCCGAACTCGCACGGCGCCTCGATTGGCATCGCGAACAGGTCGACCGGCTGTTCCGGCTCAACCACGCCTCGCGCCTCGATCAGATCGAAGCGGCCTTCAAGGTGTTGGGCCGCAGGATCAGCGTGGAACTGCACGCGACCGGCTGAGGCTCAGCTCTTCGGGCGAAAGGCCTTGCAGACGGCCGGATCGGTTTCGAGATACGCCCCGCCGATCAGGTCGATGCAATAAGGGACCGCCGGGAACACCGCATCGAGGCAGGTGCGGATGGCGGACGGCTTCCCCGGCAAATTGACGATCAGGCTCGTGCCGCGCAACCCGGCTTCCTGCCGGGACAGGATCGCGGTGGGCACTTCGCGCAGGCTCGCGGTGCGCATCAATTCGCCGAAGCCGGGCATCATGCGTGCGCAGACCGCTTCGGTCGCCTCCGGAGTGACGTCACGCGGGGCCGGGCCGGTGCCGCCGGTGGTGAGGATCAACGAGCAGCCCTCGTCGTCCGCCAGTGCGATCAAGGCCGCCTCGATCTCGGCCCGCTCGTCGGGCACGACGCGGCCGACCGCCCGCCACGGCGTGGCGAGAATGTCGGACAAGGCGGCGACGATGCCCGGGCCGCCTTTATCCTCATATTCGCCCCGGCTCGCCCGGTCGGATACGGTGAGCACGCCGATGGGAACGGCCGAAAGATCGTCGACGGGTCGCATAGTCGGCCCTCAGCTCGCGGGAGTTTCCGCAGGTTTCGGTTGTACGGGGCGACCCGAGAGGCGGCGCGCGAAGTCGCCGAGATTTTGGGCCACCACATAGAACACCGGCGTGAAGACGAGGCCGAAGAAGGTGACGCCGATCATGCCCGCGAACACCGCCGTGCCGAGCGCCTGACGCATTTCCGCGCCGGCGCCCTTGGCGATGACGAGCGGCACGACGCCGAGGATGAAGGCCAGCGACGTCATGATGATGGGGCGAAGCCGCAGCCGCGCCGCCTCGACCGCCGCCGCGCGGCGCTCCATGCCCTCGTCTTCGAGCTGCTTCGCGAATTCCACGATCAGGATCGCGTTTTTCGCGGCCAAGCCGATGAGCACCACGAAGCCGATCTCGGTGAGGATGTTCACGTCCTGCCCGCGCATCAGCACGCCGATGATGGCGGCGAGCAGACACATCGGCACGATGAGGATGACCGCGAGCGGCAGCGTGAGGCTCTCATATTGTGCCGCGAGCACGAGGAAGACGAACACGACCGCCAGCGCGAAGACGAACAGGCCCGTGTCGCCCACGATCTTCTGCTGGTAGGCGATGCCGGTCCACTCGTAGCCCATGCCCGGCGGGAGCACTTCGGCGGCGAGCTTTTCGAGATCCGCCATCGTGCGGCCCGCGGAGAAGCCCGGCGTAGTGTTCGCGTCGAGTTCGGCCGAGGGGTAGAGGTTGTAGCGCGGCACGCGCGAGGAGCCGGCCGTCTCCTGCACCGTCGCGAAGGCCGCGAAAGGCACGGTGTCGCCGCTCGCATTGCGCACGCGCAGCTTCAGGATGTCCTGCGGATCGTTGCGGAACGGCTCGTCCGCCTGCGCGGTCACGCGGAAGGTTTTGCCGATGAAGTTGAAGTCGTTGACATAGGCCGAGCCGAGCGAAACCGAGAGCGTGTTGAAGGCCTCGGCGAGATTGATGCCGAGCATCTGCGCCTTCACGCGGTCGATGTCGAGGTAGAAGGCCGGCGTCCGCGTTTCGAAGGTCGCGAAGGGCCGCTGCACGCTCGGCAACTGCGCGGCGCGCTGCTGCATGAGGGCGAGCGACTCGACGATGGCCGCGCTGCCGAGGCCGCCGCGGTCCTGCAGCATCATGCGCACGCCGCCCGCATTGCCGATGCCCTGCACCGGCGGCGGGGCGAGCGGGATGATGAAGGCCTCCTGAATGCTCGCCATCCGCTGGAACAGGGAGCCGAGGATCCGCTGCTGCGTCAGGCCGCGATCCGCCAAGGTCTTGATGTCGTCGGTGGCCGCGAAGATGGCGGCCTGGTTGGGAGCGTTGGTGAAGGTCGCACCCGAGAAGCCGACGATGCCGACGCCGTTGCGGAAGCCGGGGGTCTCGAGAATGATCCCCATCGCCTTCTGAACGACCGCGTCCGTCCGGTCGAGCGACGAACCCGGGGGAAGCTGAATGGCGACGATGTAATAGCCGCGTTCCTGCTGCGGAATGAAGCCGCGCGGGGCCGAGGCGAACTGGTTGCCCGTCAAAGCGATCAGGCCCGCATAGACCACGAGCACCAACAGGGCGAAGCGGACGAGACGTCGCGAGAGCCAGGCATAGCCCGACGTGAACCCGTCGAAGCTGCGGTTGAACATGCGGAAGAAGCCGTGCACGCCGCGCATCAGCAAGCCTTCGCGCACCTCGCCATGCGTATGCGGCTTGAGCAGCATGGCGCAGAGCGCCGGCGACAGCGTGAGCGAGTTGAAGGCCGAGATGACCGTGGCGGCCGCGATGGTGAGCGCGAACTGGCGGTAGAACTGGCCGGAAATGCCGCTGATGAAGGCGACCGGGATGAACACCGCCGACAGCGTCAGCGCGATGGCGACCAGCGCGCCGCCGACCTCGTCCATCGTGCGGTGCGTCGCCTCCTGCGGGTTCATGCCCTTGGCGAGGTTCCGCTCGACGTTCTCCACCACCACGATGGCGTCGTCGACGACGATGCCGATGGCGAGCACGAGGCCGAACAGCGTGAGATTGTTGATCGAGAAGCCCACCGCCGCCATGACGGCGAAGGTGCCGATGAGCGAGACCGGAATGGCGAGGACGGGAATGACCGCCGCGCGCCATGTCTGCAGGAACAGCACGATGACGAGCACGACGAGGATGACCGCCTCGAAGATGGTCTTCACCACCTCGTCGACGGATTCCTGAATGGTGCGCGTGGGGTTGTAGACGATGTCGTAGGTGACGCCGGGCGGGAACGAGGCCTTGATGTCGCGCATCGCCGCCTGCACGGCGGCCTCGGTCTTGAGCGCGTTGGAACCCGGCTTCTGGAACACGCCCATGCCGACGGCTTCGTTGCGGCCGAGATAGGATTTGGTCGAGTAATCCTGCGCGGCCAGCTCGACGCGGGCGACGTCCTTGAGGCGGATGGTGCGGCCCTGCTTGTCGGCGCGCACGATGATGCCGGCGAATTCGTCGGGTTCGACGAGACGGCCCTGCGTGCGGACGGTGACCTGGAACGCGCCGGGGCTCTGCATCGGAGTCTGGTTGATGACGCCGGCGGCAACCTGCACGTTCTGGCGCTGCAGCGCGCCGACCACTTCGGCGGGCGTCAGCGAAAGCGAGGCGAGCCGGTCCGGATCGAGCCAGATCCGCATTGAGTAGTCGCGGCTGCCGAACACGGTGATCGAGCCGACGCCGTCGATGCGCAGCAGCCGGTCCTTGATCTCGATATTGGCGAAATTCGACAACCAAAGCTGGTCGCGCGTGGCGTCGGGCGAGAGCACGTTCACGACCATCATCAGGTCGGGCGAGTTCTTGCGCACGATGACGCCGAGGCGGCGCACCTCTTCCGGCAGGCGCGGCTCGGCGAGGCGGACGCGGTTCTGCACCTCCACCTGCGCCTGATCGAGATTGGTGCCGATGGCGAAGGTGACGGAGATCCCGACGCGGCCGTCGTCGGTGGAATTCGAGCCGATATAGAGCGCGCCGTCGACGCCGTTGAGCTCCTGCTCGATGGTGGCGGCGACGGTGGCGGCGACGACTTCGGCGCTGGCGCCGGGATATTGCGCGCTGATCGAAATCGTCGGCGGCGCGATCTCCGGATATTGCGCGATCGGCAGGCGCGAATAGGCGACGGCGCCGATGATGACGAGCGCGACCGACAACACCGACGCGAAGATCGGCCTGTCGACGAAGAAGTGGGCGAATTTCATGATCCGCCCCTTACTTCTGCGCGGCGGCGGGAGCCGCCGCGGCACCTCCGGCCGGCGGAGCGCCCGCAGCAGGACCGCCGGGTGCGCCGCCGGGCGCACCTTGGCCCGGCTGCCCCGCCGGGCGCGGCGTGACCTTCGCGCCGGGACGGGCGCGCAGGAGGCCGTTGACGATCACCGTGTCCTCGGGGCCGACGCCGGAGCGGATGACGCGAAGGCCGTCATAGATGGGGCCGAGCTGGACCGGCCGCGGCACGACGGTGTCGTCGGCCGTCACGGTCATGAGCACCTTGCGGGACTGATCGGACATCACGGCCGCGTCGGGCACGAGCAGCGCCTCGTAGGGCGCGGAAGTATTCAGGCGGACCTTGCCGAACATGCCGGGCGTAAACAGGCCGCGCGGGTTCTGGAAGGTCGCGCGGATGCGGATGGTACCGGACGACTGGTCGATGACGTTGTCGACGAAATCGATCGTGCCGCGCGCGTTGTAGTCCGCCTCTTCGAGCAACTTCATCTCGACCGGCATGCCGCGCTTGTCCCCGCCCGTCATGCGCATGAAGCGGAGATAGGAGCCCTCGTCCACGGTGAATTCGAAGAAGATCGGATCCATGGAAACGATGTTGGCGAGCAGCGTCGTGTTGCCGGCCGTTCCGCCGGTCACGAGATTGCCGACGGAGACGCGACGGTCGCCGATGCGGCCCGACACGGGCGAGCGGAGTTCGGTGAAATCGAGGTCGAGCTGGGAACGCCTGAGCGCGGCTTCCGCCGATTGAAGCTGCGCCTCCGCATCGCGCTTGGCCGCGACGCGCTGATCGTAAAGCTGGTCGGAGATGTTGCCGGTGCCCATCAGCTTTTCGGAGCGCTGAAGCTCCGCCGCGGCGTTCTCAAGCCGCGCCTTTGCGCGGTTGAGGTCCGCCTTGGTCTGCTCGAAGGCCGTCTGATAGGTGCGCCGGTCGACGGTGAAGAGCAATTGGCCCTTTTCGACCGTCTGACCGTCGCGGAAGTGAATCTCGTCGAGATAGCCCGACACGCGCGCACGGATTTCGACGCTCTCGGCGGCGACGAAACGGCCCACATGCTCGTCGCGCTCGGTCACGGTCTTCTTGACCGGCTTGGCGACCGTCACCGTCGGCGGAGGCGGCGCGGGCGGCTGCTGCGCTTGCCGGTTCTCGCCGCAGGCGGCCAGAAGCAAGAAGGCAAAGGACGACAGGACGACGGCGGCGCTACGCATCGGGTGCTCGTTGATCTCGGATGATCCCGCGAACCTAGTGGTTTGCGGCCCTTCGGCCAAGTCCGTCATTGGGGCACGGCTGCGCGCCCTGCGTGTTGAACCGGTTCTGAAAAGATGCTAGCTGGAATTCGATTTTTATTACTTATAAACGCTGCGGCAATGCCTTCATTTTCAATATCGAACCCGAAAAATAATTATGCGTGGGCGACGATCATAGGTCTTTGCGCATCCCTCTTCATATATCAGGTTTCAGTATTGTTTTACCGGGACTTTTTCGTCATCGACGATGCGAAAAACATGTTCCTGCCGCTGTTCGGCGCGATGGGGCGCATCTGGCTGAACTTCGAAATACCACTCTTGACCGACCGCACCTTTCTCGGCGGCAATTTTCTGGTCGATATGGCGGCTGCACCTTTTGCGCCGCAGGTGATCGTGACGTCCGTCGTCGCGGCCTCCTTCGACGATTGGCGAAAGGCGGTCGCCGTCTTTGCCGTGCTGAACATCTGGCTGGCCTGGATGGGGGCGTATGCGTTGGCGCGATCTCTCAAAGTGGATCACGGCCTCGCGCTGTCCGTCGCCTTTTCCGCCGCATCGGGGCCCATGTTCAACTACGTGATGCTCGGCAGTTGGTGGAACTCGGCCGCCGGCTTTCCTTGGCTGCTCCTCGGAACGGCCGCTTTGATCCGCTTGGCGGAGAACGGGACGCGAGGGAACTTCGTTGCGGCGGTCGGCGCGGCAGTGTTCCTGTTCCAATCGGCGGCAACGCAGATGCAGTTGCTCTACATGTTTTCGGCGGCGGGCCTCGGTTTCATCGAGTACCGTCGCGCCGAAAATCCCGGAGCGATCACGCGCGTGGTCGCCGTCCTGGCCTGCGCCGGCCTTCTGTCGTTGATCCCCATCGCCTCGGAATATGTCGCCAACATCTCGCTGACCGATCGGAGCAGCTCCTTTTCGAACGACAGCAGAAGCATTGCTCCGTCTTGGGGACACGTCGTCAACTTCTTCAACCCGTTTTACGGCGATTACATCGGCTGGTTCAGGGGCTATCTGCATGTACCGCTGTCGCTCGGATATGCCGGGGTCTTCACGCTTGTTCTGATCTTCTTCGGCCGGTTCGATCGACATTGGACCCGAGAGCGCTGCATCTTGCTGACGATGGCCGTCATCGCGTTCGTCCTCAGCTTTTCGGCGGCCCAAGTCGGACCTACGCGCTTTCCCCTCCGCTACCTTCCCTTCCTCACGGTCCTGATCTGCATCATTCCGTGCGCCTTCTTCGACCGTTCGGAACTTCGCAACGGCTCCGGCCGGCGCGAGGCGCTGATAGGCTTCGCGCTCGCGGCGGGCTTGTTGCAGTTCTGGTCGGCCCAAAAGGATCTTTTCGAAATCACGCATCTGTTTTCGGTGTTGTTTTTCCTCGCGGCGATCGTCGCGATCCTTGCAGGCGTCCGACATGAAGGCATTCGACGAAATCCCGCCTTGTTCTGCCTGATGCTGTCCATGAGCGCCTTCGTCCTGCAGCACATGAGAACGCCGCAGATCATTCCTCTGTTCGAGAACCCGCCGCTGCCCGAACGCGTATCGGCCATCGACCCGCCGGAATGTTTCGTGCTTCGAACCGGAGGCACGGCGGGACACGGCGGCATGGAACTGCAGGATCAGCTCGCAGCCCGAGGGCTTCTGTTCGGCGCGCGGTCCGTCAACGGTTATTCGCCCGTCTCGCACAGGGACTTCGCGCGTCTGTTGCCGCACGAAACCGCCCACGGGAATTTCACGACGTCCTCGGCGCTGACGAACGTGTTCGCGCGCGTTCCCGAGGCGGGCGGCGCAAGGATGTTCGAACTGCTCAACATCTGCCGTATATCCCTCCCCGTTTGGGATGCGCCGCCGATGCTTGCCGAGATGGCGGAGGGCGTCGCATTGCGCCGGGAACAGCGGGGGCTGACCGTGATCCTTTCGCGCGACGACTTCGTGCCCCGCGGCACGCTCAGCCACCCCCTGACGAACGGCGTCGCCTTCGTCTCCTCCGACGGCCCGCGGCGCGAGACCTTCGCCGTGCAGGCCTCCGACGAGGCGCGCACGCTGTTTTTCTCCCGCCTTTACTGGAAGGGATACGCCGCGACGCTCGACGGCCGGCCGCTCGTCGTCGATGCGCATGAGGGCGTCTTGGTGCGAGTCGCCGTTCCCGCAGGGGCGTCGGGGACGTTGGAGTTGACCTACACCCCGGTCACTCTCCCCCTCATCAAGACCTCGCTCGTGCTCGGCCTTTTGTTTTTTGCGTTTTATCTCCGACGGCTTCCGTCCCGAAGAGCGGAGGCGCCGTTTGTGGCCGCCGCCGTCTAAGCGGAAGCGGCCGCCAACCGGCCCGCATCCGCCAGCAATTTCAAGGCGGTCTCCGCCGCATCTTGGGGCGGGCCCTTCACCGCATCGAGCCGCAGATCCGGGAATTCGGGGCGCTCATAGGGACTGGAGATCCCGGTGAAATTCGGGATTTCGCCGCGCATGGCCTTGGCGTAAAGCCCCTTAGGGTCGCGCTTGATGCAGTCCTCCAGCGGCGTATCGACGAACACCTCGAAGAACTCGCCCTCGGGGAACATCGCCCGCACCATGTCGCGCTCGGCGCGGAACGGCGAGATGAAGGAGCAGAGCACGATCAGGCCTGCCTCCGTCATCAGCTTTGCGGTTTCGCCGACGCGACGGATGTTCTCGACGCGGTCGGCGTCGGTGAAGCCGAGATCGCGATTGAGGCCGTGGCGGAGATTGTCGCCGTCGAGCATCATCGTGTGCTTGCCGGAGGCGTGCAGCTTGGCCTCCAGCGCCTTGGCGATGGTGGATTTTCCCGAGCCCGACAATCCGGTGAACCATATGCAGGTCGGCTGCTGCCCCTTGGCCGCCGCGCGCGCCGCCTTTTCCACCGAGGGCGCTTCGTGGTGGATGTTCGTCGCGCGGCGCAGCGGATGCAGGATCATGCCCGCCGCCGCCGTCGTATTGGTGAAGCGGTCCACGAGGATGAAGCCGCCCGTCGCTCGGTTGTCCGCGTAGGAATCGAACGCCACGGGCGCGCCGGCGGCGATGTTGACCTCGCCGATCTCGTTGAGACCCAACCCTCGCGCCGCCAGATGCTCCTGCGAGTCGACGTCGAGCCGGTATTTCAGCGCGGTGACGCTCGCGGGCACCCAGCGGTCGCCGATGCGCATGAGATAACCGCGCCCCGGCAAAAGGGGCTCGTCCGTCATCCATACGAGCCGCGCGGCGAACTGGTCGGCCACCGCGGGCCGCTCCCGCGCATGCACGATGAGATCGCCGCGGGAGGCGTCCGTTTCCGTCTGCAGCGTGATCGTGACGGCATCGCCCGCATGCGCCTCGTCAAGTTCGCCGTCCGGGCCGAGAATGCGATCCACGTGGGTGGTCCGGCCGGCAGGCAGGATCGCGATCTCGTCGCCGACGCGAATGCTGCCCGTGGCGACGGAACCGGCGAAACCTCGGAAATCGGCATGCGGACGGCTGACCCATTGCACCGAGAGGCGGAACGGGCGGGTCGCCAAGTCGCTTTGGACGTCGACGGTTTCGAGATGCTCGAGCAAGGTCGGGCCTTCATACCAAGCCATCGCGTGCGAGCGTTCCACGACGTTGTCGCCGTAGCGGGCGGACACGGGAATGGCAACGACCTCGCCGAGCCCGATCTTTTCGGCAAAGGCCGAGAATTCCGCCGTGATGCGGTTAAACAGCGCCTCGTCGTACTCCATAAGGTCGATCTTGTTCACCGCCAGCACGATGCGGCGGATGCCGAGCAGCGCGCAGATGGTCGCGTGACGGCGCGTCTGGGTCAGCACCCCCTTGCGCGCATCGACGAGAATGATCGCGAGATCGGCCTCGGACGCGCCGGTCGCCATGTTGCGCGTGTATTGCTCGTGGCCGGGCGTGTCCGCGACGATGAAGGCCCGGCGGGGCGTGGCGAAATAGCGATGCGCCACGTCGATGGTGATGCCCTGTTCGCGCTCCGCTTCGAGTCCGTCGACCAGCAGCGCGAGATCGACGTCCTCGCCGGTGGTGCCGTGACGGCGCGAGTCGGTTTCCAAAGACCTGAACTGATCCTCCATCACGTGGCGCGTGTCGTGGAGGAGCCGCCCGATCAGCGTCGACTTGCCGTCGTCCACCGAGCCGCAGGTGAGAAAGCGCAACAATCCCGCATCGGACCCGGCCATCAGAAATACCCCTCGCGCTTTTTCTTTTCCATCGAGGCGGCCTCGTCGGAGTCGATCAGCCGGCCCTCGCGTTCCGACGTCGAGGCGGACCGCATTTCCGTGATGATCGCGTCGAGCGTTTCCGCCTCGCTTTCAACCGCGCCGCTCAAGGGCCAGCAGCCGAGGGTGCGGAAACGCACCTTGCGCAATTCGGGCGCCTCGCCCGGCTCGAACGGCATCCGGTCGTCGTCGACCATGATCCAAGTGCCCGAGCGCCTGACGACGGGACGCTCCTTCGCGAAATAGAGCGGCACGACGGGGATGTCCTCGGCGCGGATGTAGTCCCACACGTCGAGTTCGGTCCAATCCGAGAGGGGGAACGCGCGCACGCTCTCGCCCTGCCTGATCCGCGTGTTGAACAGGCGCCACAATTCCGGCCGCTGGTTGCGCGGGTCCCATCCGTGGCCGGCGGAGCGGAAGGACAGCACGCGCTCCTTGGCGCGGCTTTTCTCCTCGTCGCGTCGCGCGCCGCCGAACGCGGCATCGAAGCCGTGCATGTCGAGCGCCTGCTTCAACCCCTCGGTCTTCATCACCTGCGTGTGCAGCGCCGAGCCCGACCGGAAGGGGTCGATGCCCCGCGCCGCGCCGTCGGCATTGACGTGGACGATGAGGTCGAGGCCGAGCCGGCGGGCGGTCGCGTCCCGAAACTCGTACATTTCCCTGAACTTCCAGCCGGTATCGACGTGCAGCACCGAGAACGGCAGACGACCGGGGCGGAATGCCTTGATCGCCAGATGCAGCAGCACCGCGGAGTCCTTGCCGACGGAATAGAGCAGCACCGGCTTGCGGAATTCGGCGGCAACCTCACGGAAAATGGCGATGGAGTCGGCCTCCAACCGGCGCAGGCGCGCCGGCAGCGCATTCGTTTGAAGCGGATGGGGAATATCGAGAATGCGATCCATTGCGGACTCCGCGGTCGTCGGCCGCCGCAGGACGGCCGCTTCAAAATCATTGCGCCGGCCGAAATGCCGCCGCGCTCGCATGTCAAACTTTACGTTAGGTAATTTACCTAAGCTGACGTTACGTCATATGTCAATGCGGAGCGCGGGCCGGGATCGGCATTGCTCGAAACGAAAGGAGCTTGTTTGATGGTACCGATGATCGACTCATGGGTTCAGAAGCCGACACGCATTCCGGGACGCCTGTCGCCGGATGCGTGGGCCGTTCTCTTCGGCGCCATCGCCGTCGAGGCGGGCGCGGCCGTGATGTCGGTCTATGATCGCGGAGCCGTCGTCGAGCAGAAGGCGGACGGCAGTCCGGTAACCGAGGCGGACCTTGCGGCCGAGGCGATCATTCTCGACCGCTTGCGCGAACTGGCGCCGCGATGGCCTGTGGTTGCGGAAGAGGAATGCGCCTCGGGCAAGACGCCGGAGCCCGCCAAGACCTTCATTCTCGTCGACCCGCTCGACGGCACGCGCGAATTCATCGCCCGCAACGGCGAATTCACCGTCAATATCGGCTTGATCCACGACGGCAGGCCCATCGCGGGGGCGGTTTTTGCGCCGGCGCTGAACATGCTCTGGATCGGGGGGGATTCCGCTGCCGCCATCTCGATCATGCCCGGCCTGCCCTTGGCCGCCTCCTGCGGCAGCCGCGCACTCACCGTGCGCCCCGCGCCCGAGCGACTCACGGCCGTCGCCAGCCGGTCGCATGCAGACCCGGAAACGCAGGCGCTGCTCGACCGGCTTCCGGTCGACACGCGCATCGCGGCGGGCTCGTCGTTGAAGTTCTGCCGACTTGCGGAAGGCGAGGCCGACATCTACCCGCGCTTCGGCCCCACGATGGAATGGGACACCGCCGCGGGCCATGCCGTGCTGCAAGCGGCCGGAGGAACCGTCGTCACCCCCACGGGCGGCGTCTTCGAATACGGCAAGCGCGACGCGGGTTGGCGCAACGGGTCCTTCGTGGCGCTGGGCGATACGGGGCTCGCGAAACTGCTCGGCTGACGACGACGCCCTACCAGGCGTCGTCTTTTTCATATCCCGCACGTTTCAGCGCGCCGCCCGCGATGGATTTGAAGCGCGCCTTTTTGGGCGCGGGCCAACCGCGCCACCTCCCGAGCGGATTGAAGTCTGCCGCCTTTTCCTGCGGCGTCCACCCGCTTGCGGCGGCGGCGGTGGAGGAACCGCGCACAGGCAGCCGCTTCAAGGCTTCGAAATCGTAGCGGTCCGGATCGAGACGGGCATGGGCCAGCAGGTCGCGCATGCTGCCCTCGGGGTCGCGCACCAGATCCTCGTACCAGAGCACCTTCGCCCCCGGATAGGCGTTCTCGCCGCCCGGCGCGAAGCTCATGATGGCCTCGCAGCCCTCGCGCCATTCATGCGCGAGCGCACCGAAATCCTTCCGCACCAAGCCCCGACCGCCGAACGTGCCTTCGCTCGATTGGATGACGTCGCGTCCGTCGCGCAGCACCAACACAAGAACGTCGCGGGGAAAAACGTCCGCGAACAGGCCGATGTTCTGCACGTGCGGGGCCTTGAACAACATGCGTTTTTCGCCGGTCTGCTCCTGCAGCGCCCGCATCCAGCCCGAGGCGAGATAGGCCAGCATGTCGTGGCGGCCCAGCACCTCGGCGTTTTCCTTGAACATGAAAAGGAACTCGCGCTGCAGCGCCTCCGCCCCCCCGGCAACGTAAAGAAGCGGGAACTCCCACAACCTCCCGGGGTTCTGATGGAGGTCGGGATGGAGCGCGAGAGCGTCCGCCACGAAGTTCGTGCCCGACCGCGGCAGCACGCCATGGACGAAAACGGCCGGACGACAGCCCGGTCCGCGAACCGCATCGGCGATCGAGCGCAACCGTGCCCGTTCTTCGGGCGCAAGCACCGGGAGGAATTCTTCGCGACGAACGGCCCGCAGACCGACCGCACGCCGCATGAAACCGGGAAGTTGGCTCAGCCTTGCAAATCTAAGGATGGAACGAATGTCGGAAAAGGAAGAATGTCCGGCGTCATGCTTGACCTTTACCATTGATGCTCGTCTCCGTTCAGCTTCGATCAAGCGTATAACGCCCCACAACGTGCAATGATTGAAGCTTTATTTTCACTCTTACTGGAAATTCCTCTACGTCAGTTATATCGTTTGATCTCGCATGAATCCGCATAGCCGTTGAGCCGCATACCCCGAGTCGCCCGGCGTAGAATCGCGTCGTGCGGCTCCGCCCGGTTTTTCATTTCACCTGCAAGGATCTCCCGGATGACGCCCGACAAGGCCGGACAGAAGCAGCAGCAGAAAGCGCGGATGCCCCTTTTCGGCCGCAAGGCCGTCGACACGCCTGCGGGCGACAACGTCATCGAAATCGGCCAGGCCCGCGCCGCACGTCGCGCCGGCGCGGCGGAGACGGATCGGGGCCGTCTTTCGGTCCGCGCGTTCGCCGATATCGGCCTGCGGCGTCGGGCGGCGAAGCGCGCCTTCGACATTCTGGGCAGCGGCATCCTCATCGTGCTGCTCGCGCCCTTGCTCATCACGCTCGCGATCGCGATCCGCGCGACGTCGCCGGGGCCCGCCCTGTTCCGTCAGAAGCGATACGGCCGCAACAACGTGCTGTTCACGATCCACAAATTCCGCACGATGCATGTCGACCGGCAGGACGTGACGGGCGTGCAGCAGGCCGTGGGCGGAGACAGCCGCATCACAAGGCTCGGCGCCTTCCTGCGCCGCACGAGCCTCGACGAGCTGCCGCAATTGTTCAACGTGCTCGCGGGCGACATGTCGCTGGTCGGGCCGCGGCCGCATGTGCCGGGAATGCTCGCCGGCGGCGTGCTGTATGAGGAACTCGTGCCCGACTACTTCGCCCGCCATGCGGTGCGGCCGGGCGTCACCGGCCTCGCACAGGTCTCCGGATGCCGCGGCCCGACCACGGACCCGGTGGCCGCCCGCAAGCGCGTCGAATACGACCTCGACTATATCGAGCGGATGTCGCTCGGCCTCGACCTGCGCATCCTTTGGCGCACCTTCGTGATGGAATTCATCACGGGGTCGGGCGTCTGACCCGACGCCCTCTCGAGACGACATGAAAAAGGCGACGCTCGGACCATCCGAGCGTCGCCTTCGATGCGTTTGAAAGACTCAGCGGTTGCCCGCGTCGCGCACCGTGAGGACCGTCGAGGAAATGTCCCTGACGATGGCGCTGATCTGGAGCAGTTCGGACACCGGCGAGTTCGCCACGTACACGATGTCCTCGTTCTGCAACAGGAAGCGCTGCGCGACGAAGAAGCCGGAAGGGTCGCGCACGTTGAGGCGGTAGACCGTGGGAATGCTCGCCCCGGTGAACGGCTTCACGTCCGCGCCGATCTCGTGCAACACGCGCGGGCGTTCGCGGCGATAGACCACGACGGTGTAGGGGTCTGCGCGGTCGGACAGCAGGCCGCCGCCCTTGGCCAAGCCTTCCGCCAGATTGATCTGGTCGCGGTCGAAGCTGAACAGCGCCGAGCGCGCGATGCCGGGCGTGCTCTGCAGCGGCGTCCGCGTGATCGTGGTCTGCGCGGGCAGGCCGAGCGCGCCCATGACGACGAAGAAGCGCGGGTCGCGCTCGAGCGTGATGACGTCGCCCGGGCCGACCGGGATGTTGTTGGCGGGATTGGAGTGAATGGCCGAAAGCCGCGCAACGGTCTGGCGATTGCCGCGCGTCACCCGCACCAAGGTCTCGTAATCCGGGAATTTGTTGCCCTCGGCGGCGGCGATGGCGTCGAGCACGCGATCCTGCCCCGGCGTCAGCGCGATGCGGCCGGGCTTGTTGGCGTCGCCGCCGACGGTGGCGAGGTTGGAGCGTCGGTTCACGACGGTAACGACGACCTGCGGCTCGATCGCCCGTTGACGCAACCGGCCTTCGATTTCCTGCGCCACGTCGATGGGGCGTCGTCCCGCCACGTTGACGGTGCCGGCATAGGGCATCGACAGCGTGCCCGTCTGCGGCACTTCCTGATCCGGCACGTCGACGAAATTGCCGCGGGCGAGCACCGTGTTCTGCGGGTTAAACAATCCGCCGGTGCCGGCCTCGAACACCGTCACGCGCACCACGTCGCCGGGACCGATGACGAGATCGCGCCCCGTGGCGAGGCGCGAGAAATTGCCGACGAGGCTGGAGCGTCGCCCGGCGGAGGAGATTTCCGCCGTTCGCGGCGTCAGATCGACGAGAACGAAGCGTTCCGCCGCAACGTCGTTCGGCGTTTCGGACGCGACATATTGCGACGCGGACCGTGTGAACGAAGCCGAAGCCGGGCCGTCGGCCGGCAGGGCACAGGCGGACAAGGCCAGCGCCGAAACGCAGGCCGCGAGAGAGGCACGCCGAGATGTCACTGAGTTTCCCCCGATACGACGTCTCGCCGCGGAGCCCGGAGCCCCCTCCCCGTCCGCACGAGCGCAGTTAATGGCAGCGAATGAGCTTACCTTACGTAACTTGCTTATGAATGCAACAGCGGAAGAGGAGTAGGCGCCGCGCCCGAGGCGGATCAGCGTCCCGTCAGGCGAACCGCCACATAGGCGAGGCCCGACAGCATCAGCACGACGCTCGACCAGACGAGCGCATTTTTGAGAAGAAGATCCTTACGCGTCATCCCGTTTCCGGACGTCGGGCGGGCATCGTCGTCGTGGCTGGGGTGCGGCGTCGAAGAGGTCATGGCCGGTCCTCATGCGCGAGGTCGACACTCTACCCTGAACGCCGCCCGCGTGCGACCGCGGCAAAGCGGCGTTTCACCGCCAAATACGAACATAATCGATCAGCATTTCGGCCGGGAACGGCGTCGTCGCGTCCGGCGCGCCCGGCCAATTGCCGCCCACCGCCAAGTTGATCAGCAGATACATCGGTTTGGTGAAGGCCTCCGGCGTCGGGACGCGCCCCACCTCCGTCCCGTCGAGATACATGGCGATGTATTCGGGCGTCCAATCCATCGCATAGACATGGAAGACCCCCGTCAGGTCGGGCCCCTCGCGGCGCACCATCTTGACGGTCTTCTGCTTGCCGTCCTCCGGATAATGCAGCGTCGAGTTCATGACGGTCGACTTGTTTCCGATAAGCTCCACGATGTCGATTTCGCCGTTCTTGCCGGAGTCCCGGCGCAGCAGCCACACGGCGGGCCACAGGCCCTTGCCCTTCGGAAATTTCGCGCGCACCTCCACGTAGCCGTAGGTGAAGGCGTAGGATTTCCACGTCGTCAGCAGGCCGGACGAATAGGCGTAGCCGCCGAAATCGCTGCGTCGATCTTCCGGAATGCGCTCGGCGCGCACCGCGAGCATCCCGTCGCGCGCCTCGAAGGCGGTCACCGGCATCGGCTTTCCGGACGGCGGGCGATAGGTGCGCTCGACGTAGAACTGCTCCTCCTTGTTGGTGGGCAGCGTGCGGCCGCCCCAAAAGTAACTCGTCATCCACGCCGAGCCCGGCTCGTCCGGCGCGCGGGTGAACTCGTCCTCGAAGATCACCTGCATGCCCGGGCGCGGCGGCGGCGGTCGTTCCGCCGATGCGTCCGGCGCGGCCGCCAAGCTCGGGCGCATCCGCTGCGGGGCGGCCAGTTCGGGGATCAAGGGACCCATGCGGCCGGGCTGCGCGGGCGCGGGCGCAATCAGCGCGGGAGGCGGAGCGGTGTCGATGCCGGTCATGGTCGGCTCCTGTCGAAATCCGAGGGCGGTTCAGGGTTGCGGGCGCGCGTCGGCCGCGCCGTGGATCACGTCGTATTCGCGCTGGATCCAGCCCATCAGCCCGCCGACCTGTCCCGCGCCGTAAGCGAGACGACCGAGCGCTTCGGCGCCGGCGGCGCGTCCCGAAACCAGAGCGGAGAACGGTGCGGAAGCGGCCGCGAGGCCGACGGTGGCGATGCCCCGCAACGCGCGCCGTGCGAGCACCGGAGCGCGCCCGTCTTCGATCACGTCCGCCAGCGCGAGCGTCGCGCCGACGCGGTAGCGGCGGCGGAGCATGTAGGACAGCGATGTGCGCGTGCCGGGAATCCACTCGTCCGCCACGGCCTCCGCCGCGGTCACGATGCGGCAGCCGGCGCGCATGAGCTTGATGAAGAAATGCTGGTCTTCCCCGCCCGTCGCGTTGAAGCGCTCGTCGAAGCGCGGCTTCAGCCGGCGCAGCACGTCCGCATCGATCAGCACGTTGCCGCTATAGCCGAAGCGCAGCGTCGCCTCCTCCTCGAACGGGCCGAGCTGGAGGAAGCGGCCGCGCACGAACCATTCGG
Organism: Hyphomicrobiales bacterium; assembly: GCA_027489535.1. GTDB lineage: Bacteria > Pseudomonadota > Alphaproteobacteria > Rhizobiales > Beijerinckiaceae > JAIXZO01. Next base: position 47,554 of record JAIXZO010000018.1, read on the forward strand.
GCGCGGGATCGACGTAATGCGACAGGACCGGACCCTGCACGATTTCCGCGCCGGTCTTGAGGGCGACGGCGAGCAATTCATCCAGCCAGCGCGGGCGCGGCACCTCGTCGTCGTCGATGAAGACCACCGCATCCTCGTCCTCTCCCACGAGGTCGAGGCAGCGGTTGCGGCAACTGGCGACGCCGCGTTGCGGCTCGCAATGATGGCGGACGGGCCAAGGCAGTTCCGGGGCGAGGGCCCGCACCAACGGCTCCATCGGCCCGCCGGCCTCGTTGTCGACGACATGGACGACGACGTCGGGCCGTTGGACGCGGGCGAATTCCTGCAGGGCGATGCCGCGCAGCGTCCTCTCCAGCCCGTCCGGCCGGCGGAAGGTGGGGATGAACACGGCGATGCGGGGCGCGCGGGCCGGGCCGGGATCTCTCAAATCCGGCCTCCCTGCCGCGCGGCGGTCGACATGGCGGTCGCGAAAGGGGCAAGCGGCGTGCGGACGCTCAAGCGCACCGATCGAGCCGTCAGGAAGGAGAAGCCGACGAACAACGACCACACGATGTCGTTGCGCAGCAGCACCTTGGACTCGCTGAAATTGGCGAAGATGAAGAAGAAGCAGAACACCAGCGGCAGCGCGGCGGTCTTCTCGCCGGGGTTGGCGCGCATGAACAGATAGGCCCGCACCAAGGTCGAGACATAGAGCAGCAGCACCAAAACCAGCAGCACGCGACCGCCGTTGAGCAGCGTCTCCATCACCCCGCTATGCGAATAAAACGGCATGTAGCGGAGCGTCTGCGCCACCCAACGCACCATCGGCGTGTCGGGATTCCAGAACGCCTCGTAGCCGTAGCCGAGCCACGGGCGCTGCTCGGAGATGCGCAACACGATGTCCCACAGCGGCAGACGGCCTGAAATCTCGGCGTTTTTGCCGAGAAAGGCCATGATCGCACCGAACCCGGAGGCGCTCATCAAGGGCAGCGCGGCGAAGGTCAGGAGGGCCAGAACCATCAGCGTGAACAGCCACGCGGTCGCCGGGCGACGCTGGAGATTGCGGCTCCACGCCATCACGCCCGTCATGGCGATGAAGGCCAACAACGCGGTGGTGGAGCGCGAGCCGACCAGCAACACCAGCGTCAGCGACAGCCCGGCCGCCGCCCAGAGCTTCGCCGGGCCTCGCGCGTCGCGCAGGGCGAAGACGAGCATCACCGAGCCGAGCGAGGTCGAAAGCCCCAGACTGTTCTTGTGGAAGTAGAGCCCGCGCCAAGCACCGACCCAGCTCTCCGTCGTCATCCGCCCCAAGGAGGGCACGAAGAGGATCAGCAGGAGGCTGCCCGCTCCGGCGATGACGGCCGCGGTCGCCAAGATGCGCACGAGCTGCGGCAGCGGATAGCGCCAGGTCAGGTAGAGCCCGACGAGCGAGGTGCCCGCAAGCGCGACGCCGCGCTGCAGGGACGCGCCGCGATCGATGGACCACAAGGCGGAGACGAACGGCCACATCACCGCCAAGGCGAGAAGCGGCGCGCCCGCGAAGAACGAGGCGAAGACGCGCGGCGTGCGCAGCAGCAAAAGGAAGGTGACGAAATACAGGCTCAGAAAGGCCAGATGCACCGCAAGCGGCCGGGCTGAAGCGCCTTCCGTGCCGCCGCCGAGGAACATCGTGACGCTTTGCGTGCCCATCAGCACCGCGGCGAACAACGCAAAGCCGCGCTCGAGTCGCGACGGCCCGTGCGCCGCCGGCGGCGGAGGGGTGCTCTGCGTCTTGCGGGGTCGCCGCTCGGAGCGTGGGGGCCACGGAACGTCGCGCATCGCGCTCTCACGCCCCCCGCGTGCCGCCGCGCCCGGACGGAGCGGCTTGGCCGCCGGCGCGGGCGCGCGTTTCGTTGCGGTGTTTCATCATCAGCCAGATCGCGTGGATGTTGGTCACCGCATAACGCGCGAACAGGCGTTTCGGCTCGAGCGCCGTGCGCCACAGCCATTCCAGCGCGAAATCCTGCATGATCTGCGGCGCGCGGGCGTTGCGCCCGGAGAGAAAATCGAACAGCCCGCCGCAGGTCTTGATCCAGGTGACGCCGGATCCGTCGAGCCTTTCGCGCAGCTTCAACGCGAAGGCCTGCTCGCGCGGCACGCCCAGTCCGATCCACACCACGTCCGGTCGGGCCGCGCGGATTTCGTCGATGACGGCCTCTTCCTCGTCCGGGCCGAAATAGCCGTTGCGTCCCTCGACATGCAGGCCGGGATGCATTTCGCGGACGCGTTCGAGAGCCGTCGCGTTCACCTCGGCCGTCGCCCCGAGCAGGAAAAACCGCAACCCCTCGCGCACGCCCACCTCGGCCGCGTCGTGGAAGAAGTCGGTGGTGGCGATGCGCTCGGGCAGAGGTTCGTCCGACAACAGTCGAGATCCTACGACGAGGCTCATCCCGTCGGCGTCGATGACGTCCGCGGAGGTGACCAAGGCCCGCAGCACGGGGTCTCGCGCGCACAAGGACAGCACGTTGCCGTTGGCCGAAGTGAGCACGCGGGGCGGCGACTTCGCGGCGCGACCGGAGGCGTGGTCCTGCGCCAGCAGTTCGGCCAATTCGCGACGCGTGGTCGCGACGACCGGCAATCCGCCGATCGGCAACGTCCTCAACCCGGCCATGCGGCCCCTCTGCGTTGTCATTGACGAAAAATGCGCGGAAAGCCGAAACGTTGCCGCAACGTAAGTTGCGCTCATCGCTTTCAGAAGCCTATGTTCGATATTAGCTTCCCTTACGTCAACAAATATCGTCCACGTCGACCAGCACCAGCCGATCGGTCCCGGCGCAATGGCATCCGGATTCCATCATGACGCCCGACATCTCCATCGTGATCGCCGCCCACAACGCGGAGAAAACCATTCAGGAGACGCTGGAAAGCGTGTTTCTGCAGGAAGGCGTCGCATTCGAGGCCATCGTCGTCGACGACGGCTCCTCCGATGCGACGGGCCCCGTCGCACGCCGGCTGCACGACCCTCGCCTGATGGTGACGACCACCGCCAATCGGGGCGTCAGCAGGGCGCGCAACACCGGCCTTTGGCTCGCGCGCGCGCCGCTGGTGCTGTTCGTCGATGCCGACGACATGCTGCTGCCCGGCGCGCTGAAGACCATGGTCGCGGCGATGGACTCCCATCCCGAGCACGTCGCCTGTCTCGCGGGCTTCCGCAAATTCGCAGGCTCGGACCGCGAGCCGCGCAAGGCCGCGCTCGAGCGTCTGAGCCGTGTTCCGGCCAAGGAAACGCTGCGCCACCTGATCGGCAAGAACTTCGTCGTCAACGGCGGCACGCTGTGCATCCGCACCCGCATCGCGCGGGAAACCGGCGGCTACGACCCGAATTTGCGGCTGGGCGAGGATTGGGAATTTTGGTGCCGCCTGGCGGAAAAGGGCGATTTCCTGCCGCTGCGCGACACCGTCGCCCTGCTCTATCGCCAAACGCCGTCGGGCGCGCAGATGCGCCTGCGCGGCACCGCGGACGCGCCCAATTTCGCCGCCGTGGAAGCCATTCATCGCCGCTCCGAACTGCGTCGCCGCTTCACCGACCAGGAGCTGAAGGAGCGGCGCCGACTGGCCGAGCTCGACACTTATTGGAGCGCCGCGCGCAACGAACTCGTGCGCCGCAACTGGCGGTCCTTCGCCCGCTATCTGGCCGTGGGCGCGGTCAAATACCCGGACAGTCTCCTGCAATGGCGTTTGGTGAAGCCGTTTTTGGCCGGCGCGACGCGCTCGCTGTTCAAATCCTGAAGGGAATGCAGCGGAGATGGTCAAAAGCAGCCTTCTTTACGTGCTCGGCCGCTACGGCGCGTCGGCCATTACCGTGCTGTCCATCGCCGTCCTCACCCGCCTCGCCACGCCCGCCGATTACGGCATCTACGCTCTAGTTCTGTCCGCCGCGCAGACGGGCTACGCCACGCTGCTGCAGTGGCTGCGGCTGGCGCTCAACCGTTTCCTGCCGACCTATGCGGATCGCGAGTCCTTCTTCTTCACCCAGATCGCGGCGGGCTATCTGTCCGTCGTCGCGGCGGTCGTGGTCATCGGCATCGTACTGGAATTGACCACGTCGGATGCCGACATCCGCTTCGCGCTCGTGATGGGCGTTCCGCTCTTCATCGCGATGGGGTTCGCGGAAGTCGGGCTGTCGCTGATGCAGTCGCAGCTCAGGGCGGGCTTTTACTCGCTGCTCTCGATCCTGCGCGCCGTGGTGTCGGCCGTCACCGGCATCGCCTTGCTGATGCTGGGCTACGGCGCGTCGGGCTTGGTGATCGGGACGATGGCGGGCTACGCCGTCTGCGGCATGCCGGTGCTGTGGGTCCACCGCAGCAAGATCCGCCTGAAGGAGGCCGACCGCGCCACCGTCGTCCGCCTCGCGCGCTACGGCATGCCGTTCGCGCTCACCAGCGCGCTCGTCTCGGTCATCGCGCTGGCCGACCGCTACATCATCGCCGCCCTGCTCGGCACGGAAGCGGCCGGCCTCTACGCCGCGCCCTACGATCTCGCCAACCGCAGCCTGCAGGTCATGATGCTCGCCATCAGCCTTGCCGGAACACCGCTGATTTTTCGCGCTTATGAAAGCGGATCGATGGAGGACGCCCGACCCGTCCTGAACCGTCAGTTCCAGCTCCTCGCGGGTACCGGCATTCCGGTCGCTCTGGCGCTGTCGCTGCTCAGCCCCGCCGTCAGCAAGCTGCTGCTCGGACCGCAATTCCAAGCCTCCGGCGCCGAATTGATGCCGTGGATCGTGATGGCCACGCTGATCCAAGGCTTCGAGACCTTCTATTTCAGCTACGCCTTCGCGCTCACGCAGCGCGCGCTCGGGCTTGCGGGCGTGCTCGGCGTCGCCGCCGCCTTCAACATCGCCCTGAACTTCGGGCTGATCCCGATCTTCGGTCTCCCCGGCGCAGCCGCCGCGACGCTCGCATCCGCCTGCGTCGCGGCCTTGGGCAGCGCGTGGTTGGGTCGCCGGCACATCACCCTGCCGATCCCCTGGGGCGATCTCGGGCGCATCGCGGCCGCCTGCGTGCCGTTGGTGGCCCTGCTCTGGCCGTTCCGCAATCTCGCCGAGCCGCTGGTCGGTTTCATCGCCGGCTGCGCGGGCATGGCGATCTACGCAGCGGCCGCGGTGATGCTCGACGTCGGCGGCGTGCGCACCGGCCTGCGCCTTCGCCGAAAAGCGCCTGAAACCGTGCTGTGACTTTCGCGTTGCAACAGAAGCCGACCCCGATCCCGAAGGAGATGTCCGCAGATGCAGCAAGACACCGTATTGCGCCGCGCGCATGACGCGTTGCAAACCTATCTGCCGTCCGACCGGCCGGTCGACGTTCTGGAAGCGGGCGGCGGCTCCTTCACGCATATCAGCGTGCCGGGCCGGCGGCGCGTCACGGTGCTCGACATCAGCCCGGAACAGCTCGAACGGAACGAATACGCCGACGAGAAGATCCTCGGCGACTTGGAAGATCCCGCCGTCCTGACGGCGGAATACGACCTGATCGTCTGCTTCGACGTGCTCGAGCATCTCGACCGCCCGGAGCGCGCCTTCGCCAACATGGTGGGTGCCTTGCGCGAGGGCGGGATGGTGGTGATCGGCTGTCCCAATCTCGTGTCCACCAAGGGCCTGCTCACCAAGCTGACGCCCCATGGTTTCCACGTCTGGTACTACAAGACGATCCGCGGAGACCGGAACGCGGGCAAACCGGGCCACGCGCCGTTCCCGACCTATCTGCGCAAGTCGATGGCCTTCAACGGCCTGAAGCGTGCGGCGAAGGCGGCGGGATTGGAGATCATCTTCGCGCGCAGCTATGTCGGCCCCGCCGCGGACGAATTGAAGGCCCGCAAGCCCCTGCTGCATGCGCTTTACGACATACCGGCCCGGCTCGCCCGCATCCTCAGCGTCGGCCGGCTCGACCTCGGCGATACGGATTTCGTCATGGTGCTGCGCCGTCCGCCCGCGCCGGCCCAAGCCCGTTCTGCGCAACCCGCGACGGTGCCGGCCGCGTCGTCCGCCTGACGTTCGGAAGGCGGTCTTAGGCTCTGGGAGCGCCGTACCGCTCCCAAGCCTCGGCGTCGTAATAAAGCCCGCCCTGCCCCTCGAACTCGCCGTAGCGTTCAAGATCCACCTTGGACAGCACGACGCCGACCAACCCGTCGCGCACCGCAGGAGCCGTCGCGAGCGCGCGCTGCACGGTGGCGGCCGGGGTCGCGGACCACGCCAAGGCCATGACGAAATCGTCCACCAGCTGCGCCGCCGCACGCGTGTCGACGATGGGCCCGAGCGGCGGCAGGTCCACCACCACGTAATCCGACTCCGCCCGCAGCGTGCGCAGCAGATCGCGCATCGCCTGCGAGGACAGGATCTCGTTGGAATGCGAAATCCGACGGTCGGAGATCACGGGCAGCACCCGCAAGCCCGTGGTGACCTCGGTCAACAGCGCCGCCTCCGGCGTCGCCCGGCCCAGCAGCACTTCCACCAAGCCGAGGCCGGGCGGCTTGGCCAAGCCGTTCGTGAGCGAAGGATTGCGCAAGTCGCCGTCGATCAGCGTCACCCGCCGTCCCGTCTGGGCGATCAGCAGCGCGAGATTGGCCGCCAGCGTCGTCTTGCCCTCGTTGGGCACGGAGGAGACGATGCCGATCACCCGCCCGCCGCCGCCCAAAGCCGCACCGTCGATGGCAACCTTCACGCTGCGCAGCGTCTCGGTAAACTGGGAAAACGGCGAATCCAGCACATGCGTCAGCAAAGGCTCGCGGAACACGGCGCGCATTTCCGGCGGGATCGAACTGACCGTCTCCTCCCCCCGGCGCGCCCGACGGGCCGCACGGGCTTCGCGACGCTGGATGAGGGGCAACACGCCCAGACAGTTCGTGCCGGTCACCGCCTCGGCCTCGGCGGCGGTCTTCACCCGACGGTCGAGCGCCTCGCGCAGAAAACCTGCGGCCGTGCCCAGCATCAACCCGCCCGCAAGCGCCACGCCGAGCACCACCAGCGTCTTCGGCGAAGCCTTTTCCCGCGGCGGCATCGCCACCGAGAGAATGCGCGCCTCCGTCACCGGCGAGGATTGCTGCTGCACCGCCTGCACGTAACGCTGCAGGAAGGTGTCGTGCATCGTCCGGTAGGACTGCGCGGTGCTCTCCAACTCACGCAGGCGCACCTGAGCCTGCCGGGTCAGGTTCACCTCGCCGAACACGTCGTCGATCTGCTTCTGCAGCGATTGCTCGCGCACCTTGGCGATCTCGTAATCGCTCTCATAGGTGCGCCCGATGCGGCGCAATTCGTCGTGGATCGACCGCTCGATCTGCTTCATCTCGGCCCGCAGATTGACCGCCGCAGTATGGGTCGGGCCGTAGCGGGCCGACCATTCGGACTCGCGCTTCGCCACGTCGTTGAATTGCTGACGCAGCTTGATGATCACGTCGTTGCGAAGCGTATCCGCGACCGAGGCGTCGCCGAGATCGGTCGACAGGATAGCCTGAATCCGCTCGTAACGCGCGCGCGACTGGGCGGTGTCGGAACGGGCCGAGGCGAGCTGGCTGGTCAATTCGGAGAGTTGCTGATCGGCCACGAGCTTGCCGTTGGCGTCGATCAGATTGTTCTGCGACCGAAACACCTGCACCGCGGCCTCGGCCTCGCTCGCCTGCCGGCGCAGTTCGAGAATGCGCGTCTCCAGCCAGTTGCCTGCACGCCGCATCACGTCCGAGCGGAACTGCACCTGATCGCCGATATAGGTCTCCGCGATCGCGTTGGCGATGCGCGCGGACTTCCCCTTGTCCTTGGTCGTGAAGCTGATTTCGATCACGTAGCTCGTGCCGATGCGCTTGACGTCGAGTGCCTTGGCGTAGGCCTCCAAGGCCGCGCGGCGCGGCGCGTCGTCGTCGGGTTCGGCCTCCTCGCCAAGCCACCCCTTGATCGTCTTCACGGCGGAGCGGATCGCCTCCGCGATCGGGCCGGGCGGATCGCCGACGAATTCCGGGTCCGCGTCCAGCGCCAGACGCGTCACGACGTTCTGCGCGATCTGCTCGGACTTGATCGTCTCGGCCTGACTGTCGACGAGCGCCGCATCCACCAGCGCGTCGGGCATCTGCTGCTCGTTCTGCAGCTGCATCATCTGATTGCGGCGGGTGTCGACCATGATGCTCGCGGTCGCCGCATATTTCGGCGACGCGAGCAGCAGATGCGCGATGCCCAGCCCCAAGGCGAGGGCCACCGCCAAGCCGATCACGCGCCGCTGTCGACGCAGGACGGAAAGGACGGACGCGACGTCGATCTCGACCGGCCGCTGCGGATCAAGGCTCGCGCTCCGGAAACCCGCATGCTGTTCGATGAGGCCGGCCATCTCGTCTCCAAGGGGACGCCGGCACACGCCGGCCTTGGCGCGGAGCACAGGCCCCGCGCCGTCCCCACCAACGCGCGCCGCGCGACAAACGTTCACGTCCTGCGGAAGGAAATGACGAAGCTCAGCGAGGGATCAGACGGGCAAAGGAAAAGGGGCCGCCGGTGAACAACCGACGGCCCCTGTAAACGTCCCGTACGCGATACCTGCTCAGGACGTAATGCGAATGTCTCCGGCGCCGTCGGCCAAGGCGCGACGGCGGGCGGCGGGAGAGCGCCTGTATTGTTGAATTCGCGTGGTGCGGAGCCCGCTCAGTCCGTGGGTGTCGAAATGACGCTGCCACGAGACGAGCTCTTCCTCGGTGAGGCCGTAGATTCCGCAGGCCTCGGACATCGAGATCAACCCGCCGCGGATGGCCGCCACAACCTGAGCTTTTCGACGCACGACCCACCGACCTTGGCCGTCCGGCAGAGTGGCCCGAGTAAGGATTTCTCCCTCGGGACCCACGACCGAACGGACGTGTGAACGCGAACGCAACATCTACAACGCCCCAAACGCTACGCGGGCAACGGGTGATGCAACAGCGAATCACACCGCTTACGGTTGCACTATTCGAGTTTTACCTCTTTCGGTCAATATTCGGCCGTCACCGCTCACGATCATCGCCTTCGAATAAGGCCGATATTGAGCGAATATTGCGCGAAATGGGGGATCGAGTGACAATCGGTTACAAATCGCCGAAATGCGGCGCTACAGACGAGTGACACCCGCTTTGGGTACCGCTCCGTCAGTAGGAGCGCTCGGCCCGTTTCTGCTTGCGGACATCCGCCGCAAAGACATAGCCCACGCCGCGTATGCTCTTGATGAGTGTCGGCTCGCCGGGGAGATCCACCTTCGCGCGGGTCTTGCTGACCAGCACGTCGATGGAGCGACTGAGCCCGACCCATTGCCGGTCGAAGACCTGTTCAACCAGCGTATCGCGCTCGAAGACCCGGTTGGGATTGCGAACGAACAGTTCCAGCAGCCGATATTGCGTCCCCGTCAATTCGACGAGCCCTTCCGCCCGGTGCCGAAGCTGGCGCAGCACGGTATCGAGTTCGAAATCCCGGAAGGCAAGAATGTCGCCGTTGGACTGGCCCATCTTCGCCGCGCCGACCAAGCCCGCGAGCCGTCGAATGCGCAGCGCCAATTCACGCGGTTCGATCGGCTTGTTGAGATAGTCGTGCGCACCCAGCTCCAAGCCGAGAATCCGATCAACCGGGGAGCCGCGCGCCGAAAGCACGATGATGCCCAGACCCATGTCCCCGGCTTCCCGCAGGAGATCGAGCCCGCTGCCGTCGCCCAGCATGAGATCGACTACGGCCACGTCGGGCCGGCCCCGGCCCAATGCTTCCTTTGCGGAAGCGAGGCTGGACGCCTCCGTAACGGCCATGCCTTCGGACCGGAGATACTCCGCAACCAACTGGCGAACGAGCTGATCGTCCTCGACCAGAAGCACATTGGGCTGCGCCATTCGGGTTCGTCTCCCCGTAAACTCGGACTCGAGCGGAGCTCGGGCCGCAGGCTTACGTTACGCTAACAAATAGATTCACCTCGTTACCCGAGGATGGGCTCAACGGCAACAAATGGGCCTCCTAACTTCCCTTACGCAAGCCGGACACACGACGCAGCGTTCCGCCTGAAGAGGGCATCGTCCGTGTCTTTTGTACCCCTTTGGTGAGGAACTTCCCTTTGGACACGCGTACGATCTCCCAAGCCAAACGCAACATTCGGTCCCTCCTGAGCATCGTCGATCATTTTCGATGCTCGCTCGGCCTGAACATCGACGAGCTGATGATCTATATGACCGTCGGCGATCTGAATGTCTCGGCCCGCAAGACGGAGTTCCTTTACATTCGCCCCACCAACATGACCGCCGTCGCATACAGCCTCAACATCCCGAGGGAAACCGTGCGCCGGAAAATCAAGTCGCTTGTGGACAAGGGTCTCTTAAAGGTCCGCAATCGAGAGATTTTCGTCGCCGAGCTCGACGATTGGGTCGCGATCAGCAACAAAATGCGCGAATACGGCGATACGCCGGTGGCGCTCGCGAGCTGAGACGGGGTCTTCCGTGATCGTCACCGACGACGGCCGAGGTTTTCGAGCACGCCGCAACGTCGGCGTGCTCGGCCTTATGTTGATCGCCGGCATGTGGCTCGGCGTCGGCGTGCTCGCCTGGCGCGATCACAGCACCGCGCTGAAGAGCGTGGAAGAAAGCCAACGCGCCGACCTCGCCGTCACCCGCGCCTATGCCGGCTTGGTGGTGGACGTGGCGCAACAGGCGATGCGGCAGATCCAGGCGCGCGCCGAACTGCTGAGCTGGGACGCGATTCAGGGCGACGAACAGCTTCAACGCACCGCCGAGTCGCTGTCCACGGGACTGCGCCGGCAAGTGACCGGCATCTACATGCTGGACGCTTCGGGGCAGATACGCCTCAGCTCGCGGATGCGGGTCGTCCCGCCGGGCGAGTCACGGGCGGATCGCGATTATTTTTTAGCGCTCGGCGCAGGCTGGTCGGGTCCGTATTTCGAACCCGCAAACGGCAGAATCAGCGGCGGGCGCGTCATGGTCGTCGCCTTCCCGTTCAACGACATCGTCGGAGCGTTCCGCGGCGGAATTCTCGTATCCATCTCCATAGACGCGCTGGATACGTTCTTCACCGATGCGACCGGTTCCGCCGGCACACGGATGATCCTGACGCGCAAAGACGGCAAGATCGTCTATGACAGCCGCTCGGAGGTGCTGCGAACGGATCGCGACGATCCGCTCTTCCCAACGATGCAGAGCCGAAGCGCCGGCACGATCGCCTTCGACGATGAGAGGTCCGGAACTCCGATCAGGGCCGATTTCAGCGCCGTCGAAAACTCCGGGCTGTTTCTTCGAATCGAAAAGGACATCGGCGCCGTCCTGCGGGATTGGCGCACCGAAACCGCGAGGAACGTCGTTTTCGCGCTCGTTCTCACCGCCTTCACCGCCGCCTTCGTGATGCGCAACCGACGCCTGATCCAAGTTCTCGACGAGGAGCGCCGCCTTCGCACCGGCAGCGAAACCGCGCTTATCCAGCGCGTCGGCGAGATCGAGGCGGCCCGCAGCGAACTCGACGCCGCGCGTGCCCTCGCGGTGAGGGCGAATGCTGCGAAAACCGAGTTCTTGGCATCGATGAGCCACGAGATCCGCACCCCGATGAACGGGGTGCTCGGCTTCATCGACCTGCTGCGCCGCACGAAGCTGGACCGTACGCAGTCCGGCTATCTCGCCCGCGTCATCGAGGCGAGCAAATCGCTGCAGTCGATCCTCGACGAAGTTCTCGACTTCTCGAAGCTCGAGGCGGGCGAATTGCGCATCATCACCGAGCCGTTCGACATCGTCGACCTGGTCGAATCCATCGTCGCCTGGGGGCAGGTGCAGGCGGAGCATCGCGGCGTCAGCGTCGCCGGCACCCTGCAGCCCGCGATCCCCCGCACGCTGGTCGGCGACGGGCATCGGCTGAAGCAGATCCTGATGAACCTGATGTCGAACGCGCTCAAATTCACGCATGAGGGCAGCATCATCATCGACGTCCGGGAAACCGTGCGCGGCCCGGAAATGATCGAGCTTCGCTTTCTCGTCAAAGATACCGGCGACGGCATAGAGGACGAGAACATCGAGAAATTGTTCAATCCCTTCTCTCAGGTCGGCGACGATGCCGCGCGCCACCGCGAAGGCACGGGATTGGGCCTTTCGATCTGCCGCAAGCTCGTGGAAATGCAGGGCGGCCGGATCGGCGTGACCAGCTCCGCCGGGCGCGGCAGCACCTTCTGGTTCGATCTCGAATTTCACTTGGGCGCCGAACTCGCCCCTGCCAAAACCGGAGCAAAACGCCCCGCGACGTTGAAGAAGCGCAAGACGGGCGTGCTCGTCGTCGACGATCTCGACATGAACCGCGAGCTCGTCTCCATCATCCTGACGAGCGCGGGCTACGCGGTCGACGAGGCCGAGACCGGACCGCGTGCGCTCCAAAAGGCTGCCAAGACGGCCTATGACCTCGTCTTCATGGACGTGCAGCTGGGCGACATGGACGGCTTGGAGGTCACGCGCCTGATGCGGAAGATGGGGGGCCACTGGGCCGACGCGCCGATCATCGGCCTCTCGGCCTCCGTGTTTCCCGAACAGGTGGCGCGCTGCCTCGAAGCGGGAATGACGGACTTCGTCGCCAAGCCTATCGACGCCGAGGTCTTGCTCGAAAAGGCGGCGAAGGCGACCGGGGCGGCAGCCCCCGCAGCAAATGCGCCTACGGACGCTTCGGCCTGAGCGCCGCGACCGTCGCCTCGATGGTCTTCAGCAAAGGCGACACCGCGGCGGCGCCCTCGGCGTGACGCCCTTCGTCGACGGCCTGCTCGACCGCTCTCGCGCCCGAAGCGACGGCTTCCGCGCCGAACGTTCCCGCCACGCCGACAAGTTTGTGCGCTTCGTGCCGCAGCGCCACCGGATCCGCCCCGCGCGCCGCCGCCGCAAGAGCGCCCGCCGATTCGTCGAGCCGGTCGACGAACTTCACCAGCATGCCGTCGAGAACCGGGCGCGTGATCTGAGCGGCCAAGCGGTCCAACTTCTCTCGATCGATCAGGTCCGACATCCGCCGCTCCGCAAGGCTCGTCCGCGCGGCAACTGCCAAACGGACCTCAGCGCAAACGCCGGCGGGCCTCGGCGGTTTCAGTCAGACCGTTTCGCGGCGTGTTCCGGCGTCGCCCGGCGCGTCGCCCGCTTCCGCCATGCCCGCCCCGAGACGGCACCATACCGCAAGATCGGAAACGTAGATGCCGTTGGTGTTGCGCTTGACGAGGCCGCGCTTGATCAGCTCGAGCACCTTGCGCCGCACCGTCTCCTTGGGAATGCCGAGCCCGTAGGAGATGTTCGCGATGTTGGTCGGCTTGAGAATGATCAGCTCGTCGCGGCCGGAAGCGACGTTGGCCTCCCCGATCGCAGCATAGATGACGAATTCATCGCAGCTCAGGTCGTATTTCGTCCTGTATTCGTCCAAGACGCTGAGAACGCCGCGAATGCTCCGCTTGGCGTTCAGGACGCTGACCTTACTCATTTCTACCGCTGCTTCCCGTCGGGTCTCGCCCGCAAATCACAAGAGCCGCACGGATAGAGACAACACCCGATTTTTGGAAGCACCCGGCGGGCCGCGGGACCCAAAACAAGTCCCGGTGCCCAATGCGATCAGGGAAAGGTCTTTCGTCCGAACTCCAGCAGCTCGCGGATCAGGATCTCCGGCGCTTCCTCATGCACGTAATGGCCGCAATCATCGACCCCGAGCCCGGTGACGTGCGGGGCTTCCTTGCGCCACATGTCGAGCACGTCATAGGGGCCGCCCATGCCGCCCGACTTGCCCCACACGCAATGCAGCGGCTCGGTGATCCGTCGCCCGTCGCTTTCCGCGTCGATGCGTCGGTTCTCCTCGAACATCGCGCGGTAGTAGTTGAACCCGCCGCGCAGCGCGCCGGGCTTGGAATATTCGCGGACATAGGTCGCGAGCGCTTCCGCCATGAACGCATGGTTGTGGTATTTCGGCTTGAAGAACGCCTCGAGATAAAATTCGAGGTCCAGCCCCGCGAGCCGCTCCGGCAGGTCCGGCACGGCGTTGAAGAAGTAGTGCCACGCCCCGCGCGCGTGGTCGGGCGTCATCACGTCGAGAATGCGGCCGTGCGGCACCATGTCGATCACGGCGATGCGGTCGAGCTCGCCCGGATGGTCGAGCGCCCAGCGCCGCGCGACCAGCCCGCCCCAATCGGTGCCCACCAGATAGATGTTTTCCATCCCGAGTTCGCCCGCGAGCGCGCGGACGTCGGTCATCACGGTGCGGATGTCGTAGCCGGTCGCCGGCTTGTCGGTATCGCCCATGCCGCGCAGGTCGGGCGCGATCACGCGGTAATGCCGCGCCATCTCCGGCATCACCTTGCGCCAGGCCCAGGAGGTCTGCGGCCAGCCGTGGAGCAGCAGCATCGCCGGCCCGCTCCCGGCCGCCCGCACATGCATCCTGATGCCGTTCGCCCGCACCGTCATCCGTTCGACGTCCATGCCCGACCTCCCGCAACGCTCGTCCCGCAGCCGAGACTAGGCGGGAACCCGCGCGCGCGCAAAGGCCGGAAGCCGGCCCGAAACTTGCTGATCCAGCTCCGAGAGACGTGTTTCCGACACAGGGCGAGGCGACCATGCTTCAGGACGTAAAGCGTTACATCTTCGGCGGAATCGACCGGATCGGCATCTACTGCAACGATCCTGCGGGCGGCGCGGCCGCACATGCCTTCGTCGAGCGCACCTTCGCGCCGGCCCGCAGCCGCATCAGCATCTTCGAAAAACCGTCCGACGTGGGCGTGCCCTATCTCATGGTCCATCACGCGCCGGGCCTGCTGCGCCGCAACGAGGGCTACAGCATCGTTCCGCTGCATTCCTGAGACGGCCGCACGGCGACCGCGCAATCCGCCGGTACGCAGCCCCGGAAGGAAAGCCTTGCGCAGCAGCGGAAGCCTTGCGCTTGAACAACCTCCGTGAGATGTTAATAGGAGTAAACAACTCAGGGTTCAGCGCGCCTTTCCTCGGGACGGCGCAGCGATACGGGGTCTCCGGTGGCCGAGAACGGGCGCTCGAAGTCTTTGCCTGCCGTCCGGAGCGAACGTTCCGGCGGGCTGAAGACGATCGACCTGCGTCCGGAAGACACCATCGACGACGCCGAGTTCGAGCGTGAACCGCCGATCAAGACCATCATCGACTCCGAGCAGCTGAAGGAACGCATCGTCGAATATCTCGGCGCGGTCCTCGCCCGCTGCTGGTTCGACCGCGACCTGCTCGACGGCATCGCCGCCGACCCGCACCGCGCGCTGCGCCATGTCGGCATCCTGTTGCCCGACGAAATCGACATCAAGGTCGAGCGCCCCGGCAAGGAGCGTCCCCGTCTCGTGATCTACGAGTACAATCAGGGCCGCACGTTCCGCCGCCGCATCTGCTACATCCAACTCATCATGATGGCCGGCGCGTAACGCGCCCGAGCCGTGCGGCGTCGCCGCCACGGCTCACTCGTCCGGCACGCTGCAGACTTCCAACTCCCTCGCGCTGCGCGGATCAAAAAACACGTCGAGACACGGCCGGCCGTCGCGCCCTTCGCGCTGCGGCCGCTCCGCCGCAGGCGCGCGCGAAACCGTCCCGGTCGCCTCCGGCTCTGCCGCGGGCACGGCCATGGAACCCGGCGGCGGCGTATCTTCCGCCGCGACGGGCGAACCCAGAAGCACCAACACCGACAACATGCGGACGACGTTCATCGCGACCCCCGAACCTTCATGCCGGCATCATTGTATTCCCTTACGTCATATAATGCATCTCATCCGACGGGCGGAGACCATGATCGACCCTTGCGACCGCCTGCGGTGCGTCGCGCCCAAAGCTGCCCCATCGGCATCTGTACGCCCGCCTCAAAAAGGGGCACAACTTGGGCGTTCAATTTCAGCGTGAGTCCACGGCCGTACCGATGTCTCCCCCCGTCCGCTCCGTCCCCTCCCCCCGTTATCTCAGGAAAAGCCCGCGTTTTTCCGTGGACACGGCTGCGGTCGTGCGCCTCGACGGTCACGCGATGGAGTTGCGCGATCTCAGCGGCGCCGGCATGCGAATCCAATTGTCGGCCGATCGCGGCATCGCCGCCGGCGAACGGGCGGATTTCGAACTCGAGATCCGGCACCCGCGCGACGAAGCCGACCGTGCGGTGTGGACGATCGGCGCAATCTGCGCTTGGCGCACGACGGATGAAGCCGGTTTCGGCTTTGAAATTCCCGACGAGGTGCGCCGCGGCATCGAGCGCATGCTCGCGCGCATCTTCGCCACCGGCGCGGTGAAGGTCGTCAACGGCTCCGAGTGAGCCGCCTCACTTCGCCTTCAGCCAAGCCGCCAGCACCCGCCGCTCCTCGCCGGTGATCTCCGTCAGATTGTTCGGCGGCATCGCATGCGTCAGCACCGCCTGCATCCGGATCGATTCCGCATGGCGCGCGATGCGCTCGGGGGTATCCAGCATCACGCCCTTCGGCGCGATGCGGATGCCGTCCCATACCGGTTCCGCCGCATGGCACATCGAGCAGCGCCCGAGGATCACGTCCACCGCGTCCTTCGGCGGCGTCGCGGCCGAAGCGAGCTGCACGGTCGCGCTCTCGACCGGAGCGAGGCCCAGCACCTCGCGCCCGCCCGGCGCGGAGGCGAGCGACACGTAGAAGGCGAACAGCGTCGCGACCGCCGCCACCGCCCACGCCCACCAGGGCGACTTGTCGTGGCTCGCATGGCGGACATTGTAGAAATGCCGGACGATGCCGCCGCCCAGCAGCACCAGCGCCACCACCAGCGGGATGTTCGACGAATTCGACCACACCATCGGATAGTGGTTGGAGATCATCGTGAAGATGACCGGCAGCGTGATGTAATTGTTGTGGGTGGAGCGCTGCTTGGCCTCCTTGCCGTAGCGCGCCTCGGGCGTGCCGCCGGCCTGCAGCGTCGCGATCACCTTGCGCTGGTTTGGCATGATGATCATGGCGACGTTGGCCGCCATCATCGTCGCCATCAGCGCGCCGGTGTGGATCATCGCGCCGCGGCCCGAAAACACCTTGCTGAAGACCCAGCTCATCAGCACGACGAAGCCGAAGCCCACCGCCGCGAGCAGCGCGTCGTTCTTGCCGAGCGGCGATTTGCACAGCCGATCATACACCACCCAGCCCAGCACGAGTCCGGCGATGCCGATCAGCCCGGCCTGCCATCCCGCCAGCGGCATCACCGCCGGGTCGACCAGATAGAGGCTCGCCTGCGCATAATAGACCCAGCACAGCAGCACGAAGCCGGACAGCCACGTCCAATAGGCCTGCCATTTGTGCCAAGTCAGTTCGTCGGGCATCGACGCCGGCGCGACGAAATATTTCCGCATCTCGTAGAAGCCGCCGCCATGCACCTGCCACGCCGCGCCGCCCTGCCCGGCCGGAATGCCCTGCGCCGCGCGCAGCGACGCATCCAGATGCATGAAGAAGAAGGACGCGCCGATCCACGCCATCGCGGTCACGATGTGCAGCCAGCGCAGCAGCAAGCTGCCCCATTCGAGAAGATAGGCGTCCATGGGGAGCTCCGATTCATGCGCACGCGCGAGAGAACACGTGCATTTTATGCCCCGCCCGCGCTCGCGCGACAATCGCCTGCCGATACCCACCGCTATTTGGCGCTCGGCGGTCCTTCGGTGCTGCAAAGCGCGGCGTCGCCCGCTAGCGTGGCCATACCCGAACGGCCGAACGCGGAGACCCTCATGGGACGCCTGTCCACCCACGTGCTCGACACCATGCATGGTCGCCCCGCGGCGGGCATGAAGATCGAATTTCTCGAAGCCGGCGCCGACGGCGGCTGGACGCATCTCGGCACCGTCGTCACCAATGCAGACGGTCGCACCGACGCGCCGCTGATGATCGGGGAAACCTACCGGCCGGGGCGTTATCAGCTCCGCTTCCACGTCGCGGAATATTTCCGCGCCGCCGGCACGGCCCTGCCGGACCCCGCCTTCCTCGACATCGTGCCCCTGCATTTCGGAATCGCGGAAGCGGACGGGCATTACCACGTGCCGCTGCTCTGCTCGCCTTGGGCCTATTCCACCTATCGCGGAAGCTGAGAGACGCGCCCCGCGCGGCTCACGCCCGCGCAGGTTCAGCCTCGGGATTGAGCCGGATCATGGCGCGGTTCAGCACGCCCGCCGTCGTCACCCAGACGAGATACGGCACCAGCATCAGCGCCGCCGTCCGGTCGAGCGGCCAGAACACCGCGATCAGCGCGACGATGGACAGCCACAACGCGCCGAGTTCCAGAAGCGCCAGCTTCATCCGCTTCATCCCGAAAAAGATCGCCGACCACCCCGCATTCAAGGCGAGCTGCAATCCGTAAAGGCCCATCGCAAGCGGCAGCGCCTCGCGCGGCGCGGTCGTCCACACGCGCCAAGCGGCCCAAGTGATCAGCACGTAAAGCACCGTCCACACCACCGGAAACGCCCAATTCGGGGGCCGCCAAGACGGCTTGTTCAGCGTCTCGTACCAATCCCCCGGCTTGAACATCGCCCCCGAAGACGCGACGAGCACCGTCAGGCCGATGAACACGATCAAAGACACATCCACGGCATCACTCCGGCTGGTGGCGTGACGGCTTTATACACGGAAGCGGGGGACGTGGCGCGGGGTTGGGGCGATCTGCAGGAAAGCCTTGCCGTCCATATTTTTGTATCTACGATAATTCATCAGCATGAGAAAAGCCGATGACCGCGAACAAGCCCGCTACGCCGACCTCATGGATTGATCCGGACGACGCGCGCGAACTGACCGACGCCTTCTTCGAGCGGGCCGACAAATTCGCGAGCGGCAAGCTCGTGAAGCGCGGCCGTCCGAAATCGGCCGTCACCAAAGTCGCCCTCACCGTCCGTTACGACGCCGACGTCGTCGCCGCTTTCAAAGGAACGGGGGCGGGCTGGCAGACGCGCATGAACTTCGCCCTGCGCGAATGGCTGGAGACGCATTCAGCAGCTTCAGCGGGACGATCCTGATCGGAAACATTTGGCTGGGGCGGGAGGACCCTCGTCTCACGTGTCATTCTCCCACTAAAATCAATGCGATCAATTGTTTGGTGTAGCCGTCGGGTGTATTTGACGGGTGTATTTCCTGCATCAGCCAACAGATCCACCATGCGTTACGACCGCACCCACCTCGAACTTCACCGCAGAAAGTGGCGGGTCCGCCTCGCGGTCCCGAAGGATCTCAGGGCCATCTTTGGGAAGTCCCACGTTGTCGCTCCACTCGGGACAGAAAGCCTCAGCGAGGCAGCCCGCCTCAAGCACGCCGTCATCGCCCTCATCCGCCAGTCGTTTGAGGATGCGCGTAACGGCCTGACGTCAAGGACACTTGGCCTGATCGAGGAGGCCCTACTCTGGAACGAGCATGGGGCCACTGACCCCCGTACCGGGAAACGCGACGAAGAACTCACGGAGTTGGCCTTGACCGATAGAGCCGACGCGCTGGGGTATCCTCCCGACTTCCTTGAAGTAGCTCGCGGTCAAGTCACCCCACTTCTCCCCCTCGTGGACCGTTGGTTGGGCGAGAAGGCCAGCATGAAACCCCGCCAGAAACACGATTACCGCAGGGAAGTGACGAAGTACCTCTCCGAGGTCTCGATGCTGGAGCGGACCACCCGCAAGAGGGCGGGCGAATACGTCTCCACCCGCTTCATCCAGAAGGGCGTCCACCCTCGGACAACCAACAAAGCCGTCTCCTGCCTCTCCTCGTTCTGGCGGTGGCTGATCAAACGCGGCTACGCCAGCGAGAACCCCTGGCTGGGCCAAGGGGTGAATGACCGCGATCTGGAGGTGGCCCAAATCAAGAAGCGCCCCTTCGAGGACAAGGAGGTGAAGACGCTGCTGGAAGGAACCAAGGAAGGGACGATGCTGGGGGATGCCGTCCGCATTGCCGCGCTCTCAGGGATGCGCGTCTCCGAAATCGCCAAGCTGCGGGTGAAGGACGTGGTGGAGATGACCGCCGACGCCGTCGGCTGCTTCCACGTTGTCGATGCCAAGACGAAGGCAGGGAACCGAAAGGTGCCGGTGCATAGCGCCGTCAGGGGGCTCGTAGAGGCCCGAATGAAAGACAAGGCCTCAGATGCCCTGCTGTTCAACGAACTGCCACCAGTGAAGCCGGGGAGCAGCGTGGAACCAGGTCAGGCCCTCACAAAGCACTTTGGTCGCTTGAGGATAAAGCTGGGGGTGGACGAGAAGACGCAGGGGGCCCGACAGTCCAACGTGGACTTCCACTCCTTCCGCCGCTGGTTCATCACGAAGGCAGAAATGGCGGGTCAACTTCCCCATGTCATTTCGGCGGTAGTCGGGCATGAGCGGCAGGGAATGACCCTGGGGACTTACTCCGGCGGGCCGAGCGTGGAGCAGATGAGGGACGTGGTCGAGGCTGTCACGCTGCCGTGAGATACGCGCCCCCGGTTGCCCCAGGACGGCCGCGGAGCGTCTCTGGGTAGGGCGGTAACGCGGGCTTTGTCTTGGCCGCTTACGGTGCCGCTGCGGCGACGGAATGGCCCCTTCCAGAGGTGCGGGGCTTCCTCCTCTTCGGGTGTCATCGTGTCCGTCAATACGCATTACTGAAACTGACCTGCCAATGCATTTTCCTCCACTTGGATTCTCAGAATCCGGGCTTCAAAGGGACGGACAGCTGAAGCGAGCACGTTCTACGGAAAAGTCATGGATTTTCAGACTGCTGCCGCTACCGGCCCGTGTATTCCAAGGCAGTATCCACACTGTAAAATGTGACCTATACTGGTGCATGACGAATGCTGCGGAGATTCAGGGTGACGAAACTAGCAACGACGTATGTCTTAGCTTTCTATTTCATTTTACAATTGACAACGAGTAGCGTTTCTCAAATCGTTCAAGCTTACGAATGCGCTTTCACAGTAAGCACGAGTAGCACTGCGGCTGAGTTCAATCCGGATAGGATCGTGGTTAAAAGCGTCGCACCGTTTAAATTTACCATTGCGGTTAACGGAGACCAAGCAATGATCATAGGAAATGCTGGATCTTCGCCTCTCACGCAATTCAGGCATCGTAATGGCACGACATTCGTCGAGGTCACACCGAACGGAATTGTACATGTGACTGCGATCGACAACAAACTCAATGCGGTCCACTCTCGCCATATCATGCCTGACGGGATATTTCCCAGTCAGATGTATGGTCGTTGTGACTACAAGAACTGACTTGAACTCACGCCCACGGGGAGATTCGAGCCCTCAGACGGACGAAACCTCTGGAACGCCAGAGCATGCCCGTCCACTGATCTGGCAATTGAATTCGATCTGCTTATACCCTCGGGTGCCTCTGGGGAGACCTCAGAGGCCTCCGCCAAAGGTGATGAACGATATCGATACCGACCAAGCTCAGGCCAAACGAGAAGGGTGTCTGATGGGGCGTGTCAGGGAATCGCAGCGTGCACGACGAATGACCCTTGGATCCCTACGACCTCTCGAAAAGCACCTTCAAGCTCTCTGAGGGCCGTGTCCCTGTCCTGAACACGAACAATGACGCTATCGAACACGGGTAGCGCCGGGATGCCCGCGTCCATCAGTGCACGAAGGGTGACGATGACGATCTCACTCTCGTGCCACATGAAAGTGGCCCATGAGAACTCCTGTTGGTCCTTCAGTTGAGCAAGTACGGGATACCGAGCTTCCATTGCCCTCGCTACGGTAGACACCGGTGGGATCTTCAGCCCGGTTCTTTTCCGGTATCCATCGCGAAGGCCGCGAGGCCATCTGACCAGCCTCCCGGACGTCAATGTCGCCACAGTCCAGCGCTTCACGAGCTCCCGATCGAGACCATCCACTTGGTAGTGGTCGGCGCTGGGATCGAAGGGAACCTGAAGGAGCCCGTGGAGAATGGTCAAGTACGATCCAGAGATGTCGATTTCAACGACCGGATCGCCGTCGATCATCATCTGGAGGCGCTCGGACTTTGAGAGGGACTGATAGGAGCCCCTGCCGATGCTGTAGAGGCGACCTCCGCGGTTCCAAGCAAAGTTCTGATGATCGCCTTCGTTGAAGATGCGCTTGAAGCCACGGTGTTTCGCGGGTTGAATGTCGAACCGACTTACAAAGGCATTCAGTTCCTGCACTTCTTTGGCCAGGGCGACCGACTTCGGAGTTTTCTGGATCCGGAGAACTCCACCCGAGATCTTACGGCCGTCGACGCGTCGTGATGCCCCCCTCAGAACCAACGGGTTGGTTGGGATCCCATCCTTGAAATGCTCTCCTTGGCTCTGCGGTGACAGTCCGCGATGCCGGAGCCATTCCAGACCCTTCGGGTTCAGCCGCATCATCGAGGTAAATCCCTTAGATTTCGCGACCGGTCCGCCGGAGACAAAGAAATTCTTCTGCAAGAAAGGCTTCCCGGCGGCGACTTCGATGAAACCGAGTGCCTTGAGGACTTCGACGGCGCTTTTCACATCGTCATAGCTGTGCGGGAGTTCAGTGTAGGCTGAGCGGCTGAGCGGCCATGACATCCATCCTGCTGCATCCGGCTTGGATTGTGCGATAAGAAGCTCTCCGACGAACGCACCCAAGCTCGAGCGATAGGCGTCGGCTCGACTGCTACGGCCGTATTTTCGCAGGCCAGCCGCAATCTCGTAGTCCTCCAACAAGTTGGCCAGTTCCGCGACAGCGGCTCTGGCCAAGGCACTAGACGGTGCGGCGGACATCAGTGCGCGGTGGCTGCTCAGCGTAGGCGGCTCAAACGTCATGGTCTCGATCCACGAAAGAATTGGGGTTTCAAGGTCTACCTTCCGACTGTTTTTACATTGGGGGACCTGGGGCTGCCGTTCGAAATTTCACGAAGCAGAGCGTGAAATAGCTGACGATCCACCAACCCTCTGGACTACCCGCGACACCTGCACCGCCGACCAGGACGCCCCTCGCGGGGTCTTAACCCCGAGGTCGTTCAACCGCCCGGCTACGGCGCGAAGGGACAGGCCCTGCGCCTGGAAGGCTCTGACGATCTCGATGACCTTCAGCGCCTCGACGTCGGCCTTCGCCTTTTTCGCGTCGTTCCTCTTACCCGTCGCATCCCGCATTCCGCCGAGCTTCACGCCGCGGGCCTTGGCGGCCTGAAGGGCTGCCTTCGTCCTGGCCGAGATGAAGGCCCGCTCCTGTTCCGCCAGCGCGGCGTAGACGTGAAGCTGGAACGTATCCGCGTAAGGCATCGAGGCGACCCGAAGCCTGACCCGCTTGTCCTCGATGATGTTCGCGATGAAGGCCACGCGACGGGACAACCGATCGAGCTTGGCGACCAGGAGCTCAGCGCCGGTCTTCCGCACCAGGTCGAGAGCCTTCCCGAGCTCGGGTCGATCATTGTCGCCACCGCTCTGGACCTCGACGAATTCCCCGAGGATCTCGAAGGGGAGATCGGAGAAGGAGGTCAGGAAGACGTCGACATCTCGACGTTGGGCCTCAAGGCCGAGGCCGGAGCGTCCCTGGTCTTCGGTGGAGACACGGAGATAGACGACGTACTGGCGCACCGGATCGACCCCTCAGATCACCTTGACCATGACCATAATGGGTTTCGTTACATACGTCAACGTTCGTTGTGATCGCAACATACGTTCGGTTGATCCCCGAAGGTGAGGGTTTGCATTGTCGACCCACTGTGGTGACGTTGGAGCTTGGGGTTCGGAGTTTCGGGACATGAGTTCGTGGATCTTTCAGGGCAACCCAGACACGTTCGACATCGACGGCTATTTGAGGATCCTGCCATCGCGTTTTGCGTGGCTGGTCACCCGGTACGCTGACCAAATTGCCGTCGGTGATCGGATCTTCCTCTGGCGCAACAAGGGGAAGGCCCGCACAATCTCGGGCATCGTCGCTGAAGCGGTTGTAGTTGAGACGGTAGAGTTGCGTCCGGAGACAGCCGAGGCAAAGCCGTTCTGGCGCGATGGAGCGAAGGCAGCCAACGAGCTTCGCCCCCGCGTCCTTCTGGACTTGCGGCACGTTGCATCGGCACGGGAGGTCATCAAGGAGGACTGGCTCCGCGCCGACCCGATCCTACAGGATCTTCCGAACCTCAAGTTCCACTCAGCGACGAACTATCCGGTCGAGGAGCGCTTTGAGCAGCGCTTGACCGCCTTGTGGGCCCGAACCGGCCGCGACTGGTCAAGAGATGAGGTTGTCGCGGCGCTCTGGGCGTACACAGAGACCTACAGCGCAAAGGTGTCGAAGTTGGCTGCATCCCCGGTCGCGGATGTCGCGCTTCGGATCGGTCGCCCGGTTACCGGCGTGTACAACAAGCTCATGAACTTGCGTGCAATCGATCCCCGCGACGATCGCGCCGGCTTCAAGGGTGGCGCGGCAATGGATCGTGCCGTCTGGTCCGAGTTCTTCGACGTCGGAACGGGTGGTCTGGACGCGGCCGCGATAAGTGCAGAATACCAGCGGCTATGGATTGAGCCGGATGAAAAGTCGGAGGTAGACGAGAGGACCGAGCGCGAGCACGTAGAAGAAGCTGCTCAGGAATTCCAACGGAAATCTCTCGAAGAGCTGCTGGATCGGTACGCGCGAACTCGTAGCGGCAGTGATCAAAAGCCCAGGCCGCGTCGAGCTCGGTCAACTGTCTACGAGCGTGATCCACTCGTTGTGGCAATTGCTCGGGCGAGGTCTGGCTTTAGGTGTGAGGTTCCGGGCTGCCGTTCCGAGCTATTCCTCACACCTGACGGCACTCCGTACACAGAGGTACACCACATACGCTCCCTCGCTGACGGCGGTGACGACACTATCGAGAACGTCGCCTGCGTCTGCGTCTCACACCACCGCGAGGTGCACCTCGGCATGGGTCGAAAGGCTCTTGACGCTGTTCTGCGGGCAGTTCGGGCAGGAGACCAAACAGGAGATCGGCGTAGCGCTTGAGTCTAAGATCCTGGAGAGACGAGGAGTGCCCATCTTGCCGTTCCCGTCAATGCTGTGGAGACCTGTCACGACTTAACGGGTCCCTTTCGCCGCTCGCGAGGGGGTGGATCATCGCTCGATCGCGACTTAAAAAAAGACCGCTAAAGGTCGCATGTTGTTCTTGTTGAACCTGGCGCTGTCGAGGAGCCTCTGGAATTCCTCCCGGACTCACCGGGGTCTCAAGGCCACGAACTCCTCGTCCCACATCGTGAGGTAGAGGTTCATCACGCCCTCGATGTTTGCCGCGGTCAGCTTGTCGTCACCGCCTACAGCATCCGACATCTGCGTAAGGAGACCGTCGAGGACCTGGATGCCCTGTGGCGAAAGATTCTCGACGCCGTCCGGGAAATACTGCTCCAACGTCATAGCGATCCGCCGCCGCTGCTCCGAGTCCCTCCGATCTTTCATGACCAGCATCAGCGTCCGGACACCCTCCTTCCACTCGCGCATCCGGCGCTCCGGGTCGTAGTCGCGGAATTCGACCTCGTGCTCGACCCCGGCGGCCTTCAGAGCCTTCAGAATGTTCTCCCGGATCGCAGCCCTCACCGCATCGTCATGGTAGACGATGTACGTCATCCCGACGTCCGTCAGGCCGGGCTTGTCGTCGTTGATGACCTCGGTCTCGTAGTCCGAACCTGGGACATCAAGGACGTCGAAGATCGCATCGACGTGGTCCTCCAGATCGTACTCGCGCCAGACCTCATTGACACCGGCCCACTCCAGCACCTGGTCGATCACCTCTTCTCGTGTTCCGTCAAAGGTGGTCATCAGTTTGCCCTGCCCTTCAGCCGTTCCGCGGAGAGGCAGCTAACCAGTCGGCGCAGCTCGTTCTTGGCTGTCTCGGGGTCGTCGATGAAGAAGTAGGTGGTCGGTCGTCCCTCGGGACCTACGGGTAGCTCTTCGACGCCGGCATCGACCGCATCCCAGACCTGATCGAAGGCGCGGGACCCGTAGCCGAGACCTACCGAATCCCACGCACGGTCGACTTCTCCCCAAGCCAGGACCTGGCGGAGGATCTGCTTCCTCGACCCGAGGAACTCGATCACGTCTCTGTTGCTACCACTCATTCTTAACCACCCGAATCCACACCGCTGCGCTCATTTTGGTCCGATTTACTGAACAAGCGCAAGCTCAGGTGTCCGGGCACGGATCCACGAGCGGGTGTAGTGAAGGGTGTATTTGCCGAGTGTATCGGCCGACAAGCGTCTATGAAATAACCCGAATTTCTGTCTGGCTGGGGCGGGAGGATTCGAACCTCCGCATGGCGGAATCAAAATCCGCTGCCTTACCGCTTGGCGACGCCCCACCGGCGCGGCCAAATCACTCGGCGCGCGCGGGCCGCACCATAGTGTCGGGCGCGTCGGCTTGCAATCGGTCCGGAGGGTCCGTTTTGCCGTTGCGCGCCACCGAGGCCCCCGCTATAAGCCCGTCATCGCGTCGGCGGAGTGTAGCGCAGCCTGGTAGCGCACCTCGTTCGGGACGAGGGGGTCGCAGGTTCAAATCCTGCCACTCCGACCATCGCGATCAGAAAAAAGGCGGCCTCTCGGCCGCCTTTTTCGTCGTCGGATCGGTTTTCGATCTTGGCGCGCTCAGACCACGAAATCGTTGGCCGTCACCGCCGCTTCCTTCAGGAATTGCAGCACGATGGTTTCGCCGCCCGCCTTGATGGTGGCGCCCGCCGCCGTGTCCACGGTCGCGGCCCTGAACTCCGCCAGAGTGTTGATCCCCCAGTCGCGCAGGTCGAGATCGTCGATGCCGGGCCGGAAGTCCCGGATCAGCTCGCGGCCCACGCCGTCCGAGGCGCGGAACACGAACACGTCGTTACCCGCATCGCCGTACAGCGTGTCGTTGCCCGCCCCGGCCGCGAGACGGTCGTTGCCGATGCCGGCCGACAGATTGTCGTTGCCCGCACCGCCGTTCAGCGTGTCGTTGCCCGCCCCGCCGATCAGCACGTCGTTGCCGGTGCCGCCGGTGATCGCGTTGCCCGCCGAATTCCCGACGCCGCGGAACGCGGTGGCCCCGAGATGCTCGAGGTTTTCGAGATTGCCGCTCAACCCGAAGGACGACAGCGCCGTCACCACCGTATCGATGCCGCCGCCCTCGAATTCCACGATGACGTTGCCGGAATCGGTGATCACGTAGCGGTCGTCGCCCTTGCCGCCGATGAGCGTGTCGACGCCCGCGCCGTCGGTCATGGTGTCGTTGCCGAAGCCGCCGACGGTGCGGTCCGATCCGGTCCCGCCGTCCAGCACGTCGTTGCCGCCCGCGCCGAGCACGATGTCGTTGCCGCCGCCGCCGGAGATGCGGTCATTGCCGTCGGCGCCGCTCAGCGTCTCGTTGCCCGCACCGCCGCTTTTCGACTGGGACGCCAGCATCGCGTTGTCCTGCCACACGCGGATGTAGTCGATGTCGTATTTCCCCGGCCAGGGCGTGGACGCGTTCGGATCACCGACCCAATGGCCGCCCACCGCGAGATTGGCGATCATGTACATCGGGATCTTCATGGTGGCGGGCGTCGCCATCTCGCCCATCTTCACGCCGTCGAAATAGAACGCGATCTTTTGCGGATTCCAATCGACGCCGTAGGTGTGCATCCCCGCCGTGGTATCGGCCACGTTGGCGCGCACGGTCTTGTTCTTGATGAGGTCGTCGCCCGCGCCGCGGTAATGCACCGTCTGGAACAACGCGTTCGGCAGGTGGCCCAAGCCCTCGAACAGGTCGATCTCGCCCTGCACCTTCTGGTCGGCTCCGCGCAGGAAGAAGGCGGGCCAGAAGCCTTGGCCCTTCGGCAGATCGGCCCGCATCTCGATGAAGCCGTAGGTCAATTGCGCGTTGTCGTAAGACGACAGCATGCCGGACGTGTATTTGAAGCCCAGCTTCGACTGTTGTTCGGCGGTGGTCTTCTGCGCCGTCAGCG
Organism: Hyphomicrobiales bacterium; assembly: GCA_027489535.1. Taxonomy (GTDB): domain Bacteria; phylum Pseudomonadota; class Alphaproteobacteria; order Rhizobiales; family Beijerinckiaceae; genus JAIXZO01. The sequence goes on from JAIXZO010000018.1 coordinate 75,356, forward strand.
TCGCGACGCCGTTGTTCACCGAGAACGGATTGATGTTGGGCGCGTAGCCGCTCCCCGTCTTGAAGGCCGGGTCGACGTAGAGCTGCTTTTCGCCGGTGATGCCGAGAATGCTGCGGACGTTGCCGGGCAGCGTGTATTTCCAATCGTCCGTTCCCGGCCTGTCGATCGTGTTGCGATCGAACTCTTCGGTGAACACCTGCTTGAAGCCGCGACCGGAATAGGTGGCGGCGGACATGTTTTTGGGCATTGCCATCGGAATTTCCCTTTCGGGCAAGGACCGTCGCGACGCGTCGATGCGTCGGCGGCGCTGGGGAAAGCGGGGCGTGCTTCATCATGCGGCCCCGCGTTGCCGACCCGGATGCGGGTCGAACGCGACCGTTCACGCAGCTTGTGCGTGCTCGTTGCTCGTCGGCTTACGGAGTTGTGTCAGGCTATTTCGACACTTGGGGAACTACTTTCCTTGGTTCGTTCCCACCAAATGAGGCCTAACTATGGTCATTCAATTCGCGGATCATGTCGTACCCCTGTGTTGTGCGCAAGGTTGCGGCAGATTCGGCGGAGGACTTCTGTCCTTTACCATCTTCATCGAACGATAATTCAGTCGTTATGGACCGATTTGCTGTTCGCTCGATGCGTCTTGATTATTCGATCACCGAAGGGAAGGCCAGACCGTTGCGCCCAAAAAATTGGCCGCCGAGGGATGCCCGGCGGCCAAGTCACTGATATCGGGTGAAAAAGACTCCGTATTTTTTCAGATGACCAGCACCGGATCGACCCCGTGGCGCAGCGCGTAGTCCCGGGCGCGGGAATCGTCGATCGGCTCGTCGAAAATGATCCAAAACCCCCGCTCGTCGGTCGCGCTGATGCGTCCGGCATGGGGATCGCCGTCCATCATCAGCATCACGCTCTCTCCCGAGCGGTCGAAAAGGTGGATCGCCGCCTCGCGGAACAGCGCCCATTCGCTGCCGATCTCGAGCACGACGCCGTCGAGGACGATGTTGCGCTCCGGCAGCGACAGCCGCGTGACGATGCAGCAGGACCGAAGTCCGATCCGCGACTGGTCGCGGCGGGCACGGCGGAGCCGAAACTTGTCGGCGATGGCATTCAACATGCGGGCTCTCCCGGTTCGGATCAGCGGCGACCTGCGGCCACGATGGTCCGCAGGCGTTCTTCGATGGCGTCGAAATCCGCACCGGGTGCGGCGAGGGATGCCGGGGGCGATGCGGGGACGGAAGCGAGTTCGGGCGGGAGCACCGCCGCGGCCGAGGAGGCGGGCGCGGGAGCGGGGGAGGCCGCCGTCTCGGCCGGTCCGGCGGGCTTGCGGTCGCGCTCGCGCTGCAGCAGGTCGGCATAGCCGGCGAAGACGGAGTCGATGGCGCGCGCCACTTCGGCGAAGCCCTGCGCCATGCCCGTCTCGATGGATTGGCCGAGCGCGCGCAGTTCCCCGTCATTGCCCAGCCGCGCCTGCACGGCCGTGCGCACCTGATCCTGCGTTCCCGCAACCACTTCCAACCCGAGCGCCAGCTTCTCGAAGGCCGAATCCAGCGAGCGGACCATCTCGTTCATCGCGAAGGAGAACCGGGCCTCCACCGCGGAGCTCACCTGCCGGCCGACGGCCTCGCCGTCGATGCGCTTGGCGGTTTCGGCGACGACGTTCTCGATCTGCGTCTGTCCCTGCACGAGGTCGCGGAACCCGTCCGCCTGCAGCTTCTGCCCGGACTCGACCATCTGGCCGATCCGCGCGAGCCCCGTCGCCGTCTGCGCTTCCAGCGAGCGCGTCGCCCGCGAGATTTCGCGTTGCCGCTCCATCACGTCGCGCAACCCGTCGCCGATGGCGGCGGAGCGGGTTTCGAGCATCTCCGCGATGCGGCCCGTGCTCTCCGACATGCGCGATTCCTGCAATCGCGCCAGATCCGCCATGTCGCTGCGCAGCCCGCCCACGGCGGACCGCACGAGGTCGATGGCGTTCAGCCGTTCGGAATTCAGGGCCTGCTGCCCCGCAAGCCGCTCGATCTGTTCCAGCGTTTTGTTCAACGCGTCCGTCTGCCGATCCTGACGGTCGGCGAGGCTGCGGATCAGGTCGGAGCTGCGGTCGAGCGAACCCTGCGTGGTGCGGAACACGTTGACGATGGCGTTGGCGATGGCGCCGATGCCGGTATCGTCCACGAGCGGGGAATTGTCGCCGATGGTGCGCTCGATCTGTGCGATCCCGGCCAGCCACTCCTCGAACTCCTCCTTCACGCCGTGCGCCGCATCCGCGAAGAACCGAGCGCCGAGGCCCACGAGCAGCGATCCGGCGAGGCCGAACAGCGAGGCCGAGAAGCCCGTCGCCATGCCGATCAACGGTGCCTGCAGGTCGCGCATCAGCCCCTTCACCGCGTCCTGAGACGAGGCGTCGGAATTGGCGACGCCGCCGATGATGCCGCCCACCGAGCCCACCATTTCCATCAGACCGATGAAGGTTCCGATCAGGCCGAGCAGCACGAGAAGGCCGGTGATGTAGTTCAGCGCCGACCGCTCGCGGCTCAGCGAAACGTCCACCGCATGCAGGATCTGCTGCATGGTGCCGACGCTGACCTTCATGCTGCGGGTGCGCAGCAGTTCCTCGACGCAAAGCTCGTAGACGTGCCCGAGGATGCGCGAACGGCGGAACACGATGCCCGGCTTCAGCGCCTTGGCGAAGCGGGCGAGATTTTGCTCGGAATCCGGCTCCGAATTATGCCGCAGATCGCCGTAGGTCTCCTCGAGCGCCAGCAAGGCGCGCACGTCATTGCCGAGCGCGAACAGTTTCAACCCGGCAAGCACGAAGCCGAACAGGAAGAGAATGACGATCGTGGCGTTGTGGTAGACGTTGGCGAGAATGCCGTTGATCACGAAATGATTTTGCCAGGCGATCAAGGCCAGCGTGGCACCGACGAGCGCGCCGAAGCGTATCTTCTGAGTTTTGATCTTCTTCAAAATATTCGAATGAGAACGCATTTGGTGAAATCCGATCGTGTCAGTTCAGGAAAATCTTGACGGCATTCTCGGCCTCGGGCGTCGCGGCGTCGTCCACCTTCATCCGCACCCGGTCTCCCGGAATGCCTGATTTGACGAGCTGCTGCCGCACCACCATCCCGCGGTAATAGGCGAGCCGGCGGGCCTCGGTGACGGCCCCTCCCCCCACCTTCGCAAAGGATTTGATTTCGAAGATCGGCGTCCCCGTCTTGATGCCGGCCCGCACGAACTCGTCGAATTCTTCCGTCACGGCCGCGTCGAGCTGGAACCCGCGATCCTCGAACGCGATCGTGAAGGCGGCGTCGGTCGCGATGATCCGGGCGGTGCCCTTGGCGGCATCGGGAGTCTTTTCCAACGATGCGACACGGCTTTCGGCCGCCTTCGCCGGCGGCTCGGGCAAGGTCGAGTCCTTGACGTCCTCTTTCGGTTTGTTCGGCGCAGCCTTGCTCTTGAGAACCTCGATGATCTTTTTCTGTACCTGATCGAGGGGGCTCGAGGCTTCCATCTCGACCTTCGCCGCCGCGGCCATCTCGGCCAACTGCGCGCGGGAGGTGTTCTGCGACAGACTGAACACGACGAGACCCAGCACCATCATGATGAAGGTCAGCACCATCGTCATGACGGTGAGGGCGTCGACGAATTCCGGCCAGAAATTTTCTTCGTCGTCACTGCTGCCGCCGCCGGCCATCGCAATCCATCCTATGAAATAACACTTCTATTCTATCAGCAGAGTGCTTTTATTATCTTAAATCGGCAATTTGACCTTAAATTCTGTTTTTATACGGAAAATGACGTCTTAAAGACGAAAGCTCACTTTGCAGCCATTCGCGCCAATATTTCTGATTTCGGTCCGTCGGCGATTACGCGGCCGCCGTCCAGCCAGATGATGCGCTCGGCGAGATCGAGAACGGCGAGCCGGTGCGTCGCCACGATCAGCGTGCGTTTGCGCAATTCCGCATCCGGCCCGAGAACGCCGCCGGGCGGGCCCGGCCATTCCTTCAGCCCTTGGATGATCTGCGTCTCGAAACCGTTGTCCATGGCCGAGGTCGGCTCGTCGAGAAGCAGCAGCGGCGGCTCGGCCATCAGCGTGCGCGCCAGCGCCACGGCCTGACGTTCGCCCCCGGACAGGTTCTCTCCCCGCGGCCCCGTCTTCGTCGCATAGCCGTCCGCCTGCCGGGCCGCGATATCGTGAACGCCGGTGATGCGCACCACCCTGTCGAATCCGGCGGCCTCCACGTCTGGCCGCGCCAACACGAGATTGGCATGGAGCGTGTCGTCGAAAAGCGGCGTCTCCTGCGTCAGCAGGCCGATCTTCCGTCGCAGTGCACGGGGGTTCCACAGCCGTGCGTCCACGCCGTCGAAGGCAACCGATCCAGCCGTCGGCTCGGCCAAGCGCGCGAGCAATCGCAACAACGTGCTCTTGCCGCTGCCGATGCGTCCGATCAGCGCCACCCTCTCCCCTGGAGCGATGGACAGCGAAATGCCGTGAAGCACGGGCGCCGGAGCGCCCGGATGCCGCAATTCCAAGCCCTCGAAGCGGATATGGCCGCGAAACGGGCGTTCCGCCGCCGGCGACGAATCCGCGCCCGCCTCTTCAGGTGCGGCGAGCACGGCGCGAACCGGGCCCAGAGCCGGGCCGGTCTTCCGCAGCCTCTGAAAACTCATCACGATCTGCGCCAAAGGCGCGACGATGCGGTTCACGAGGATCGTCGCGGCCGCGAGCGCGCCCACCGTCATCGCGGAGAGCGCGATGTCGTGCACGGCCGCAATCATCACGGCCACCGTGATCATCTGGCTGCCGAACATCGCGACCTGGCTCGAAAAGCCCGACCAGAACCGCGCACGGTGTGCGTCATAGGCCAAGCCGTCCGCCAACCGTTCCCAGCGTGCGAGCAGCCGCGGCTCGAGGCCGAGCAGCTTCGCGCTGCGCAGCGCTTCGACGCCTTCCACCAGCATGTTGGCCTGCTGCTGCGCCTTCTCCGAAACCGGGAGCATCCGATGATCGGACAGCGCCTGCGCGCCGACCTGCAGCACCACGATGATCACCGCGCCCGCAGCCGCCACGAGCGCGACCGAGGGCGAAATGGCGGCCAGCACGAGCAACAGCACGACCACGAAGGGCAAATCGACCAGCGCCGCCGTGAGGCCCGCGGGCAAGGCGTGGCAGAACTGATCCAGTTCCCGCAACGCATGCGTCAGCACGCCGGCGCGTTTCGGCGCGGCGGCGGGTGCGGAAAACATCAGTCGCCTGAAAAACAGCGTCTGCAGATGCACCGCCGCGGAGGCGCCCACCGCGTCGGACAGGCTCAAGCGCACGAGCCGCAGCGCCAAATCGGCCGCCAGCGCCACCGATACGCCCAGCGCGACCGCCCACAGCGTTTCCATGGCGAGATGAGGCAGCACACGGTCATAGACCGCCATCGAGAACACCGGCAGCGCCAGCAACAGCAGATTGCACGCGGCCGATGCGGCAAGGAGCTGCATCAACGGCCCGCGCCGCCGGCGCAGCACATGGACCACGGCTTCCATCGCGATCGAGCGGGGTTGCGTCGCCGCGGCTTCCGTTCCGCCGTCGAGCGGACGCACGATGAAGATCGCGGCGGGCGACGCCGCGAGGATCTCGTCCCGCGACAGAAAAGTCGGTCCGTCCTCGCGCGACACGGCGAACCGCTTCCGGCCCGACGATCCCGTCACGACGAGCGCGGTGCCGTCTTCGAACACCACGAGGCACGGCGGGTCGGCAGCTTCGAGCGCCGCGAGCCCGCCCGTATGCTCGACGAGATCGAGGCCGAGTTGCCCGCCCGCCCAGATCAGCGCGAGCGGCGTCACGCCGCCCTCGAACGCCGCGCGCAGGTCGTGGGGGACGGACCGCTCGGGAGCTAGACGCGCCAGTTCGGTCAACGCTTCGCCGCCGATCTTCGGCGACGTTTCGGGATCTGCGGAGACAAAGGCATCGGGATCGGGGAGCGCCGCTTCGGCATGTGCAGGGCCATCCGCCGGGGCGTTCTCGAAGACGCTTCCGAGCGTCGTCGCCTCGCCGGCCACCGATGATGCGGAGCGTCTCTTTTGACCGAACACCTGCAGAAACTCCGAAACGAAAAGACGATGAGCGAATGAATGACGGAACGAATAGAACTGGCTGTATAAGGAATGTTTACAACCTAAGATATAATTACCGAAGAAGGACGAATTGCATCGGAGGCGGCCCTGCCGGCCCGCTTCGGCTATTTTCATCAGGGATTTCGACGTTTTCCGCATGATACAGAACGATTTCGTCTTCCCGCGCCGAACCGACCGGATTGCCCGTCGGGCCCATGGCAGCTTCGTGCTCATTACGGCCGCCTCGCTGGCCGGCTTGCTCGGTTGGGCGGCTTTCACGGAGTTGGACCGCGTCTCGCGCGGCACCGGCCGCGTCGTTCCCCAACTCCAAATTCAGACGGTGCAGCATCTTGAGGGCGGCATCGTCGGCGAGATTCTGGTCCGCGAGGGCGAGCATGTGGAACGCGGGCGTCCGCTGTTTCGCATCGACAACAGCATCTGGCGTTCGGAGTTGGGCCAGGCGCGGCTCGAAATCATCGCGCGGCGCATGCGCCTCGCCCGGTTGGAGGCCGAGACGCGCGGCAGCGAGTCCTTGACGATGCCCGACGCGCTGGTACGCGAAATGCCCCGCATCGCCGAGCGCGAAGTGGCGCTGTTCGAGGGCCGTCGCAAGACGCTCATGGAGCAGATCGCCATTCTCGACGATCAGTTGCGCCAAAAGGAACTCGAACTCGCGGAACTGCGCTCGCGCTGGACCAACACGACGCGCGAGCGCGAATTGGTGGCGCAACGCGTCGCCAATCTGCGCCGCCTCGCCGGAATCGGCGGCGTTTCGGTCAACGAGATGCTCGACAGCGAGCGCGTGCTGCAGCAGATTGAAGGGCGGCTGTCGGAGACGCTGCACGACATTCCGCGCATCGAGGCGGCGATGAGCGAGGTCACGCGACGCCGGCGCGAAGCGACGTTGCGCTTTCGCAGCGACGCCGAGCGCGAGCGCTCGGAAACCGAACTGGCCATCGCGAAATTCGAGGAATCCATGGCCGCGCTGCGCGACCGCAGCACGCGTTCGGAGGTTCTCGCGCCCATCACCGGCGTGGTGAACAAGCTCTACGTCACCACCGTCGGCGGCGTCATCAAGTCCGGAGAGCCGCTCCTGCAGCTCGTTCCGGCGGATGCCGCCATCGCCGTCGAAGCGCGGCTGTCGCCGACCGACCGCGCCGAAATCTGGCCGGGCCAGACGGCGACGGTGAAGATCAGCGCCTATGACTACGCCCTTTACGGCGGCCTTCCCGGCCGCGTCGTGGACATTTCGCCCGACGCGCTGACCGACGAAAAGGGCCTGCCTTATTTTCGGGTGAAGTTGGAGGCCGCCGCGACCGGCTTCGGCCGCGACAAGCCCGTCGTGCCCGGCATGACGGCGGAGGTCGACATCCTCATCGGCCGCCGTACCGTCCTCGACGCGTTGGTGCGCCCCGTCCGCAAGATCGCCGACGACGCGCTCCGGCGCTGAGCCGGAGCGCGCCGCCGTCAGGCCGCCGCCGATTGGACCACCAGCTGCGCCGCCTGCTGCGTATGGTCATCGTCCGTGAAGATCGTGTAGGTCGTCGTGCCGTCCTGAACGGACGACGTCCACCGCGATGCGGGCTCGGCGATGGTGAACACGTCGTTCGCGTCCGCCTTCAGCGTCAGAGTGCCGCCGCCGCCGGTGACCGCCGCGATGTCGCTCGCCCGCCAACTCTGGTTCGCGGCGACCCCGGCCGCAGTGAAGTCGATCTCCTCGACGCCCGAAAGCAATCCTGCCAGAGCTTGGGCCATCATACCCGGGTTCATCGCGGAGAACCGCACCACGTCGTATCCGTCGCCGCCTGAAACCGCATTGAAACCCGCCGAAAGCGAAGACCCGTCGAGCGTGAAGAGATCATTGCCCTCGCCGCCCGACAGCACGTCGTCTCCGAGCGTGCCCGTCAGACTGTCGCCGCCGGCACCGCCGTAAAGCGAGTCGGTGCCGAGCCCGCCGGTCAGCCGGTCGTTGCCGGTTCCGCCCGTCAGGAGGTCGTTGCCGCCGCCGCCGTCGAGCGTGTCGTCGCCAGCGCCGCCCGACAACGTGTCGGCCCCGTCGCCGCCGTCGAGACGTTCGGCTGCGGCTCCGCCGGTCAACACGTCGCCGTAGGCGGTGCCTTTGACGTATTCGAAGCCCGCCACGGAGTCGTTTCCGATCACGCTTCCCGTCGCGGTTCCCGCTTCGAGATTGACGGTCACGCCGGTGGACGACGCCGAATAGTCGAGGATGTCGTAGCCGTCGCCGCCGAACAGCGTGTCGTTGCCGCCCAAGCCGGAGATCACGTCGTTGCCGGCGGCGCCGTCGAGGAAGTCGTCCCCGTTCGATCCCGCCATCGTGTCTGCGAAAGCCGAACCGATCGCGCCCTCGATGCCCGAAAGCGTATCGACGGAGCCGCCCGACGTGGCCCGCGCCGCGGCGAGATCCACGTTCACCCCGGCTGCGAGGTCGGCGAACGACGCCTTGTCGAACCCGGCGCCGCCGTCGATGAGGTCGGCGCCTGTTCCGCCCTCCAGAACGTCGTCTCCCGCTTGGCCGAACAGACTGTCGGAACCGTCCCCGCCGCCGATCAGATCGTTGCCGCCGCCGCCTTCCAGGCTCTCCGCTCCGGAGCTGCCGATGACGGTGTCGGCGAAGGCGGAGCCGCGAACGGCTTCGATCCCGACGAGCGAGTCGCCGTTCGCGTCGCTGAACGAACCCTGCCCGATCGTCAGGTCGATGAAGATCGCTCCCGTCGCATCCGAGTAATCGGCCAAGTCGAACCCGTTCCCGCCGTCCAGGTCGTCGATGCCCGAGCCGCCGAACAGCGTGTCGTCGCCGTCGCCGCCCGAGAGCCGATCTCGGCCGAGGCCGCCGAACAGCCGATCCATGCCTGCTCCGCCATAAAGCCAGTCGAGACCGTCCTGCCCGTCCAAGGTGTCGTCGCCGTCGCCGCCGTAGAGTCCGTTGCCGTCCGTGCCGCCCTTGAGCATGTCGGCGTAGGCGCTGCCGATCAATGCTTCGATCCCGTCAAGCGAATCGCCGTCGGCATCGCCCCCGACGGCCGTGCCGAGGAGGAGGTCGACGTTGACGGCGGCGGAACTCGCCGAGTAGTCGACCAGGTCCATCATGGTGTTGAGGTTCGTACCGGCGACGCCGCCGTAGATCGTGTCGATCCCCGACCCGCCGCGGAAGACGTCGCCGTCCCCGCCGCCATACAACAGATTGTTGCCCGCGCCGCCCGTGATCGTGTCGTCGTAATTGCCGCCGTAGATCGTGTCGTTGCCGTCGCCGCCGTACAGGCTGCCCCAGTAACCTCCGACGATGTAGTCGTCGCCTGCGTCGCCGTGGATCTCGTCGGTGTTCGCCCCTCCGTAGAGCAAGTCGTTGCCGTCCCCGCCGTAAAGCGTGTCGTTGTCGCCGCCGCCGTAGAGCTGGTCGTCGCCGGCACCGCCGAAGAGCCTGTCCTCTTGTTCGTTGCCGTAAAGGCTGTCGTTGCCGTCGCCGGCGTAGACCGTATCGCGGCCGTCTTCGCCCGAGAGCGAGTCGTCGCCGCCGCGGCCGTCGATCACGTCGTTGCCGGACGCGCCCCAAACGGCGTTGCGGCCATCGCTGCCGTACAGCAAATCATTGCTCCCGGAGCCGGTCAGTCGTTCGACCGAGGTCATGACGTCGCCCGTGGCGTCGCCGCCGGACGCGGTTCCGGCAATCAGATCGACCGTAACCCCGACGTTCTGGTCGTAATAGGAGATCCAGTCGTTGCCGTCGCCGCCGTAGAAGCTGTCCGCTCCCGCAAAGCCCTTGAAGTAGTCGTCTCCAGCGCCCCCGTAGAGGGCGTTGTCGCCCGCAGTGCCGAGGAACGTGTCGTCGCCGGCCGTGCCGATCGCATGCTCGAGATACAGCAGCGACGTCGTGTTCGCGCCGAAAAACGCGGTGCCGTCACGCAGGTTGAGCACGACGTTGAACAGGGCGGAGGCATCGAGCACGTCGTTGCCCAGGCCGCCGTCCAACGTGTCGCCGCCCGAATAGCCGTCGAGGATGAACAGGTCGTTGCCGTTGCCGCCGAACAAGCCGTTCGCGCCGCTTCCGCCCACGAGCGTGTCGTTGAAATCGGAACCGACGACGTTCTCGATGCCGACCAAAGTGTCGCCCGCGGCGGTCCCGCCGGAGACGACGCCGGTTCCGAGAGCAACGTAAACCGCCCCGGTGCTGCTGCGGTAATCCAGCGTGTCGACGCCGATTCCGCCGTCGATCAGATCGGCTCCGATGCCGCCGTCGAGCGTGTCGTTGCCGTCGCCGCCGTAAAGGCTGTCGTTGCCGCTCCTGCCGAACAGGCTGTCGTCGCCGCTGCGGCCTTCAAGCCGGTCGTTCTGAGCGTCGACGCCGTTGAGCGAGTCGTTCCTGGACGATCCGAACACGATCTCGAAACCGGAGACCACGTCGGTTCCCTCGCCGCTCGCGATTCCGGACTGGAAATCGACATACATCGCGGCTGCGGCCGAGGTCAGGTCGATCGCGTCGAGTCCGTCGCCGCCGAACAGCGTGTCCGCTCCCGTGCCGCCGTTGATCGTGTCGTCGCCGGCGCCGCCGTACAGCATGTTGTTGGCGCTGTTTCCGACGATCACGTCCGCGTAGTCCGTGCCCGTCACGTTGTCGATCGCGGACACGGTGTCGACCTCCGATCCGCCGACGCTGACGCGCCCGAGATCGAGGCGCGCGGTGATGCCCGTGGCGGAATAGGCATAGGTGACCAGATCGTTGTAGCCGGCGCCGACGAGCGAGTCGTTCCCTGCGCCGCCCTCGAACACGTCGTCGGCGCCGCCGCCGAAGATCGTGTCGTTGCCGGCTGCGCCGTACATGTAATCGCGGCTGCTCCCGCCGTAGATCAGGTCGTTGCCGTCGTCTCCGTAGATGATGTCGATGCTGGCGGCGCCGTAGATCGTGTCGTTCCCCGCGCCGCCATACAGCGAATCCTCGCCGTCGCCGCCGTCGATCAAGTCGTTGTCCGCCTCTCCGTAGAGCTGGTCCAAGCCGATGCCGCCGTAGATGCTGTCGCCGCCGGCCCCGCCCATGACGGAATCGTTGCCTGCGCCGACGGAGACGACGTTCGCGAGGGCATCTCCGGTCACGGTGTCGTTGAACACCGATCCGGTCACGTGCTCGAAGCCCGACAGCGTATCGATCTCGGCATTGCTGGTCGCCGACCCGGTCGTGAGATTCACCGAAGCGGCGAACAAGGACGAGGCGAAGGAAACCGTGTCGCTGCCGAGCCCCGCGGACATCAGGTCGCGACCCGCGCCGCCCTCGACGATGTCGTCGCCGTCGCCTCCGAACAGAGTGTCGTCGCCGTTTCCGCCGAACAGTTGATCGTTGCCCTCGTCGCCCGTCGCGGAGTCGTTGCCCTCGCCCCCGTAGGCGCTGTCGTCGCCCGTTCCCATCGTAAGAACGTCGTTGCCCGCGTTCGAGACCACGGAGTCGTTGCCCGTTCCCGCGATGATCACGTTGGCCGCATCGTCGCCGACGATGCTGTCGTTGCCTGCCGTGGCGGTGATGTTCTCGACGCCGGAGATCGTATCGGTTCCCGTCAGACCGGTGACGAGGACCGTGCCCGTCTGCAGATTGATGTTGAGCGAGTTAAATCCAGTCAGGTCGATGAGGTCGGTGCCGAGACCGCCCTCGATGATGTCGGAGCCCTCGTCCGCCGTGAACGTGTCGTTGCCGTCGCCGCCGTAAAGTGCGTCGTTGCCGTTGCCGCCGAACAACATGTCGTTGCCGAGGCCGCCGAGCAGGTTGTCGTTGCCGTCCCCGCCGGACAGGGAGTCGTTGCCCGCGCCGCCGTCGAGGATGTTGCCGACCAACGTCGAGTTGTCGCCGGTCAGCGTGTCGTTGAAGGCGGAGCCGGTAACGTGTTCGAACCCGGAAATCGTGTCGCCCTGGGCATCGCCTCCGCTCAAGACGAGCGTGGCGAGATTCACTGAAACCGCCGCCGAAGACGCGCTGAAATCCAACAGGTCGTTGCCGGCGCCGCCGATCAGGCTGTCGCCGCCGGCCCCGCCCGCGATCGTGTCGTCGCCCGCATCGCCCGACAGGGTGTCGACCCCTGCGTCGCCGAACAGCGTGTCGTTGCCGTTCCCGCCCGCGAGGGAGTCGTTGCCGGTGCTGCCGGACATCGTATCGTTGAAGGACGTGCCGATGACGCTTTCGATGGTCGACAGCACGTCGTCGCCGCTGTCGGATGCCGAGGCCGTGCCGAGCTTCAGATTGACGGTCAGCGCGGCGGTGCCGGAGGCGTAGGTGACGAGGTCGAAACCCGCGCCGCCGATCAAGGTGTCGTTGCCCGCCCCGCCGACGAGAGTGTCGTTGCCCGAGCCGCCGTCGAGAACGTTGGCGAGCGCGTCGCCCGTCAAATTGTCGTTCAGAGAGCTGCCCGTGACGTTTTCGACCGCCGAAAGCGTGTCGACGTCGCCGCCGATCGTGGCTCGGCCGGTGGCCAAGTTCACCGTCACGGCAGAGGTCGCGGAGGCGTAGGTCGCGAGGTCCGTCCCGAGGCCGCCGACGAGGGAGTCGTTTCCGGTGCCGCCGTCGAGCGTATCGTTGCCGTCTCCGCCTGAGAGCGTGTCGTTCTCGGTGCCGCCGGAAAGGCTGTCATTGCCGTTTCCGCCGTCGAGCGTGTCGGCTCCGCCGTCGCCGAAGAGCGTGTCGTTGCCCTCGCCGCCGAGCACGGAATCGCCCAGCAGACCGCCGTAGATCAGGTCGTTGCCCGCGAGCCCGGAGATGGTGTCGATGCCGTCGTCGCCGTAGACCGTGTCGTTGCCGTCGTCGCTCGACAAGGAGTCGTTGCCGGCCCCGCCCGACATGCTGTCGTCGCCCAATCCGCCGATGACCGTGTCGTTGTCGCCGTCGCCCGAAAGCGTATCGTTGCCTTCCCCGCCGTCCAAGCGGTTGGCAAGCCCGTCGCCCGTGATCGAGTCCGAGAAGCCCGAGCCGATCACCGCCTCGACCCCGGAGAGCGTGTCTCCGGCCGCTTCGCCCGCGGTTCCCGAACCGGCAAGAAGGCTGAGGGTCACGCCCGCGCTGGCCGACGCGTAATCGGCCGTGTCGAACCCCGTGCCCCCGATGAGGGAGTCCCCGCCGAGGCCGCCCATGAGCACGTCGTCCTCGGTTCCGCCGTCGAGCGTGTCGTTGCCCGCGTCTCCGAACAGGCGGTCCGTTCCGGCATCGCCGCCGACGGAGTCGTTGCCGTCGCCGCCGAAGGCGGTGTCGTTGCCGATTCCGAGCAGGACGGCGTCGTTGCCTGCGCCGGCGGAAACCGAGTCGTTCCCGGCTCCGACGGAGACGATGTTGGCGAAATCCGAGCCGACCACCGTGTCGTTTCCGCCGCCGGAGGTCAGGTTTTCGATGTCGATCAGCGTGTCCGCACCTGCAAGCCCGACGACCGAGGCCCAGCCGGCGGCCAGATCGGCGTTGAGGTTCCCGGCCGCGACCGAGTAGTCCGCCAAGTCGATGCCCAGTCCGCCGTCGATCGTGTCGGCGCCCTCGTCCGCCGTGAACGTGTCGTTGCCGTCCCCGCCGGACAGGGAGTCCGCGCCGTTGCCGCCGAACAGCGAGTCGTTGCCGGCAGCGCCGATCAACGTGTCGTCGCCGTCATTGCCGTACAGCGTGTCGTTGCCCGCTCCGCCGTCCAGTCGGTTGGCCGTCACGTCGCCGGTCAGACGATCGGCGAAACCCGATCCCAGCACGTTCTCGAACCCGCCGATGGTGTCTCCGGCGGCGTCGCCGCCCGAAGCCGAATTGTTGGACAGATCGATCGTGACGGCCGCCGTCGCGGCGGAATAGTCGAGCATGTCGATGCCGAGACCGCCCGCAAGGGAGTCCGAGCCCGCCCCGCCCGCGATCACGTCGTTGCCGGCCCCGCCCGAGAGCGTGTCGTTGGCCGACCCGCCGTCCAAACTGTCGTCGCCCGACCCGCCGTCGAGCGAGTCGGCCGCGGAGGTGCCGGTGATGCGGTCGGCGAAGGCGGAGCCGATGACGATTTCGATTTCGGAAAGTTGATCGTTGCCCGTCGCGGACCCGGACGCCGTGCCGGTGGCGAGATTGACCGTCACCCCGCTCGCTGCGGACGAATAGTCCGCAAGGTCGCGACCCGCGCCGCCGATCAACGTGTCGTCCGCTGCAGCGCCGATCAGCGTGTCGTCGCCCGTGCCGCCGTCGAGACGATTGGCGGACACGTTGCCCGTGATGCGGTCGGCGAAGGCGCTGCCTATGACGTTTTCAATGCCCGTCAGGCTGTCCGTGTCCCCGCCCGTCGTCGTGCGCCCGGTCGAAAGATCGACCACGACGGCCGCCGCAGCCGATGCATAGCTGACCGTATCCGTGCCGGCTCCGCCGTCGATCGAGTCCGAACCGCTGCCGCCGTCGAGCACGTCGTCCCCGCCGCCGCCCAGCAACGTGTCGGCCTCAGTGCCGCCGGAAAGCGAATCCGCTTCATTGCCGCCGTCGAGAAGATCCGCTCCGGCATCCCCGAACAGCGTGTCCGCTCCGTCCTCGCCATAAAGCAGGTCGTTGCCGTCTCCGCCGGCTGCGCTGTCGTTGCCTGCGCCTGCATAGACCGTGTCGTCGCCGGCCGCGGTCGAGATCGTGTCGTCGCCGGCTCCGGCGTCGAAACGGTTCGCCGAGGCCGAGCCCGTGAGCACGTCGCCGAATGCGGATCCGACGACGGCTTCGACGTCGATGAGAACGTCGCCCGCCGCGTCGCCGCCCGTACCCGCTTGCCCGGTCAGGCTGAGCGTGATCGCGCCGGCGGAGGCGGCATAGACGGCCGTGTCGAAGTCGGCGCCGCCGTCGAGGCGATCCGCCCCTGCACCGCCCGTGAGCATGTCGTTGCCCGCGCCGCCGAAGAGGGAATCAGCCCCGAGATCGCCCGACAGAACGTCCGCGCCCGCCTCGCCCGAAAGCGAGTCGTCGCCCTCGCCGCCGTCGATCGTATCGTCGCCTGCGCCGGAGAGGACCGTATCGCCGCCCAGTCCCGCCGAGATGCTGTCGCGGCCAAGACCCGTCGTGAAGAGATTGGCGGCGTCGCTGCCGATCAGGGTGTCGTCGCCGCTTCCGGTGAACACGTTCTCGATGCCGAGAATGCCGTCCGTGCCCGTCAGACCGCCGATGGCGCCCCAACCGGCCGCAAGATCCACCGTCGCGTTGCCGGAGAAGGCGGAAAGATCGAGCAGGTCCACCCCCGAACCGCCGTCGATGCGGTCGGCTCCGGCGTCGCCCATGATCGTGTCGTCGCCCGCATCGCCGGAAACGCGGTCGTCTCCGTCTCCGCCTTGCAGCAGGTCGCCGTCCGCACCGCCGCGCAGCGTATCGTCGCCCGCACCGCCCGACATCGTGTCCCGACCTCCGCCGCCGTCCAGCAGGTTGGCCGCGTCGCTGCCCGTCACGGCGTCCGCCATTTCGGACCCGACCACGTTTTCGAAGCCGGAGATCGTATCGCCCTGCGCATGGCCGCCGGACACCGCGCCCGTTCCGAGATGAACGGCGATCCCCGCGTCGGAGGCCGCGTAGTCGAGGCCGTCCGCGCCGTCGCCGCCCGAAAGCAGGTCGCCGCCCGCGCCGCCTGCGACGACGTCGTCGCCGACGCCGCCCGACAACGTATCGACGCCCGTACCGCCCGAAAGCGTGTCGTTGCCCGCCCCGCCGACGAGCGAGTCGTCGCCCGATGCGCCGGTCAGGCCGTCGTCGTAAGCCGAACCGATCACCGCTTCGATGCCCGACAACTGGTCGTTGCCGGTGGAAGACCCGGCCGCGGTTCCCGCCGCGAGCGAGACCGATACCGACGAACCCGCGGCCGAATAGTCGGCCGTGTCGAAATCCGCGCCGCCGACGAGCGTGTCGTCGTCCCCGCCGCCGATCAGCGTGTCGTTGCCCGCACCGCCGTCCAGACGGTCGCGTCCCGTGCCGCCCGAAAGGCGGTCGGCGAAGCTCGAACCGATCACCGCTTCGATGCCGGCGACGGTGTCGACCTCGCCGCCCGTCGTGCCCGTCCCCGCCGCCAGGTCGACGACCGCGCCGGCGGTCGCGCCGGCATAGGTCAGCACGTCGGTGCCGGCTCCGCCGTCGATGGAATCCGCGCCCGTTCCGCCGTCGATCACGTCGTCGCCGCCGTCGCCGCGCAGCGTATCAGCGCCCGCGCCGCCGACGAGCGAGTCGCCGTCGTTGCCGCCCGCGAGGAGGTCGTTGCCGGTGCCGCCGTCGAGGGTGTCGGCTCCGTCGTTGCCGGACAGGGAGTCGTCGTCCGCGCCGCCGAAGAGCATGTCCGTTCCGGCGCCGCCCAGCAGCGTGTCGTTGCCGGCCGCGCCCTGAAGCGTATCGTCGCCCGCGCCGCCGTCCAGAAGGTCCGCCGCGGTGCTGCCTGTGAGGGCATCGGACAGGTTGGAGCCGATCACCGCCTCGATGCCGATCAGCGTGTCGCCGCCCGCGTCGCCGCCGGAGCCCGTTCCCGCGCCGAGATCGACCGTGACCGCGCCCGTCGAAAGCGCGTAATCGGCCGTATCGACGCCGTTGCCCCCGACGAGGCGGTCGGCCCCGACGCCGCCGATCAGCGTGTCGTCGCCTTCGCCGCCGTCCAGCGTGTCCGCGCCGCCGTCGCCTGCGAGGCGGTCGTTGCCGTCCTCGCCGGACACCGAGTCGTTGCCCTCGCCGCCCGACGCCGTGTCGTCGCCGGCGCCGAGGAAGACGACATCCGCGCCCGCCGCCGCCGAGACGAAGTCGCGTCCCGCGCCGGTGCTGATGTCGTTGGCCGCGTCGCTGCCGGTGACCGTGTCGTTCCCGGCCCCCGTCGCGACGTTTTCAAACCCCGTCAGCGCATCGCGGCCCGCAAGGCCGGCGATGGAGGCGCTTCCCGCGGAAAGGTCCACGCTCGCCGCTCCGCCGAATGCCGAGGCGTCGAACAGGTCGATGCCCGCGCCGCCGTCGAGGCGGTCGGCTCCCGCATCCGCCGTCACCGTGTCGTCGCCCGCGCCGCCGTCGATGGAATCGTCGCCGTCGCCGCCGTCGAGTCGATCCGCTCCCGCACCGCCGAGCAGCGTGTCCGCGCCGGCCCCGCCCGCCAGCGTGTCGTCGTCGTCGCCGCCGTCGATCACGTTTTGAGCGTCCGAACCGGTCAGTCGGTCGCCCCAAACGGAGCCGAGCAGGTTCTCGAAGCCCGAAATCGTATCGCTCTGCGCATGGCCGCCCGATGCCGCGCCCGTCTGCAGGTTCACGGTCACGCCGGCATTCGAGGTCGAATAGTCGAGCCGGTCGATGCCGTCCCCGCCGGACAGGAGGTCGCCGCCCGCGCCGCCCGCGACGGTGTCGTCGCCGGTCCCGCCCGACAGAGTGTCCGCGCCCGCCTCGCCGACCAGCAGGTCGTTGCCCGCACCGCCGGACAGGGAGTCGGCCTCCGCCGCCCCCCGCAATTCGTCGGCATGGTCGGAGCCGATCACCGCTTCGATCCCGAGCAGCGAGTCCGTTCCGATGTCGGTTCCGGTCGCCGAGCCGAGCGCCAGATCGACGCGCACCGAGGCGGCCGAGGAGGAATAATCCGCAACGTCGAATCCGCCCTCGCCCGCAAGCGTGTCGTTGCCGCCCCGGCCCACGAGAACGTCGTCTCCGGCGCCGCCTTCGAGGAGGTTCGCGAAATTGTCGCCGGCGATCGTGTCGGCATGATCGCTGCCCGCGACGTGCTCGATGCCGGACAGCGTGTCCCGGTTCGTGCCCGAGACGGCGGTTCCCGCGGCGAGGTCGATCGCCGTGCCCGCCGTCGCGCCGTCGTAGACCACCGTGTCCGCACCGGTCCCGCCGAAGATCGAGTCCGATCCCGCGCCGCCGTCGATCAGGTCGTTGCCGTCGTCGCCGAACAGCGTGTCGTTGCCGTCGCCGCCGAAAAGCTGGTCGTAGTCGATGCCGCCCTGAAGGGAGTCGTTGCCGCCGTCGCCGTAGAGCTCGTCCATGCCTTCGCCGCCGGTGATCACGTCGCCGTCGTCGCCGCCATAGACGAGATCCCGGCCGGATCCGCCGATCAGGGTGTCGAGGTTCGCGCCGCCCGACAGCGTGTCGTCGCCCGCCGCGCCGTCGATGCGCTCCGCGGCCGCGGACCCTGAAATCGAGTCGGACAGGTTCGTCCCGATCACGCTTTCGATGCCCGCGAGGCTGTCGCCCGCCGCGTCGCCGCCGCCGCCGAGGCCGCCCGCGAGACTGACGACCACGGCGTCGGCCGAACCCGAATAGTCCACCACGTCGAACCCGTCGCCGCCGTCGAGCGTATCGCCGCCCGCACCGCCGTACAGCGTGTCGGAGCCGCTTCCGCCGTAGAGCGCGTCCTCGCCCGTGTCGCCGTAGACGCGGTCGTCGCCGTCTTCGCCGAGCACCGTGTCGTTGCCGTCGCCGCCATAGGCGGTGTCGTTGCCCGTGCCCGCCGAGATGCGGTCGGCATTGCCGCCGCCGCTGACGCGGTCGTTGCCGGCCCCGGTCTCGAGCACGTTCGCGGCATCGTTGCCCGCCACCACGTCGTCGCCCGTGCCGGAACGCACGCCCTCGATCGCGACCAGCGTGTCGTTCCCGGTCAAGCCCGCCAAAGACGACGCCCCGGTCGCCAGGTCGATGGAAAGCGCGCCCGAGAACGCCGTGTAATCGACGAAGTCGAACCCTGCGCCGCCGTCGAGCAGGTCGCTTCCGGCATCGGCGAGGATCGTGTCCTGGCCGTCGCCGCCGTAAACCTCGTCGTTCCCGTCGTCGCCGCCCAAGCGGTCGTCGCCAGTGCCGCCCGACAAGGTGTCGTTGCCCGCGCCGCCCGCAAGCGTGTCGAACCCCGCATTGGCCTCGATCACGTTCGCGTCGACATTGCCGGTCAGCGAGTCGCCGTTCGCCGAACCCGCCAGGTTTTCGAACCCTGAAATCGTGTCGCCCGCGGCATCGCCGCCCGTACCGATGCCGGTGAGAAGGTTCACGGTCACGGCCGCTGCGGAGGCCGAATAGTCGAGCAGGTCGATGCCGTCGCCGCCCGCGAGCAGGTCGCCGCCCGCGCCCCCGGAGATCGTGTCGTTTCCCGCACTGCCGGACAGCGTGTCTTGCCCCGCGCCGCCGCGCAGCATGTCGTCGCCCGCCATGCCGTCGAGCCGCGCGGCCGCCGAACCCGCGCGCAGCACGTCGCCGCCTGCCGTGCCGATCACGCCTTCGACGTCGATCAGCGTATCGCCGTTCGCGTCTCCGCCTTGGCCTTGGCCCGTACCGAGATCGATGGTCACGGCGGTGGCGGAGGCCGAATAATCCGCGATGTCGAGCCCGAGGCCGCCGTCCAGCGTATCCGCGCCGGCCCCGCCCGCGAGCACGTCGTCTCCCGCGCCGCCCGCCAAGACGTCCGCGCCGTCGCCGCCCCGCAACGTGTCGGCGCCGTCTCCGCCTTCCAGGCTGTCGGTGCCCAAGCCGCCGTCCAGCAGATCGTTGCCGGTTCCGCCGAACAGCGTGTCCGAACCGCCGCCGCCCGACAGGACGTCGTCGCCCGCCGCGCCGCCGAGCACGTTTGCCGAGGAGTCGCCGGCGAGCGTGTCCGCAAAGGCCGAGCCGCCGAGATTTTCGATGCCGACGAGGGAATCGCCCTGCGCGAAGCCCCCGATTCCGAGGGAGGTGGAGAGATCGACGTTCACGGCCGCGGTCGAAGCGGAATAGTCGACGAGGTCGATCCCCGCGCCGCCGTCCAGCGTGTCGCTGCCGAGATCGCCGAAAAGCGTATCCGCGCCGTCGTCGCCGCGCACGAGGTCGTTGCCGAGCCCGCCCGTCAGCGCGTCGTCGTTCAGGCCGCCGGACACCGTGTCGTTGCCGTCGCCGCCGAGCAGCACGTCGTTGCCGTCTTCGCCCGAAATCGAATCGTTGCCGGTGCCCCCGTCGATGCGGTCGTTGCCGATCCCGCCTTCGAGCGTATCCGCACCGCCGCCGCCGACCAGAGAGTCCGCCCCTGCGCCGCCGCGGAGCCGGTTGGCTCCGGCGTCGCCGGTCAGCGTGTCGGCAAACGCCGAACCGTCGACATTCTCGATCGCGACGAGCGTGTCCGTGCCCGTCCCGGTCGCCGAACCCGTTCCGAGATCGACGACCACGCCGGCCGACGCACCGGAATAATCGGCCGTATCCGTCTCGGATCCGCCGTCGAGCAGGTCGTTGCCCGGGCCGCCCGTAAGGCGGTCGTTTCCGGCACCGCCGTAAAGCAGGTCGGCGCCGCTGCCGCCGTCGATCACGTCCGCCCCCGCACCGCCGTAGAGCGTGTCGGAGCCCGCGCCGCCCGTCAGGATGTCGTCGCCCGCCGCCGCATCGAAGCGGACCGAGACGTCGCCCGCCGTCATCGTATCGGCGAGCGCTCCGCCCGTGACCATTTCGAACCCGCTCAGGCGCATCTGCTCGGCCGAGCCGGTCCGCAGCACCAATCCGGTCATCAAGTTCGCGGAAACGGCCGCGCCGAGCCCGGACAGATCCAAGGTGTCGAAACCGTCGCCCCCGTCGAGAACGTCGTTTCCGGTCGTGGCGGTCACGAGGTCGTTGCCGCCGCCCGCGTCGATGCGGTTCGTCCCGGCGTCGCCGGTCAATACGTCCGCAAAGGCGGAGCCCGCGAGGTGTTCGAACGAGGTGAAGGTGTCCCCGGCGGCGAATCCGCCGGATGCCGTCCGCGCGGCGAGCGACACCGTCACTCCGGCGTCCGAATCCGCGTAGTCGAGCGTGTCCTCGCCCGTTCCCCCGTCGAGGCCGTCGTTTCCGCCGCCGCCGCGAATGCGGTCCGCACCCGTGCCGCCTTCGATCGTGTCGTCGCCCGCGCCGCCGTAGAGGGAGTCGTCGCCCGCACCGCCGCGCAACAGATTGGCGACGCTGGAGCCGGCGAGCTCGTCGGCCTGGTCGGTTCCGATCACGTCTTCGACGGAGACGAGAACGTCGCCGCTCGCGTCGCCGCCCGTGGCGCGGCCGTTCCCGAGATTGACCGTGACGCCCTCCGCGGAGCCCGAATAGTCCGCGAGATCGCGCCCCGTGCCGCCGTCGAGCACGTCTGCACCCGCGCCGCCGACGAGAACGTCGTCGCCCGCGCCGCCCAAGACAGCGTTGACCGCTGCATTGCCGACAAGCGTGTCGTTGAAGGCGGAACCCATGACGTTTTCGATGCCGGTCAGGGTGTCTCCCGCCGCATCCCCGCCGGTTCCGCGTCCCGTGCCGAGATCCACCGCGACCGCTGCGGCCGAAGTCCCGTAATCGACGTAGTCGGTTCCGGCCCCGCCTTCGAGCAGGTCGGCGCCCGCGCCGCCCGCCAGCGTGTCGTCGCCGGCTTCGCCGCGCAGCGTGTCGTCGCCGGCGCCGCCGAACACGGCATCGCTGCCGCCGCCGGCCCGGATCAGGTTTCCGCCTGCGTCGCCCGTCAAGCTGTCGTCGCCGAACGAGCCGACGAGGTCCTCGATGCCCGCGAGCGTATCGCCCGCCGCGTCGCCGGCCGTGCCGCGCTGCTGCCCGAGATCGACCGCCACGCCGTAAAACGAGCTCGAATAGTCCGCGACGTCGCGGCCTGCGCCGCCGTCGAGAAGGTCCGTGCCGGCGCCGCCGCGCAAAATGTCGTCGCCGGCTCCGCCCTCGAGCGCGTTGCGGCCCGAGGTGCCGATCAGGAGGTCGTCGTAGGCGGTGCCCCGAACGTCCTCGACCTCGTAATAGGCGTCGCCGTCGGCCTCGCCGCTGCCGCCGTTGTCGAGGTCCACGACGACTGCGGCCGACGCTCCGGAATAGTCCACGAGGTCGCGACCCGAACCGCCGCGGAAGTCGTCGCCGCCGCCGCCGCCCACGAGCGTGTCGTCGCCCGCCATGCCTTCGAGGATGTTGGCGAGCGACGAGCCCATCAGGACGTCGCCGTAAGCCGATCCGCGCACTTGTTCGAAGCCCGTGAAGAGGTCCCCGTCGGCGTCGCCGCCCGACGCGGTGGAAGCGCCCAAGTCGACGCGGACGGCGGCGGACGATCCCGTGTAGTCGAGCATGTCTTGCCCGAGGCCGCCGTCGAGAAGGTCGACGCCCGCGCCGCCGGAAATCGTGTCGTCGCCGGACCCCGCGACGAGCGTGTCGTCGCCTTCCGCGCCGCCGATGAAATTGTTTCCGAGGCCGCCGTCGATGCGGTTGGCGAGAGCGTTGCCGTAGAGGCGGTCGCTCCAACGCGAGCCGACGAGATTCTCGACTTCGTTGAGAACGTCGCCCTGCGCATGCCCGCCGGAGCCCACGCCCGCCGCAAGATCGACCGTGACCGCGGCATTGGAGGCCGCGTAGTCGGCCGTATCTCTGCCCGCGCCGCCGTCGAGAAGGTCGGCATCGGCTCCGCCGACCAAGAGGTCGTCGCCCGCGCCGCCATAGAGCGAATCCGCGCCGGCGCCGCCGGACAGAATGTCCGCGCCCGCCATCCCGAGGAAACGATTGGCCTGATCGTCGCCCGCGAGCGTATCGTCGCCGGCCGATCCGATCGCGCCTTCGACGAAGACGACGGCGTCGCCCTCCGCATCGCCGAACGCGACAGTGCCGAGGGCGAGATTGACCGCTACCGCCGAGGCGGAGCCCTGATAGGAGAGGAGGTCGAAGCCCTCCCCGCCGTCGAGCGTATCGGCTCCGAAGCCGCCGATAAGGGTGTCGTTGCCGAAGCCGCCGGAAAGCGAGTCGTTGTCGGCGCCGCCGTCGAGGAAGTCCTCCCCGTCGCCGCCGAAAATCCTGTCCGATCCGCCGGCTCCGCGGAGCGTGTCGGCTCCGCCTGCACCGTCGAGGACGTTGACCGCGTCCGAGCCCGTCAAAGAATCCGCAAAATCGCTGCCGATCAGGTTTTCGATCGAGATCAGAAGATCGCCTGCGGCATCGCCGCCCGAGACGGCACCCGTCTGCAGATTCGCCGTCACGGACGCGCCGGACGCGCGGTAATCCGCGGTGTCGGTTCCCCCGCCGCCGTCGAGCGTGTCGAATCCCCCCAAGCCGGCGAGAACGTCGTCGCCGCTGCCGCCGGCCAAAAGATTGTCCGTCTCGTTTCCGGTCAGCACGTCCGAGAAGATCGATCCGACGACCCGCTCCACGCTCTCATAGGTATCGCCTTCGGCGTCGCCGCCTCGGCTCGTCCCGCCCAAGCGCACGTTCACCGCGGAGCCGGAAGCGGCATAATCGATCAGGTCGCTGCCTTCGCCCCCGATGAGAAGGTCGGCACCGGCGCCGCCGTCCAGCGTGTCCTGGCCGGATCCGCCCTCGAGCGTATCGTTGCCCGCGAAGCCTGCGAGGTAATCGTTGCCTGTTCCGCCGCGCAACGCGTTGTTGGCGACGTCGCCCAGAAGCGTGTCGTCGAAGCCGGAGCCTTCGAGGTTTTCGATGCCGGCGAGCGTGTCGCCTTCCGCGTAGCCGAGACTTCCGATTCCGCGCGCCAGATCGACGAAGACGCCGGCGGTCGACCGGCTGTAGTCGACCGTATCGGTCTCCGTTGCGTCTTCCGGGTCGCCGCCGTCGAGAGAGTCCGCGCCCAAGCCCGCGACGAGCGTGTCCTGGCCCAGATTTCCCGAGATCGAGGAGCCCGAATAGGCCGCGGTGATCACGTCTCCGAGCATCGAGCCGACGACGTATTCGATGCTCTCCAGAAGATCGCCTTCCGCGTCGCCCGCGGTCCCGACGCCCGTTTCCAGATCGAGAACGATGCCGCGCGCGGAGCCGGAATAATCGGCCGTGTCGTTGCCTCCGCCGCCGATCAAGGTGTCCGCGCCGAGGCCGCCCGACAACCTGTTGTCGCCGGCATCGCCGGCGAGACGGTCGTTGAAGCGCGATCCTTCGAGCGCTTCGACGCCTTGCAGCACGTCGCCGCGGGCGAAGCCGCCGCGCGCTGTTCCCGCACCCAGATCGACATAGACCGCATCCTGCGACTGCCTGTAGGAGACGACGTCGTCGCCGCTGCCGCCGATGATGGTGTCGGTCCCTGCGCCCGCGAAAATCGTGTCGTTGCCTGCGCCCGCATCGATCGAATTGCCTGCGGGGACGTCGTAAAGAACGACGATCGTATCGCCCGAGTTTTCGTCGACGAACACGGCGTCCTCGGGACCGTCGATCTGGCGCACGCCCATGATCGCCGAGCCGTTGGTCACGGAGTATCCGGTGTCGGTCTTCACGACGAGTTCGAGGCCGAAATTGAAACGCTGGAAGAAGCCGTCGGCATCCGGAACCGCATCATTCGTCGGCAGCGTGTAAACCAATTCCAACTGGACATGGTTGGGGTCGTTGACCGGGTCGAGCGCCACGAAGAATTGGTTCCCGACCTGCTGCGCATTGGCGATCGAGTAACCGTCCGGCAGGCCGTAGACCTTCGCCATCACGGCGCGCAGATCGCCGCGCGGCATGTCGATGGTGATGTCGAGCAAGCGGGCGGAGGTCCCCGCCGGCATCAGGTCCGGATTGTCGGCGTAGATGACGTCGTCGCCCGACGTACCCGTCAGGTATTCCGTGGCGCGCTGGGCGCCGAAGCTCGGATCGACCTCCGCCCCGGGTCCGGCCGCGCCGCCCTTGAGGGCGATTCCGGTTTCGATTCCTTCGGACGTATTGCCGACCAGGCCGAGCGCGATGATCGTCAGCTTGGCGGCCGCAATGTTGCCTTGGCCTTCGGCAGGCGACACGGACGCGCTCGGCGAGGCGGACGCAGCGCCGGTCGCGGACGAGGAACTGGACGAGGTGTTGTCGGCGGGCGCGATGTCGGGCTGCGGAGGGTCGTCGTATTTCGCCGACTGCGCGCCGCCCGCCTGCGTCTTCTGCAGCATCACGACGGATACGGCCTGCGCCGTCTCCGCGACGGGATCCGCCTCCGCCTCGGCGTCAGCCTTGGTCTTGGCGGTGACGATCTGCAGCGAGGGTATGGAATCCGTGAGCTGAACGTCGCCGATATTCGCGAGAACCTGCTGCGGATCGACGATCAGTTCGGCGAAGGCGAGCGTCGGCGGCTGCTGTGCCACCAGCTCCATCGCAAGACCGGGAAGCACCAGCTTCGACCCGTCCGGAAAGAGCAGCACGAGATCGACGTCGAGCGCGACGATCTTCACCCCGTCCAGCGGAAAGGCGAACTTGATCGACTTCGCGCCCAACACGTCCGCAACCTTGATCGAGCCGGGCGTCGGACGCTCGATGAGGAGAGCGCCGTCGAGCGTTCCCGGTTCGACCGCGACACGCTCCGCACGCACGTCGTCGGAGGGGGCCGCAGCTGCAATCGTGTCGTTCGCCATGTTCATCGCCTGTCGATCGATTCCGCCGGACGACGGAACGATGGGAAAAAGGTCGATGTCGGTTCTAATCGTCGGGGGTTTCGGCAACGCCAAAAAGCATGGCGGCTTTTGATGCGAATTTCGGTTCAATTTGTCCGTAATTCAGCATGAATTCAGTCACGCGCGACCGCTATCATTACAACCTGCAATTTAGTTTCCGTTAACCACAATCGCTCATACCATCGCTCGTGTATTGCGTATGATTCGTTGTGTGGAGGCGCTTGTGCGCTCAGAAGTCGAAACGGCGTTTTCGCCGCGCGGTCACCGATCCATCGTATTCGCGCTTCTCGCCTTCTTGGCCGGAATGACCGGCGCTTGGGCGAAACCCCAATGCGCAAACCCGGCCTGCATCGAAAAGCCGGCGGGCAAACCCGCGAAACCGAAGCGCGAAAAGCCGGCGGTCGAGAAGCCGGGGTCGTCCGAAATCAAGCTGGACACCTTGGAATCCGTCATCCGCCGG
This sequence comes from Hyphomicrobiales bacterium, assembly GCA_027489535.1. Taxonomy (GTDB): domain Bacteria; phylum Pseudomonadota; class Alphaproteobacteria; order Rhizobiales; family Beijerinckiaceae; genus JAIXZO01. The sequence continues at coordinate 101,196 of JAIXZO010000018.1, forward strand.
GCCATTGCCGTGCATCCGCAGATCGGAATCGCGCGCTCGCGGGCCTTGGAATCCTCGTCCGTTCTGGATGCGAGCCGGGCGGGCCTCTACCCGCAGCTCGACGTCCGGCTGGGCGGCGGACACGGCGTGATCAGTTCGACGACGGAAGTTCTGGGCAACAGGGTTTACGACAAGAAAATCGCCTCGGGGTCGGGCCGTGTCGAAGGGCAAGTCACTGCGAAACAACTGCTTTTCGACTTCGGCGCGCGGTCGGGACAGATCGGCTCGGCCGAAGCCCGGCGGGCGGCGGCGGAGCGCGGCGTGCGCGAAATCACCGAAGACGTGGCCTACCGCATGGCCGACGCCTTCCTCCGCGTCCTCGAAGCGCGCGAAGTCTTGGCGATCTCGGAAGAAAACGTCATCGCCCTCGATCGCCTGCGTGATCTCGTGGAGCAAAACGAGCAGAACGGAAATTCGACGGCGGCGGACGTCAAACGCATCCAAGCCCGCATTTCGGATGCCCGGACGGGCCTTGCGGATGCGCAATCGGAAGCCGCTAACGCCTCCGACAAGTTCCGCCGCCTCGTCCAGATCGAGCCCGGACCCCTGAAGCCCGCGCCCCTGCCGCGCAAGCTCCTGCCGACGTCGGCGGAGGACGCGGTGGGACGGTTGACTGCGGACAATCCGAAATTGCGTTCGCTCGAAGCCGCCATCGAGGCCGCCCGGCGCGACGTCGACGCGCAGAGGGCGGCGGATTTGCCGCTGATCACGCTCGACGCGGACTTCACCAGCAAAAGCTATGCGGGCCGCAACAAGCGCGACGAGATCGACGGTCGCGCGCTGCTCACCTTCCGCAAGAACCTGCTCGACGGCGGCCTTGCATCGGCGCAACTGCGCCAAGCCTATGAACGGTTGGAGCAGGCGGAGCTGCAATATCGCTACGTCCGCGACGAAACCGAAGCCGACATCCGGCAAGCCTATCGGTCCATCTTGGGCGCGCGGCAAAAATCCGAGGGGCTGCAGGTGGGCGTGGAAACCTCCGGCAAGGCGCGGGAGCTTTATGACGAGCAGTTTTCAGGCGGAAAGCGCACGTTGTTCGAGCTTCTCGACATTCAGTCGGCCTATTTCACGGCCCGTCGCAGCCAGATCGTGAACCGCTTCGAGGAGCATCGCTCCGCCTTCACCGTGCTGCGCACGCTCGGGATTTTGACGGCTGCGGTCATCGACCCGAAAAACGATCCTCCTCCGTCTCCGCCGCCGGTCGAACCCGAAGCGCCGGTACCCGACTTCCGCATGGCGACGATCCAGCCCAACGGCTCGACCCCGGAATGAGAGGTCCTATTCGGCCACGCGGGTGCGGCCGCGGCCGAATTCGAGGGCGGGTTCCCAATCGGCGGGATTGCCGTACTCGTCTCCTGGGCGGAGGGAGAGGATCTCGCCGAGACGGTTGCGGGCGCGGTTGACGCGGCTTTTCATGGTGCCGACGGCACAATTGCAGATCTGCGCGGCCTCCTCATAGGACAGGCCCGACGCACCCACGAGGATCAGGGCTTCGCGCTGATCGGGCGGGAGCAGCAGCAGCGCCTCGCGGAAGTCGAGAAGGTCCATGTGGCCCATCTGGGCGGGGCCCGTGGCCAGACGCGCGGCGATCTGCCCTTCGGGGTCCGCCACCTCGCGGCGCCTTTTTCGGTATTCGGAGTAAAACAAATTGCGCAGGATCGTAAACAGCCAGGCGGACATGTTCGAACCTTCGGCGAACGAGTCCAGATTGCTCCACGCCTTCATCAAGGTTTCTTGAACGAGGTCGTCGGCGCGGTCCATGTTTCCGCACAGCGACATCGCGAAGGCGCGCAAACTCGGGATCGCGCCCAAGAGGTCGGACTTTACGCCTGGGCTGGCTGTCACGAACCCTCTCCTCCCTTGTCGTCGGCTTTGTCGACCGCCTTTTTGCCGTCCAGCTCTTCGAGCAGTTCGAGCAGCCGATCAGGAACGGGCTGGTTGAGCACGTCGTCGTAGACCGCCCTCAATTGACGGCCGATATGATCTTGAATCTGCACGTGAATACCCGGCTTGCCGTCGCCTTCGATCATGCGCGATCCCGGCTTCGCCGTACCGGACACGTTGCGCACGTTTCTTTTTTGCTCCATCCCACCCTCCGAGGGGTTCTCGGCCGCATTTCGCGCCGGCCGAGCTCCATGATAACGTCTTCGCTTGAAACGAGTTCCTTCGACGGAACTTTACCCTGACCGCTCGCGTTTTCCGAAGCCGCACCCGAGAAGGGTCGAGCCATTCCGGGGGGCCAATGTCGACGTCAGAACTTATCGCACCGCATCTTCCCTATGTCCGTCGATTCGCGCGCGCCCTTGCTGGGAGCCAAAGCGTGGGCGACGTTTACGTTCAGGCGGCGCTCGAGGCCGTCATCGCGGAGCCGTCGCTGATCTCCGCCGCCAAAGATCCGCGCATCGCGCTTTACAGGGTGATGCTCGGCGTTTGGCGCTCCGTGACCATCAACACGATGACCGATCCCCGCAGCTCGCCGCTCGAAGCGAGTGCGCGCCGCAACCTCGAAGCCATTACGCCGCGACCCCGCATTGCGTTCCTTCTGCGGTCGCTCGAAGGCTTCAACATCGAACAGATCGCGCAGACGCTCGATTGCTCTGTGGCGGAGGCGCAGGGGCTCGTCGACACGGCGGGCCGCGAGATTGCGGACCAAATCCGCACCGACGTGCTGATCATCGAGGACGAGCCGTTCATCGCGCTCGATCTGCAGACGCTGGTAGAGGATCTCGGCCACCGGGTCGTGGACGTGGCACGCACTCATCGCGAGGCGGTCGCGGCCCTCGAGACGCTCAAGCCGGGGCTGATCCTCGCCGATATCCAGTTGGCGGACGGCTCGTCCGGCTTGGACGCGGTGAATGAAATCCTCGGCACGCTCGAAGTGCCGGTGGTCTTCATCACCGCCTATCCGGAGCGTTTCTTGACCGGCGATCGGCCCGAACCGGCCTTCCTGATCACGAAGCCGTTCCTGATCGAGACGGTGAAGGCCGTCATCAGTCAGGCCTTGTTCTTCGACCGTCGGTCGCATCGGCCCAAGCGGATGGAACTGCGGGCCTGACGCGAGCGCCTTCCAAGATACGCCGCCGCATCCCATGAAAACGCCTCGGATCATGTCCGAGGCGTTTTCATTTGAAGATCGGCGGCATCCGGCGGAGTGGTCACCGGCCGAGCCGGCGATCGATGATCTTGCCGATGATGAAGCCCGACAGAAGACCGGCTCCGAGACGCTGAAGCGGCCCCAATCGACGGACCTGACGCTCGGCCATGAGTTTTCCGCGCTCGGTCAAGGGAACGGATTCGGTACGGGACGACCGCGACGATCCGCGACGCATCCCCATGACCACGCCCAAGACGGCGGGGACCGTGGGCAGAAGCGCGCGCATCTGCTCGGCCGTGGACGGCTGGTTCTTGTCCTCGGAACCGACATGCGTGGCCGCGACCGCCAGGGCGACGGCCAGCAGCAGATAGACGAGCGCGACGATGAAAGCCGCCGCCGGCCCGTCCCAAGACCGCTTGAGCCACAAATAGCCCGCCCCGGTCAGGAATCCGACGGCGACTCCGCCGGTCACGCCGGCGGCGATCCAGAGCACGATCCGGGAGACCGTATTCTGGACGGTCCGTCGCGCGGACCGTCCGGCCAAGGTCATCAGTTCCGAGATCATGGCTGCCTCACCGACGGTCGTTGTTGCGTCCCATCATCCCGACGACGAGCCCGAGCGCCGCCGCAACCATGACGGCGGTGAGCGGATTGCGCTCGATGGACGCCTCGACCTGCCCGCTCGCCTCGCGGAGCTTGTCGGTCGCCCCGTACATATAGTCCTTGCCCGTCTGCATCGCGGTGTCGGCGGTGCCCGACAGGGTCTGCCGGGTGTCCTCCATCGCGCCCATGACGCGGCCCGCAACGGAGCCGGAACGCCCGGTCAGCATGTTGGCGACCGTATCGGTCAACTTGCCCAAATCTTCCCTGATCCGGGACAGATCCTGCGACAGTTCGGCCATTCCGGGGCCCTGATCCTCGGCCATCTTCATGGGTGTGTTCCTTTCGTTGACGGGTGAGTTCGCAGTCACATCCGGCCCGTAAGGAGCAGGATGACGATGATGACGAGCACGACGCCCACGATTCCGGACGGGCCGTAGCCCCAGCTCCGGCTGTAGGGCCATGCGGGAATCGCGCCCAAAAGGAGAAGCACCAGCAGGATCAGCAGAATTGTTCCGAGCGTCATGCGGCTCTCCATCGCGGACCGGCGGACCGGCGTTTCACTTCATGGCGCGTTTTTTCGAAATCTCGGCGAAGAGCCGTCCACGGGCTTCGATCCGAGATGGGCAGAACGAACGCGCGTTCGAGACGGTGTTACGCGGTTGCAACGTACGGACGCTGCCTAGGTTCCGGCGGACCAACATGACCTCGCCGACGGCGGAGCCCGGAAAGCGACGGGCCCGAAAGCGAAGGACGCGAAAGCGAAGGACCCGCGGCGATGGTGATCGCTGCGGGTCCTTGCACGGCCGGACGACTGGGAGGGGGCTCAAACATCCGAGCCATGCTTTGCGGATCGACAACGTATGTCCCGCTCCAAAGTTCCGTTGCGGGGTTCGAGGCACCGCCGGGAACCCGCACGGGGTCCCGACGTTCAGCCCGAGGGCGGAGGAGCGCCTTCTCAAAAGGGAGCGAAAGACGATGGCCACTACGATGGGAAGCGGTTTCGGAACCAGTTCGGGGATGTCGGGCTCGGAAAACGTCGAGTCACGCGAGACCGAACGACTGATCGCCAGCGACAAGGTCGAGGGGACCTCGGTCGTGCGTCCGAACGGCGACACGATCGGCGAGATCGAACGCGTAATGATCGACAAGCGGAGCGGCAAGGTCGCTTACGCCGTCATGAGCTTCGGGGGCATCCTCGGCATCGGCGAGAGCTATTATCCGCTGCCTTGGGACATGCTGAAATACAACGAAGCGCTCGACGGCTATGAGGTCGACATCACCGAGGAGCAATTGCGGGGTGCGCCTTCCTATTCCGGCGACGACGACGAGTTCGACTGGTCCAACCGGGAATGGGGCACGCGCGTTCACGACTACTACAATACGCGGCCTTATTGGTCCTGAGCGGGCGCGTTCTCCGCGCCCTCCACACACGGAAGGGGGCTCCTGCAGGAGCCCCCTTTTTCATGGCCGTCGCGGCTTCGACGGAGACATCAGGACGTATGCAGGCACCGCAGCGGGCGTTCATGCGCGGGCTCCGCTCGGCAAGCCGGCGCGACGCGCGCCTCTACGGTGACGGACAAGGCGGGCCGGGGCCGCGCGGGCGGGGAAGGATCGTTTGCGGCGACGATGGCGGGCGCGACCGCGACGCCGATCGCCACGGCGAGCGAAGAACTCGCCAGAACACGCGACCATTCGATCATGTCGTTTTCTCCCGTTTTTATGTGGAGTGAAACGTGCCCCGCCGCGAGGGGTTCCGAATTCGACGAATTCGACCTGATTTCGACGTTCGTTCATCATGGATCGTTCATCGCCCAAGCGGTCTTGGACGTTCGCGTGCGGCGCAAGACCGCTCGATCCGACCATTCCGTCTACGCTGCCGCGGACGGGAATTCTCCGGTCCTCCGGCTTTGATCCGGGCCCTCCGAGACGAAGGGGGAATGTCGGTTCGACAAGGCACTTCCGGGTTTTTGCAAGGCGAGGGAACCCGCGCGGATGTTCCGCGTTTCGGATCTGCACACGTCCTCAGGCTGGAACTTGATGGGGGCGCCGAAAACGCCCTCGGCGGGCCATGGGTCTTCAGCCCGTGGCCCCTTTTTTTGCTCCGATCGCGGCGGTATCGCATGGACGACGTCAAGTCTTCGGCCGCACCCACCGTTGCGTCCGCCCCGCCCGTCGCGTCCGGCCCGCTGCGGGCGACGTTCATCCGCTACGCGCCGCTCGGACTGCTGATCTTGGCGACCGGGGTCGTGCTGGTCGTGGCAAAGGGGCTGATCGTGCCGGTGACGGCAGCCTTGGTGCTCGGCAGCATGTTGGGGCCTATCGTCGACCGGGCCGACGAGGCGGGCGTGCCGCCGGTGCTGACCACCACCGCGCTGATGCTGGGTGCGATCACGCTGCTCTATTTCGTCATCCTGCTGCTGACCGGGCCGATCACGGAGTGGATCGGCCGCGCGGCTGAAGTCGGCCCTCTCCTGCGCGAAAGGCTGCGCTTCGTCGAGCGGCCCCTCGCGGCGATGCATGAATTGCAGAATTCTCTGGGAGCGCTGAGCCCGGCCGAGGGCGGCATCACCGTCGGCGTACGCCAGAGCCCCCTTCCGCTGATCGTCGGCGTGCTGACGCCGGCGCTGACGGAGCTGCTGATCTTTTTCGGCACGCTGTTCTTCTTTCTCGCCGACCGCCGCATGTTGAAGCGTCGCGTGGTGTCGACCTTGGAGGAACGCGAGTCCCGGCTGCGCGCGCTGCACGTCTTCACGGACGTGGAGAAGGCGCTGCGTGGCTATATGAGCATCGTGACCCTGATCAACGCCGGGCTCGGCCTGGCGACGGCGGCGGTGATGTGGATGTTGGGGGTGCCGAACCCGTTTTTATGGGGCGGCATGGCCTTCGTGCTGAACTTCATCCCCTATCTCGGCGCGTTGATCACCGCGTCGATCCTCCTGATCGTGGGGCTCTTCACGTTCCAGACGCTGGGGCAGTCGCTGCTGCCGCCGGGGTTGTTCATCCTGCTGGGCACCATCGAGGGGCATTTCCTGACGCCCGGCATCATCAGCCGGCATCTGACCCTGCGGCCGTTCTTCGTCTTCATCGCGCTGGCGTTCTGGACGTGGCTCTGGGGGCCGGTCGGGGCGTTCTTGGCGGTGCCGCTGCTGATCGTGGGCATCGTGCTTCGTCAATATTCGACCGAGAAGGACGAGCGACCGAACTTGCCGTGAAATATGCCGGTCATGAACCATGACCGCGGCCGCGCGTTGCCGGCCGGGGCGGTTGCGCCTAGAAGTCGAAACCGTCGATTTATCGGTTTTCAAAATGTCATTGCCGCCTGCGCCACCGGCGCCCTCGCCCTATGTCCCTCTCGTCGTCCTCGCCGTCGTCACGGCCGTCGCCGCGACCGCGCTGCTGATGTCGTCGCGGTTCATGGACGGCTATTTTCTCGACAATGACGACCTGCTGCGGATGAAGCAGGTGCGCGACCTGATCGGCGGCAAGCCGTGGTTCGATCTGCATGAGCCGCGCATCGATCCGCCGTACGGCATGGACGGACACTGGTCCCGGCTCGTCGACGGCGGCATCGCGCTGCTCGTGCTGATGTTCCTGCCGTTCACCGACATGGCGGCGGCCGAAAGGCTGGGGCAGATCGTGTGGCCGCTGCTGTGGATCGCCCCGACGGTCCTCGCGATCGGCGCGGCGGCACGCCGCTTGGCGGGGCCGCTCGGCGGCGGATTGGCGGCGCTGCATGCGGCCTTGAGCTTCATTCCGGGATTTACGCAATTCAGGCCCGGGCGCATCGACCACCACAATCTGCAGAATTTCTTCGCGCTCCTGATGTTCGCGACGGCGCTCGGGCTCGACGGCTCGCGCGCGTCGGGCCGGAGAATGGGGCTCGCCGTCGTGCTGCTCTTCGCGGTGGGGCTGGAGAGCGCGCCCTTCGCCGTGCTCGGGCTCGGCTTCGCGGCGTATCGCTTCGTGCGCGGGGGAGCGGCGGACGAGTTCAGGGGGCTGTGCGAGACGATCCTGATCGCGCTGCCCGCGGTGTTCCTCGTCCAGACGCCGCCGCATCTGTGGCTGCGGGCCTATTGCGACGCGCTCGGCTTCAACATGGTCGCGGGACTCGCCGGCGCTTCCGCGCTCGGCCTTGCGGCGCTTGCGGGCGGGGCGGGATCGTCCGCCGGGCGGCGCTACGCCGTGGCTTGCGGCATGGCGGCCGTCGCGACGGCGCTGCTGTTCGGGATGGAGCCGCGATGCCTTGCGGGGCCGTTCGGGGCGGAAAATCAGGATATTTATCCGCTCTGGCTGTCCCGCAACACGGAAGTGCAGCGGGTGGAATTCTCGCTGCGCGGGGACGAGTTCTTCCTGCTCACCATCGCGCCGGTGGTCGTCGGCCTGTCGTTTCTGGCGTTCATGGCGCGGGCGCGGGAGATGCGCGAGCGCGTCGCCGTCTCGACGGCGTTCCTCCTCGTCGCCGCCGCGATGGCGCTGGGGATGACGCGCAACCTGCCCTACGCCGCCCTGTTCGGCTCGACGATCGCAGGAGCGGGCATCGCGGCGCTCGTACCCGCGTTGCGGGGAGCGGGACAAGCGAGGGCGTCGATTCTCGCGTGCCTTTTCATCGTCACGATCCCCCTGGCAAGTTCGTTCATCATCGAAAACGTCGCCGCGGGCGCCGGCGCCGAACAGGCCGAAACCGCGGCCGACAAGGGCGCGCCCGCGACGGCGTGCGACCGGCCCGAAGCCTTCGCCGAATTGGCGGCGCTGCCCCCCGGACGGGTTCTCGCCTCGCTCACGACCGGCACGCCGATCCTGGCGCTGACGCCGCACGCGGTGTTCGCGGCGCCCTATCACCGCAGTTCGAACGCGATCGTCGAGAACATCAGGCTGATGGATGCGTCAGATGCGGAGGTGCGGGCCTTCGCGGCATCGCGGGACGTGACCTACGTCGCTGCATGCCGGGGACACGGCTTCCGGCTGGAGCGCCGCTTGGTGGACGGGCCCCTGCCCGATTGGCTGATCGAGGTGCCGACGACGGGGCCTTTGGCGATCTGGCGCGTCAGGCTCTGAGCGGACGGTCAGTCGTCGAGGGGCGGCAGGGCGCGGACGCGGTCGCGCCATTGCACGAGCGTCGCGTCGAGTTCGCCCACCGTGCCTTCGGGGAGATCGCCCAAGGTGGCGGCGACGAGTTCGCGTTGCAGGCGAAAGCCGGTTTCCACCACCTCGCGACCCTTTTCCGTGAGGAACAGGGCGTAGGAGCGCCGGTCGTCGGGAAGCGCGCGCCGCTCGACGAGATCGGCCGCGGCGAGGCGGTCGACGAGGCCGGACACGTTGCCCTTTGTGACGTAGAGCCGCTCGGCGACGTCCTGCTGGCTCAGACCTTCGCGCTCCCAGACGACGGAAAGAAGATCGAATTGCGGGATCGACAGGCCGACGGCGCGCAGTTCGCGAGCGGCGCGCGTCGTGATCCGCCGATGGAGCCGCAGGAAGCGGAACCAGGTGCGCATCGCGGCTTCGAGGCGCGGATCCGCAACGACGGGCGCGGCGGCGGGTCTTTCGGCCTTCATCGTCGTCATCTCGAACGCGGGTGAACTCGAAGCGGGACCCTGCCGGCCGATCGCCCCCGCGGCAAGTGCGGGCGGCAGGGGCTAGGTCCGACGGAAGCGGGCGTCGAGACGCGGCGCGCCTTCGCAATCGACCAGCCCTCGGGCGACGAGATCTTCGAGATGCGCGAAGACGGAGAGCCCGGCCGCACCCTTCAGGCCCGGAGCCAAGCCCTGATAGACGGCCTCCACGATGGCGGCGACGGTTTCGTCGCCCTTCTCGACGCGCCCCAGAATGGACGCCTCGCGCTGGCGACGATGATGGGCCAAGGCGCGGACGAAGCGCGCGGGCTCGCGCACCGGGCCGCCGTGGCCGGGCCAATACACGGCCTCCGAACGGCGACCGAGCTTTTGCAGGGAGTCCATGTAGTCGCCCATCGAACCGTCCGGCGGGGCGACGATGGACGTCGACCACGCCATGACGTGATCGCCCGAAAACAAGGCGTTGTCCTCGCGCAGGGCGAAAGCGAGATGGTTGGCGGTGTGGCCGGGGGTTTCGACCGTCTCGAGCGTGAAGTCCGCACCGGACAGCACGTCGCCTTCGCGCATTTCCAAGTCGGGGGCGTAGCCGCGGTTGGAGCTCGCATCGAGCAGATTGCGCTCGTCGAGGCCGAGCGGCCGGGAGGCGCGATGCGCGGAGCAGCCGACGACCGTCGCGCCGGTGGCGGCCTTGAGCGCGGCGACGCCGTCGGCGTGGTCGCGGTGGGTATGGGTCAGCACGATGTGCTCGACCGTCTCGCCCGCGAGCGCCGCGAGAAGGGCGGCCAGATGCGCCGGATCGTCGGGACCCGGATCGATGACCGCGACGCGGCCTCGCCCGACGACGTAACTGCAGGTACCGGTAAAGGTGAACGGCCCGCCATTGCCCGCGACGAGGCGGCGCACGCGCGGCGACAATGTCTCGAGCCGGCCCGCCGGCGGGGCCTCCCGATCGAAGGGAACGTCTTCGGCCATGCGGCCCTCCCGTGTTCGCTACGACTACAGTCCAAGCCCCCGGAGGAGCCCCCGCCGTTGCGCTTTCGGCTCGACTGTGTAGGGTCCGCATCAACGAACATCCAGCGCAAAGCGCCGTCCTCCGTTTCGAGGTGATTCATGGCTTACGAGCCCGCCGTTTCTCCGCTCGCCCGCACCCTACTGCCGACGCGCGGCGGTTTTGATTCGCTCGCCAAGGGCTTGCTGCTGGCGCTCGCCGGTTCGGCGCTCCTGACGCTGTCGGCCAAGGTTCAGGTGCCGTTCTATCCGGTGCCGATGACCATGCAGAGCATGATCGTGCTGATGATCGGCGCAACCTGCGGCGCGCGGCTCGGCGCGGCGACGGTTGCGCTCTACCTCCTGCAGGGCGCGATGGGCCTGCCGGTCTTCGCGACCGGCGCGGGCCTCGCCTACATGACCGGTCCGACCGGCGGCTACCTGCTCGGCTTCTTCGCCGCGGCGTTCGTGACCGGCGCTCTCGTCGAGCGCGGCTTCGGACGCTCGGTTCTCGGCCTGGCGGCCGTGATGGCGATCGGCCATGCGGTGTTGTTCGCCTTCGGCTTCGCCTGGCTCGCCTTCATCGTCGGCGGCGAAAAGGCTTGGCTGGTCGGCGTCGTGCCGTTCTGGGCGGCCACGCTGCTGAAGACCGGCCTCGGCGCGGTGCTGACCGCAGGGCTCGTTTCGGTCGCAACCCGTCACGAGATCTGACCTCGACGCCGACGCTCTCTCCGTCGTTTCGAAAGGCCGCATCCCTCGGGTGCGGCCTTTTTCGTTCAGGCCGCGTCCTCCGGGAACTCCGTGCCGAGGGGGCGGGTTCTTCCCAGAAGCGAGGGAGGGCTCCATGGCCGACGACAGGAAACAGAACATGTATCACGACCGCGCCCAACCGGCGCGACGGCCCGGCCAACCCGGCGCGGCGGACGAGACGGACCGCACCCTCGTGGACCCGAACCCGGGACGGCGGCGCGACCCGGGCGGAAAGGGGTCGGGGCTCGATGCCGACCCCGCGGAAACGCCCGCAGCGCCTGCGGAGCGCGGATCATGAGCCGCCCGGGGGAGCCGTCCGACCGTCCGGACTCGACGGCGCGCACCGCCGCGGCATCGCGCGAAGACATCGATGCCGGGAGGGCGGGCGACAAGGTCGATACGGTCGACCCCGCCGCCGCGCCGTTGGGGACGGACGACGAAGCCGCCGGCCGCAAGCACGAGGCCGAAATCATCGCCTTGGCCGCACGGCGGGAGCGGCGTCGACCCGTCGGAACGGACCCGGACCGGACGCAGGCGGGCGGCATGGAGCACGGCGGCTGGACGGCTTGGATCGTCGTCGGCGTTGCGTTGGTGCTCGCGATTTTCGGCGTCCTGATCTTTGCAGATTGACGTCCGCTAGGTCGCCGGCATTTCCAGCATGACCTTGGCCCCGGGCCCGGATGCGACGCTGAGGCGGATGCCCGCCTGCATCGCGATACGCTCGGCGAGCAAAAGCCCGAGCCCCTTCGGAGCATCGGCGGGAACGCCGGGACCCTGATCGGTAACGGAAACGACGCGGCTCGTCGGCGTCGTTTCGACGGTCACGAGGACGCGCCCCGGTCCGCCGTGCAGGACCGCATTGCCGATGATCTCCGTCAGGATGACGCCCGCCGCGCTGCCCAGCAGGATGTCCACCTCGCAAACGGTGCCGGTGACCTGCACGGACACGCCTTCGGGACGTTGCAGCCCCATCAATCCGTTGCAGATGCGGCGGATGAACGAGAGCAGCTCGATGGATGCGATGTCGTTGTCGTCGTGCAGCTCCTGCTGCACCAAGGCGAGAGAGCGGATGCGCATGGCGAGGCGCTCCAGACCGCGGCGCACCGGCCCGTCCTCCGTCTCGCGGCTTTGCAGCCCGACGAGACTGAGGATCACCTGAAGGTTGTTCTTCACCCGGTGATGCACTTCACGGATCAGCACGTCGCGCTGACGGATGGCCCGGCGTGCGTCGTCGAGCGCGGCCTCGATCCGGCTTTCGGCGGTCTTGATCTCCGTCACGTCCACGCATGAGCCGAGGAAGCCCGCAAACTCGCCGGCGCGGTCGAAGATCGGCCGCCCCTTGTCGAGAACCCAGCGATACTCGCCGTCATGCCGGCGGAGCCTGTAGTCGACGATGAATTCGCGTCGCTCGTTCAGAGCGCCCGAGAAACTGCCCAAACAGCGTTCCACGTCCTCGGGGTGCACGCCTTCGACCCAGCCGTTCCCGGACTCCGCCTCCAGCGTGCGACCGGTGAATTCGAGCCAAGGGCGATTGAAATAGGTGCATGCACCCGACGTGTCGCATCGCCAGATCAGGACCGGAGCTTGCTCGGCGAAGTCCTCGATCAATGGCGGAAGGTCGGCCTCCGAAACCCGGGGCTCTGCAGGCGGTCCGGTTCCGCCGGATGCGTAGTCGTGCATTGTCATGCGATAAGGCCAAGCTGACGGACCCGGGGAACGCGCCGGAGCGAGGTAAGTTCCCGGATCAGGATTTCGGCGGGCCGTCCGGCGCGTCGAAGGCGCGCTGCGCCGCTTTTTCCGCGACCCGCACGATCTCGGGACGAAGGCCCGTCGCATCGAGCAGGCGGACCTCCTCCTCGGGCGGCTCGGAGGCGCAACGACCTTGCCGCACTTCCGGCGCCCAAACGCCGGGGCCGAGCATCGCGGGCGGCTCGTGAGCGACATCGGCGACGGATTCGGGCTCCATGTCAGGGGCGTCGGAATCCGAATTTTTCAAACGGGGCATGGATGACACGTCATTTCCCTCCTGCGGCACAGGAGAACGCCCGCCTCTGCGGCAGGTTCCTCCGGCCGGCGGGGAAACGCCGCACGGCGCCCGCTCGCCGCCCGCGGGGCGCGGGCGGGGCGGAAGGCGGGACGGAGGTCGTCTCGGCCTATTCCGGCACGACCTGAATGACGCGGCGGGTTTGCGGATTCACCAGCACGACTTCGTCGTCGACCACGAAGTAGCGATAATTCCGCATAGCGGGCGCTTCGACATACATCTCCTCCGGGAGCGGCTCGAGTTCCACGGTCGGCGGCACGGTGCCCCCGACGGTGATGCGTTCCTGCACGATGCTCGGCTGCGTCTTGCGGGTCTGGACGTAGCGCCGGATGGTCGTGCGCTGTTCCGGCGTGATGGTGACCGACCCGGTCGGCTCCTCCTGAATGATGGTGGTGGTCTGCGCGAAAGCCGTGCCGAGGGCGAGGCCGCCCGCGACGGCGGCTGCGGCCGCCACGGCGTTGAACTTGGTCATGACGCACTCCTTTGGGGGCCGACGCCGAGACGGCGCGGCACCGGAACCAACGTAGGTTCCCCTCCCCGCGTTCCGCGTCGCGGACGGAACCCTTGACTTCAACCCGAATTACCCTCCGTCGCGCGAATCAGTGCCGAGCGCCCCCACCAGGAATCCGTCATGGCCGCTTCACGTCCGCCTTCCTCCCGACGCACCGTTCTCCGCCCGGTCGCCGAGCAGACGATGGTCATCACCGGCGCGTCGAGCGGGATCGGGCTGGCGACGGCCCGGATGGCGGCGCGCGAGGGCGCGCGGCTCGTTTTGGCCTCGCGCAATGCGGAGGCTCTGGAGGCGCTCGCGCGAGAACTCAGCTTCACGGACGTCGAGATCGTCGTCGCGGACGTGGGCATCGAAGAGGACGTGCGCCGCATCGCCGCCCGGGCGGTCGAACGCTTCGGCGGGTTCGACACGTGGGTGAACGACGCGGGCGTTTCGATCTACGGCCCCTCGCTGATGGTCTCAACGGAGGATCACAAGCGCCTCTTCGACACGAATTACTGGGGCGTCGTCTACGGATCGCTGACCGCGGCGGAGCATCTGCGCGGACGCGGCGGGGCGCTGATCAATGTCGGCAGCGTGCTGTCGGACTGGGCCGCGCCGTTGCAGGGCGCCTATTCGGCCTCGAAACACGCCGTGAAGGGTTTTACGGACGCGTTGCGGATCGAGCTGCTGCACGACGACATTCCGATTTCCGTCACGCTGATCAAGCCGAGCGCGATCGACACGCCCTATCCCGAACATGCCCGCAACTACCTTGCGCGCGAGCCGGCGCTGCCGCCGCCGATCTATGCGCCCGAATTGGTGGCCGAGGCGATCCTGCATGCGGCGGCGCATCCGGTGCGCGAATTGGTGATCGGCGCGGGCGGCTGGGCGGTCGGGGTCGGGCAGCGGCTGTTCCCGGCGCTGGCCGACCGCATCATGTCGATGACGATGTGGAAGATGCAGATGCGCGACGAGCCGCGTGCGGTGCGGCGCGGTGCGGCGCTTTACGAGCCGCAGAAAGACGGCGCGACGGGCGGCAAATCCGACGGCGTGATCCGCACCAGCCCCTTCACGCAGATGCAGATGCAGCCCGTGAAGGCCGTGCTGGCGGCCTTTCTCGCCGGCGCCGCGATCACGCGTCTCATCCGATGACGATCCCCGTTCCCTCTCCCGAAGGAGGCCGGCAATGGCCCCGCGCGCTTACTGGAAGGGCTATCTGAAGCTCTCCCTCGTCTCCTGCGCCGTCGCGCTCTACCCCGCGTCGAGCTCGACCGCCAAAGTGTCCTTCCACACGCTGAACCGCGACACCGGAAACCGCTTGAAGCGGCAGATGGTGGATGCGGAGACGGGCGAGGTCGTCGAAAGCGACCGGCAGGTGCGGGGCTACGAGATCGCGAAGGGCCACAACATCGTGATCGAGGACGACGAGCTCGACGCCATCGCGCTGGAAAGCACGCATACGATCGACATCGAGCGCTTCGTGCCGCGCGAGGAGATCGACGAGCTCTATCTCGACTCGCCCTACTACATCGCGCCCGACGACCGGGTGGCCGAGGAAGCCTTCGCGGTGATCCGCGAGGCGATGCGAAAGCGCAACGTGGTGGGGCTCGCCCGCGTGGTGCTGCATCGGCGCGAACGCATCCTCATGCTGGAGCCGCGCGGCAAGGGCCTGTTCGCGGCGACGCTGCGCTACGGCTACGAGGTGCGGGCGGACGACGCGTACTTCGAGGACATTCCCGACGTGGAACTGCCCGAGGAGATGCTCGATCTCGCGGCGCACATCATCGAGCGCAAGGCGGGACATTTCGAGCCGGAGACGTTCGAGGACCGCTACGAGAACGCGGTCGTGGCGTTGATCCGCTCCAAGCAGACGGGCGAACCGATGCGGACGGCCGCGACGCCGAAGCCGAGCAACGTCGTCAACCTGATGGATGCGCTGAAGAAGAGCCTGGCGTCGGAGAAGCCGGACAAGGCTCCGGCCAAGGCGGGGGAGAAACCGACGGCGAAGGCTCCTGCGGCCAAATCCGCGCCCTCGAAGACGGCTGCCAAGGCGGCCGAACGCGCGCCGGAACCCGCGCCGGCGCGGGCTCCGTCCAAGCGCGGCGCCGCGAAGCCTGCGGCGGCGTCCAAGGGCCGTTCCTCGGCCCGCCCCTATCGCAAGACGGGGTAAGGCATGGCCGGCGACGCGCTCGAAGCCTATCGGGGCAAGCGGGACTTCACCAAGACGGCCGAGCCGCGCGGCGGGACGGCGACCAAGCCGAGAGCGGCGAAACGCAAGGCCCCGGCCCTCTCCTTCGTCATCCAGAAGCATGCCGCGCGGCGGCTGCATTACGACCTGCGGCTGGAACTGGACGGCGTCTACAAGAGCTGGGCGGTGACCAAGGGGCCGAGCCTCGTGCCGGGCGAGAAGCGGCTTTCGGTTGAGGTGGAAGACCATCCGCTCGAATACGGCACCTTCGAGGGCACCATACCGAAGGGAGAATACGGCGGCGGTTCGGTGTTGTTGTGGGACCGCGGGACGTGGACGCCGGAGGGCGACGCGCATGCCGGGCTCGCCAAGGGGCATCTCGAATTCACGCTCGACGGCGAGAAGCTGCACGGGCGTTGGCATCTGGTGCGGTTGCGCGGGCGCAAGGGCGAGAAGCGGACGAATTGGCTGCTGATCAAGGCCGAGGACGAGGCGGCGCGGCCCGCCGATGCTCCCGACATTCTGGACGAGCAACCGCGCAGCGTGAAGACCGGCCGCTTGGTCGAGGAGATCACGGAAGGCGAAGACAAGGTGTGGACCAAGGACGGCGAGGCCGATCCGCCGAAGCCCGCGCCGCGTCCCGCCGCGAAATCGAAAGCCGGGGCGACGGCAAAGAAGAAAGGCGGCGCGGCCGTTCCGGCATTCGTCGAGCCCTGCCTCGCGACCTTGGTCGAGGCGACGCCGAGCGATCCGAAATTCATCCACGAGATCAAGTTCGACGGCTACCGCATCCAAGCGGCCGTCGCCGACGGGCGGGTCGTGCTGCGCACGCGCTCGGGACACGATTGGACCGAGAAGTTCGAGGGCGCGCCGTTTCTCGATGCGCTGCGCCGGCTGCCGGGGACGCTGCTGATCGACGGCGAATTGGTGTTGAATGCGGAGACCGGGCATTCCGACTTCTCGGCGCTGCAGGACGACCTCTCGGCGGCCCGCAAGGACCGCATGGTCTATATGGCGTTCGACCTGCTGCATCGCGACGGAACGGATCTGCGGTCGAGCCCGCTCACAGAGCGCAAGGCGGCTTTGGAGCCGCTCATCGCCGGCATCTCCGACCCGTCCGTCCGCTTCAGCGAACATCTGGAGGAAAGCGGCGAGGCGCTGTTGGAGCATGCGTGCCGGCTCGGGCTCGAAGGCATCGTCTCGAAGCGGCGGGATGCGCCGTATCGGTCCGGGCGGGGCAAGGATTGGGTGAAGTCGAAATGTTCGGCCCGCCAGGAATTCGTCGTCGCGGGCTTCACCCCGTCGACGACGCTGAAACGCGCGGTCGGGGCGCTCGTGCTGGGTTATTATCGCGACGGCAAGCTGGTGCATGCGGGCCGCGTCGGCTCGGGTTTCACCGAACGCTCGTCGCATGAGGTGTTCGCGCTGCTCGATGCGGAGCGCATCGAGACGTCGCCCTTTTCCGACAAGCTCGCGGCGGCCGATGCGCGGCAGGTTCGTTTCGTCGCGCCGACGCGGGTGGCGGAGGTGGAGTTTCGCGGATGGACGGGCGGCGGCTCTCTGCGCCATCCCGTGTTCAAGGGCCTGCGCGAGGACAAGGCGGCCGCCGACGTAAGCCGCGAGGACGAAGCCAAGGACCGCAAGGCCGCGCCGAAATACGCGGTCAAACTCACCCATCCCGACCGCATTCTTTGGCCCGACGTGGGCGTGACCAAGCAGGGCCTCGCGGATTTCTATGCCGAGATCTGGGATTGGATCGCGCCGCATGTGACCGGACGGCTGCTGAGCCTCGTGCGCTGCCCCGAGGGAACCGCCGGAAGCTGCTTCTTTCAGAAGCATGCGTGGAAGGGGCTTTCCGACGCGGTGGAGCAGGTCACGCTGCCCGGCGACGACGAGGAGCAACTCGCGATCTCCGATCTCGACGGATTGATCGCGCTCGTGCAGGCGGGCGTGCTGGAAATCCATCCTTGGGGATCGCGCGTCGCCGACGTGGAGCGTCCCGACATGCTGACCTTCGACCTCGATCCCGGCGAGGGCGTCGACTGGGACGGCGTCGTGGCGGGAGCTTTGGCCGTCCGCGACCGCTTGGGCGAGGACGGGCTGGAAAGCTTCGTGAAGACCTCGGGCGGCAAGGGGCTGCATGTGGTCGTGCCCCTCGCGCCCTCGGCCGATTGGGACACCGCTAAGGATTATTGCCGAAGCATCGCCGAGGCGCTTGCCGCCGCGTCGCCCGACCGCTACACGGCCGCGCTCGCCAAGAAGGCGCGCGGCGGGCGCATCTTCATCGATTATCTGCGCAACGGACGCGGCGCGACGGCGGTTTCGGCCTATTCGACGCGGGCACGCGCCGGCGCGCCTGTCGCCACTCCGGTGGGATGGGACGAATTGGGGCCGACGTTGCGGCCGGATCTGTTCCGCATCGGCAATCTGCCCGCGCGGCTCGACCATCTGGGCGAGGACCCGTGGAAGCGGTTCTTCGGAGTGAAACAGAAGTTGCCGAATTTCGAGGCCGCCCCGAAAACGCGATCACGCGCCGCGAAGAGACGATGACGGGACGCGAGAGGCCCGGCCGTCCGCATCCCGCCCTCACGCGTTCCGCTCTCAGCCGTCGACGATGCGCAAATGCGGCGCCCCGCGCGGCGGGCGGGGTTCGCCGACGCGGGCGGTGACGGCGGTGCCGCGGAAGCTGCGCGGACGGAAGCGGATGCCCGCCTCCATCAGGCGCTGCCCGAGCCGGAACACGAGCGAGAACAGCGCGCGCGCCTGCATGATTTCGAGCTGGATCGCCGCTTCGGCCGCCGCCGTATAGTCGGCGCTCTGCATGGCGCCGATGAGATTCAACAGCGCCGCCTCGTCGGCCGATGCCGTAGGCGCACCTTCGTTGAAGCACACGAAAGGCCCTTTGGCCCGCATCCGGATTTCGCTGTCGACCAGCAAAGCGTCGGAGATCACCGCGTCCGCGAGATCGGGACACATCGCGGCGCACAGGCGTCGCGAGACGACGTTGAGGTGCCGGCTGTCGTAGTCGCTGCGGAAACGCTCGAAGCGTCGGAACGCGTCCGCGACCAGCATGGCGTCCGACGGGAGCAGCAGACCCGCGACCTGAGGCAGGGGATGGACCGACATCGATTGGCCTCTGCATGACGAAAAACATCGAAGATGTCGGGCCAACGCCCGGCCGGCCCCGCAGTTCCGCCAAGGGCATGGCGGCCTCCGCCGGCCGATCCGACGCGCGCCGATACGGGCGCACGCGGAACCTGCGGCACGCGGGCACGTTCGGGGACAGGGCCGGATCGCTCCGGCGCACGGCGCGGGAGGACGATGCGATGGACGACGACGTGAACAGGGCCAGACCGCTTCATGCCCGTCCGCCCGGAGCGGGCAACGACGACGCTCCTGCGGTCGAGCCGGGCGAGCGCATCAGCGAGACTCGGGCGCGCGCCGGCGTGACCGGTCACAATGTCCGCTACGTGCTGTTTGCCTGGCTCGCCTTGGCGATCATCGCGGGTCTGCTCGTTTATGCGGGCTACGGAGGCTGAGCAGCGGCCGGAACCTTCGAGGCGTCCACATCGACTTTGAATGGAACCCGCTCGCGCGGTTCACGTTCACCCCGGCGCGGCCGAGCGACCAGCGGGGCGAATGACGTGGAGACGAACGCGGGCGACAAGGCCCCGAACACCAGTTCCGCGCCTGAAGATCCGGCCGGTTCGGGCGCGGGCGAAGCCGTGTCCGCGTTTCTCGAAGACGTATTGCCGCGCCGCGGCGCGCGCGTGGTTCTGATCGGCACGCTGTTTTTGCTTGGCGCGGCCGGTCTGGGCATCGTCACCGCCGTCCGCACCAACGAAACCGTCGAGTATCTCGACCGCGCCTATCAGCTGCGCGACGTTTCGGGGCGGCTGCGCGGGCTGGCGATGGAAGCCGACATCGTCGAAACGCGCACGGCGTCCGCCGAGCGCGCCGCGGATGTGGAGCGCCTGCGCCACGAGGCCGACCGGCTGTTGACGGTCGCCCGCGCCATCGCAACGCGCAATGATCAGTCGGAACGCATCACCGAAGTGGATCAACTCCTCGACGCGCGCATCCGGGAGATCGCCGACGCGCGGACCGCCGCGCAGGCGGGACGCGAAATGGCAGAAGCTCTCAAGGCGAAGCTCGACGAGTTCCGAAGCGTGAACGCGCAGGTGATCGACCGCCGGCGTCGCTCCTTTGCGCAATCCATCTGGCTGCAGCTCGTCACCATGTTGGCGGCTGCCGGGGGGATCCTCGTCATGAGCGTCCTCTTCGTCCGCAACACCTATCGCCATCTGGACGAACTCGCCGCGGGCCGCTCGCGCCTGCGGGAGATGAACGCGTCCCTCGAGGAGGAGGTAGCCGGGCGCACCCGCGAATTGTCGCGTATCAACCAGCTGTTCGCGACGTCGCTGGCGGGCTCGCGCGTCAGCGTTTTCAGCCAGAACCGGAACCTCGTCTATTCGTGGATGCACAACCCGCCTTTCGGGCGCGACGCGTCCGAATTCATCGGTAAATCCGATCTCGACGTCGTGCCGGAGCGCGGACGCGACGTGATGATCGCGGCCAAGCTCGAAGCCATGGCCGCGGGCCGCTCGGTGACGGTGGACGTGGAAAGCGGGGATGCGGGCCGGCCGATCTGGCTGCGCCTGCATGTCGACCCGCTGTTCGAGGGCGAGCGCATCGCGGGGGTCGTCTGCGCCGCCGTCGACGTCACCGACGACCGGCGTGCGCGCGAACGCCTTGCGGCGCTGACGGACGAGCTCGCCGCCGCGCTGCAACGCTTCGACGTGGCGCTGCGGGGCGCCGACATCATCGTTTCGGCCCAAGACATGGACCGACGGTTCACCTTCATCAGCCAGAATGCGCTGGGCTTCGAGAGCAAGGACGTGATCGGCCGGCGCGACGAGGACATCGTGCCCGACGACCTGCGGGACTCCATCGTCTCCATGAAGGAGGAGGTGCTGCACAGCGGCCGGCCGAGGCGCAGCGAGTTCAAGATCATGACGCAGACGCGCGGAGAACGCTGGATGAAGGTCCGCGTGGAGCCGCAACGCGACCATTCGGGCGCCATCGTCGGTCTGCTCGGCTGTGCGGTCGACGTGACGGCGGAGGCGCGCGGTCAGGAGCGGTTGACCGCGGTATCGGACGAATTGCGGACCACCGTGAAGTTGTTCGAGACGGCACTGCGGGGGGCGGACGTCGTCGTCTTCACGCAGGATTGCGACCTCGCCTATACGTGGGTGAGCGCCCCGGTGGCGGGCCGACCGCCGGAGGAGATGCTGGGACGCGCGGACGACGAGGTGGCCCCGCCCGACATCAGGGCGCGCCTGATCGAGTTCAAGCGCGACGTGCTGGCCGAGGGTAAGGCGGAGCAATCCGAATTCCGCTTCACCGACGCGGACGGCGACGACCGCTGGTACGCCTTGCGGGTCGAGCCGAATTACGACCTCGACGGCCATGTGGCAGGGCTGATCGGCGCGCTGGTGGACGTGACCGAACGGCGGCAGCGCGAGACGCATATCCGCGTGTTGATGCGGGAACTGACCCACCGCACCAAGAACCTGCTCGCCGTGATTCAGGCGATGGCGCGGCAGACGCTGACGGCGTCCGTCTCCGCACGGGACTTCGAGTCGCGCTTCTCGGGCCGCCTGCAGGGATTGGCGAGTTCGCTCGACATTCTCGTCCATGAAAACTGGGAGGGGGCCTCGATCGCCGGGCTCGTGCGCTCGCAATTGAGCCATTACGAGGACTTCTTCGGCAAGCGCATCGAGATCGACGGCCCCGAGATCATGCTGACGCCGGAGGCGGCCCAGAATTTGGGTCTCGCCTTGCACGAACTCTCGACCAACTCATCGAAATACGGCGCGCTGTCGGTGCCGGAGGGCATCGTTTCAATCCGTTGGGGGGTGGAACGGCACGGCGGAGAAGACCGCTTCAGGTTTGCCTGGCGGGAGCGCAACGGGCCGCCCGTGACGCCGCCCAAGCGAAAGGGCTTCGGCCATGCCGTCATCGAAAGGCTCGTGCCCAAGGCCTTGGCCGCGGACGTGAAGCTGCGCTTCGACGCCGACGGCGCAAGCTGGGAAGTCGACGCGCCCGCCACCGTTTTGCAGGGCGCCGCGCCGGCCGTCGACAACGGCACGCCGGAGACGCGCGCGGCGAGTTGAGCGTCATTCCGAGCCGCCGTAATCCGCCGCCGCGCCGTGTTCGCCGACGAACTCCGTCTTGCGGATGCCTTGGAGAACGACCCTGCGGCGCTCCGCCCAAGGCTCCCGGTATTCGAACGGCGGCACGAGCGGCACCTGCAGACAGACGCTCTGCGCGGGCAACACGTCGCGCCAATCGTGGATGAGCTGACGATAGGCCTCGCCGACGGGGCGTATGTTGCGGTCGAGGTCGTAAAGACCGAGCGGATCGACATGGCCGGCATCGAGGCGGAGCGACGAGTTCCAATCGACCTGATCGGTCAGCGAGTACCAGGTGAAGCCGACGATGGGGACGCCGGAATTGCGCACGCGCAGCACGTTGGCCCATTGTTTCCAGAGCCAATTGACGGCCTCGTCGCCGTGCGGCCCCTGCCGCGCGTTCGTCTCGGTATGCATCACCGGCAAGCGGTAGCGTTCGTAGTATTGGCGCGTGATCTCGTTGTAGCCGAACACCTCCCCGCTCGACTTCATCGACCCGTCGGCCGCGATCCGATGCTCGTTGGTGGCGTAGTAGTCGTTTCCCATGATGCAGTGATGTTTGAGATTGCTGCGCATGAAGAAGCGGTACTCGTCGCGCGTCATGCCGTTGTCGAGCAGGAACTCGTACATTTCGGAATTGACGCGCCGGCCGTAATTGAGATCGAGCGAGAGGAAGCGCCGGGCGTTGAGCAATTCCGCCGGGCGGATCGCCTTGGGGTTCTCGGCGTGGAAATATTCCGAGGACTCGCTCTGCACGAAGATCGCATCCGGGCGCACGGCGAGGATCGCGTGCATCGCGAGCACGTTGCCCTTCACGATGTTGTTGAGCGCGCGCACGAACGGCACGTCCCCGGACAACTGCTCGTTCCACCAGCCGAAAGCGGCCGAAAAGGTCGCGCAGATGAACATCTCGTTGACGGGCGTATAGGCCTGCACCCACGGGAACCGTCGGGCGAACGCCCCCGCATATTGCGCGAACAGCTCGGGAAAATCGGGGTTCTGGAAATCGCCGATCCAATCCGGGACGCCGAAATGGCAGAGATCGACGACGGGGATGATCCCGAGGTCGAAGATTTCCGCGAAGGTTTCGTCGGCGAAATCCCAATCATGGCGGCCCGGGCCGAGATAGGTCGTGTGGATCGGCGGGCCGTAGCGCAGGACGGTGGTGCCGAAATCGCGGACGAGGCGGAGATCCTCCCGCCAATATTCGTAGTGGCGGCACTTCTCCATCTCGTCGACGCGGCGGCCGTCGACGGTGGGATTGCTGTTCTCGATGCCCGTCGCGAACAGAAAGAAGGGCGTCGCCATCGCATGTCCTCCGGGATCGCCCGCAGACGAGCGCGATCGGCCGGCCCGCATCGCTCGTCCGCAACAACGAGTTCCGGACGGGCCGGTTCCTGCTGCTGATCCTGCCGCGCCGGGATAGGAACCACACCGAAACACGCTGCGTTTGCCCCCTGAAGAACGGATCGAGGAGAGCGCGGCCATGACTGACGACGACGATCGGGACAGGTTTTGGCGGGCGGTGACGGGGATCGGGACCTGCATGCTGGTGACGAAATCGGGCGGGACCCTGCACGGGCGGCCGATGCAGGCGCTGCCGGACCCCGAGACGAACACGATCTGGTTTCTCTCGGACCTCGCCACGCACAAGGAGGACGAAATCCGTGCCGACCCCTCCGCGTGCCTGACCTTCGCGGACACCGAAGAGGATGTCTACGTCTCCGTGACGGGCGAGATGGAGTTCGTCGACGACCGCGACAAGCTCGCCGAGCTGTGGTCGCCGGAGGCCGAGGACTATTTCGAAGGGCCGGACGACCCGAACATCGTGGTGCTGAAGTTCACGCCGAGCATCGGCGGGATCTGGGACGGCTCGGAGATGGAGGTGGTAGACGAGGAGGACGTCGACGACAACGAGACGCCCTATGAAGGGACCACGGTGACGTTCACCGTCACGTCGGAAACGTCGTCATGACGGACATTCCGGCGCAATCGCAGGACAGGCAACCGGGTGAGGAAACCCGGATGCAGCCGGCTCCGGATTTCCATCCGCGCCATCCCGGCAGCGGTCGGCTGGCGGGGAAATCCGTCATCATCACGGGCGGGGACAGCGGCATCGGCCGGGCCGTCGCCATCGCCATGGCGCGCGAGGGCGCGCGCATCGCCGTCGCCTATAAGGACGAGCACCGTGACGCCGAAGACACGGTGCGGCTCTGCGAGGGGGAAGGCGCGCAGGCCTTCGCCTTGGCGGGCGACGTGGGCACGGAGGCGTTTTGCGCGGAAGCGGTCGCCAAGACCGTAGACCGCTACGGCGGCCTCGACGTGCTGGTGAACAACGCGGCCGAACAGCACGTGGTCGGGGACGTGGGCGAGCTGACGTTGGAGCAGATCGACCGCACCTTCCGCACGAACATCTACGGCTATTTCTTGATGACGAAGCACGCGAGGCCGCATCTCAAGCGCGGCGCGGCCATCATCAACACGGCCTCCGTGACCGCCTACAAGGGCAGTCCGCAACTGCTCGATTACAGCGCCACGAAGGGGGCCATCGTCGCCTTCACGCGCTCTCTGTCGATGGCGTTGGCCGAGCACGGCATCCGCGCCAACGCCGTCGCGCCCGGGCCGATCTGGACGCCGCTGATCCCCGCGTCGTTCGATGCGGAGCATGTCGCGAATTTCGGGAAGGACGTTCCGATGGGGCGGCCGGGGCAACCCAACGAGGTCGCCCCGTGCTTCGTGTTCCTCGCCTGCGAAGACTCGTCCTACATGAGCGGGCAGGTTCTGCACCCGAACGGCGGAACGGTCGTCAACGGCTAGATCGTTCAGTTCTGAAGCGCGAGCGCTTCGTCCTCGAAGCGGTCGGCGAGGATTTGCTCCGGCGTGGGACCGTCCTGCTTTTCGATGTCGTCGGCCACGGCACGGAGCCAAGCGGCGAATTCGCGCGGTTCGGCATCCAGCAGAAGTTTTGAAATGGCCACGAGCATCGTGGCGCATTCCGCCTGTCGACGTATGGCTTCCGGCTTTTCGAACATCATCCCCTCCGTTTAACGGTGCATGGGCGTCAACGGCGGTTCAGACCTAGAGTTCCGTTGCGGAACTTTTTCAGT
Source organism: Hyphomicrobiales bacterium (assembly GCA_027489535.1). Classification (GTDB taxonomy): domain Bacteria; phylum Pseudomonadota; class Alphaproteobacteria; order Rhizobiales; family Beijerinckiaceae; genus JAIXZO01. Next base: position 126,265 of record JAIXZO010000018.1, read on the forward strand.
TTCACGAAACGGTCCCGTATTCGGAACTTTCACCGACTATAGCGCGTTCTTATCCACGACAACGGCTCCGTTCAGGGCCATTTCCAAACATAAATTCGATCGTTCGACGATCAACGCTCCGATTCCGTCGGAATCGTGAATTCAACTTGTCCCGCAAAACAGGGAAGTCAGGCGACATGCCACCGCTACATCACGCCGATACGGAAACGATTTCGTCCCTGAGCATTCAAAAGGTGGAAAAACCACTTTTGATTTGTTTCTCTCATCTCAGATGGGATTTCGTCTATCAGCGGCCGCAGCATTTGTTGAGCCGCGCCGCCCGCCGCTATCGGGTGATATTCTTCGAGGAACCGCGCGTCGCGGAGATCGAGGCACCCCGCCTTTCCATCAGCCGCCGTCCCGGCGGAATCACGGTGATCGTCCCCGAGGTGCCGGCCGGCTTGAGCGCCGCCGGGGTGCTCTCCGCGCAGCGCATGCTGGTCGACCGGTTGCTGGAAGCGGAAGGAACGAAGGCCGCGGTGGCTTGGTTCTACTCCCCCGGCGCGATCGCCTTTGCCGGACACGTGGCCGCCGACGTCGTCGTCTATGACTGCATGGACGAGTTGGCGAATTTCAAAGGCGCGCCGACGAGCCTGAAGGACCACGAGCGCCGACTGTTCGCCCGCGCCGACCTCGTCTTCACCGGCGGGCGAAGCCTCTACGAGGCGAAGCGCCGGCAGCATCCGCGCGTCCACGCGTTCCCCAGCAGCATCGAAGTGCGCCACTTCGCACAGGCGCGCGCCGGCGATCTCGAAGACCCCGCCGATCAGCGCGACCTGCCCCATCCGCGCATCGGCTTCTTCGGCGTCGTCGACGAGCGCATGGACATGCGGCTGCTCGGGCACGCCGCCGACCTTCGGCCGGATTGGAGCTTCGTCATGCTCGGGCCGGTCGTGAAGATCGACGAGGGCGATCTCGTGCGCCGTCCCAACGTGCATTGGCTCGGCGGAAAGTCCTATTTCGATCTGCCGCCTTATCTCGCGCATTGGGACGTGGGCTTCATGCCCTTCGCCCGCAACGACGCGACCCGCTTCATCTCGCCCACCAAAACGCCGGAATTCCTCGCGGCGGGCCTGCCGGTCGTCTCGACCCCGATCGCCGACGTCGTGCGCCCCTACGGCGAGACGGGACTGGTCGCCATCGCGACCGGCGGCGCCGATCTCGTGGCGAAGATCGAGAGCCGCCTGACGATGGATCGCACCGCATGGCTCGCGGACGTCGACCGCATGCTGGCGGGCACCTCGTGGGACCGCACCTGGGACGAGATGGTCGCGCTGATGGACGAACGCCGGAAGGCCGTTCCCGCGGCCGGAGCCGCGCGCCGTCGTACGGCGGACATACGCGAGGAGGCCGCCCGTGTTTGATTGGCTCATCATCGGAGCGGGGTTTGCCGGCAGCGTGCTCGCGGATCGTCTGGCCCGCGTGCGCAATGAGCGCGTGCTCATCGTCGACCGCCGCAATCATATCGGCGGCAACGCCTATGACCGGTTCGACGATGCGGGGGTGCTGATGCACCAATACGGCCCGCACATCTTCCACACCAACGCCCAATCCATCGTGGACTACCTCGCGCAATTCACCGAGTGGCGGCCGTACGAGCACCGCGTGCTCGCCCATGTGGACGATGCGCTGCTGCCGATCCCGATCAACCGGACGACGGTGAACCGGCTGTACGGATTGTCGCTCGACAGCGACGAGGCGGTGGAGGCGTTCTTCAACGAGCGGGCCGAAACGCCGGCGGAAATCCGGACGTCGGAGGACGTGGTGGTCGGCCGCGTCGGGCGCGACCTCTACGAGAAGTTCTTCCGCGGCTATACGCGCAAGCAATGGGGTCTCGATCCGTCGCAACTGGACAAGTCCGTGACCGCGCGGGTGCCGGTGCGCACCAACACCGACGACCGCTACTTCAACGACACGTTCCAGTGCATGCCGAAGCTCGGCTACACGCGAATGTTCGAGAAGATGCTCGATCATCCGAACATCAAGGTGATGCTGCAGACGGATTTCGCGGACGTGCGCCGCGGCATTTCCTACAAGCGCATGATCTTCACGGGGCCGATCGACGAGTATTTCGATCATCGTTTCGGCAAGCTGCCGTATCGCTCGCTGCGCTTCGAGCACAAGACGCTCGACATGCCGCAATTCCAACCCGTCGCGGTGGTGAACTACCCGCAGAACGAGCCGTTCACGCGGATCACCGAATACAAGCACCTGACCGGGCAGGAACACGCCAAGACCAGCATCACCTACGAGCATCCCTCGGCCGACGGCGACCCCTATTACCCGATCCCGAAGCCGGAAAACGCGGAGCTCTTCAAGCGCTACGAGAAGCTTGCGCAGGCGACGCCGAACGTGTGGTTCGTGGGCCGTTTGGCGACCTACCGCTACTACAACATGGACCAGGTGGTCGGGCAGGCGCTGTCCACCTTCCAGAAGATCGACGCCGCGCTCGGCACCGGGACCAAGCGGGCGCGCGCCATCATGCAGGCGTCATGACGGCGTCCGGCAAGCTTCCGAGGCCGCCCGAATTGTGGGGCGGCTTCGAATGCACCGTCGTGCGGCTGGGCGACCGCTACCGCGACGAGATCGTCGAGACCGGCCATCGCGAACGGATCGAGGATCTCGACGCGATCGCGGCGCTCGGCATCCGCAAGGTGCGCTATCCCGTGGTGTGGGAGACGATCTCGCCGGATCGGCCGGACGAGAGCGATTGGTCCTGGCACGACGCGCGGCTCAAACGCCTGCGCGAGCTTGGCGTCGAGGTGATCGCCGGGCTGGTCCATCACGGCAGCGGCCCGCGCTACACCGACCTGCTCGATCCCGCCTTCCCGGGTCTGCTCGCACGCCATGCCGAGCGCGTGGCGCGGCGCTATCCCTGGATCGAGGAATTCACGCCGGTCAACGAACCGCTGACGACGGCGCGCTTTTCCGCGCTTTACGGGCATTGGTATCCCCATGCTCGCGACGAGCGCAGCTTCCTGACGGCCACGATCATCCAGTGCCGCGCGGTCGTCGAGGCCATGCGCGCCGTGCGGAAGGTGACGCCGCACGCGCGGCTGATCCAGACCGAAGATCTGGGCAAGACCTTTGCCCGCCGCCGTTTGGCGCATCAGGCCGAATTCGAAAATCTCCGTCGCTGGCTGAGCCTCGACCTGCTGACGGGCGGCGTCGACGATCGCCACCCCTTCCGCCGCATCCTGTGCGACCACGGCATCGACGCCGCCCATATCGACGGCTTCCGCGCCGGCGACGGCATGCCGGACGTGATCGGGATCAACCATTACCTGACGAGCGAACGCTATCTCGACGAGCGGCTCGACCATTATCCGCCGCATATGCACGGCGGCAACGGCCGGCAGGCCTATGCGGACGCCGAGGCCGTGCGCGTGCGCATGTCGCCGGAATTGCTCGGTCCGCGCCCGCGGCTGGCCGAAGCCCATGAACGCTACAAGCTGCCGATCGCGGTGACCGAGGCGCATCACGGCTGCACGCGGGACGAACAATTGCGCTGGCTCGACGAAGTCTGGCGCGCAGCGACGTCGTTGCGCGAGGAAGGTGCGGACATCCGGGCCGTGACGATCTGGTCGATGCTCGGCGCGGTGGATTGGAACTCGCTGTTGACCCGCGAAACGGGGTTTTACGAACCGGGCGCGTTCGACGTGCGGGGCGCAGCGCCGCGACCGACGGCCTTGGCGCAGGCGGCGCGGGCCTACGCGTCCGGCAAGCGCTTCGACCATCCCGTGCTCGACGTGGAAGGCTGGTGGCGACGGCCGGGGCGGCATTATCGGCCCCAGCGCGGACTGCCGACGGCCGGCCGGAACGCGCGTACGGTCCTCATCACCGGCACGGGACGCCTCGCCCGCGCCTTCGCCCGCATCTGCGCGCATCGCGGCTTGGCCCATGTGATGGCCGGCCCGCACGGGCTCGACCTCACGCATCCCGACCGCGTCGACGAGATGCTCGCGGGCGTGAACCCCTGGGCGGTGGTGCATTGCGCGGGATTTTCCAACGTGCGCGGTGCGGAAGCCGAGCGCGAACGCTGTTTCCGCGAAAACGTGCTGGGCACCGAACTGATCGCCGCGCAATGCGCGGAACGGGGGCTGCCGCTGATCGCGCCCTCCACCGACCACGTCTTCGACGGCGAAAACGACCGCCCCTATCTCGAATCCGATCCCGTCAGCCCCGTCACGACCTTCGGCGCGTCCAAGGCGGAAGCGGAGAGGCGGCTGATGGCGCTGGGCAGCGACGCGCTCGTCGTCCGCACCGGGCCGGTATTCTCGGCCTGGTCGGAACGGGACTCCTTCACGCGCGCCGTGCTGCAACTCGCGCGCGGCGGGCGGATCGCCGCCAGCGACGCGGCGCATCTGTCGCCCTGCTACGCGCCGGATCTGGCCCATGCGGCGCTCGACCTCATGATCGACGGCGCGACGGGCGTGCGGCATCTCGCCAATCCCGGCTCCGCCACGCCATACGCGCTGCTCGAACGCGCCGTCCGAGCCTTCGGGCTCGACCATGTCGGGCTCGAGCCGAGCGAGGAAGCGCGACCGCTCGCCCGCGTGCTGCAATCCGAGCACGGCGACCTGCTCCCTCCTTTGGAGAATGCGCTGCGGCGCTACCACGAAGAGGCGAGAGGACTTGTTCAGAAGTTCGCGTCACAATCCGCGGCATAGCGGACGATGATTTTCAGAAGACGAGGTATTGTTTCATGACCGTTCTGGTGACCGGCGGAGCCGGATATATCGGCAGCCACATGGTTCTGGCGTTGACCGACGCGGGCGAGGACGTGGTCGTTCTCGACGATTTTTCGACCGGTTTCGAGTGGCTGGTGCCGGGCAAGGCCAAGATCGTGCGCGGCGACATGGGCGACGGCGAATTGCTCGACCGCGTGATCCGCGAGCACGCCGTCACCGACATCGCGCATTTCGCGGCCAAGATCGTGGTGCCCGAAAGCGTGGCCGACCCGCTCGGCTACTACCTCAACAACACGGTGAAGGCCCGCACCGTCATCGAGGCGGCGGTGCGCGGCGGCGTGAAGAACTTCATCTTTTCCTCGACCGCCGCCGTCTACGGCGATGCCGAAGAAATGCCGGTGACGGAGCTGACGCAGGCGGTGCCGGTGTCGCCCTACGGTCGTTCCAAGCTGATGGTGGAGTGGATGCTGGCCGACGCGGCGCATGCCCACGGCCTGAATTATCTGGCGCTGCGCTACTTCAACGTCGCGGGCGCGGACCCCGACGGCCGATCCGGCCAAGCGACGCCGAATGCGACCCATCTCATCAAGGTAGCGGTGCAGACGGCGCTCGGCACGCGGCCGGGCACGACGGTGTTCGGAACCGACTATCCGACGCCCGACGGCTCCTGCATCCGCGACTACATCCACGTCTCGGACCTAATTTCCGCGCATGTGCTGGGATTGGCGCATCTGCGCGAGGGCGGCGCGAGCGGCGTGCTCAATTGCGCCTACGGACACGGCTCGTCGGTGCTGGAAGTGATCGCCTTGGTGAAGAAGGTGTCGGGGATCGACTTCCCCGTGTCGCTCGGCGACCGACGTCCCGGCGATCCGGCGCAGATCGTGGCGGCGGCGGACCGCATCCGCGCGGTGCTGGGATGGCGGCCGCGCTTCGACGATCTCGAAACCATCGTCACGCATGCCTTCGACTGGGAGCGGCGACTGCTCAAGCGCAACGCCGCCTGAGGCGAAAGAAACCGGCAAGGGCGAGAGCGGGAAACCCGCTTCGCCCCTGCCCTCTGCCCCTGCCGGTTAAGGCGGCCGCGAGGCTCATTCCTCGCCTTCGTCTTCGCGCCGGCCGGAATGGGATGCCTCGCCCCCCTTGCGGCCCGCACGGGCGGCCAATTCGTGATTGCGCGAGAAGCTGCGATCCTCCGGCGCGACCGAGCGGCCGCCCTTGCGGCCCGCCTCCGCCGCGAGCCCCGGATTTTTCGAGAAGCTGCGCTTTTCGCTGGGAACGCTCTCGCCGCCCTTGCGGGCGATCGCCCTCTGCTTTTCCCTGTCCATCGACGCGAAACCGCGATTGGACGTACCCGACTTCTTTTCCTGTACCATGGCCGGCGACCCCGTGTTCGATCGGTTCTCGGGGGCTCAACGCAACCGCGACCGTTCAGGTTCCGCTCCGTAGCCGCCTCGCGGCCCATCCTTTTTCGTCCGCGCGATGAAACTTCCGCGCATTCGCATCCTCCGAAACCAACGCGAAACCGGAACGTTGCTTCAGGGATGAACAAGCGTCACGAGGAGGAATTCATGAGAAAGATCATCATGGCTGCCCTGATCGCCGGGGGCTTGGGTGCATGCGCACAGACGGACGACCGGGCCGTGACGGGCGCGGTTCTCGGCGGCGCCACCGGCGCGGCGGTGGGCGGTCTTGCCACAGGGCGCGCGGAAGGGGCTTTGGCCGGCGGCGCCATCGGGGCGGCCGGCGGCGCGATCATCGGCAGCGCGACGGCCCCTCAGCGCCAGTGCTACCGCGACGTCTACGGACGGCGCTACTGCGAGAGCTATTGAGGCAGGTTCCGAGCATGAAAAAGGGCCGGCTCACGCCGGCCCTTTCCTTATGCGCCCGTTCAGGACGCACGGGGCTGGATGCGCTTCAACTCGGCCTCATGCTGCAGCAGAGCCGGCAGCATCTTCTGCGCGAAGCTCTTCAGCGCGGCATTGTCGCCGGACTTCGCATAGGACTGATACAGCGAGACCGCGTCGCGATGCGCCTCGGTCTGCGCCTGTACGTAGAGGCGGTCGAATTCAGCGCCCGAGGCGTTCTGCAGGCGGTCGAGCGCCTGCCGCTGCTTGGCGTCGAAGCGGGCGTTCATGTCGCCCGCATTCATCGTCGACGTGGTCGAGCCCGTGGTGTCGGTCGATCCGACGGTACCGCCCTGAGAGCTGCCGCGCGCGGTCGGCCCGCGCGTCGAATCCGACGAAAGCCCCGATGTGCCGGAGCTCGATCCCATGGTCGAGCCGCCCTGCGCCATCGCGATGCCGGATTGCGACGCCACGGACGCGAGTTCCTGCGCATTCATGGTGTGATCGTCCACCATGCGCTGAGCGAAGCTCTTTACGTCGGCGCTTTGGGCCTTCTGCAACGCCAAGCGGCTGGTCATCAGTTCGAACTGGTCCCCCGCGGACGCCTTCTGGACGAAGTTCTGCGCCGCCTTGGAGGCCGTCGCTTGACGGCTTTGGGACGGGGCGCTCGATTGCCCCTTCGTCTGCGATTGCTGCGCCATCACGGGAAGCGAAACGGCGGCGAGCAGCGCCGCGGCCAATGTAATCCGTTTCATGTCGTTCTCCTTGCTCATGTCGAGGCCGACGAAATCGACCGTTGCAGGCCAACGTCGTCCGATCCACCCGGTTCCTGAAACGTGAATGGCCGGGACGAGCCCGGCCATGACGCAGGAGGAAATCCGGACGAGGCGGACGAAACGTCAGGCGGCCGCCTTGTTGACGCGCTGTTCGGCGAGGTCGGACAGCTTGCGGTCGGTGTTCTTTTCTTCGTCGAGGGTTTCCTGGAGCAGCTTGGCCGCATCCGGCAATCCGAGCTCCTCGGCCCACGCGACGAGCGTGCCGTAGCGCGTGATCTCGTAATGCTCGACGGCCTGCGCGTTGGCGATCATGCCCGCATCGCCGACCTCGGGATCTTCGATCTCTTCCATCAGGCTTTCGGCTTCCGACAAGATGCCGTCCATCGCCTCGCACTTCACGCCGCGTGCGGGCTTTTGCAGCATCTCGAAGATGCGCTGAAGACGCTCGATCTGCCCTTCGGTCTCACCCCGATGCATCTCGAAGGCTTCCCGCAATTCGGGCGAATTCGCCTTCTTCATCATCTTCGGGAGGGCACGAAGGATCTGGCGCTCGCTGTAGTAAATATCCTTGAGCGTATGCAGGAACAGGTCGTTCAAAGTGCGGACGGCCGCCATGGCTCTGCCTCATCATGTTCGGGGACAACGAGGCGGCAACGCGAGGTCGGGCGATAGAGTTCCGCCCCCCCGTCCCTGCATACCCCCACGGAACCCGAGACGCGGCGGCGCGTTTGCCCGACGCCTCCGACGCCGCCGTTCGGCGCGGGGTTGAAGTCCAAGGAGCAGGCCATGGCCACGAAGGACAAGGAAAAGAAGGGGCATTCGGGCGACGAGCGCAAAGGCTCGTCGCAGGGGTCCCACTCGGCCGGATCTCAAGGCGCCGGCGCCAAGAAAAGCGGCTCGAGCTCAGGTAAGAAGTGAGCGCGACAGCGACGAAGGGCCGGCCGAGCGCAAGCGCGGCCGGTCTTTTCGCATGCGTTTGGTCGGCGGAGGGAACGGCGGAGGAACCGCCGCGTTGGCTTCGGCGACAGGAGAAACCGCCATGCAGTCTCAGATCCCCCGCCCCGGCTACGGCCTCGATCGCGACGACGTGCCGCCGCAACCCGGCCAACCGCCCGGTCAGGTCCCCGGCCAGATACCGCCGCTGATCCCCGAATCCGATCCCGTTTTGCCGCCCGAAGTGTCGGAGAACGACGACGTGGTTACCCCGCCGGTCAGTGACGCCGGAGACGATCCGGACGTCGTCGAACCCGGCATCGACGGCCCGACGGACGGCGACGCACCGGTCATCTGAACGGAGATCAGGCGGCCGGGCGCGGGTCGATGGGCGTCGTGCCCTTCAACCCCAGCAGCGTCTCCAAGAACTTCGCGCCGGCGAGGACACGTGCCTCGCCGCGCGGACGCGCGATCACCTGCAGTCCGACCGGACGGCCGTCCTTGGTGAAGCCGCAGGGCAACGACAAAGCGGGCGCGGTGGTCAGGGTGATCGCGTAGACGATGCCGAGCCACTCGACGTAGTTCGCGAAGACGTGGCCGTCGCATTCGGTCAGATAGCGCTGCTCCGCCGGGAACGCCGCCACGATGGTGGCCGGGCACAGCAGCAGGTCGTAATCGTCGAAAAACGCGTTGGTGCGCCGGATCATTGCGGCGCGCTGCGTTTCCGCCTTGACGATCTCGGGCATGGTCAGGGAGAGGCCCTTTTCCACGTTCCAGACGACGTCGGGCTTCAAGAGGTCGCGATGCGTCGCGAGCTTTTCGGCATGGGCGCAGGCGAAGCTCACGGCGCGCAAGACGCCGAAGCAGTCATGCGCTTCCGACAAGTCGGGATGCGCCTCCTCCACCACGACGCCCTCGCCCGCCAAACGATGCGCCGCCGCACGGCAGATCGCGGCGACTTCCGGGTCGACGGGCGTGATGCCGAGATCGGCCGAGAAGGCGACCTTGCGCGGCTTCCAGCCGGAGCGTGCCGCCGCCAAAAATCCCTCGCCCAAGGCGCGGGGCAGCGAGATCGGGTCTTCCGGGCTCTCGCCCAGCATGGCATCGAACAGCAGCGCGACGTCGTCGACGTTGCGCGCCATCGGACCTTCGACCTGAAGCAGGCGGTCGACCTTGTTGCCGGGGTCCGTCGCCACGCGGCCCGGGCTCGGGCGCAGTCCTACGACGCCGTTGAACGAGGCCGGATTGCGCAGCGAGCCGCCCATATCGGACCCGTGCGCGACCCAGGCCATCCCCGTGGCGAGCGCGACCGCGGCGCCGCCCGAAGACCCGGCCGCCGACAGCGCGGTATTCCAAGGATTGCGGGTGACGCCGAAGACCTCGTTGAAGGTGTTCGCGCCCGCGCCGAATTCCGGCGTGTTCGACTTCGCGTAGATCAGGCCGCCCTGCCCTTCCAGCGTCTCGACCAGCGGGTCGGACGATGCGGGAATGTGGTCCTTGAAGATCGGCGAGCCCGATGTGGTGCGTACGCCCTCGACTTCGGTGAGGTCCTTGATCGGGATCGGAAGGCCGCCGAGCCGGCCGCGCTGCGCCGCAGGCTTCTCCATCAGCTCGCGGGCTCGCGCGCGGGCGCGGTCGAAGCAGAGCGTCGGCAGCGCGTTGACCGGGCCGTTCACGGCCGCGACGCGCTCCTCCAGCGTGTCGAGCAGATCGAGCGGAGTCACGGCTCCGATGGCGAGGAGTTCGACGATGTCGCAGGCTCCCAGACGGGTCAGGCTCTGATCGGATGCCATGAGCGGGCGGTGTCCTTCTTGCTTCTAAGTGGCGGCATGATCTGCCACGATGCGGCTTCCTGCCAAACCATAACATCACGGCCGCCATGCTCAGCAACCTTCAGGCTCGCGACGTCGAGACGCTCATCCACCCCTACACCAATCTGGCGACGTTCCGCGAAACGGGGCCGCTGGTGTTGGAGCGGGGATCGGGCGTGCATCTCTACGACACGGACGGCAGGCCCTATCTCGAAGGCATGGCCGGGCTGTGGTGCACCTCGCTCGGCTACGGCAATGCGGAGATCGTGGAGACCGCGCGCGAACAGATGATGAAGCTGCCCTTCACGCATCTGTTCGGCGGCAAGAGCCACGATCCGGCGATTGAACTCGCCGAGAAGCTGAAGGAAATGGCGCCGATGCCGGTGTCGAAGGTGCTGTTCGGCTCGTCCGGATCGGACGCCAACGACACCCAGATGAAGCTGATCTGGTACTACAACAACGCCGTCGGCCGGCCCGAAAAGAAGAAGATCATCGCCCGGTTGAAGGGCTATCACGGCGTCACCGTCGCCTCGGCCTCGCTCACCGGCCTGCCCAACAATCACATCGATTTCGACCTGCCCATCAAGAACGTGCTGCACACGTCCTGCCCGCATCACTACCGCTTCGGCCATGAGGGCGAGACCGAGGATGAGTTCGCGACGCGTTGCGCGCAGGAACTCGAGGATTTGATCCTGCGGGAAGGACCCGAGACGGTGGCGGGCTTCATCGCCGAGCCGGTCGCCGGCGCAGGCGGCGTCATCGTGCCGCCCGAGGGCTATTACGCCAAGATTCAAGCCGTTCTGAACAAATACGACGTGATGTTCATCGCCGACGAGGTGATCTGCGGCTTCGGCCGGCTCGGCACCATGTTCGGCTCGCAGGCCATGGGCATGACGCCGGACACGATGTCGCTCGCCAAGGCCCTGACTTCGGCCTATTTCCCGCTTTCGGCGGTCCTGCTGCCCGAGAGCATCTATGAAGCCATGCTCGACGAGAGCCGCAAGATCGGCACCTTCGGCCACGGCTTCACCTATTCCGGTCATCCGGTCGGCGCCGCGGTCGCGATGAAGACGCTCGAAATCTACGAGCGGGACGACATGCTCGGCCACGTCAACCGCATCATGCCGACGTTCTGGAAGCGTTTGCGGGCTCTCGAAAGCCGCGCAGTCGTCGGGGAAGTGCGCGGCAAGGGGCTCGTCGCGGGCATCGAACTGGTCGCAGACAAGGCGACCAAGCGACCCTTCGAAGCCGCGCGCGCCGTCGGGCCGAAGCTTGTCGGTCTGGCTCAGCGCGAAGGCCTGATCGTGCGCAGTCTCGGCGACACCATCGCCGTCTGTCCGCCGCTTATCATCCGCGAGCAGGAGATCGAAGAACTCTTCGACAAGCTCGAAAAGGCGCTCGACCGGCTCGAAGAAGACTTGCGGTCTTGAGCCCGGCCGGTCCGTTCATCCTCCGTTAAGCCTGAAAGGCGGATTCTCCGTGCTGCAACGCGAACCGGCCCGTTGCCTTTGCGTTGCCTTGAATGCTCCACGCAGCCGCCCTAACTCTACGGCACGATAAGAGCACTTGAGACGGCGAACCTGCCGTAAGCATGGAGGAAATCGAGATCATGTCTCCCGGTCAAACCCAGACCCGCACCGCCCGTCCCGCTGCGTCCCGGCCTGAAAACGACCGCCGTTACGGCGCAATCGGCATTCCCGCCGTGGCGGCCGCAGCGCAGATGATGAAGCCCCCCGCGCGCCCCGAACCGCGCCGCGAAGTGCCCGCAGGCCTCCGCGAACGGGACTGACGCCGAATGCTCGACCGGCGCGGAATGCCGCTCCCGCAGGCCGGTACCATGCAAAAGGGCTTCGGCGTCGCCGAGACCCTGAAATTGCGGGGCGGCCGCCTCAACATCCGCCGTTATGCACCGGACCCCGCGACATGGCCGCGGGGTCGGCATCTGCGCGTCGCCTTCGTCACGGACGTCCATGCGGGCCTACCGATGATGTCGATGGAGCGCGTCGCCGAAATCGTCGCGGCGACGAACGCGCTCTCGCCGGACCTGATCCTGCTCGGCGGCGACTATGTCAGCTCCCTCAAGCTCCCCGTCCGCTTGTTCGCCCCCGGAGACTGGGCGCGCGAACTCGGCGCATTGCGCGCGCCGCTCGGCATCTGGGGCGTCCTCGGCAATCACGACCACAAGCAGCGCCCCGGTCCGGGCCTGTCGCCCGACGACGGGCGCACCGTCCGCGCCGTCTTGGAAGCGGTCGGCATCGGCGTGCTGCAGAACGAGGCCGTGCGGCTCGGAGGCGGCGCGGACGCATTCCGCCTGCTCGGCTTGGCCTCGCAACGCGCGCGCAAGCTCAGCGGACGCTGGATCGGCGACGACGACCTTCCCGGGACCTTGGCGAAACTGAGCGGCGACGGTCTGCCGACGTTGATGGTGGCGCACGAGCCCGACATCTTCCCCGCCGTGCCGCCGGAGGTGGCGCTGACCTTCTCCGGGCACACCCATGGCGGCCAAGTCAGGCTGATGAACCGCGCCTATGTCGTCCCCTCCCGCTACGGCGAGCGTTACGCATGGGGCCATATGGTGGAGGACGGCCGCCATCTCGTCGTCTCGGGCGGCGTCGGCGTGTCCGGCTGGCCGATCCGCATCGGCATTCCGCCCGAAATCGTGCTCGTGGAACTCGGCAATTCGCCGGAGATTTGACCGGGATCAATGCGTTGCACCGCGTGCACGCGGCATGGACGCAGGCGGGCGGCGGGTCGATAATACGGCTGCGCCGCCCATGATGCGGTGCCGTCCGGAGAACGTCGTTTGAGCAGTACGCTGATCGTCTCGCATCCCTGCTTCGCGCACCACCTGACGCCCCCGGGACACCCCGAGCGGCCCGACCGCATCCGCGCCGTCGAGCGCATCCTCGAACATGAGCGCTTCGCGCATGTGGCACGCGAATCCGCGCCGCTCGTCGCGATGGAGGACGTACTGCGCGTCCACCCGGCCGATTATCTCGAAGCCTTGGAGGAGGCCGTGCCGAGCGAAGGCATGGTGCAGCTCGATGCCGACACGACGATGTCGGCCGGCACGTGGGAGGCGCTGCTGCGCGGCGCGGGCGCGGCGACGCTGGCCGTCGACGAGGTGATGACCGGCAAGGCCCCGAACGCCTTCGTCGCCGCCCGCCCGCCCGGCCACCATGCCGAGCGCAAGACCGCGATGGGCTTCTGCTTCTTCAACAATGCCGCCATCGCGGCGCGGCGCGCGCAAGCGGTGCACGGGGCCGGTCGCGTCGCCATCGTCGATTGGGACGTGCATCACGGCAACGGCACGCAGGACATCTTCTGGGCCGACAAGTCGGTGATGTATTGCTCGACCCATGAAATGCCGCTCTACCCCGGCACGGGAGCGCAAAACGAGCGCGGCGAGCATGACACCGTCGTCAACGCGCCGCTGCGCGCGGGCGACGGCGGCCCGGAATTTCGCGAAGCGTTCGAGACGGCTGTGCTGCCCCGCCTGGAGGCGTTCCGCCCCGACCTGATCATCATCTCGGCGGGCTTCGACGCGCATCTGCGCGACCCTCTGGCCAACATCAACCTCACCGAAGCCGACTTCGCCTGGGCCACGGCGCAGCTGATGGACATCGCCGACCGCTGCGCCGGCGGCCGCGTCGTCTCGCTGCTCGAAGGCGGCTACGACCTCGAAGGCCTGTCCCGTTCGGTCGCCGCACATGTGATGACGCTGATGCGGGGCGGTTGAGCAAACCGGATTTAAACGCGACCCTCACGGTGAGGAGCGCGGCAAAGCCGCGCGTCTCGAACCACGCTTCTTGCTGAACCCATGGTTCAAGAGGGCCCTGCGGGCCTCCTCACCATGAAGCATCAGGTTGGATCAGCCTCGCGAGGAGGCTTTCCTGCAATCATCCGAGGGATTCCAATCCCCTCATGGTGAGGAGCGGGGCAACGCCGCGCGTCTCGAACCACGCTTGCCGCTGAACCCATGGTTCGAGACGGCCCTGCGGGCCTCCTCACCATGAAGTTTCAGGTCGGATCAGCCCTCGAGCGCCTGCGTCCCGACGATCTCGATGCCGAAGCCGGCGAGGCCGACATAGGCGCGCGACTTCGAGGACAGGTTCACGATGGAGGACACGCCGAGGTCACGCAGGATCTGCGCGCCGAGGCCGATCTCGCGCCATTGGCGCTGCCGCCGCGCTTCCGCTCCGTCGTCTTCCTCGTTGAGAGACGACAGCGGCACGCCCGCCGTGCCGTCGCGCAAGTACACCAGCACGCCGCGGCCTTCGGCCTTGAAGCGCGCCAGCGCGGCATGGATGTCCTTGCCGCCGCCCAAAGTGTCGGTGAGCACGTTGGCGCGATGCAGGCGCGTCACCACGCCCTTGCCGTCGCCGATGCGGCCGTGGACGAAGGCGAAATGGTGCACGGGGTCGAACGGCGTCACATAGGCATAGCCGGTCAGCTCGCCCACTTCCGTCTTCACGGGAAAGGTCGCGACGCGCTCGACGAGCTTCTCGCGCGCCTGCCGATAGGCGATCAGATCGGCGACCGAGATGCGCTTGAGGTTGTGCTTCTCGGCGAAGGCATCGATCTGCGGGCCCTTCATCACCGTGCCGTCGTCATTGGCGAGTTCGCAGATGACGCCGACGGGCGGCAGGCCCGCGAGCTTGCACAGGTCGACCGCGGCCTCGGTATGGCCGGAGCGCATCAGCACGCCGCCGTCCTTGGCCACGAGCGGGAAGACGTGGCCGGGCCGCACGAAATCCGACGCGCCCATATTGCCGTTGGCCAGCGCGCGCACGGTGTTCGAGCGCTGCTCGGCCGAAATGCCGGTGGTGAGCCCGTGCTTGGCATCCACCGAAACGGTGAAGGCGGTGCCCAGCGGGGCGTCGTTCATCGCCACCATCGGCGACAGATGCAGTCGCCGCGCGTCCTCGCTCGTCACCGGGGCGCAGACGATGCCGCAGGTGTTGCGGATGATGAAGGCCATCATTTCCGGCGTGCAGAACGACGCCGCACAGACCAGATCGCCTTCGTTCTCGCGGTCGTCGTCATCCGTGACGATGACGATTTCGCCGCGCGCGACGGCTTCGATGGCTTCGGTGACGGTATGGGGCACTCGGAACTCCCGCTCGCGCTCAGCGCGGCTCGAAGGGCCAGGACGGGCTTTCGCCCACCTGACCGCGATGACGAAGATAATGATCGGCGACGACGCAGGCCGCCATGGCCTCGCCCACGGGAACGGCGCGGATTCCCACGCAGGGGTCGTGCCGACCCTTGGTCATCACGTCCGCGTCCCGGCCGAAACGGTCCACGCTGCGGCGCTCGGTCAGGATGGAAGACGTGGGCTTCACGGCGAAACGCACCACCAGCGGCTGCCCCGTCGAGATGCCGCCGAGAATGCCGCCCGCATTGTTGGAGAGAAACAACGGCTTGCCGTCGTTGCCGTAGCGCATCTCGTCGGCGTTTTCCTCGCCGGTGAGCGCGGCGGCGGCAAAGCCCGCGCCGATTTCGACGCCCTTCACGGCGTTGATGCTCATCATCGCCGCCGCGAGATCGGTATCGAGCTTGGCGTAGATCGGCGCGCCGAGGCCCGCGGGCACGTTCTCGACCACCACTTCCAGCACCGCGCCGACGGACGAGCCCGACTTGCGGATGCGGTCGAGATACTCCTCGTAAAACGCCGCCGCCTTGGCGTCGGGGCAGAAGAACGGGTTGTTGCCGACCTCGTCCCAATCCCAATTGGCCCGATCGACCGCGTGCGGCCCCATCTGCACCAGCGCGCCGCGCACGGTCATGCCGGGCACGATCTTGCGGGCGATGGCGCCGGCTGCGACCCGCGAAGCGGTTTCGCGCGCGGAGGAGCGCCCGCCGCCGCGATAGTCGCGGATGCCGTATTTCACGTCATAGGTGAAATCGGCATGGCCGGGCCGGTAGGTGTTCTTGATCTCGCCGTAGTCCTTCGACCGCTGGTCGACGTTTTCGATCATCAGGGCAATCGGCGTGCCGGTCGTGACCTGCAGACCCGTCTTCTCGTCGATGAACACGCCCGACAGGATCTTCACTTGGTCGGGCTCGCGGCGCTGCGTGGTGAAGCGCGACTGGCCGGGACGCCGACGGTCGAGCTCGGCCTGAATGTCCTCTTCCGTGATCGGGATCATCGGCGGGCAACCGTCGACGACGCAGCCGATCGCCGGCCCGTGGCTTTCGCCGAAGGTCGTGACCCGAAAAAGATGACCGAACGTGTTGTGAGACATGGCGAACCCCGACCGGGGGCTCTTGTAGAAGGGCCGAAGCGAAGGGTCAAACGGGGAGGGTCAAACCCACGAATACCGCCCCTTTTCCAGCAACAGCACCCTGCCCTGCCAGATATCCAGAGCCGTGGCTTCGTGCGGGGGGACGCCGGCGACGACGTGCATCATCGCGCGCGCCACGCCCCCATGCGCCACCACGACGCAAGGCTGCGTCACCGTGTCGAGCCAGGGGCGGATGCGGTCGACCAGCATCGCGTAGCTTTCGCCGCCGGGCGGGGCGAACCCCCACTTGTCGATTTCGCGCTTGGAGGCTCCGGCCGGGTCGGCGGCGCGCACTTCGCGCCAGGTCAGGCCTTCCCAACGGCCGAAGGTGATTTCCTTGAGCCGGTCGTCGAGGGCGTAGTCCTCCGCCGCCAATCCCGCGCCGGCGCGCGCCAGTTCCGCCGTGCGGCGGGTGCGGCCCAGGGGGCTGACGATCCAAGGCAGGTCGGCCACGGGGGCGAGTGCGCCCAAGCGGATGCCTGCGCTTTCGGCCTGCGCACGGCCGAGATCGTTGAGCGGGATGTCCTGCTGGCCCTGAAGCCGGCCTTCGCGGTTCCAGTCGGTTTCGCCGTGGCGCAGAAACCAGATGCGGTCGGCGATCACGCGATCACGCCTTCTCGAGCGAGATGTCCGGCGCTTCGGGGTTCTTCATGCCGACGACGTGGTACCCCGCGTCCACATGCAGGATTTCGCCCGTCATGCCGCGGCCCATGTCCGACACGAGGTAGACGGCCGTCTCGCCGACTTCCTCGATGGTGACCGTGCGGCGCAGCGGGGCGTTGTATTCGTTCCACTTCAGGATGTAGCGGAAGTCGCCGATGCCGGAGGCGGCCAGCGTCTTGATCGGGCCGGCCGAGATCGCGTTGACACGGATGTTCTTCGGTCCAAGATCGGCGGCGAGATAGCGGACGGAGGCCTCCAACGCAGCCTTTGCGACGCCCATGACGTTGTAATGCGGCATCCACTTCTCCGCGCCGTAATAGGTCAGCGTGAGCATGGAGCCGCCGTCCGTCATCAGCTTCTCGGCGCGCTGTGCCACGGCCGTGAAGGAGTAGCAGGAGATGAGCAGCGATTTCGTGAAATTGGCTTCGGTGGTCTCGACGTAACGGCCGGTCAACTCGTCCTTGTCGGAAAAGGCGATGCAATGAACGATGAAGTCGATCTTGCCCCAAAGACGCTCCACTTCCGCAAACACCGCATCGATGGACGCGCCGTCGGTGACGTCGCAATGGCCCACCACCGCCGCGCCGAGTTCGGCGGCGAGCGGACGCACGCGCTTTTCCAGCGCCTCGCCCTGATAGGTGAAGGCCAGTTCCGCACCGTGGTCATGCGCCGACTTGGCGATTCCCCACGCGATCGATCGGTTGTTGGCAACGCCCATCACCAGACCGCGCTTGCCGGCGAGGAGGGGGAGGCGGCTGCTTTGATTGCTCATGGAATGCGACTCGACGGCTGGGGCTGGGCCGAGCGGCCCTTTCGGCGCGCATCAATACCGGAAGCTGCGCTCGGGAGGAAGCCGCATCGAACTCGTTCGTCCGCCGGGGGCCGGCGAGACCGCACCCGCCGTCGATAGCGCTGTCATTCTGCCGCCGGGGTGATATAGAGCCCGCGCCTCCGACGGCGACCAACCGGGACCACAATGTCCTCTTCAACGACACCAGCCGACAATCTCGACGCCGCACACCGATCTCACGACCGGCACGCGAAGGGCACCAAGCACTTCTGGGGCCTTGCCGTGGGCAGCGTCGGAGTCGTGTACGGCGACATCGGCACAAGCCCGCTTTATGCGTTCCGCGAGGCGCTGCACGCCGCCGTCGGCGTGCATGGAGCCGTGGAAGGCCATGCGCTGCCCTTCATCCCCCGCGACACCGTGCTCGGCGTTCTCTCGCTCATCGTCTGGGCGCTGCTGCTGGTCGTGACGGCCAAATACGTCCTCATCCTGCTGCGCGCCGACAACAACGGCGAGGGCGGGACTCTGTCGCTGATGGCGCTGTGCCAGCGCGTGATGGGACGCGGCGGCAACCTCATCTTCTTTCTCGGCGTCGTCGGCGCATCGATGTTCTACGGCGACTCGATCATCACGCCCGCGATTTCCGTGCTGTCCGCCGTCGAAGGCATGAAGCTCGTGACGCCGGCCTTCGAGCCCTACGTCATCCCGATCACCTTGGTCATCCTGATCGTGCTTTTCGCGGTGCAAAGCCGCGGCACGGCCAAGGTCGCGGCCTTTTTCGGGCCGATCATGATCTTCTGGTTCCTGATGCTCGCCGGCGGCGGCATCGCCCACATCAGCGACGACCTCGGCGTTTTGGCCGCGGTCAATCCGCTCTACGGCGCGGCGTTTCTGGTCGAGCACAAGATGATCGGGCTCGTTACGCTCGGCCTCGTATTCCTCGCCGTCACCGGGGGCGAGGCGCTGTATGCCGACCTCGGGCATTTCGGCAAAAAGCCGATCCGTGCCGCATGGCTCACGCTCGTGCTGCCCGCCCTCATCCTCAATTATTTCGGCCAAGGCGCGCTCGTGCTCGCGCATCCGGAAACGGCGGCCAGCCCGTTCTTCAAGCTTTATCCCGATTGGGCCACCATCCCGGTCGTGATCATGGCGACGATGGCCACCGTCATCGCCAGCCAGGCCGTGATCACCGGCGCGTTCTCGCTGACCCATCAGGCGATCCAGCTCGGCCTGCTGCCGCGCATGGAGATCCGCTACACGTCCGAGACGCATGCGGGGCAGATCTACCTGCCCCGCATCAACTGGCTGCTGCTGCTCGGCGTCATCGTTCTGGTGCTGTCGTTCCGCTCCTCGAGCAATCTCGCCTCGGCCTACGGCATCGCCGTGACGACGACGATGGTGGTGGACGCGATCCTCGCCTTCATCGTCATCTGGCGCGTCTGGGGCTGGAAGCCCGCCGCCTCCGCCATGCTCGTGCTGCCCTTCCTGCTGATCGACATGACGTTCCTCGGCGCGAACCTGCTGAAATTGCTGGACGGAGCCTATGCGCCGCTCACCTTCGGCGCGTTCCTGATCGTGCTGATCTGGACGTGGCGTCGCGGCACGCGGATCCTGCAGGACAAGACGCGCAAGGCCGAAGTGCCGCTCGAAATGCTGGTGCGCAATCTCGAAAAGAAGCCGCCGCACAAGGTGCAGGGCACGGCCGTGTTCCTGACCAGCGACCCGGATTACGCACCCACCGCGCTGCTCCACAATCTCAAGCACAACAAGATCCTGCACGAGAAGAACGTGATCTTGACCGTGACGGCCACGGACACGCCGCGCGTGCCGGACGAGGACCGCGTTTCGATCGAGCAGATCAGCGAGACCTTCTCGCGGGTCGTGCTGCGTTTCGGCTACATGGAATCGCCCAACGTGCCGCGCGGCTTGGCCATCGCGCGCAAGCTGGGCTGGACGTTCGACATCATGTCGACGTCGTTCTTCGTGTCCCGGCGCTCGATCAAGCCGGCCGCGCGATCCGGCATGCCGTTGTGGCAGGACCGCATCTTCATCGCGCTCGCACGCAACGCCACCGACGCGACGGACTTCTTCCAGATCCCGACCGGCCGCGTCGTGGAAGTCGGCACGCAAGTCACGGTCTGAGAAGCCTCGATCCCGTCCTTCGAGACGGCGCTTTGCGCCTCCTAAGGATGAGGTTTTCGGTTTTCCGACTTCTGCCGACCGTCCCCTGCCCGCCTCCTGGTGAGGAGCACGGCCAAGCCGTGCGCCTCGAACCACGCCCTCGTTTATCGGCCGCCCCCGATCCCCCCATGGTGAGGAGCACGGCAGCGCCGTGCGTCTCGAACCACGCGTCAACCGTTCCGGTCGCGGCGGCGGCGGAGGAAATCCTCGAGTTCCGGGTCGCCGTCCGGCGGCAGCACGATTTCAAGCGTCACGAGCAGGTCGCCCTTGCCGGCATCCCCCTTGCCGCCCGAGCCGGGAAGCCCCTTGCCCCGCAGCCGAAGCGTGCGCCCGGTCGAGGAATTCGGCGGGATGTTGATTTCCACCGTGCCGTCCAAAGTCGGGCAGCGCACCTTGCCGCCCAGCACCGCCTGTTCCAGCGTCACGGCCAAGCGCAGGCGCATGTCGCCGCCCTCCACCGTGAAGCGCGGATCGGGCAGCACGCGCACGGTGATGAAGGCGTCGCCCGGCCGGCCGCCCGAGGGACCCTCGATGCCTTGGCCGCGCAGACGCACCACCTGCCCGTCCGCGATGCCTGCGGGAATCGAGACGTCCAACGCCTTGCCGCCCGGCAGCCCGACGCGTTTGGAGGTCCCCGAAACGGATTCAGCCAGCGTGATCGAAACTTCGCCGCGCAGATCGCCGCCAGATTGCGGCCCGCGCCGTTGCCGGCCGGCGCCGCCGAATCCGAACAGGTCGGAGAACAGATCGGACGGATCGATGCCCGCGCCGCCCGCGCCGGGTCCGCGCCGCGCGAACGGGCCGTTGGCGCCGAAGCCGAAGGAGAAACCCTCCGCCCCCTGCGCCGCCGCACCGGGTCCGCCGCCCGCGCCGAAGCCCTCGAAACCCGCATAGCGCGGCTTGCCCTCGGCATCGATTTCGCCGCGGTCGAAGCGCTTGCGCTTTTCGGGGTCGCCCAGAATTTCATAAGCCGAGCTCAACTCCGAAAAGCGGTCCTTCGCCCTCGGATCCTCGGCGTTTCGGTCGGGGTGCCAGGTCTTCGCCAGCTTCCGGTAAGCCTTCTTCACGTCCGCCTCGTCGGCGGAGCGGCTTATTCCGAGCACCTCGTAGGGATCACGCATGCCCAACTCCTGCGGTGCACCTTCAGGTGGACCGATTCGAACACCCGGAATGTGGGGTCAGGACGCCCCGCGCGCAACGTCCGCGCGGCTCAGGCCCTGTCGGGAAGCGGGGACAATTCGCCGACCGACCAGCTGCCCGCGCCGATGCGGCAGGCCGATCCGGCAAACCGGGCCGTTCCCGCGCCGGTTTCGACGGACTTGCTGAACTGCCGGCACAACTTGTCTTGGCTCACGAAAGCCGCACCGGTCGCGACGACGCTGCCGCGCCGCCCGGTCTTGGGATCGCTCCAGCGCACCACCGCACCGTCGGCGCGCGGATCGAGGGCGACGGCGACGGCCTTCTCCTCCGCCACCGCTTCGCCGTCGGCGACGGTCGCGAGGCTTCCCGTCACGTCGTCATCGACTGCATTCCCCGCGCCGAGCAGGTTCATCGTCGGCAGATCGAGGCTGCATCCGGCGGCGGAAAGGCCGAGCGCGAGCGTCAACGCGAACCGCACGCCGAACGACCGTGTTCCCATCGTCGTCCGCGCCCTATAACAGCGGTGGTGAAGCGTCGGCGGCATCCGTTTCCTTTGCGATGCGGGTCGATGACGCGACAGTCAGCAACGGGACGGGTTAATGACCGGTGACTTTACGGAGCGCGACGAGCCTTTCGCGCTTTTTGCGTCGTGGTTCGACGAGGCCAAGGCCTCCGAGCCGAACGATCCCAACGCCATGGCGCTCTCCACCGTGGACGAGACCGGCTTGCCGGACGTGCGCATGGTGCTGATGAAGGGCTTCGACGAGCAGGGCTTCGTGTTCTACACGAATACCGAATCCGCGAAGGGGCGCGAACTCCTCGGCCAACCCAAAGCCGCGGCCGTGTTCCACTGGAAGAGCCTGCACCGTCAGGTGCGTCTGCGCGGCCCCGCCGAGCGCGTTTCCGACGAGGAAGCCGACGCCTATTTCGCGAGCCGCCCGCGCGACAGCCGCATCGGGGCATGGGCGAGCCGCCAATCGCGCCCGCTCGAAAGCCGCTTCGCGCTGGAAAAGGCGGTCGCGAGCTACGCCGCCAAATATGCGGTCGGCGAAATCCCGCGTCCGCCGCATTGGACCGGATTCCGCATCCGGCCGTTGTATCTCGAATTCTGGCAGGACAAGCCGTTTCGCCTGCATGACCGCGCCGTATTCCGTCGTCCGCAGCCGGACGGCGCATGGACGAAGGAAAGGCTGTATCCTTGAGCAAAGCACCCTCCCGCCCGCGAGCCCCCATGCCCACGACGCCTCAAGAATCACGCTCGAACGAACCTCGCCGCACGATGCTGCTGACCGGCGCGAGCCGGGGCATCGGCCATGCCACGGTCAAGCGCTTCTCGGCGGCGGGATGGCGGGTCATCACCTGTTCGCGCCACGCCTTCCCCGAGAACTGCCCGTGGGAGATGGGGCCGGAGGATCACATCCAAGTCGATCTCTCCGACGCCGCCAACACGGTCGAAGCCATCGCGGAAATCCGCACCCGGCTCGAAGGCGGGCGGCTCGACGCGCTCGTCAACAATGCGGGCATCTCGCCCAAGGGCGAGGGCGGCGCACGTCTCGGCACCGTCGAAACCGCGCTCGCGGATTGGCAGAAGGTGTTTCAGGTCAATTTCTTCGCGCCCGTGATGCTGGCGCGCGGCCTGATCGCCGAATTGGAGACCGCCAAGGGCTCGGTGGTCAACGTCACCTCCATCGCCGGCTCGCGCGTGCATCCCTTCGCGGGCGCGGCCTATGCCACGTCGAAGGCCGCGCTGGCGGGTCTGACGCGCGAAATGGCGGCGGATTTCGGTCCGCTCGGCGTACGCGTCAACGCCATTTCGCCCGGTGAGATCGACACGGCCATCCTCTCCCCCGGCACCGACCAGCTCGTCGCCGCCCTGCCGCTGCGCCGCCTCGGCACGCCGGAGGAAGTCGCCAAGGCGATCTATTTCCTCTGCACCGAGCAATCGAGCTACGTCACCGGCTCCGAAATCCACATCAACGGCGGCCAGCACGTGTGAGGGTTGGCCCCGGCCCCAAGGTTGGCTAACATCGTTGGCCAACCCTGCGAGGTCCGCCATGCGCAAGACCGTCCCGCGTCCCCTCAAGCCGCTGTCGGGGCGAGTCGTCCCGATCCATGAGGCAAAGACCCATCTCTCCAAGCTCGTCGCCGCCGCCGAGGCGGGCGAGGAGGTGGTGATCGCACGCGGGGACGTGCCCGTGGCCAAACTGGTGCCGCTCGTCGCTCCGGCCGAACCGATCCGCAAACGCAAGGCGGGAACGCTGAAGGGCAGGATCTCGCTCGGCCCCGAATTTTTCGATCCGCTGCCCGACGACGAAATCGCGCTGTGGGAAGGCCGATGAGGCTGATTCTCGATACCCACGCACTGATCTGGTTCGTTCAAGACGCCGCCCGCCTGCCGCAAGCGACCAAGGACGCGATCGAGACGGCTGCGGAGGTCTTCGTGAGCGCCGCGAGCCTGTGGGAGATGACGACGAAGCACCGGGCCGGAAAACTGCCCGAGATCGGCCCCCTGCTCGCCGACTACGAACGGATCTTTGCGCAGGACGACATCCGCCCGCTTCCTGTCGACCTTCGCCACGCCGCGCTCGCGGGCGGGATGGACGGGGAGCATAAGGATCCTTTCGACCGCATGCTCTGCGCGCAGGCTATCGTGGAAAACCTGACCATCGTCTCCGCCGACAAGGCCCTCGACGCCTTCGGCGTCGTCCGCCTGTGGCACGCCGCGTGACCGAGTCCCGCCTCTACCCGACCCGGCCCTTCCTCGCGGCCAGCGTCGCGGTGTTCCGGGACGGCAAGGTTCTGCTCGCCTCGCGCACCAAGGCCCCCGCCGCCGACGTGTTCTCGCTGCCGGGCGGTCTCGTCGAAATCGGCGAGACGCTGCAGCAGGCGGCGTTGCGCGAATTGATGGAAGAGGTCTGCGTCTCGGCCGAGATCGTCGGCTTCGCGGGCCATGTCGACATCATCGAGCGCGACGCGGACGACCGCGTCCTGCGCCACTTCGTCGTCAATGCCTTCGCCGCCCGCTGGCTCGGCGGCGAACCGCAGACCGGCCCCGAAGCCGGCGAAGTCCGCTGGATCGAGCCGAGCCGCGTCGGCGAACTGCCGACGAGCCCCGATCTGGCGAGGCTCGTCAATGCGGCGGCCGCACTGATCCGCTGACCGCCCTGTTTCGAACGCGGCCGCCTCAGCGCGGCAGCGCTTCCTCGAACAGCACCGGCGCGCCCTGCCCTGCGCTCACCAATTCGCCTTCCCACATCACGCGGTTGCCGCGGATGATCGTGCCTACCGGCCAGCCCTGCACGCTCACGCCGTCATAGGGCGTCCAGCCGCATTTCGAGGCGACCTTGGCGTTGGTGATGGTTTCGCGGCGCTTCATGTCCACCACGGTGAAATCGGCGTCGTAGCCGAGCGCGATGCGGCCCTTTGTGGCGATGCCGAAGATGCGCTGCGGGCCGGCGCTCGTCAGGTCGACGAAACGTTCGAGGCTCAGGCGTCCCGCATTCACGTGGTCCAGCATCAGCGGCACCAGCGTCTGCACGCCCGTCATGCCCGAGGGCGAGTTCGGATAGGGCTTCGCCTTCTCTTCCAACAAATGCGGCGCGTGGTCGGAGCCGATCACGTCGGCCACGCTCTGCGCGATGCCCCACCACAAGGCGTCGCGATGCTCGGCAGTGCGGACCGGCGGGTTCATTTGCGCCAGCGTGCCGAGGCGCTCGTAACAGTCGGGCGCCGCGAGCGTGAGATGATGCGGCGTGATCTCGCAGGTCGCCACGTCCTTCTTGTCGGCCAGCCAGCGGATTTCCTCGGCGGTGGAGATGTGCAGCACGTGGATCTTCGCGCCGACCTTGCGGGCGATGCCGACGAGCCGCTCCGTGCAGCGCATGGCCACTTCGGACGAGCGCCAGACGGGGTGCGAACGCGGATCGCCCTCGACCCGCAATCCCTTGCGGTCGCGCAACATCTGCTCGTCTTCGGAATGGAACGCCGCGCGGCGGCGGGTGACGGAAAGAATGGCCTCGACGCCCGCATCGTCCTCCACCAGCAGCGAGCCGGTGGACGATCCCATGAACACCTTGATGCCCGCCGCGCCCGGCAGACGCTCCAGTTCCGGGAGGTCGCGGACATTGTCATGCGTGCCGCCGACCCAGAAGGCGAAGTCGGAATGCATCCGCCGCGTGCCGCGCCGCACCTTGTCGGCCAGCGTGTCGGCCGAGGTGGTCAGCGGGTTGGTGTTCGGCATCTCGAACACGGCCGTCACGCCGCCCATCACGGCGGAGAGCGAGCCGCTTTCGAGGTCTTCCTTGTGTTCGAGGCCGGGCTCGCGGAAATGCACCTGGCTGTCGATGACGCCGGGCAGCACGTGAAGGCCGGTGCAGTCGATCGTCTCCGCCGCGCCGCCGCCCGCGAGATCGCCGATGGCGACGATGCGCCCGCCGCGGACGCCGACGTCGCGGATGCCGACGCCGTCCTGATTCACGACCGTTCCGTTCTTCAGAACCAGATCATAGCTCGACGTCATCGCGATCCCTCCCGCACGGCCCTTGAGGCCCCGTTCTTCGCGGCATACGTAAGGACCCCGACTGACGCAAGCGAGGAGCGCCGGATGCCGAACGCCTTTCTGCCCGAACGAGGCGTGGTGAAGGTCACCGGCCCCGACGCACGCACCTTTCTGAACGGACTTTTGACCAGCGACACGGGGTCCGTGAGCTACGAGAAGGCGCGCTATGCCGCACTCCTCACGCCGCAAGGCAAGGTTCTCGCCGACATGATCGTGTCGGAGGCCGAGGAGCCTTGGGGCGGCGGCTTCCAGCTCGATTGCTCCCGCGCGCTCGCCCCCGACATCGCGAAGCGGCTCGGCATGTACAAGCTGCGCGCCAAGGTCGAAATCGTGGACATCAGCGATTCGGCCGGCGTAGTCGCCTTCTGGTCCGGCGAAAGCCCGCCCGAGGAAGACGGCGTCACCTATGACGACCCGCGACTTCCCGCCCTCGGCGTGCGCATGATCACCGCGCGCGAGCACGCCAAGGAACTCGGTTCCGTCGATGCCGAAGCCTATCACGAGCATCGCGTGTCGCTCGGCGTGCCCGAAACCGGCCGCGACTTCATCGCCGGCGACGTCTTCCCGCACGAGATCGACATGGACCAACTCGGCGGCGTCGATTTCGACAAGGGCTGCTACGTCGGCCAAGAGGTCGTTTCCCGCATGCAGCATCGCGGCACCGCGCGCACCCGCATCGTCCCCGTTCAATTCCGCGAAGGCTTTTCGGCCCCGGAAGGCAGCGAAGTCTTCGCCGGCGGGAAGCCCGCCGGCCGCATCGGCTCCGTCGCGCCCGGCGGCCGGGCGCTCGCGCTGGTGCGGCTCGACCGTATCGACGACGCGATCCGCGCGGGCGAGCGCGTCACCTCGGGCGGTCTCGAACTCGATGCGGTGAAGCCCTCTTGGGCCCGCTTCCCCTTCCCCGGCGAAGGCGAAGCCGTTACCACCGGGGCATGATCGAGCGCGTCGCCATTCTGCATCCGGACGGCAAAAGCCGCTGCCCTTGGCCGGGCACGGATCCGCTTTACGTCGCCTATCACGACACCGATTGGGGCGTGCCGGAGTTCGACGACCGGGCCCTGTTCGAAAAGCTGATCCTCGACGGCTTTCAGGCCGGACTGTCGTGGATCACCATCCTGCGCAAGCGCGAGGCCTTCCGCGCCGCCTTCGACGGCTTCGAACCCGCCGTCATCGCAGGCTACGGCCCCGACAAGATCGAGGCGCTGATGGCCGATGCGGGCATCGTGCGCAACCGCTCCAAGATCGTCTCGAGCGTGGCGAGCGCGAGGGCTTGGGGCGAGATCCAGTCCCGCGAAGGCTTCTCGCATTTTCTCTGGAAGCATCTCGACGGCCGCCCCCGCCAAAACGCCTTCCGCAGCTCCGCCGAGGTTCCGACTTCCGACGAAACCTCGCTGCGCATCTCGAAGGAATTGCGCAAGGCGGGGTTCAACTTCGTCGGGCCCACCATAGTCTACGCCTTCATGCAGGCCGTCGGCATGGTCAACGACCACCTCACCGGCTGTTTCCGCCACGAGGAAGTCCGCGCGCTGGGAGAGCGGACGTGACCGACAAGCGCCCGCGCGCCTGGCAGCGCATGTTGTCCGGCCGCCGGCTCGACCTGCTCGATCCCTCCCCGCTCGACGTGGAGATCGAGGACATCGCGCACGGCCTGTCCCGCGTCGCCCGCTGGAACGGCCAGACCCTCGGCGATCACGGCTATTCCGTCGCCCAGCACTCGCTCCTCGTCGAAGCCGTCGCCCGGCAGGCGACGCCCGGTCTCGGGCCGGACATGCTGCTCTGCGTGCTGCTGCACGATGCGCCCGAATATGTGATCGGCGACATGATCTCGCCCTTCAAGGCCGTGCTCGGCGGCGACTACAAGGCGGTCGAAGCGCGGCTTGCGGCCGCGATCCACATCCGTTTCGGCCTGCCTCCCGTCCCCTCCAAAACCACGCTGGCCCTCACCAAAGCCGCCGACCGCGCCGCCGCGCATCTCGAAGCGGTGAAGCTCGCGGGCTTCTCCATCGACGAAGCGCTGAAATTCTTCGGCCGCCCGCTCGCAATGCCGCGCGACGCCGACACCTACCTGATCCCTTGGACGCCCGAGGAAGCAAAGTCCCGCTTCGTCGCGCGGTTCGATGCGCTGTCGCGCGCTCTCGCTCCCGCAGCCGAACGGACATAGGATCGCGCCGAAGGTCGGGCCGATTCCGCGCCCCCAACGAGCCGAGCCATGCCCTCCATTCACGTCAGTTCCCTCTCCCGCCTGCACGAGACCGTCACCGCCGTCGGCGCGAGCCATGTGGTCACGCTCATCAACGTCGCCACGCCCGTGAAGCGGCCCGATTCGATTCCCGAGAACCGGCATCTCTTCATCGGCGTCAGCGACATCACCGAGCCGATGGACGGGCACATCCTGCCGGGCGAGGAGCATGTGAACCGCCTGCTCTCCTTCGTGCGGACATGGGATCGCGAGCGCCCCATCGTCATCCATTGCTGGGCGGGCATCAGCCGCTCCACCGCCTCCGCCTTCATCACCGCCTGCGCGCTGCGTCCGCATCTCGACGAGGCGGAACTGGCGCTGCGCCTGCGCGCCGCCGCCCCCTCCGCCACGCCCAATCCGCGCCTCGTCGCGGCGGCGGACGCCATTCTCGGCCGGGGCGGCCGGATGTCCTCCGCCATCGCCGCCATCGGCCGCGGCGCGGATGCCTATGAGGGCACGCCCTTCGAACTGCCGTGGGACTGAGCCGCCGATGAACCCGAGCGCACCGGACACCGCGATCGAGATCGGCCTTGCGGCCGCCGTGGTCACGGTCGAACGGTCGAACCCCCAAATTCTGGTGGCGCGCACCGACGAAACCGGCTCGGTCGAAGTGCCGTCGGGCCGCTTCGATCCGCTCGCCCACCGCACGCTCGAAATCGGGCTGCGTGATTTCGTGGCGGCGCAGACGGGGCTCGGGCTCGGCTATGTCGAGCAGCTCTACACCTTCGGCGACCGCGGCCGGGCGGCCGGCGAGGCCGACATGCCCCGCGTCGTCTCCATCGGCTACCTCGCTCTGACGCGCATCGACGGGCAGGCGAAGACCCTGCCGCCGGAGGCGCGCTTCCGCCCTTGGTACGGTTTCTTTCCGTGGGAAGACTGGCGCGGCGGCCGGCCCCGCATTCTCGACACGATCCAACCGCTGCTCGACGAATGGGCCGCCGACGTGGTGGCGGAGCGCGCCGACAGCGAGCGTCGCGCCCTCTCCCGCGCCGCGCGCGTGCGCCTTTCCTTCGGCATCGACGGCGCGCCGTGGGACGAGGAGAAGGTGCTCGACCGCTACGAGCTGCTTTACGAGGCGGGCCTCATCGTCGAAGCCCTGCACGACGTCCGTCCCGCCGCCTTGGCGCGCGACAAGCTGCCCGCGCTGGGCGAGCCCATGGCATACGACCACCGCCGCATCCTCGCCACGGCGATGGGCCGGCTTCGCGCCAAGCTGAAATATCGCCCCGTCGTGTTCGAGCTGCTGCCGCCCACCTTCACGCTCACCACGCTGCAAAGCACCGTGGAAGCGATTTCAGGCCGGCACGTCCACAAGCAGAACTTCCGCCGCCTCGTCGAAAACGGCGCCCTGGTCGAACCGACCGGTGAACAGACCACCACCCGCGGCCGCCCCGCCGCTTTGTTCCGCTTCCGCCGCGACGTCCTGCAGGAACGCCCCGCCCCCGGCCTGAGGCTCGGCACACGGGGGTGAAGCCTCCGGCTGCGGAGATCAGATCCCCAGCACGGCCTCCGGCGTCACCTCCACCAGTCCCTGCGCGCGCGCCACCGGCGGGCAGGTCACCTTGCCTTCATGCACGTTGAGGCCGGCGCGCAGATGCGGGTCTTCGCGCAGCGCCGCGACCCAGCCCTTGTCGGCGAGCGCGAGAGTAAAGGGCAGCGTCACGTTGTTGAGCGCGAAGGTGGAGGTGCGGGCCACCGCGCCGGGCATGTTGGCCACGCAATAATGCACCACGTCGTCCACGACGTAAGTCGGATCGGCATGGGTGGTCGGCCGCGAGGTTTCGCAGCAGCCGCCTTGGTCGATGGCCACGTCCACGATCACCGCGCCCGATTTCATCGTCTTCAGCATGTCGCGCGTCACAAGCTTCGGGGCCTCCGCTCCGGGCACCAACACGCAGCCGATCAGCAGATCGGCGCGCTTCACGATCTCGCGCACCGCGTCACGCGTCGAAAAAATGGTGCGCAGCCCCGTGCCGAACTGCACCGAAAGCCGCCGCAGCACGTCGGCCGAGCGGTCCACCACCGTCACGTTCGCGCCCATGCCCAAGGCGATGGTCGCGGCATGCGTGCCCGAAACGCCGCCGCCTAGGATCACCACCTCCGCCGCGGGCACGCCCGGCACGCCGCCCAGCAAGATGCCCCGTCCGCCGGCCGCCTTCTCCAGACAATGCGCGCCCACCTGCGGCGCGAGCCGGCCCGCGACCTCCGACATCGGCGTCAGCAGCGGCAGCCCGCCCGTCGGCGACGTCACGGTTTCATAAGCGATGCAGGTGGCGTTGGATCGGATCAGGTCGCGCGTCTGTTCGGGGTCGGGCGCGAGATGGAGATAGGTGAACAACACCTGCCCCTGCCGGAGCAGCTTGCGCTCGGCCGCCAAAGGCTCCTTCACCTTCACGATCATGTCGGCCCGCGACCACACGGCCTCGGCCTCCGCCGCGATCTCCGCGCCGGCCGCGACATAATCGGCATCCGAAATGCCCGAACCGATCCCGGCCCCGGTCTCCACCGTCACCGCGTGCCCGTGATGCACCAGTTCCGCCACCGAGGACGGCACGAGGCCGACACGATATTCGTGGTTCTTGATCTCCTTCGGCACCCCGACCAGCATCACGGATCTCCCTTTTCGGAGGAAGAACGTAAGCGCAGCCGTCCGGTTGCACGATGAGACGGATCAATGCGGCGGAGCGCTCCGCGACAAGCCTTCACGGGGGAAGACCGTGCGAGCTGCCCTCTCTGTCATCCCGGCCGAAGCGCCGGGACCCAGCCTCGTTCCACAATTCCCGCAAGCCTAGGTCCCGGGTCGGCTCGCGCCGCCCGGGATGACAGGTGGCGGCACGCATGCCCTTGCCTCGCCGGCCCGAGCGCCCGATAAACGGGCACGTTCCGAGCCGGAGATTCGCCGTGACCGACGCCGCTCAGGCCCAAAAAGCCCCCGCTGACGACATTGCCGCCCTGCCGTTCGAGCGTGCATTGGCGGAATTGGAAACGATCGTGCAGCGCCTCGAGCGCGGCGACGTGCCGCTCGAGGAGTCCATCGCCATCTATGAGCGCGGCGAGGCGCTGAAGATCCGATGCGAAGCCCTGCTCAAACAGGCGGAAGCCAAGATCGAGAAGATCGCGCTCGGCCCCGACGGCCGTCCGCGCGGCACCGAGCCCTTCGACGCCGAACGCTGACCGCTTGGGCTTACGCCGCCTGCGGCTCCGCCCTCTCGACGGCCTTCTCCTTGATGGGCAGGTTGATCACGGCCGAGGCGATGCCCAGCGCGATCGAGAGCCACCACACCACGACGTAGGACCCGGTCTTCTCGTACAGGACGCCGCCCAGATAGACGCCGAGGAACCCGCCGAGCTGGTGCGAGAAGAAGGCGAAGCCGAACAGCATCGCGAGATAGCGTGTGCCGAACATCAACGCGACGAGGCTCGAGGTCGGCGGCACGGTGGAAAGCCACAATAGCCCGATGAAGACGCCGAAGAACAGCGCCGAGGCGGGCGAAGGCGGCAGCAGCAGGAAGATCAACACCGCCAGCGACCGGCCGAAATAGATGCCGGCGAGAATCCAACGCTTCGGCATGCGGCTCGAGAGATAGCCCGCCGTCAGCGAGCCGACCGCGTTCGACAGGCCGATCACGGCCAGCGTCCAGCCGCCGACCCAAGCCGGCAAGCCGACGTCGCGGAGATAGGCGGGCATATGCGCCGTGATGAACGCCAGCTGGAAGCCGCAGGTGAAGAAGCCGATCACGAGCAGCACGTAGCTCGGGTGGCGGAACGCCTCCGACAGGGCCTGCGGGATCGACTGCGCCGGGCCCATGCCGGCACGGCCGAGGCCGCGCGTCGAGAGCGGAATCGACAGGGGCAGCACCATCAGCAGCACGAGGCCGAAGATCATGGCCGTCTGGTTCCAGCCGAAGGTGTCGATCAAGGCGCTGCCGATCGGCGGAAACAGGAACTGCCCGAAGGAGCCCGCCGCCGTGCCCGCCCCGAAGGCGATGCCGCGCATCGACTCGGGCAACAGCTTGCCGAACGCGCCGAGCACGATGTTGAACGAGCAACCCGCAAGCCCGAAGCCGATCAGCATGCCCGCCGAAAGCGTCAGGGCGCCCGGCGTCGCGGCATGCGCCATCAGGATCTGACCCGCCGCGTAGAGGATCACGCCGACGCAAAGCACCCGCACCGTTCCGAACCGGTCCGCGAGCGCGCCCGCAAACGGCTGGCCGATGCCCCACACTAGATTCTGGATGGCGATGGAGAAGGAAAACACCTCGCGACCCCAGCCGTGCTCGGCCGACATCGGGATCTGGAACAGGCCCACGGCCGAGCGCGGCCCGAAGGTGAGCAGCCCGATCAGGCAACCCGCCACGAGGATCAGCTCCGGCGCGTAGGAACGACGGTGCGGGACGGGGGAGGATTGCGACATGGCCGGCTCTCGGATGCGAAACGAAGCTTTCTATACAGCAGCGCGCCCGAATTGACGCCGCAAGGCGCAGCCTCAGCCCGCCGGTCGGCGCATGGATGATATGCAATTCCGTGCGGAACCGTGGCCGTGCACCACTGGAAATGCGTGCGGCCAGTCACTATAATACTTTTGCTCATCACGAGCATTACACCGGCTCAAAGACCGGTAATTTTCTGGGCCAAGTTATGCTCAACTTGAGCATATCGGAGGATGCCATGGGGGCTCTCTCGACCGCCGCAACGTTCGGAACCGCCGTTCCGACCGCGAGCGCCTTGACTGAATTGACTCCCGCGCAGCGCCGCTACGGCCTGCTGCCTCAACCGGACCTTGCTTGGACGCCCGAGATCGAGCGCGCCACGGCCCACCTTTACGACAAGGTGCGCGACGTGATCCCCGCCGTCGAGTGGCCGTTCTTCGCACCTTACGTTCACGCCATCAACCGGCTGAAGAAAGAGCGCAACGCGGTCATCCTCGCGCATAATTATCAGACGCCCGAGATCTTCCACTGCGTCGCCGACGTGGTGGGCGACAGCCTGCAGCTCGCCAAGCTCGCCGCGGACGTCGACGCCGACGTCATCGTGCAATGCGGCGTGCACTTCATGGCCGAGACCTCGAAGCTTCTCAGCCCGAACAAGACCGTGCTGATCCCGGATTCGCGCGCGGGCTGCTCGCTCGCCTCCTCGATCACGGGCGCGGACGTGCGGCTCCTGAAGCAGCGTTATCCCGGCGTGCCGGTCGTCACCTACGTCAATTCCTCGGCGGACGTGAAGGCCGAGACGGACATCTGCTGCACCTCGTCGAACGCCGTGCAGGTGGTCGAGAGCCTCGGCGTCGACCGCGTCATCTTCCTGCCGGACGAATATCTCGGCAAATACGTCGCGGCGCAGACGAGCGTAAAGCTCATCCTGTGGAAGGGCCATTGCGAAGTGCATGAGCGCTTCACGGCGGAGGAACTGCGCGCCTATCGCGACGCCGACCCCTCCATCGAGATCATCGCGCATCCCGAATGCCCGCCGGAGGTGCTGGCCGAGGCCGATTTCACCGGCTCGACCGCGCACATGATCGATTGGGTCAAGTCGCGCCGTCCGGCCAAGGTGCTGATGGTCACGGAATGCTCGATGGCGTCCAACGTGCAGGCCGAAGTGCCGGATGTGAACTTCATCAAGCCGTGCAATCTCTGCCCGCACATGAAGCGCATCACCTTGCCGAAGATCCTCTCCTCGCTGGTGAACATGTCGGAAGAAGTGATCATCGATCCCGCGATCGCCGAGCGGGCGCGGCTGCCCATCGAGCGCATGATCAACCTGAAGGCGTGAACCCCGCCGGATCGGATGCGCCTTCTCGGCCGCGTCCGATCCGTTCCCGTCGGTCCTCAGGACCCGCATCTCCCCGCGGGACAAGAGCGTTTGCGGAGGGAGTTCCGATGAAAGCCGAGGAGCGACGCCCATGAGCGGTCCCGTCGTCATCGTCGGGGGAGGCCTAGCAGGCCTCTTCTGCGCGCTGCAATTCGCCCCCAAGCCCGTCACGGTTTTGGCCGCCGCCCCCATCGGCGAAGGCGCGTCCTCCGCTTGGGCGCAGGGCGGCATCGCCGCCGCCATGTCGGAAGGCGACACCCCCGAAAAGCATGCGGCGGACACGGTCGCCGCCGGTGCAGGCATCGTCGATGCCGAGATCGCGCTCGGCATGGCGCGCGAGGCTCCCGCCCGCGTTCATGATCTGCTGGCCTACGGCGTCCCGTTCGACCGCGATCTGGAAGGCCGGCTCGTGCAGTCGCGCGAAGCCGCGCATTCCGAGCGGCGTATCGTGCGCGTGCGCGGCGACATGGCGGGCAAGGCCATCATGGAGGCCCTCGTCGCCGCCGTGCGCCGGACGCCCTCCGTCACCGTGCTCGAGGGCTTCGTCGCCGAGCGGCTTCTGGTCGATCACGGCCGCGTCACCGGCGTCGTCGCGCGCGGCGATCACGGCCGCGCGGCGGAGGCGACCACGTTCCCCGCCGGAGCCGTCGTGCTCGCCACCGGCGGCGTCGGCCGGCTCTACGCCGTCACCACCAACCCCGCCGAGGCGCAGGGCGTCGGCCTCGCCGTCGCCGCGGAAGCGGGTGCGGTCATCGCCGACGCGGAATTCGTGCAGTTCCACCCCACGGCGTTGGATGTCGGCCGCGATCCCGCGCCGCTCGTCACCGAAGCCCTGCGCGGCGAAGGCTCGACGCTGATCGACCGCGACGGACGGCGCTTCATGCCCGCCCTCCACCCGGACGCCGAGCTCGGCCCGCGCGACGTCGTGGCGCGCGGCGTCTTCGCCTCGGTGGCGGCGGGCAAGGGCGCGTTCCTCGATTGCCGCGAGGCCGTCGGGGAGAGCTTCCCGGAGATGTTCCCCACGGTGAACGCGGCCTGCGCCGCCGCAGGGATCGACCCCGTCCGCGAGCCCATCCCCGTCGCGCCGGCCGAGCACTACCACATGGGCGGCGTGTTCACGGACGCGCGCGGCCGCACCTCGATGCCCGGCCTCTATGCCGCGGGCGAGGTCGCCTCCACCGGCGTGCACGGGGCCAACCGGCTCGCGTCCAACTCGCTGCTGGAAGCGATCGTCTTCGGCGCGCGCATCGCGGAGGACCTCAAGGCCGGCGTCACGGGCCCGTCCGTCCCCGAACCCTATGCCGACGGCGAAGCCCCGGCGCAGGACGACCCCGCGGCGGTGGCCCTGCTGCGCGAAACCATGGCCTCGAAATTCGGCGTCATCCGCGACGAGGCCGGCATGCTGGAGGGCAT
Organism: Hyphomicrobiales bacterium; assembly: GCA_027489535.1. Lineage (GTDB taxonomy): Bacteria > Pseudomonadota > Alphaproteobacteria > Rhizobiales > Beijerinckiaceae > JAIXZO01. Next base: position 161,435 of record JAIXZO010000018.1, read on the forward strand.
CGCGGTGCTGCGGTCGATCCGCGACGACGCGAAGGGCCGCCCGCTTCAGCTGATGGTCTCCGCCGCGATGATGGTTGCCGCCGCCGCCTATGCGCGCCGCGAAAGCCGCGGCGGGCATTTCCGCTCCGACCATGCCGAACCCGAGGCCGCCTTCGCGCGCCGCACCATGATGACCCAGGCGGAGGCCGAACGGATCGGCTTGCGGACCGGGCCGGAACACTGAGCATCCCATGAGCACCGCCTTCCTCAACCCGCTGCTGATCGACGACGCCGTGCGCCGCGCATTGGAGGAAGACCTCGGCCGGGCGGGCGACATCACCACGCTCGCCACCATCCCGGCATCCGCGCAGGCGGAACTGGTGATCGCCTCGCGCCAAGCGGGCGTCGTCGCGGGCCTGCCGCTCGCAGAGGCCGCGTTCCGTCTCTACGATCCCACCGTGCGCTTCACGCCGAAGACGCGCGAGGGCGGCGATCTCGAACCCGGCACCGTCGTCGCGACCGTGTCCGGCAATGCCCGTTCGATCCTCTCCTCGGAGCGCACCGCGCTCAACTTCATGGGCCGGCTCTGCGGCATCGCCACGCTGACGCGCCGTTATGCCGATCTCGTCGCCGGCACGTCGGCGCGCATCGTGTGCACGCGCAAGACCACGCCGGGGCTGCGCGCCTTCGAGAAATACGCGGTGAAATGCGGCGGCGGCCACAACCACCGCTACGGTCTCGACGACGCCGTGCTCATCAAGGACAACCACATCGCGGTCGCGGGCGGCATCGGCCCCGCTCTGCGCGCGGCGAAGGCCGCCGTCGGTCATCTCGTGAAAATCGAGATCGAAGTCGACCGCCTCGACCAGCTCGACGAAGTGCTCGCCGAGGGCGCCGACGTGGTGCTGCTCGACAACATGCCGCCCGACACGCTGCGCCGCGCCGTGGTCATGGTCGCCGGCCGCATGCTCACCGAAGCCTCGGGCGGCATCAATCTCGATACCGTGCGCGCCGCGGCGGAGACGGGCGTGGACATGATCTCGGTGGGCGCGCTCACCCACTCCGCCCCGGTTCTCGACCTCGGCCTCGACATCGCCATCCGCTGATCGAACGCGAGGCGAACCTCACCCGCGCGGGGCCGCCGCGCGGCGGAGGCGGTCCAAAATCGCCTCGCCCAACCCCTCCTCCGGGATCGGGACCACGGCGATGGTCGTCGTGCCCGCCACGTCCAAGCGGCGCAGGAACCCGAACAGATTGCCGGCGGCCTCCGCCAAGTCGCCCTTGATGCTCAGGTTCAGCCGCGCCTTGGCGCGCTCGAGCCCGGCGGGCTCGAAAGCGCCGAACAGCAGCACCGCTTCGCCTTCGCCGACCTCCGTGGCGTCGAGCCGCACGGAGGCGCGCGGGGCGTAATGGGAGGCGAGCATGCCGGGGGCGAGCGGCCGGTCCTTCACCGGGGCCGCATCCGCAAGCGGACGGCCGAGCACGCGCTCGATGTCCTCCCGCGTCGCGCCGCCGGGCCGGAGCATGACGGTTTCGCCGCCGAGGCAGGACACGATGGTCGATTCGACGCCGACGGGGGTGGACCACCCCTCGATCACCGCGTCGATGCGGCCCGAAAGGTCTTCCCATACATGCGGCGCACTGGTCGGGCTCACGCGTCCCGAACGATTGGCCGACGGCGCAGCCACGGGACGGCCCGTCGCCTGCAGCAATTCGCGCGCGATGGGATGGGCCGGCACGCGCAGCGCAACGCTGTCGAGCCCGGCGCAGGCGAGATCGGATACCGTGCACGTCGTGGCCTTGGGCACGACCAGCGTCAACGGCCCGGGCCAGAAGGCTTGAGCGAGACGGCGGGCATCGACATCGAACACGCCCTCGCGCTCGGCCGCCGCGAAATCGGCGACATGCGCGATGAGGGGGTTGAAGCTCGGGCGACCCTTGGCCGCATAAATGCCGGCCACCGCCTCGCCGTTCGCGGCGTCCGCGCCGAGGCCGTAAACCGTCTCGGTCGGAAAGGCGACGAGTTTGCCGGCGCGCAGCAAGGCCGCCGCTTCCGCGATGCCGGTCGCGTCGGGCACGATGGGGCGGGTATCGCGCGGCCGTTCGCCTGGGGAGCGTTCATGGTCCTGCATTGACGATCGATCGTTCACGTTCAAACCTGTCCGCTATGCGGAATTGCCGGTTGCCCGTCGCATAGCATGCGCGCGATGCTGAGCGCCAACGGGACGGGGCGAAGACCCCGCAATTCGGGGAGGAGTTCGAGCATGAGCTATCGTGCGCCCGTCGAGGACATCGTCTTCACGCTCAATCACGTCGCGGGCCTCGACCGCCTGATCGCGGACGGCCTCGCGCCGGAAATCGAAGGCGGGCTCGCCGAAAGCATCCTTGAGGAAGCCGCGCGCTTCGCTCAGGACAAGATCGCGCCCCTCAACCGCATCGGCGACACCCGCGGCTCGACGCTGAAGGACGGCGCGGTCACCACGCCGCCGGGCTGGAAGGACGCCTATGCGGAATGGACGGGCGCCGGCTGGAACGGCCTGACGGCCCGCGAGGAATTCGGCGGCCAAGGTCTGCCGGTGCTGCTGCAGACGGCATGCAGCGAAATGTGGAATTCCGCCTCGATGGCCTTCGCGCTCTGCCCGCTGCTGACGGCGGGCGCGGTGGACGCCCTGCAGGCGCACGGCTCCGAGGCGTTGCAGCGCGTCTTCCTGCCCAAGCTCGTCTCGGGCGAATGGACCGGCACGATGAATCTCACCGAGCCGCAGGCCGGCTCCGATCTCGCGGCGCTGCGCTCCAAGGCGGAACGCGCGGGCGACGGCACCTACCGCATCACCGGACAGAAGATCTACATCACCTACGGCGAACACGACCTCACCGAGAACATCGCGCATCTGGTGCTCGCGCGCCTGCCCGATGCGCCGCCCGGCACGCGGGGCATCTCGTTGTTTCTCGTCCCCAAATTTCTGGTGAACGCCGACGGCTCGCTCGGCGCACGCAACGACGTGCATTGCAGCGGGGTCGAGCACAAGCTCGGCATCCACGCCTCGCCCACCTGCACCATGGTTTACGGCGATGCGGGCGGCGCGACGGGCTATCTGATCGGCGAGGAGAACCGCGGGCTCGCCTGCATGTTCACGATGATGAACAGCGCCCGGCTCGGCGTGGGCATTCAAGGCGTCGCGATTGCGGAACGCGCCTTTCAGCAGGCCCTTCAATATGCGCGCGAGCGCCGGCAAGGCCGCGCCGGGGGTGGAAAGCCCGGCGTCGACGACCCGATGAGCCCCATCGTGGAGCATCCCGACATCCGGCGCATCCTGCTGTCGATGCGGGCCCAGACGGAAGCGGCGCGGGCGATCTGCCTGATGACGGCCGAGGCGCTGGACCGGGCCGAGCGCGAGCCCGATGCGGAGCGGCGCAAGATCACGGCCGAGCGGGCGGCCGTGCTCACGCCCATCGCCAAGGCTTGGTCGACCGATATCGGCGTGGAGGTCGCGAGCTTGGGCGTCCAGATCCACGGCGGCATGGGCTATGTCGAGGAGACGGGCGCGGCGCAATATCTGCGTGATGCGCGCATCGCCACGATCTACGAGGGCACCAACGCCATTCAGGCCATCGACCTCGTGATGCGGAAGCTGCCTTTGTCGGACGGGCGTGCCGTAGGCGCGATCATCGCCGACATGCGCACGGTGGCCGAGCGGGTGCGCGCCGCCAATGCGCCCGGCTTCGGCCGCACCGCGCAGCGACTGGCCGATGCCGTCGATGCGCTCGAACGCGCGACCGCATGGATGCAGCAGACCATGGGGGCACGGCCCGCCGACGCGCTCGCGGGCGCGACGCCATACCTCAAGCTGTTTGCGCTGGCGCGCGGCGGCACGGCCTTGGCCGAAAAGGCTCTGGCCGCCGCGTCGGGCGACGGTGCTGCCGATCGTGTGGCGGTGGCCCGGTTCTTCGCCGAACATCACGCGGGCGAGGCACCCGGCCTCGAGCGCATGGTGACGGAAGGTGCTGACGCGGTGAACGGGGCGGCGGAGATGTTCGCCGCCTGACATTCGGAGGGGCTGCCTTCAGGAGGAATGCCATGTCGCTTGCGGGGAAGACGTTGTTCATCACCGGCGCATCGCGCGGCATCGGCCTCGCCATCGCGCTGAAGGCGGCCGCGGACGGGGCCAACATCGCCGTGGCGGCGAAAACGACGGAGCCTCATCCGAAACTCGAAGGCACCATCCACACCGCCGCCGAACGGATCGAAGCGGCGGGCGGCCGCGCATTGCCCTTGGTCTGCGACATCCGCGACGAAACGCAGGTGAAGGACGCGATCGACCGGGCGGCCGAGCATTTCGGCGGCATCGACATCCTCGTCAACAACGCCTCGGCGATCCAGCTGACGCGGACGGTCGACACGGACATGAAGCGCTTCGACCTGATGCACGGCATCAATGCGCGCGGCACGTTCATGGTGTCGAAATACGCGATTCCGCATCTGCAAAAGGCCGAGAACCCCCATATCCTGATGCTGTCGCCGCCCTTGGATCTCTCGGAAAAGTGGTTCGCTCCCCATCTCGCCTATTCGATGGCGAAATACGGCATGAGCCTCGTCGCGTTGGGTCTGGCCGGCGAATTGCTGGACTGGGGCATCGCGGTCAACGCGCTTTGGCCGCGTACCACCATCGCCACGGCGGCGGTGAAGAACCTGCTGGGCGGGGATGCGCTGATGCGGGCGAGCCGCACGCCGGAGATCGTGGCCGACGCGGCGCATCGCATATTCCTGAAGCCCGCCGGCACGTTTACGGGACAATTCTTGATCGACGACACGTTCTTGGCGGGCGAAGGCGTGACCGACTTCGATAAGTACCGCGTGGACCCGACGACGTCGCTGCACCGCGACTTCTTCGTCCCCGACGACGACGGCGGCCCGACGCGCTTGACGTAAACGAAGCAATGTCGGGGTAGGACCCGCGCTTCGGACTCCCTATATCAGCCGGACGACGGCCCGCATGCCGGACGGTTCGGACAGGGAGATTCGGCGATGAGCGCACATGATGACCACGATCCCGTGCCGGGCGACGCCTTCGCCTGCGACGCGATCGAGCAGGTCATAATCCCCCGCGCCCGCGACATCGGCCGGTTCGAGGTGCGCCGCGCCCTGCCCTCCGCGCGCCGGCAGATGGTCGGGCCCTTCATCTTCTTCGATCAGATGGGCCCCGCCGAATTCCTGCTGGGACAAGGCATGGACGTGCGGCCGCACCCGCATATCGGCCTTTCGACCGTCACCTATCTCTTCGACGGCGAGATCATGCACCGCGATTCGTTGGGCGTGGTGCAGCCGATCCGTCCGGGCGAACTCAATTTGATGACGGCAGGCAGCGGCATCGTCTATTCCGAGCGCACCGCGCCGGACGAGCGCGCCAAGGGGCCGAAGTTGTTCGGCATTCAGGCTTGGGCCGCTTTGCCCGCCTCGCATGAGGAGACCGCCCCGGCCTTCGTCCACCACGCCGCCGAAGACCTTCCCCGCATCGTCGGCGAGGGCAAGCGCGTGCGCCTCATCATGGGTTCGCTCTACGGCGAGACCTCCCCGGTCTCGTTCCCGTGGTCGAGCTTCTACGCCGAGGCCGTGCTCGCCCCCGGCGCCATACTGCCGCTCGATGCGGATTACGAAGAGCGCGCGATCTTCATCGTCTCGGGCGAAATCGACATCGCGGGCGACGTGTTCGGCGCGGGGCGTCTGCTCGTATTCCGCCCCGGCGACCGCATCTCCGTCCTCGCGATTTCGAATGCGCGGCTCATGCTGCTCGGCGGCGAGCCGATGGACGGGCCGCGCCATATCTGGTGGAATTTCGTATCCTCCCGCAAGGACCGCATCGAACAGGCCAAGGCGGAATGGTCGAGCGGGCGCTTCGACTCCGTGCCGGGCGAGCATGAGTTCATTCCGCTGCCGCCGCGATGAATTCTGCAAACAATTCGACTTGGAATTGCGACGTTAACCCTTGGGGTGTAACCCTCGCCTCGGTTGCAGCGTTATCTTGTTCAATCGGATCGGTCTGAAAACGTGCCACGCTCCCCTTCGACCCCCCTTCTCGACACCGTTCGCGTCCCGGCCGATCTGCGCCGTCTGGACCCCGACCGGCTGCGGCAGGTCGCCGACGAGTTGCGGCTCGAAATGATCGACGCCGTTTCGGTGACGGGGGGGCATCTGGGGGCCGGGCTCGGCGTCGTCGAACTGACCGTGGCGCTGCATTACGTGTTCGACACGCCCGACGACCGCCTTATCTGGGACGTCGGCCATCAGGCCTATCCGCACAAGATTCTCACCGGACGGCGCGACCGCATCCGCACGCTGCGGCAGCCGGGCGGACTTTCGGGCTTCACCAAGCGCAGCGAGAGCGAATACGACCCCTTCGGCGCGGCGCATTCCTCCACCTCGATCTCGGCGGGCCTCGGCATGGCCGTGGCGCGCGATCTCGACGGCCGCAAGAACAACGTCGTCGCCGTGATCGGCGACGGGGCGATGTCGGCGGGCATGGCCTATGAGGCGATGAACAATGCGGGCGCGATGCATTCGCGCCTCATCGTCATCCTCAACGACAACGACATGTCCATCGCGCCGCCCACCGGCGCGATGTCGGCCTATCTGGCGCGGCTCGTCTCCGGCGGCACCTATCGCGGCATTCGCGAAGCGGCCAAGCAACTGGCAAAGCGGCTGCCCAAGTTCTTCTATGACAAGGCGAAAAGGGCGGAGGAATATGCCCGCGGCTTCGTCACCGGCGGCACGATGTTCGAGGAGCTCGGCTTCTATTACGTCGGCCCCATCGACGGGCATAATCTCGACCATCTGCTGCCCGTGCTCAAAAACGTGCGCGACAGCGACACCGGTCCCGTGCTGATCCACGTCGTCACCCAGAAGGGCAAGGGCTACGCCCCGGCCGAGGCGTCTGCCGACAAATATCACGGCGTCTCCACCTTCGACGTCGTCACCGGCACGCAGGCCAAGCCCAAGGCCAATGCGCCCGCCTATACCCGCGTCTTCGCCGATGCGCTGATCAAGTCCGCGCGCGAGGACGACAAGATCGTCGCCGTGACCGCCGCCATGCCGACGGGCACCGGCTTGGACCATTTCGGCAAGGAATTCCCGGCCCGCACCTTCGACGTCGGCATTGCGGAACAGCATGCCGTGACCTTCGCGGCGGGGCTCGCGACCGAGGGCTACAAGCCTTTCGTGGCCATCTATTCCACCTTCATGCAGCGCGCCTATGACCAGGTGGTTCACGATGTGGCGCTGCAAAATCTGCCGGTCCGCTTCGCTCTCGACCGCGCGGGCCTCGTGGGTGCGGACGGTGCCACCCATGCCGGCACCTTCGACGTCGCCTATCTCGGCTGCCTCCCCAATATGGTGGTGATGGCGGCGGCGGACGAGGCGGAACTCGTCCACATGGTCGCCACCGCCGCGGCCCATGATTCCGGCCCCATCGCGCTGCGCTATCCACGCGGCGAGGGCGTGGGCGTGGAGATGCCGGAGCGGGGCGAAATCCTGCCGATCGGCAAGGGGCGGATCATGCGCGAAGGCTCGCGCGTGGCCATCCTCTCCCTCGGCACCCGTCTCGCCGAAGCCCTTAAGGCCGCCGAGGAATTGGCTGCGCACGGCCTGTCGACCACGGCTGCGGACGCCCGTTTCGCCAAGCCGTTGGACCTCGCTTTGGTGGACCGTCTGGCGCGCGACCACGAGGTGCTGATCACCGTCGAGGAAGGCTCCGTCGGCGGTTTCGGCTCCTATGTGCTGCAGCATCTCGCCGAGAGCGGGGCGCTGGACAAGGGCCTGAAGGTCCGGGCGATGGTGCTTCCGGACGTCTATCAGGACCACGACAAGCCCGAGCGCATGTATGCCGACGCCGGCCTCGACGCGAAGGGCATCGTCGCGAAGGTGATGGAAGCGCTCGGTCGCGAGGGCGCGTTGCCGAAGACCTTGATCGCCTGAGCGGGCGGCTGTTCCGGCAGGGATTGCTCGTTTGGCGGGTAATGATCACGCCTTCTTGACGACTTTCGTGCCGTAATTTCCGGCGAAATTCGCTCGAATTATCGCATCGGCGACGCGCGCCCACGAAATCCCGCGCTGCGCCTCGCGGGCGGGGCCGTCTTGGGGTAGAACCCGGGTCGACCGCACCCGAGACCCGACACGATGACCGAGCGCCTGCGCGCCGACCGCCTGCTCGTCGACCGCGGCTTTTTCGAAAGCCGCGCGAAGGCGCAGGACGCCATTGCGGCCGGTCTCGTGACCGCCGACGGCGCGGTCGTGCGCAAACCCTCCGAGGGCGTACCCGCCAAGGCCGTCATCGTCGCGGAGCCGGCCCATCCCTGGGTGTCCCGGGGCGGGGTCAAATTGGCGCATGCGCTGGACCATTTCGGCCTCGATCCCGCCGACCGGGTCTGTCTCGACGCCGGGGCTTCGACGGGCGGTTTCACCGAGGTGCTGCTGGCGCGCGGCGCGCGGAGCGTCACGGCGGTGGATGTCGGGCACCGGCAACTCCATGCCAAGGTCGCGGCGGATCGGCGCGTCCGGTCGCTCGAAGGCCGCGACGTGCGGAGCCTGACGCCGGCGGATTTGCCCGAGCCGGTTTCGCTCGTGGTGATGGACGTCAGCTTCATCCCCCTCGCCGCCGCCCTGCCGCCGGTTCTGGCGCTGGCCGCTCCGGGGGCTGCGGCCGTCATTTTGATCAAGCCTCAATTCGAGGCGGGGCGCGCGCATATCGGCAAGAACGGCATCGTCAAGGACGAGGCCGTGCATGCCGAGGTGTGCGCCCGCGCCGAAACCCTCGTCGCCGAACACGGCTGGACCGTGCGCGGCGTCATCCCCTCCCCCATCGCCGGCGGCGAAGGCAATCGCGAGTTTCTGCTCGTCGCGGACAAACCATGTTGAAAATGACCGAAAGCCTGCTCGTCGACCGCATCGGAGCCAAAGGCGACGCCGTCGCGCGCGGACCCGGCGGCGACGTGTTCCTGACCGGCGCGCTGCCCGGCGAGACCGTGACCGCGTCCGTCGACGGCGAGCGGGGCGAACTCGTCTCGGTCGAGACGGCCTCGCCCGAACGCGTGACGCCGCCCTGCCCCTATTTCGGCCGCTGCGGCGGCTGCGCGCTGCAGCATTGGGCGGCGGCGCCTTATGCGGATTGGAAGCGCGGCCTGATCGCGACCGCGCTCCGGCAGGCGGGCGTGGAAGCGCCGGTCGGGCCGCTGGTATCCGCCCACGGCGAAGGCCGTCGTCGGGTGGTGCTGCATGCCAAGCGCGGCGCTTCGGGCTTCGACGTCGGCTTCATGGCGAAGCGGACGCACGACATCGTGACCATCGACACCTGCCCGATCCTCGTGCCGGCGCTCGCCTCGGCTCCCAAGATCGCCAAGCAACTCTGCGACGCGCTGGGCGGCGACAAGGCGCTCGACGTGCAGATCACCGCCACCGACGGCGGGCTGGACGTGGATATCCGCGGGCACGGCCCGATCTCGGACGGCAAGCGCCGCGTGCTCGGCGAAACTGCCCGGATGCTCGGGCTCGCCCGACTGGCGATGCATGGCGACGTGATCGCGACGCAGGCCCCGACGCTGATCAGGACCGGGCCCGCACAGGTACAGATCCCGGCCGGCGGCTTCCTGCAATCCACCGCGGCGGGCGAGGACGCCATCGGCGCCTTGGTGCTGGAAGGGATCGGCAAGGCGAAGGCGGTGGCCGACCTGTTCGCCGGCGTCGGGCCCTTCACCTTCCGGGTCGCGAAGGTCGCCAAGGTGCATGCGGCCGAGTCCGACGCCGCCGCCGTCGCCGCCTTGGACCGCGCCGTGCGCGAGACGCAGGGGCTGAAGCCGATCACGGCGGAGGTGCGCGACCTCTACAAGCGCCCGCTGGTCGCCGCCGAACTCGTGCCCTTCGACGCGGTGATCTTCGATCCGCCGCGGGCGGGCGCAAAGGCGCAGGCGCAGGCGCTCGCGCAGTCGAACGTGCCGCGCGTCGTCGCCGTTTCCTGCGACGTGGGGACCTTCGCGCGGGATGCGGCGATTTTGGAAAGCGGCGGATATCGCTTGCTCAAAGTGACGCCTGTGGACCAATTTCTGTATTCGAGCCATGTTGAACTCGTCGGCGTATTTGAAAAAGCAATTGCCCTGGTGAAGAAGCGCCGCATGTTGGGATGATGCCGCAATGAACGCATCCGTCGACCCCTGCCCGCTTTCCGCCGACATTCTCGCGCGGTTGCAAGCCATCGTCGGTTCCCGCCACGTGTTGACCGACGAGGTCGACATGGCCCCATATCTGGTCGAGTGGCGGGGCTTGTTCCGGGGACGCGCCGCAGCCGTGGTGAAGCCCGGCTCGACCGAGGAAGTGTCGGCCGTTCTGACGCTCTCGAACGCCGAAGGGCTCCGCATCGTCCCGCAGGGCGGCAATACGGGATTGGTGGGCGGGCAGACGCCGTGGGAGACGGGCGACGAGATCGTGCTGTCTCTGGTGCGCATGAACCGCATCCGCGAGGTGGACGCCGAATCCGACACGATGACGGTGGATGCCGGCGTGACGCTGTTGGCGGCACAGGAGGCCGCCGAAGCGGCGGAGCGGCTGTTTCCGCTGTCGCTCGCCTCGGAGGGAAGCTGCACCATCGGCGGCAATCTCAGCACCAATGCGGGCGGAACCGCGGTGCTGGCCTTCGGCAGCGCGCGCGATCTCGTGCTCGGGCTCGAAGTGGTGCTGGCCGACGGGCGCGTCTGGAACGGGCTCGGCAAGCTGCGCAAGGATAATACGGGTTACGACCTCAAGCACCTCTTCATCGGGGCGGAAGGCACGTTGGGCATCATCACCGGGGCGGTGCTGAAGCTTTTTCCGCGCCCGCGCTCCACCATCGCCGCTTTTTGCGGCGTTCAATCGCCCGCCGCCGCCGTCGAGTTGCTGACGTTGGTGAAGGCGCGGGCGGGCGCGTCGCTGATCACCTTCGAGATCACGCCCCGTTTCGGGGTGGAGATGGCCGTCCGCCATATGGGTTGCCGCGACCCGCTGGCGAGCGCTCACCCTTGGTACGTGCTGTTCGAAGTTGCCTCTCAGGACGAAGACGACGGGGAAACCGTCGAGGAAATCGTGGTCGAGGCGTTGGAAGGGCTCGTGGTGGAGGATGCGGTGCTGGCCCAGTCGCCCGACCGGCGCGACGCCTTTTGGCAGATCCGCGAAACCATGTCCGCGGCGCAGGGATTCGAGGGCGGTTCGATCAAGCACGACGTGTCGGTGCCCGTTTCCGTGGTGCCGGAATTGATCGAAAAGGTCGATGCGGAACTCGAAGCCTTCCTGCCGGGCATCCGCCCCTTCCCGTTCGGGCATCTCGGCGACGGCAACATCCACTACAATGTCAGCCAGCCGGTCGGCATGGACAGGGCGGAGTATATGGCCTTGTGGGACCCCGTGAGCGCCATCGTGCACAAGCACGTGCTGGCCGCCGGAGGCTCGATTTCCGCCGAGCACGGCATCGGCCGCTTGAAGAGGCGTCTGCTCGCCGACACGAAGGATCCGGTTGCGCTGGACCTGATGCGGACGATCAAGGCCGCCTTGGACCCCAAGGGGTTGCTGAACCCCGGCAAGGTGCTCTGAAGGGGGTATTGCGGCAGGTGCGTGGTTCGAGACGGCGCTGCGCGCCTCCCGCCTTGAGGGTTTCACGAAACTGTCATCCCGGGCGGCGTGAGCCGACCCGGGACCCAGCCTTGCGGGCGTCGTGGCACGAAGCTGGGTCCCGGCTCTTCGGCCGGGATGACACAAGAGGGCAGCTCTCGTTTTTCCTCGTCATGGTGAGGAGCCCCGCAAAGCGGGGCGGCGCTGTGCGCCCCCCGCGCGACCTTGCGGCGGGGGCGGCGGTGCGCCATTTGACGGGGCATGTGCGGTCGCTTTGCTCTCACCACTTCGCCGGAGGTCGTGCGGAAGCTCTTCGGGTATGAGGAGCGGCCGAATTTTCCGCCGCGGGCGAACGTGTCGCCGACGGAGCCCGTCGCCGTGGTGGTGCAGGAGAACGGGGTACGGCGGTTCAAGCTGGTGCGGTGGGGATTTCTGCCGGGCTGGGTGAAGGACCCGAGCGATTTTCCGCTGCTGATCAATGCGCGGGGCGAGACGATCATGGAGAAGCCGGCGTTTCGCGCGGCGATCCGGCATCGGCGCTGCCTGATCCCCGCCGACGCGTTTTACGAGTGGCGACGCGAGGGCAAGCTGCGGATGCCGTTCCGCATCCGGCGGCCGGACGGCGCGCCGTTCGCGATGGCGGGCGTGTGGGAGACCTATCTCTCGCCGGAAGGCAGCGAGATCGACACGGCCGCGGTCGTCACGACCTCCGCGAACGGCACCGTCGGCGCGATTCATCACCGGATGCCGGTGATTATCCCGCCCGAGGCTTACGAGCTGTGGCTCGACCCCTTCTCGGACGCGAAGGAGGCGGTGAAGCTGATCCGGCCCGCGCCGGACCATGCGACCTTCATGGAACCGGTGGACCGCATTCTTCCCAAGCCGGACCGCAAGGCGAAGCCGGAACGGGAAGTCGCGAAGCCCGAAAAGCCGAAGCCGGAACCGGCGCAGGGCGAATTGTTCTGACCCCACGAAAGACGCCCGGCACGAGGCCGGGCGCAAGTCGGGAGGAGTTCGGGTAGCCCCGAAAGACGACAACCGCTCGGGAGCGGGAGGGTTCGATCGCGAAGATCAGGCGAAGAACCGGGTCAGGCCGCCAATTCCTGCGCCTGCTTGACCGTCGCGGCCTTCATGGCGTCCAGCGCGTCGGGCGCGCCGACGGTGGGGCCGACGCGCATCGTGCGCACGTCCGTGAAGCCGAAGAACTTGAACACCCATTCGAGATAGGGCGTCGCAAAGTCGACGGCGGCAGCACCGGTGCCCGGGGCGTAATTGCCGGCCGACGCGGCGAAGATCGTGACGGGCTTGCCCGTGACGAGGCCGAAAAAGCCCTTGTCGGCCGCCCAGCCGAAGGTCTGGCCGGGCTGCGCGATGACGTCGACGTACTGCTTCAGCGGATACGGGACCGAGAAATTCCACATCGGGAACGACACGACATAGGCGTCGAAGCTCTTGAAGTGCTCGATCTGCTTGACGATCGCGCCCCAAGCCTTCGCCTGTGCGGGCGTGTGGGTTTGTCCGGACGCCGCGGCGTAGCGGGCCTCGAGGGTCGGGCCGTCGAAGTGCGGGAGATCGGCGGTCCAGACGTCGAGGGTTTCGACGGTGTCGCCGGGGTTCTTGGCGAGATGCGCGGCGAGATAGGCGTCGGCGGCGAGGGAGGAATAGCTCCCCTCGCGCGGGCTCGCCTGAATGTGAAGGATCTTGGCCATGGGGTGCTCCTTGGGGGATAGGCTGCGGAACGAAGCCGGGCGGAACGCGCCGCCCGGCTCGAGATGGTTCGCCTTTACGCCGGCGTGGGGACGAGTCGCGACAGGAAGGGCAATTCCGCGCGCCTGAGGGCATACGCGCCTTCGCCGGAGAGGATCACCGTCAGCGACGCGCCGATGAGTAAGGCGACATATTCCCAGCCGCCCTGACCGGCCTGCCAGCCCGACGGCCAATGCACGACGAACGCGCCCAGAAGGATCGGCAGCAGCACCGCCGCGACGTGGCGGGAATAGAGGCCGAGAATGAGCGCAAGACCGCCGCCGATTTCGGCCGCGATGACGGGCCACGCCAGGATTTCGGGATTGCCGGTCTTGGCGAGGAAGCCCGCGAAGCCGGCGGGCGTGAACACCAGATATTTGAGCAGGCCGTGCGCCAGATACATGGCGCCCAGAGAGATGCGAAGGATGAAGAGGCCCAGCGGGGCCGTGCGGTCGTCGGTCATCGGTTTTCTCCTCGAAGCCCCGGACCCGGGGGACGACGAAGAGATGCTCTTTTCCGTCGCGCAAATCCATCGTAGCTTACGAAAGCTATTGTTTGCAGATGCGCAAAGAGGCGACGCGATGAACGGCCTGTCTTGGGACGAGTTCAAACTGGTGAAGGCCATCGCGGATTCGCGCGGGCTGACCGGGGCCGCCGAGATCGTGGGGGTGAACCATTCCACGGTGTTTCGGCGGTTGGGCGAGTTGGAACGTCGGCTCGGCACGCCGCTGTTCGAGCGCCACCGCACGGGCTATGCGCCGACGCCGGCGGGCGAGGAGATGGCCGCGCTGGCCGAGCGCATGGAAGAGGACGTCGCGAGCTTCGCGCGCAAGCTGGCCGGGCAGGAACTGGTGCCCTCCGGTGAATTGCGGGTGACGACGAACGACACGCTGCTCGCGAGCCTGTTGATGCCCGTGCTGGCGCGCTTTCGCCTCGCGCATCCGAACATCCGGCTCGACATGCTGCTGTCGAACCAGTCGCTGAACCTCTCGAAGCGCGACGCGGACATCGCCGTGCGGGCGACGGACGACCCGCCGGACACGCTGGTGGGCCGGCGCATCGGCAGCATCGTGTGGAGCATTTACGGCCGACGGGCGGATTTCCCAGAAGCCGCGGCGGGCAGGATGCCGAGCGCGGAGGACATGGCGTCGCGCAATTGGGTGTCGCTGGGCGACCAGTTCGCGCATCTGAAGGCGCATCGCCATGTACGCGAGGCCGCCGAGCCGGAGCGGATCGCCATGAAGATCAACACGGTGCTGGGGCTCGGCGAAGCGGTGGCGGAGGGCATCGGCATCGGGCCGCTGCCGGCCTTCATCGCCGACCGCAACCCGAACCTCGTGCGGCTGACGCCGCCGAACCCGGCCTTTTCGACGGGGCTATGGCTGCTGACGCATCAGGATTTGAAGAACAGCCCCCGCGTGCGCGCCTTCATGGACGTGGCGGGGGCGGAATTGGCGAAGGCGCGGCCGCTGTTGGAAGGGACGGGCGGCCGGCCGGCGACTTCGGACTGATTTCAGCCGATTTCGACCACCACGCGGCCGCGGATCTTGCCGTCGAGGATGCCGCGCGCGGTCTCGATGACGGCGTCGAAGGGCACCGTGGTGGTGATGGCGGCGAGCTTGGCGCGGTCGAGATCCTGCGCGAGGCGCTTCCACGCCTCTTCGCGCACGGGCTTGGGCTGGTAGACGCTGTCGATGCCGAGCAGCGACACGCCGCGCAGGATGAAGGGCGCGACGGAGCCCGGCAGGTCCATGCCCTGCGCCAAGCCGCAGGCGGCGATCGCGCCGCGATATTTGGTTTGCGCCAGAGCGTTGACGAGCGTGTGCGAGCCGACGGAGTCCACGCCGGCGGCCCAGCGCTCCTTGGCGAGGGGACGGCCGGGAGCGGACAATTCGTTGCGGTCGATGATCTCGGCCGCGCCCAGCGTCTTCAGGTAATCGGCCTCCGAAGCGCGGCCGGTGGACGCGACGACGTGCCAGCCGAGCTTGGAAAGCAGCGCGACGGCGACCGAGCCGACGCCGCCCGCCGCGCCCGTGACGAGCACGGGGCCGTCGGAGGGCTTCAATCCGTGCTTTTCGAGGGCGATGACGGCGAGCATGGCGGTGTAGCCGGCCGTGCCGACGGCCATGCATTCGGCGGCCGACAGGCCTTCGGGCTTGTGCAGGAGCCAATCGCCCTTGACGCGGGCGCGCTCGGCATAGGCCCCGAGATGCGTCTCGCCCACGCCGAAGCCGTTGAGGATGACCTCGTCGCCGGGCTTGAAGCCGGGGTTGGAGGAGTGCTCGACGACGCCCGCCATGTCGATGCCGGGGATCATCGGGAAGCGGCGCACGACCGGGGATTTGCCGGTGATCGCGAGGCCGTCCTTGTAGTTCACGGTGGAGCGGGTGACGCGGAGCGTGACGTCGCCCTCCATCAGGAAAGCGTCGTCGACGCTGCGCATCTCGACCGTCTGGCCGCTCTCTGCCTTGTCCACCACCACGGCCCTGAAATTCGTCATGCTGCGTCCCCCGCTTGTTCACCGGAGTTGTGGCGCGGGGACGCGCCCGGGGCAAGGCGGTGGTGGTGGTGGTTGGTGGTTCGAGACGGCGCTTTGCGCCTCCTCACCATGAGGGGCGTTGGAGGTCGGTCGAGCGTGATGTGTCATCCCGGGCCGCGTGAGCGGACCCGGGACCTAGGCTTGCGGGGATCGTGGCACAAGGCTGGGTCCCGGGTTCGCTTCGCGCCCCGGGATGACAGGGAGGGGCGTGGTTCGAGACGGCGCTTCGCGCCTCCTCACCATGAGGGGCGCGTGAGAGGTCGGTCGCGCGTGGGGGGCGGATCGGGAGCGGCGGGTCGGGTCAGGCGGGGGGCAACTCCGCCAGTGCCGCCTTGATCGCCTTCAGATCCCGCCAAGCCAATTTCTTCTGGGCCGGTTGGCGCAGGAGATAGGCGGGGTGGAGGGTGCTGGTGGCGCGGATGCGGCGGGTGTCGAGGGCGTAGTCGGTCCAGCGGCCGCGGGTCTTGAGGATGCCGTCCTTGGCGCCGAGCAGCGTCTGCGCGGCGGGGCCGCCGAGGCAGACGAGGATGTCGGGGGCGGCGAGTTCGATCTGGCGGCGGATGAAGGGCTCGCAGGCGGCCTGCTCCTGCGGCGTGGGCGTGCGGTTGCCCGGCGGACGCCAGGGGATGACGTTGGCGATGTAGACGGCGGATCGGTCGAGGCCGACGGCCTTCAACATGCGGTCGAGCAGCAGACCGGCCGCGCCGACGAAGGGCTCGCCCGCCCTGTCCTCCTCCGCGCCCGGCGCTTCGCCGACGAGCATGATGCGGGCGGCGGGAACCCCGGAGGCGAAGACGAGGTTCTTCGCGGTGTTCTTGAGTGCGCATCCCTCGAAGCGGGCGAGCGCGTCGCGCAATTCGTCGAGCGTGTTGGCGGCGCGGGCGGCGGCGCGGGCGGCGACGGCGGTTTCCTCGGCCGCATCCCCCGCACCGGCGAAGGGCGCGGCTTGGGCGGACGGTTCGGGAGCGCGCGCGGAGGCGGCGCGGCGGGAGTCGGGACGGAAATCGTTACGGGACTCGGTAAGGCCTGCCGCACGAGCGGCCTTGGCCTCGGCGGCGGCCTTGGCGGCTTCGGCGAGGCGGTCGCGCGGGTGCTCGTCGAGCGCCGCATCGACGCCCGCCTCGACGTACCAGCGCAGGATGTCCGCAGCTTCGGTGGAAAGGCTCATGGCGCAATCGTATCGGCCCGCGCGACGCCGCGCCACGGTTTCCGCATGGCTCGGCGGTTGCGGCAGGCGTCCGGACGGTTCATAGGACGAAAAGCATCGAATATCGCAGGGAGCCCGGGGCATGGATCTCGCCGAAGCGCTGAACACGCCGCGTGAGGGAATGGATTACGACGTGGTCGTGGTGGGCGCCGGACCCGCCGGCCTCGCGGCCGCCATCCGCATCAAGCAGCTCGACCCGGACCTCACCGTGGTGGTGGTCGAAAAAGGCTCCGAGGTCGGCGCGCATATCCTGTCGGGCGCGGTGGTGGACCCCGTCGGCCTCGACCGGCTGATCCCCGATTGGCGCGACGACCCGGATCATCCCCTCAAGACCCCGGTGACGGACGACCGTTTCTACATGCTCGGACCGGCGGGCATCATCCGCCTGCCGAACGCCTTCATGCCGAAGCTGATGTCGAACCACGGCAATTACATCGTGTCGCTCGGCAATGTGGCGCGCTGGCTCGCGGCGCGTGCGGAAGCGCTCGGCGTCGAAATCTATCCCGGCTTCGCGGCCGCCGAAGTGCTGTTCGACGACAACGGCGCTGTCGCGGGCGTTGCGACCGGCGACATGGGCATTTCCAAGTCCGGCGAGGTGAAGGAAGGCTTCGCGCGCGGCATGGAATTGCGCGGCAAATACACCTTCTTCGCGGAAGGCGCGCGCGGGCATCTCTCCAAGCAGCTGATCGCCAAATTCGGCTTGGACGAGGGCCGCGACTTCCAGAAATACGGGATCGGGCTGAAGGAGCTCTGGCAGGTCGCGCCGGAGAAGCACCGGCCGGGGCTGGTGCAGCATTCGTTCGGCTGGCCGCTCGACAACCGCACGGGCGGCGGCTCCTTCGTCTACCACCTCGAGGACAATCTCGTGGCGGTCGGCTTCGTGGTGCATCTGAACTATTCCAACCCGACGCTGTCGCCGTTCGACGAGTTTCAGCAGTTCAAGACGCATCCGCTGGTGGCGGAGACGCTGGAGGGCGGCAAGCGCATCTCCTACGGCGCGCGCGCGATCACCGAAGGCGGATGGCAATCGGTGCCGAAGCTGGCCTTCCCCGGCGGCGTGCTGGTGGGCTGCGCGGCGGGCTTCGTGAACGTGGCGCGCATCAAGGGCTCGCACAATGCGGTGCTGACCGGGATGATGGCCGCCGAACATGCGGTGGAGGCGATCAAGGCCGGCCGCGCCAACGACGAACTCGCGAGCTACGAGGCCGCTTGGCGCGATTCCGACGTCGGGACCGACCTGCGCCGGGTGCGCAACGTGAAGCCGCTGTGGTCGCGGTTCGGCACGCTTCTCGGCGTGGCGCTCGGCGGCATCGACATGTGGATCAACCAGATCTTCGGCACGTCGCCGCTGAACCTGTCGCACGGCAAGCCCGACCATGCGACGCTGAAGCCGATCTCCGAAGTGAAGGTGCTCGAATATCCGCGGCCGGACGGCGTGCTGACCTTCGACAAATTGTCCTCGGTGTTCCTGTCGGCCACGAACCACGAGGAAGATCAGCCGGCGCATCTGAAGCTGAAGGATCCTTCGATCCCGATCGCGAAGAATCTGCCGCTTTATGGGGAACCCGCACGCCTTTATTGCCCGGCGGGCGTCTATGAGGTGGTTTATGCGGACGCGGACGCCAAAAAGGACCCGCGCTTCGTCATCAACGCGCAGAATTGCGTGCATTGCAAAACCTGCGACATCAAGGATCCGGCCCAAAACATCACTTGGGTGACGCCCGAGGGCGGCGGCGGACCGAACTACCCGAATATGTGAGCGGGCGCGGCACTGCGGCGCTTGCCCGGCGCGGCGCGAACGGTCATGTTCGCATCGTTTTCCCATAGGTGAACCGCCGGGCGCAGATCGAGCGTTCCGAGGTTCCGGCCCGATGAGACGCAGGTTGATGCCATTCTTCCGCTGCCGCCGGTCAGCCGTCGCGCTTCTGATGCTCCTGACCCCCGGCGTCGCGGCGGCAAATACCGCACGCGCCGAAGACGAGCGGCCGCCGGTCGCCTACACGCTGTCGGGCAATTATCTCGCGGCCATCGTGGCGGGCGCGGACCGCGATACCGCTGCCGCCGCGCGCTATTTCCGCGAGGCGATGCGCTGGGACCAGCGCAGCGACGAATTGGCGGAACGCGCCTTCATCACCCTGCTCGCCGACGGCGCGGTGCAGGACGCCGGCAAATTGGCCGAACGCGTGCTGCGCAAGGATGCGGGCAATACGCTGGCGCAGCTGGTGCTCGGCGTGCGCGCCATCAAGGCCAAGCGCTATCCCGACGCGCGGAATTTCCTCGTGAAGGGCGGACGCGGACGTGCCGCCGACGTGACGGCGACGCTGCTGAACGCATGGACGCTGGCGGGCTCGGGCGAGACGCGGCGCGCCATCGAGACCGTGGATCGGCTGAAAGGCGAAGAGAGCTTCACCATGTTTCGCGATCTCCATGCGGGACTGATCGCCGAACTCGGCAAGCAGCCGCAGGAAGCGGCGCGGCGCATGAAGGCGGCCTATGACGCGGACCCGCGCATGCTGCGCAACATCGACCTCTATGCCCGCTTCTTGGCGCGCAACGGCGACGTAGCGGGCGCGATCTCGGTTTATGAGAAGTTCGACAAGCTGCTGCCGCGCAACCCCATCGTGACCCAGTCGCTCAAGTCGCTGCGCGCGGGCGAGCCGCTGGAAGCCGCGCCGATGGACGCGGTGCGCGGCTCGGCCGAGGTGCTCTACACGCTCGGCGCGGTGGGCAGCCGCGAGGGCGACGAAATCGCCTCCATGATCTATCTGCGCCTCGCCCTGTGGCTCGACCCGACGCATGAACTCGCGCTCGTGACCTTGGCCGACACCTATGACCGGCTGAAGCAGTGGGCGACCGCCAATGCGGTGTATGCCCGCGTGCCGGCGACCTCGTCGATGCATCGCAGCGCGCAGGTGCAGATCGGCGTCAATCTCGAGCAGATGGGCAAGGCGGACGAGGCGGTGGCGCATCTCGTGCGGCTCGGCAAGGAATGGCCGAGCGACACCGAGGCGCTGATTTCGCTGGGCAACGTCTATCGCTCGCGCAAGTCCTTCCCCGAGGCGGCGGAAGCCTATGACCGCGCCCTCGCCTCCATCCCCAACCCGGATGCCGGGCATTGGACGCTGTTCTACTTCCGCGGCATCGCCCATGAGCGGACCAAGCAGTGGCCCAAGGCCGAGGCGGACTTCCGCAAGGCGCTGGAATTCCAGCCGGATCAGCCGCTGGTGCTGAACTATCTCGGCTATTCCTGGGTCGATCAGGGCATCAATCTCGACGAGGCGTTCCGCATGCTGCGCCGGGCGGTGGAGCAGCGGCCGCGTGACGGCTACATCGTGGACAGCCTCGGCTGGGCCTATTACCGGCTGGGCCGCTACGAGGAGGCCGTGCGCATTCTCGAACGGGCGGTGGAGTTGAAGCCGGCCGACCCCGTGATCAACGACCATCTCGGCGACGCCTATTGGAAGGTCGGGCGCAAGCTCGAAGCCGGGTTCCAGTGGAACCATGCGCGCGACCTCAATCCGGAGCCGGAAGACCTCGAAAAGATCCTCGAAAAGATCAATGCGGGCCTCTCCGAGACCCCGACCGTCGAGGCGGTGAAGGCGGGCGGCGGCGGCTGATCGTGCCCGGCCGTCTCGTCGCGCGGGCGCCCGCGAAGATCAATCTCGCGCTGCACGTGCTCGGGCGGCGCGCCGACGGCTATCACGAACTCGAAAGCCTCGTGGCCTTCGCAGGGACCGGCGACACGCTGTCCCTAACGCCCGACGCGCCCTTCGGCGTGGACGTGTCCGGCCCCACCGCCGTCGACAGCGGCGATCCGAACGACAATCTGGTGTTGAAGGCGGCGCGGGCTTTGGCCGTGCGACGACCGGGGCTGCGGACCGGGCGCTTCGCGCTGGTGAAGCGGCTGCCGGCGGCGGCGGGCATCGGCGGCGGTTCCTCGGACGCGGCGGCCGCCCTGCGGCTGCTGGCAAGGCTGAACGGGATGCGCCCCGACGACGCGGACCTCTACGCCGCCGCGCGAGAGACCGGGGCGGACGTGCCGGTGTGCCTCGATCCGCGTGCGCGCATCATGGCGGGGATCGGCGAGCGGCTCGGGCCGGCCCTGCGGCTGCCGCGCCTCTTCGCGGTGCTGGTGAACCCGCGCGTGCCGGCGCCCACCGCCGCCGTGTTCAAGGCGCTGGGATTGAAGCCGGGGGATGCGCTTGAAGGTGCGGCGCTGCCGGATTTCTCCGATCGGAGGGACGCGGACGGCGTGTTCGCGCGGCTTGCCGCCTCGCGCAACGATCTGGAACCGCCCGCGCTGACGGTCGCGCCCGAGATCGCGGACGCCTTGGCGCAGCTGCGGAGTGCCGAGGCGTGCCGACTGGCGCGCATGTCCGGCTCGGGCGCGACCGTGTTCGGGCTGTTCGGGGATTGCGACGCGTCGGCGCGCGCGGCAGCCGTGCTGAAGCGGGCGCGACCGGGATGGTGGATCAAGCCGACCGTGCTGCGCTGAGCATTACGCGCCGCCGATTTCCTCGATGACCTTGCCCGTGCCGCCGCATTCCGCGCAGGGGACGCCGTTCATCATGCCCGTGCCGCGACAATGGCGACAGACGTTCTCGCCCGTTCCCGGCGTGCCGGGTTCGGCCTGATCGCCCGGATTGCCTCCGGGTTCGCGGCCGGACGATGCGGGAGACGGGGATACGGGAGACGCGCGGGTGGGATCTTCCGCCATGTCGCCCGGCGAATGCGGGATCGGTGACGGTTCGGTTTTCGGATCGCCCATCTGCGCCTCCCTCGTTCGGAGGGAAACGCGAGGAGGCAGGCGGGGTTGCGCCCCGCCCGCCGTTCAGTGCGCGCGGGAGATGCAGAAATCGATGGCTTCGATCAGGGCGCGCTTCATCGGGCCGTCGCGGAACAGTTCGAGCGCGTCGCGGGACATGTCGCCGTAATGGCGGGCGCGTTCCACGGTGTCCTCGATGCAGCGATGCTTGCGGATGAGGCCGATGGCGTGCTGCAGATCGGCGTCGGACGCTTCGCCCTCTTCGAGAGCGCGCGTCCAGAAGGCCCGCTCCGTCTCGTTGCCGCGCCGGAAGGCGAGCACGACGGGCAGCGTGATCTTGCCCTCCCGGAAGTCGTCGCCGACGTTCTTGCCGAGCTTGTCGCCCGCGCCGCCGTAATCGAGCGCGTCGTCGATGAGCTGGAAGGCGATGCCGAGATTCATGCCGTAGCTGCGGCAGGCCGACTGCTCGGCCTTGTCCTTGCCCGCGATGATCGGGCCGACTTCGCAGGCGGCGGCGAACAGGGCGGCGGTCTTGGCGCGCACGACGGCGAGATATTCGTCCTCGGTGGTCGCGGTGTTCTTGGCGACCGAGAGCTGCATCACCTCGCCTTCGGCGATGACCGTGGCGGCGGTGGAGAGCACGTCGAGCGCTTGGAGCGACCCGACTTCGACCATCATCTTGAAGGCTTGGCCGAGCAGGAAATCGCCGACGAGCACGCTCGCCTCGTTGCCCCACAGCATGCGGGCGGCGAGCTTGCCGCGGCGCATCTCGCTGTTGTCGACCACGTCGTCATGCAGCAGCGTGGCCGTATGCATGAATTCGACCGAGGCCGCGAGCTTGACCTCGCCCTCGCCGTCATAACCGCACAGGTCCGCCGTCGCGAGCGTCAACATCGGACGCAGGCGCTTGCCGCCCGAGTCGATCAGATGCCGCGCGATTTCGGGAATCAGGGCGACGTCGGAGCCGACGCGGGCGATGATCTGGCGATTGACGCGCTCCATGCCCGGAGCCACCAGCCGCAGCAGCGGCTCGAGGCTCGGGGCCGCAGCGGCCTTGCCTTCTAGAGAGACGACGACACCCACCTGAGCATCCTTGGAATAGGGGTACGCAACCCGAAAGTCGCCGCAAACTGCCACGGCGGACGCCCTCGGGCAACTTCACCGCTTGACGCAGTGCCGACCGGGGGCTCTGCATGGCGCGATGTCGGGCGCCGGTGCCCGGAACGGTGACCTCTTGCACGAACTCCTGCGCACCAACGACCCCGTGCTGATCTCCTTCGTCGAGGCGCTGATGGCGGCGGTCGAGATCGACATTTTCGTGGCCGACCGCTTCATGAGCGCGACGGAAGGCTCGATCGGCCTGTTTCCGCGTCGCATCCTCGTGGCCGAGGACGATGCGGCGGAAGCGCGGCAGGTGCTGATCGAGAACGGACTTGAAGGCGAATTGCGCGATGCCTGAGCCCGAAGCCGTCGGCCCGCACGCCTTTTTCGGCGGGGCGGTGCATGTCTACGAATCACCGCAGGGGCATCGGGCGGGGACGGACGCGGTGCTGCTGGCCGCCTGCGCGCCGGCGGATTTCGCGGGCCGATTCGTCGATGCAGGCAGCGGCGCGGGAGTCGTGGGGCTTTCTGTGGCGGCCCGGCGGCCCGAGGCGCGCGGCGTACTGGTCGACCGCGACGACACCGCGCTGGCGCTGGCGCGGCGCAACGTCGCCCAAAACGGTCTGACGGACCGCGTCGCCGTCGTCGCGGCCGACCTGCTCGCGCCGCTGCGCGACCGCAGCGCGGCGGGGCTGGCGGCGCGCTCGGCCGATCTGGTGCTGACCAACCCGCCGTTCCACCCCGCCGGCCGCGTGCGCGTATCCCCCGACGCGCGGCGGGCGGATGCGCATGTGCTCTCCGACGACGATCTTACCCTGTGGGTGCGCACCTGCGGCACGCTGCTGCGGCCGAAGGGCGAACTGCTGATGATCCACCGGCCGGACGCCTTGCGGGCGCTGCTGGACGCGCTGGCGGGCACGTTCGGCGCGGTGGCGGTGATGCCGATCCATCCCCGCGCCGACCGCACCGCCGTGCGCGTGCTGATCCGCGCCGTGAAGGGCAGCCGCGCGCCGCTGGAACTGCGGCCCGGCTTCGTGCTGCAGGAGGCGGACGGGCGGCCGACCGCGGAGGCGGACGACATGGCGCGCGGGCGGGGGCTGATTGCTTGGTGAGGGCGGAGGGGCGGTCGTCGTCTCGCGAAGCGAAAACCTCGTGGTTCGAGACGGCGCGGTGCGCCTCCTCACCATGAGGTTTTCTTAGGCGGGCAGTCGGCAGGAGCTGCGTGAGAGGCTCTGCTTCAGCCGCGGGGGGTGCGGGTGTTGCCGAGGCCGCTCAGGAGACAGCCGGGGCAGACGCCGCCGGGCATTTCGGGGCGGACCTTGTAGAAGATGTGGCGGCCGATGACGTCGAGCTTCTCGAGATAGCTGGCCCAGCGCGGATTGACGTAATCGGCGTGGTAATGCGTCGCGTCGCCGACGGCCGTGTTGTAGCTGCGGCCCTCGGTGACGTCACGCGCCAGCCGCACGGCCGTCGACCATGACGCGGCGTCCGTCACCGTCAGCGGCCTGCCCTCGCAGGTGAAGGTGAACTCGCAGGCCAGATGGCGCTCGCTGTTCTGGAACACCACGCCGCAGACGGTGGTGGGATACATGCCGCTCTTGATGCGGTTGAAGATGACCTGCGCCACGGCGGCCTGCCCCGCGAGCGGCTCGCTGCGCGCCTCGAAATAGATCGCCTGCGCGAGGCAGTGCTGCTCGGCGTCCATCTTCCCGGGATCGACGAGCGTCGCGAAGCCGAATCGCACGGCTTCGGTCGAGAGCGGAAAGATGCCGGTGGACCAGCGGCCCGCCTTGTTGCGCGCGCCCGGCGTGACGGCGGCGAGCACGCGGCGCAGATCCTCGCCCCTCGCGGTCGGCGTGGTGGTGGACAGGCCGACCGCACGCGACACGGACGGCGTCGCGCCGTCGCCGTTCAGATGGCGGGGGTCGATGCGCGCGGGCGACGCGGAGGGCGTTTCCACCGAGGGGCTCGCGGTGTTTTCGAGATGGCCGCCCGGGGCGACGAAGCGGGACGGAAGCCCCGTCGCGTCCGCCGCGTCGGGATGCAGCAAGGCGGAGGGTTCACGGTCCGAAAGGCCGGGCGAGAACAGGATCAGCCGGATTTCGTCGCGCAGGCGCGCTTCGCGGCGCGCGCCGAGCCCCGGTCCGCCGTCGCCCTTGGCGGCGCGGTCGAGCAGGACAGGTGCTGCGAGGCCGTTCTTGGTTTCATGGCGGGGGCGCGTGTCCTGCGGCCCAAGCGCGCCGGAGATCGCGGGATCGGAGGGGTCCAACGCGCCGACGGAGAAGGAATCGAGCAGCATGACGCCGGCTTCGGGGCGCTCGGGCGCGAAGGCGCGCGCTTCGACGAAACGGGAGGGGCCCCGGGCGGAATAGCCGGTGGTCGCGTCCACGCCCGCCGCAGCGGTGAAGGACACCAACAGGCCGGCGCCCAAGCCCCACCGGGCCAAGGTCGCCGCCGTCCAACGCAAACCCGCCAAGACCATGCGCAGGAACCCCGACGCCGCATGACGCCCGCGACTCGCGGGCGTTCCGAACGTCTCGATTCATGAACGGGTAAGGTTGATGCCGGGTTAAGCGCCGGCGACGCTCGTCAGGATCACGCCCAGAATGGTCGCGGAAATGACGCCGATGAACCGCGTCTGCGTCGTGATCGGCGGCCAACGCTCCTCGGCGATCAGCGGACGCGTCCACAGATCGAAGATGAACGCGGCCAAAAGCGGCCACACGAAGGACGGGATCTGCGACTGCCCCAGCTCCGGATAGAGCCCGTACAGCACGCCCGAAACCGCGCCGACGGCGAGCATCGCCGCCATGAAGACCTTGCCGGTGACGGTGGCGAGGTCGTTCATGCCGTGCTCGCCACCTTTGCGCCCACCGCGGCCTGCGCCGCAGCGAGGCGGGCGATCGGCACGCGATAGGGCGAGCAGGACACGTAATCGAGACCCGCGCCCTCGCAGAAGGCGATGGAGGCCGGATCGCCGCCGTGCTCGCCGCAGATGCCGAGCTTGATGTCGGGCCGCGTCTTGCGCCCGCGCTCGGCCGCGATCTTGACCAGTTCGCCGACGCCTTCCTGATCGAGCGTGACGAAGGGATCCGCCGGGATGATGCCCTTGGCCGTGTAGGGGCCCAGGAACGAGGCGGCGTCGTCGCGGCTGATGCCGAGCGTGGTCTGCGTGAGGTCGTTGGTGCCGAAGGAGAAGAATTCGGCCGACTCGGCGATTTCGCCGGCGCGCAACGCGGCGCGCGGAAGCTCGATCATGGTGCCGACCTGATAGGCGATCTTGGAGCCGGTCTCGGCCTCGACGGCTTGCGCCATGGCGTCGATGCGGCCCTTCACGAGATCCAGCTCGGTCTTGGCCATCACCAGCGGAACCATCACCTCCGGCACGACAGGGCTGCCGGTGACGCGGGCGGCTTCGACGGCAGCCTCGAAGATGGCACGAGCCTGCATTTCGGCGATCTCGGGATAGGCGACGGCGAGACGGCAGCCGCGGAAGCCGAGCATGGGGTTGAATTCATGCAGTTCCGCCGCGCGGCGCTTGAGCTTTTCTTCGCTCTCGCCCATCGCGGCCGCCACTTCGGCGATTTCCTCGTCCGTATGCGGCAGGAATTCGTGCAGCGGCGGGTCGAGCAGGCGGATCGTGACCGGCAGGCCGCTCATGATCGTGAACAGTTCGACGAAGTCCGCGCGCTGCATCGGCAGCAGCTTGGCGAGCGCCGCGCGGCGGCCGGCCTCGTCGTCGGCGAGGATCATCTCGCGCACCGCCACGATGCGCTCGCCCTCGAAGAACATATGCTCGGTGCGGCAGAGGCCTATGCCTTCCGCCCCGAAATTGCGGGCCGTGCGGGCGTCGAGCGGGGTTTCCGCATTGGTGCGCACCTTCATGCGGCGCACCTTGTCGGCCCAGCCCATCAGGGTGGCGAATTCGCCCGAGAGTTCGGGCTCAAGCATCTTCACGCGGCCGAGCAGGACCTGACCGGTCGAGCCGTCGACGGTGATGAAGTCGCCCTTGTTCAGCGTCACGCCGCCCGACGTCATGGTCTGCTTGGCGTAGTCGACGCGCAGCGTGCCCGCGCCGGAGACGCAGGGCTTGCCCATGCCGCGCGCGACGACCGCCGCATGCGAGGTCATGCCGCCGCGCGTGGTGAGGATGCCTTCCGCCGCATGCATGCCGTGAATGTCTTCGGGCGAGGTTTCGACGCGCACGAGGATGACCTTGCGGCCCGCCGCGCGGGCGGCTTCGGCCTCGTCGGAATCGAACACGATCTCGCCCGCAGCAGCGCCGGGCGAGGCCGGCAGGCCGGAGGCGATGACGCGACGCTCGGCGTCGGGGTCGATGGTGGGATGCAGCAGCTGGTCCAGCGAGGCGGGATCGATGCGGGCGATGGCTTCCGCCTGCGTGATCAGCCCTTCGGCCGCGAGTTCGACCGCGATGCGCAGCGCGGCCTTGGCCGTGCGCTTGCCGTTGCGCGTCTGCAGCATCCACAGCTTGCCGCGCTCGATGGTGAATTCCACGTCCTGCACGTCGCGATAATGCTTTTCGAGCAAGCCGCAGATGCGGATGAACTCGGCATAGGCCTCCGGCATCGCCAATTCCAGCGACGGCCGGTCGGAGCCGGCGGCCTTGCGGGCGCGCTCGGTGATGTCCTGCGGGGTGCGGATGCCCGCCACCACGTCCTCGCCCTGCGCGTTGATGAGAAACTCGCCGTAGAGCTCCTTTTCGCCGGTGGACGGGTTGCGCGTGAAGGCGACGCCCGTGGCCGACGTCTCGCCGAGATTGCCGAACACCATGGACTGCACGTTGACCGCCGTGCCCCAAGCGGCCGGGATGCCGTGCAGCTCGCGGTATTTTATGGCGCGGTTGTTCATCCAGGAGCCGAACACGGCGCCGACGGCGCCCCAGAGCTGCTCCTTGGGATCCTGCGGGAAGGGGCGGCCCAGCTCGGCCTGCACGACCTTCTTGTATTCGGCGACGAGGTGCTTCCAGTCGTCGGCCGTCAGGTCGGTGTCGAGCGCGTAGGCGCGGCGTTCCTTGTATTCCTCCAGCAGGTCTTCGAAGTGGTGGTGCGCCACGTCGAGCACGACGCCGGAATACATCTGGATGAAGCGGCGATAGCTGTCCCACGCGAAGCGGGCGTCGCCGGAGCTCCTCGTGACCGCTTCGACGGTGACGTCGTTGAGGCCGAGATTGAGCACCGTGTCCATCATGCCCGGCATCGAGGCGCGCGCGCCGGAGCGCACGGAGACGAGCAGCGGGTTTTCGGCATCGCCGAAGACGCGGCCGGTGATGGCGCCGACGCGGGCGAGCGCGGCTTCGACCTGCGCCTGCAGCTCGGGCGGGTACTTCTCGCCGTTCGCGTAATAATAGGTGCAGACCTCGGTGGAGATCGTGAAGCCGGGAGGCACCGGAAGGCCGAGATTGCTCATCTCCGCCAGGTTCGCGCCCTTGCCGCCGAGGAGCTCGCGCATCCCCGCCTGACCTTCGGCACTGCCGTCACCGAAGGCGTACACCCACTTCGTCATGTAACCGTCCCCGAATTCGGCGGCGTGGAAGAGAGGATTGTCCTTTGCCCATCGGCGCGCAAAAGGCAATCCCGCCGCGCTTCAGGCGTCGGTCTTGCCCCGTGAAACCGGTGCAACCACATCGCCCGCCGCGAATTTGCGCAAGGCGAGCCCCATGGTCAGCCACCCGAGCCCGGCGAAGACGAGATCGACCCCGAGAAAGATCCCGAGCACGTAGAGGCTCGATTCCGGCCATTGAAACAGGATCATGACGCCGAGCAGCGTGGTTATGAGGCCCGACAGCGCCACCCAGCCCCACGCCTTGCCCTCGCGCATCTCCGCGGCCAGCACGATGCGCAGGATGCCCGAAGCCACCAGCCCCGCGCCCAAGAGCAGCGTCAGCACCCCCGCAGCCAGCCCCGGATTCACGAACACCGCGAGTCCCGCCAGCGTATAAAGCGTGCCCAGCGCCACCCAGAGAAAGAACCGGCTCCATTCGCGCACCGCGAAGGCGTGGACGATTTCGCTCACGCCGGCGATCATCATCATGGCTCCCACCATGAACACGCTCGCCAAGGTCGCCGCCACCACCAGTCCCAGCGCCACGGCGCCGCACAGCGTCAGCACCACGCCGACGGCAAACACCCATTTCCAGCTTTTCGCCAGCGCGGCGATGCCCGAGCCGAGTTCGGCGGCCAGGTATTCGTCCGGTGTCATCCCGCCCTCGCCCAGATTGCCGTTACGTAAGGCGCACTTTGGGGCGCGCGACGCGGCAATGCAACCGCAAGCAGGCCTCCCCGATGGTCGGGGTGCCCCCTCCGAAGGGGGAGGCCGGGCTGCGTCAGCCTTGGATTTTCGAGAAATCCGCCACCGCGCGAGTCGCCTCGCGCAGGGACGACAGGAGGCGCAGGCGGTTGGCCCGCAGCGTCTTGTCGTCGGCGTTGACGGTGACCTTGTCGAAGAACGCATCGACGACCGGGCGCAGCTTCGCGAGCGCGCCCATCGCGGCCTCGAAGTCCTCGCGTGCGACGGCGGCATCCGCATCGCCTCGGGCGGAAACGAGCGCGGCGGCCAGCGCCTTCTCCTCGGCTTCGACGAAGGCGGAGGCCTCCGGCGCACCGTCGAACGCGCCCGCGCCGTCCTTCTTCTCCTCGATGGCGAGGATGTTCGCGGCCCGCTTGGCGCCGGCCAGCAGGTTCTTGCCGTCTTCGGCGTCGAGGAAGCGGCCGAGGGCTTCGACGCGGCGCACGATCATCAACAGATCGTCCTGCGTGCCGCCGGACGCGAGCACGGCATCGATGAGATCATGCCGCGCGCCTTGATCGCGGAGATAGACTTTGAGGCGGTCGTGGAAGAAGGCGAGGAGGTCGGCTCCGACGTCCGCCGGGTTCGCCGCTGCGAAACTCGGCTTCAGCGGCAAACGCAGCCCGTTCTCCAGCACCAACCGCACCACGCCAAGCGCCGCGCGGCGGAGAGCGAAGGGGTCCTTGCTGCCGGTCGGCTTCTCGTCGATGGCCCAGAATCCGACGAGGGTGTCGAGCTTGTCGGCGAGGGCCACGGCCACGCTCACAGGATCGGTCGGGACGCGGTCGGAGGGGCCTTGCGGCTTGTAGTGGTCCTCGATCGCGGCGGCGACGCTCGCGTCTTCGCCCTGCTGCTCGGCATAGCGCCGGCCCATGAGGCCCTGCACTTCGGGGAATTCTCCGACCATTTCGGTGACGAGATCGGCCTTGGCCAGTTCCGCGGCGCGGGCGGCCTTGGCCGGGTCCGCCCCCACGAGCGGCGCGAGTTCCTTCGCCAGCGCCGTGATGCGGTCGATGCGCGCGCCCTGCGTGCCGAGCTTTTCGTGGAACACGATGTCGAGCTTGCGCAGCTTGGCGAGCCGCTGGTCGAGCAGCGTGCCGGGCACATGCTCGAAGCCCGGCAGGGGCTTGCGGTCCAGTTCCCAAAAATGCCGCGCATCCGAGAGGCGCGCGCGCACCACGCGCTCGTTGCCTGCCACGATCTGCGCGCCGCCGTCGGACGCTTCGATATTGGCGACGAGGATGAAGCGGTTGGAGAGCTTGCCCGTCGCAGGATCGCGCAGCACGAAGCATTTCTGGTTGGCGCGGATGGTGGCGCGCACGACTTCGGCCGGGATTTCGAGGAAGCTTTCGTCGAACGAGCCGGTAAGCACCACGGGCCATTCCACGAGGCCCGCCACCTCTTCCAGCAGGCCTTCGTCTTCCACCAGTTCCAATCCGCGCGCGAAGGCGAGCGTCTTGGCGTCGGCGAGGATCATGTCCTTGCGGCGGTCCGCATCGAGCACGACCTTGGCCCGCTCCAACGCGGTGACGTAGTCGTCGAAGCGGCGCACGAGGATCAGGTCCGGCGCCATGAAGCGGTGGCCGCGGGTGACGTCGGAGGCGACGATGCCGTCGACGTCGAAGCGCACCACGTCCGGCGTCTCCGTCTCGGGGCCGAAGGTGCACAGGATCGATTGCAGCGGCCGCACCCAGCGCAGCGACCCCGGCTTGGCCGAAGCCGCGCCCCAGCGCATGGATTTCGGCCAGGGGAAATTGCGGACGATCTCGGGGACGATCTCGGCCAGCACCTCCGGCACGGGGCGGCCGGGCTTCTCGACCACGGCGACGTAGAACTCGCCCTTTTTCGGGTCGCTCTGGATCGTGGCTTGAGAAATGTCGGAGAGACCGGCGCTTTTCAGGAAGCCCTGAACCGCGCCCTCGGGCGAGCCGACGCGAGGGCCCTTCTTCTCTTCCCGGAGATCCGGCTGCTTGGCCGGCAGCCCCGCCACGTGCAGCGCCAGCCGCCGCGGCGTCGCGAAGGCCTTCGCCCCCTCATACACGCAGCCGCGCTCGACCAGGGCATTCGTGACGAGCGCCTTCAGGTCCTCCGCCGCCTTGCGCTGCATGCGCGCGGGGATTTCCTCGCAGAACAATTCAAGAAGAAGATCGGGCATGATGGGTCTCAAGCTCCGCCGGCTTCGGTGCGAAGCCAGGCTTCGCCGCAGGCCTTGGCGAGTTCGCGCACGCGCAGGATGTAGCTTTGGCGCTCGGTGACGGAGATGACGCCGCGGGCGTCGAGCAGGTTGAACATGTGGCTCGCCTTGATGCACTGGTCATAGGCGGGCAGCACCATGAGGTGCTTCTCGCCGGCGTCGCCCTTTTGGAGCAGCGAGCGGCATTCCGCCTCGGCGTCCTTGAAGTGGTCGAACAGCGTCTGGACGTTGGCGTGCTCGAAATTGTGACGGGAATATTCCTGCTCCGCCTGCAGGAAGACGTCGCCGTAGGTGACCTTTTCCGCGCCTTCGAGGCCGTTGAAGTTGAGGTCGTAGACGTTCTCGACGCCCTGCACATACATCGCGAGGCGTTCGAGGCCGTAGGTGAGTTCGCCGGCCACAGGCGAGCATTCGATGCCCGCGACCTGCTGGAAATAGGTGAATTGCGACACTTCCATGCCGTCGCACCAGCATTCCCAGCCGAGCCCCCACGCGCCGAGCGTCGGGCTCTCCCAGTCGTCCTCGACGAAGCGCACGTCGTGCAGCGCCTGATCGATGCCGATGGCGCGCAGCGACTTGAGATAGAGCTCCTGCAGGTCCGGCGGGGAAGGCTTCAGGATGACCTGATACTGGTAATAATGCTGCAGCCGGTTGGGGTTCTCGCCGTAGCGCCCGTCCTTGGGGCGGCGCGAGGGCTGCACATAGGCGGCCTTCCACGGCTTCGGGCCGAGCGAACGCAGCGTCGTCGCCGGAT
Source organism: Hyphomicrobiales bacterium (assembly GCA_027489535.1). Classification (GTDB taxonomy): domain Bacteria; phylum Pseudomonadota; class Alphaproteobacteria; order Rhizobiales; family Beijerinckiaceae; genus JAIXZO01. The sequence continues at coordinate 193,649 of JAIXZO010000018.1, forward strand.
GAAACGTGCCCGCGCCCACTTCCATGTCGTAGGGCTGCAGCATCACGCAGCCTTGTTCCGCCCAGAAGCGGTGCAGCGTGAGGATCAGCCCCTGAAAGGAGCGTTGCGGCGCAAGGGCGTCCGACATGGCGGGTACGGTCTCGATCAAGGGGTCGCGAAGCGGCCGGCACCATAGAAGCCGCACCGAAGATCATCAAGGCGGAGCGCCCCGGGGGAGCGCCCTCGAACGACGAACGGCCGCCCGAGGGCGGCCGTTCGGACGTGCTGAACGTCGTAAAGGCTCAGTTCAACTTGGACTTCATTTCCGCGATGCTCTTGTCGAGCATGGCGCCCGCGGCGGGACCCTTGAGGGTCTCGCGCAGGATGACTTCGGACGCCTTAACGGCCGCATCGGCGGCGGCGGCGCGGACGTCGGACGCGGCCTGAGCCTCCGCCTGCGCGATGCGTTGCTCGGCCATGGCCGTGCGGCGCGTCACGAAGTCGTCGAGCTTGGCGACGGCCTCGGCGGCCATGCGGTCGGCGTCGGCCTTGGCGGCCTCCACGATCGCGGCGGCTTCGGCTTCGGCCTCGTCGCGGCGGCGCTTGTAGTCGGCGAGCACGCGCTCGGCCTCCTCACGCAAGGTGCGCGCCTCTTCGAGATCGGTGCGGATGCGCACCGCGCGGTCGTCGAGACCCTTGCCCATCGCGGAGAAGGCGCCGGCCTTCCACACGATCGCCATGAAGACGACGAAGGCGACGGCGACCCAGAATTCAGGCTGCTGCAGCATGGCGCGTCCTCACTTCGAAACGGCGGAAAGGGCCGCGTCGACCTGCGCCGAAGACGGTGCGGCGCCGGCGAGGCGTTCGACGATGGCCGTGGCGGCGTCGGCGGCGATGCCGCGAACGTTGGTCATGGCCTTCGTGCGGTCGGCGGAGATGGTCTTTTCGGCGGCGTCGAGCTTGGCCGCGAGGCCGGCTTCCACCGTCTTGCGCTTGGCATCGGCATCGGCCTGCAGACGGTCGCGCGTTTCCGAAGCGATGGCCTGAGCCTTGGCCTTCGCCGTGGCGAGAGCCTGCTCATAGGCCGCGAGAGCGGCGTCGCTGTCGGCCTTGAGTTTGGCGGCGGCGGCGAGATCCGACGAAATCCGGTCGTGGCGCGCATCGAGGATGGCCGCCATGCGCGGAAGCGCCACGCGGGACATCACGAGATAGAGCGCGCCGAAAGCGAGCACCAGCCACAGGATCTGCGACGGATACGTCTCCGAACGAAACGCGGGAAACCCGCCGGAGCTCTTGGCCCCGCCGGGGACTTCGGTATGGGTGGTGTTGGCCATCACTCTCGCCCTTCAAAGGTTCGACCGGCGCGACCCGGGAGGGTCGCGCCGAAAGTACCGACGGAACCCGGCGTCGCCGCCGGGAACCGGATCAACGGAAGAGCAGCAGGATGCCGATCACGAAGGCGAACAGGCCGAGCGCTTCCGCGAAGGCCACGCCGACGATCGCACGCACGAACTGGGCGTCGGCCGCCGACGGATTGCGCATGGCGCCGCCGATGTAGTTGCCGAAGATGTTGCCCACGCCGATGGCGGCGAGGCCCATGCCGAGGCAAGAAAGGCCGGCACCGAGAAGCTGGGCGGCAGTCGCGTCCATTTCGATCTCCTATTGTCAGGACTGGTCCGAGCGCGTCCCCGATCCGTCAGTGGCCGGGGTGAAGCGCGTCGTGCAGGTAGATGCAGGTAAGGATGGTGAAGACGTATGCCTGGATGAAGGCAACCAGGAATTCGAGGGCCGTGATCGCCACCGCGATGCCGAGCGGCAAGATCGCGCCGGCAAAGCCGACGACGCCGAGGCCGCCGAGCGTAACCACGAACCCCGCGAACAGCTTCAGCGCGATGTGTCCGGCCATCATGTTGGCGAACAGACGCATCGACAGGCTGACGGGACGGGCGAGGAAGGACACGATCTCGATCACCGTGATGACGGGCAGCACGAACATCGGCACGCCCGACGGGACGAACAGATGGAAGAAGTGCGTGCCGTGCGTGGCGATGCCGTAGATCAGGACCGTCGAGATGACGAGGAGCGCGAGAACGAAGGTGACGATGATGTGGCTCGTGACCGTGAAGCCGCCCGGCACCATGCCGAACAGGTTCAGGACGAGCACGAACATGAACAGCGAGAACACGAAGGGGAAGAACTTCATCCCTTCCTTGCCTGCCGAACTGCGTACCGTATTCGCGACGAATTCGTAGGAGACTTCCGCGAGGGACTGGAACCGGCCCGGCACCATGGCGCGCGAGCGCGCACCCAGGATCATGAGCAGCGAAATGACGCCGACCGCGGCGAGCATGAACAGGCCCGAATTGGTCAAAGCGATGTCGTACGGCCCGATTTTGCCGAGCGTCGCAATCGTCTTGATTTCGAACTGTTGGATCGGATCGGCCATTTGCCGTCAGGCTCTCATGGTTCCGCTCCCGGAGGAGCGCCGCATCGCGCGGAGGTTATGACTGTGGCGGCGAGCCTGAGCCGCCGTTTTTTCCGGAACCCGTCAAACCGGCCGAACGGACCAGATTGAGGACGCCGGCAGCGAAGCCGATCATCAGAAGGACGATCAGCCCCCACGGCTTGGTGCCCGCGAGACGGTCGAAGCCGAGGCCCAGACCGCCGCCGACGAGCACGCCGGCCACCAGTTCCGACGACAACCTGACGGCGCGCCCGAATGCCGACCCCGAGAGCGAACCGTCCGCCTTGGGGGCATCGGGTTCATCGGAGCGTTTCGCGCGACCCAGCCGGGTCTCGAGGCTTTTCAGCCTCTCGTGGAGCTCGGCATCCGTCGGGTCCGGACCTTTCGGAGGTCTTTCGCCCGCACCTTCATCCGCCATGGCGAACCTCGTGCAGTCATTGCCCCCGACCGCCGGAACCCTCCCGTCAGCCGCGCGCACCATAGTTTCGGGTCCTTGCGGTGTCAAGAATACGAACCGAGCATTCAACCTATTGTAAATGTTATAGAAAGTGCGGCCGCGACGAAGGAATCACCCGGTCGATTCGAACGGCGTCTTCACCGCCCCTTCATCATGACGCTTCGAGGAACCGTTCGGCTTCCACGAGATCGACCGAAACGAGCCGACTCACGCCGCGCTCGGCTTGGGTCACGCCGAACAAACGGTCCATGCGCGCCATCGTGATCGGATTGTGCGTGATGACCACGAAGCGGGTCTCGGTGGTTCGGGCCATGTCGCTCAAAAGGTCGCAGTAGCGCTCGACATTGGCGTCGTCGAGCGGGGCGTCCACCTCGTCGAGCACGCAGATGGGCGACGGATTCGTGAGGAAAACCGCGAAGATCAACGCGATCGCGGTCAAAGCCTGCTCGCCGCCCGACAGAAGCGTCATGGTCTGCGGCTTCTTGCCCGGCGGGCGGGCCACGATTTCGAGACCCGCCTCGAGCGGATCATCCGATTCGACGAGTTCGAGCTGCGCGGTGCCGCCGCCGAACAAGGTGGTGAACAGCCGCTCGAAATGGCCCTGCACGACGGCGAATGCGGCGAGAAGCCGCTCCCTGCCCTCGCGATTGAGACTGCCGATGGCCCCGCGCAGGCGGCGGATCGCCTCGGTGAGATCCTCCTTCTCGGCGTCCAGCGCCTTTCGGCGCGTCTCCACCTCGTCGAGTTCATCCTCGGCGCGCAGATTGACTGCGCCGAGACGCTCGCGATCCGCCTTCAGCTCTTCCAGCCGTCTTTCGAGATCGGCCACGGGAGGCGGTTCCTCGTCCGGGCCGAGTTCGAGCAGCGTGTGCAAGGCCTCGGGTTCGACGTCGAGCCGTTCGGGAATCAAACGCTGCACTTCGATGAGGCGGCCGCGCGCCGATTCGAGCCGCGCTTCGGCGCGCGCATTGTCCTCGCGGGCGGCGGACAGGGCGACCAAGGCTTCGCGGGCGGCGCGGTCGAAGCCCGAGGCGGTCGTCTCGCCCAGCGCCAAGGCGTCGGCTGCGGCCTTGCGGGCCCCTTCGGCGGTTTCGATTTCGACCCCGATGCGGCGACGGCGCTCCTGAAACAGGTCCGGCGCTTCGGCCAGTCGGGCGCGCTCCTCGGCCACTTCGGCCGAACGTTTGGCGATTTCCTGCACCTGGCCTTGCGAGCGCTCGACGCGGCTGCGCCAAGAGCGGCTTTCGGTCGCGATGGACTCGCGCCGTCTTGCGCGGAACTCGGCCTCGCGCGCCAAGCTCGCGACGAGTGCGCGCGCTTCGGTCGAAGCGGATCGGCGTTGCTCGGTCTCGGTACGGGCGGTCGCCAATTGCTGCTGCAGATCGGCGGCGGGCTGCAATTCGTCGATTTGCGTGCGGAAGGCGGCGAGCCTTTCGGCGATCTCCGTGAGCAGGGCATCCACGCGCATCCGCGCTTCGTCGAGGGCGGAACGGCGGGCGGCGACTTCCGCCAAGCGCCGGTCGAGCCCCGTCGCGCGGGCGCGCAGCCCGTCGAGTTCGGTGCGGGCGGCGCGCGAGGCTTGAAGCGCGGAGGTTTCCGCTTCCGCGGCGGTGCGCGCGGAGGCCTGCACGGATTCGAGATCGAAACGCAAAGCGTCGGCGGCGCGGCGGGCTTCCTCGGCTTGGGCTTGCAGCTCGCCGAGCCGGTTTTTCTCGGCGAGTCGCTTGGCCGCCGCCGTGGGTGCGCCGGCCGCGACGGCGATGCCGTCCCAACGCAGCACCCGACCTTGCCGGGTGACGAGCATCTGTCCGGGTTTGAGCGAAGGGCCGAGCCGCTCGACGTCGCCGTCTTCGACGAGGCCGATCTGGGCCAAGCGACGCCGCATTTCCGGCGGGCCCGTCACCAGCACGCCGAGCGGGCGAACGCCCTCGGGCAGAGCGGGATCGTCCGCGCCGACGACCGGGTCGGTCCAGCGCAGCGGCGCGCGCGGGTCGGTGGAGGCGTCGAGGTCATCGCGCAAGGCCGCGCCGAGCGCGACCTCGAAACCACGTTCCACGCTCACCTTGCCGAGGACGGAGGCGAACGAGCCGCCGTCACCGGTGGAGAGCAGCTTGGCGAGCGTGCGCGCCTCGGTTTCGAGCCGCTGCGCGGCGCGATCCGCATCTTCCAGCGGGCGGCGGGCCTGCTGTTCGGCGAGGCGGGCCGAGGCGAGACCCGCCCTCGCCTCCTCTGCGCGCGCATCGGCGGCGGAAAGCGCGGATTCGGCGCGCAGGACCGAGTCCTGCAGAGCGGCGCGTTCGGTCTCCAGCGGATCGGACGCGGCGAGCGCGGCGGCATCGGCGGCGATTTTGGCGAGATCGGCTCGGGCGCGGCGCTCGCGCTCCGCCTCGTCGCGCAAGGCCCGTTCGGCGGCGGCGCGGCGGGCGAGGAGATCGGAGACGCGGGCCTGCAGATCCTGCAGCGCGGTTTCGGCTTCCTTCAGCGCGGCGTCGCGCTCGGTCAGACGCGACTGCGCCTCCGCGGAGGCGGCCGATGCGGACTCCGTTTCGGCGGCCAGCGCCGCATCCTCCTGCGCGAGCCGTTCCAGCGCGGCGGCGGCGTCGGCTTCAAGCGCGGCTTCGCGTTCGGCGTCGCGGGTCAGCTCCGTGATGCGGCGGTCGAGTTCGACGGCGCGTTCGCGGGCGCGACGCTCCTCGCCGTCGAGCGCTTCGCGACCGAGGATCAGGCGTTGAAGCGTCGCGGCGGCGGCGGCCTCCGCATCGCGGAGCTCGGGGAGCGCTGCGCCGGCGACGGCTTGATCGCGGGCGGCGGTCGCTTGGGCCAGCGCGCGGCGGTTCACTTCGGCGACGTCCGCCGCCACGACCCGCTCGGCCTCGACCAAGGCGGCGCGGGCCTCGCGCCATTGGCGATGCAGCAGGAGCGCTTCGGCGCGGCGGATGTCGGAGGAAACGGCGCGGTAGCGGGCGGCTTGGCGGGCCTGCCGTTTTAGGGCTTCCGACTGCCCCTCGATCTGACGCAGCACGTCTTCGAGGCGGACGATGTTGTCTTCGGCCGATTTCAGGCGGAGCTCGGCCTCGTGGCGGCGGCCGTGCAAGCCGGCGATTCCCGCAGCTTCTTCGAGGATGCGGCGGCGCGATTGCGGCTTGGCGGCGATGATCTCGCCGATTTGCCCCTGACGCACCATGGCGGGGGAGCGCGCGCCGGTGGAGGCGTCGGCAAAGAGAAGCTGTACGTCGCGGGCGCGGACCTCGCGGCCGTTGACGCGGTAAACCGAGCCGGAATCGCGCTCGATGCGGCGGGACACGTCGAGCTGGTCGGCATCGTTGAAGGCGGCGGGCGCGGTGCGCGCGCGGTTGTCGATGACGAGCGAGACTTCGGCGGTGTTGCGCGAGGGCCGGCTTCCGGAGCCCGCGAAGATGACGTCGTCCATGCCGGAGGCGCGCAGGCTCTTGTAGGAGCTTTCGCCCATCACCCAGCGCAGCGCTTCGACGAGATTGGACTTGCCGCAGCCGTTGGGCCCCACGACGCCGGTGAGGCCCGGTTCGATGTGGAACTCCGTCGCGTCGACGAAGCTCTTGAAGCCGACGAGCTTGAGGCGGGTCAGCTTCACGGGCGCGCCTCCGCGCCGGCGGAAGCGGCCGGATCAGTCCCGAATTCAGCCGCCCACGAGCGGAGTAAGGATCCTGTCGAGGTCCTCAACGGTCAAGGCCCCGCGTTGCAACTGCCCGTTGATGAAGAAGGTGGGCGTCGAGTCGACCTTGAAGGTCTCGGCTCCGCGCTTCCGCACCGCGTTCACCGCGTCATAAACCGACTGGTTTTTCAAGCAGGCGTCGAAGGATTCCTGTGTAAATCCCGCCTGCTTGGCGAATTTGGTCAGGTTCTCGACCGGCTTGTCCGTATAGGCCCAGTTCTTCTGCTGCTCGAACAGAAGGTCGGTGACGGCGTAGTATTTGTCGTTGCCGGCGCAGCGCGCGAGCATGAAGCCTGCGGTGGCGAGCGGATCGAGCGGGAATTCGCGCAGGATGAAGCGCACCTTGCCCGTGTCGATGTATTTCTGCTTCAGCACCGGCCAAGCCGTGGCGTGGAACGTGGCGCAGTGGCTGCAAGTGAGCGACGCATATTCGATGATCGTGACGCGCGCGTCGGCCTTGCCGAGCACGACGTCTCCCAACGGGCCCGGCACGTTGAGCTCTTCGGGCTTGACGCTCTGCGCGGCGGCGGGGAGCGAAAGGGCCAAAAGCGAAGAGCCTGCAAGCGCCATCGCGGCGGCCGAGGCGACGAATTGACGACGGTCGATCATAAGCGTCTCCGGATCTCGTTCGTCTTCATGAAACGGCACGATGAACATGGCAAGTCGAAGGCCGAGGCTCGATCCTAAGTGGAAGCGCCGATCTCCGCTTCAACCGTCTTTCGCTTGGATGCGCGAGCCGATGATGCCCGCGCCGAGGCGCGTCAGAGCGTCGCGCAGGCCGTCGTCCTCGACCTGGCCGACGCGGCCGCGCGCTTCCTCCAGCGCGGCGGGATCGAGTTCGGCGATGCGCGGGACGCGCAAGACCCGGCGCACGGGGCCCTGCTTGAGCACCAGACGCCCGACGCAACGCCAGCCGTAGCGGGCGTTGACCCGCTCGACGATGACGGGCGCGAGATGCTGCAATTCGAGGGCGAAGGCGCCCTCGCATCGGACCACGAGAACGGCGGGATCGCCCTGCTCCTCGGGGCCGGCATGGCGCGGGCGGCGGGGCCATTCCATCTTGACGGGCTCGCACCGCGCGGCGAGCCGCTCGCCCACGATTTCCGGCCAACCGACGACGATGTCCGACGCCGCAAAGCCCTGCGCGGCCAGCGCCGGAGCGATGCAGTCCTCGATCAGTTCGGCGAGCGGGCGGGGGCGTCTCATCGCGACGAGGTCATCCGGGATGCGGGGATTGGCGGGAGCCCGTCCGGGGCTTAGGTGTCGGGGCATGGTAACTCCCCCGCTCCCGCCCGCAAAGGCGTCCGCCGACGATCTGCTCGATTGGTATGACCGGCACCGCCGCGCGCTGCCTTGGCGGGCGCTGCCGGGCACGACGCCGGACCCTTACCGCGTCTGGATGTCGGAGATCATGCTGCAGCAGACCACCGTGCGGGCGGTGAAGCCGTATTTCGAGAAATTCCTGACCTTGTTCCCGACGGTAAGCGACCTTGCGGACGCGCCGACCGACGCCGTGATGACCGCTTGGGCCGGGCTCGGCTATTACTCGCGCGCGCGCAACCTGCATGCCTGCGCGAAAGCCGTGGTGGAGCGGCATGGCGGGGTTTTCCCGGCCGACGAGAGCGCGTTGCGGGCCCTGCCGGGGATCGGGGAATATACTGCGGCGGCGATTGCGAGCATCGCCTTCGGGCTGCCGGCGGTGGTGGTGGACGGCAATGTCGAGCGCGTGATCGCGCGCGTCCATGCCGTGGAGGAGCCGCTGCCGGGAGCGAAACCGCTGATCAAGCGCCTGACGGCCGCGATTGCGCCGGCGGAGCGGCCCGGCGATTTCGCGCAGGCGATGATGGATCTCGGCGCGACGATCTGTACGCCGAAGTCCCCCGCATGCGGGCTCTGCCCTTGGCGGGAGCCCTGCACGGGACGCCGCGAAGGCACGGCCGACACGTTTCCGCGCAAGACCCCGAAGCGCGAGGGCGTGCCGCGGCGCGGCGCGGCCTTCGTGGCGCTGCGGGAGGACGGGGCGATCCTGCTCGGCACGCGCGAGCCGAAGGGCCTGCTCGGCGGCATGGCCGAGGTGCCCGGCACCGTGTGGTCGAGCGACCACGATGCGACGGGCGTCGACCACGGCGCTCCGCTCCCGGCCGCTTGGAAGCGCAGCCTCGGCACGGTGACGCACGTCTTCACGCATTTTCCGCTCGAACTGGACGTACACGTCGCAAGAATCCCCGCCGGAACGGACGCTCCGGCGGGGCTGCGCTGGGTTGCGACGACGGCGCTCGGGGGAGAGGCGCTGCCGTCCGTCATGCGCAAGGTCGTGGAGCACGGGCTCGCCGCGCTCGGGGTCGATGCGCGTCAGCGCTGACCGGGCTGGCCCGGCTGCTGCTGACCGGGCGTTCCGGGCGCGCCCTGCGGGGGGCCGCGCCGCTCGCCGCGCTCGCGGTCTCCGTCACGCCCGCCCCACATGCCGCCCGCCCAACGCATGCGGTCGCGCTGCTTGTCGTCGAGCTTGGCATAATAGGCGTCGAAGGCCGGACGGACGCTCTTGACGGCTTCGGCCATGGCGGTCGTCGCCTTCTCGGCCATCGCGAAGCGGGCCGTCGGGCTGCGGTCCTGCCGATCGGCTTCGCTCGGGCACGCGGCCTTCAAGGTCTGTTCGGCGCGCGTGGCCGCCGCCTTCAAGGCGTCGAATTCAGCCCGCTGCTCGGCCTTGGGCTGCGTGGTGCGCTCCAGACGCTCCAGCATGCGCGGAGCGAAGGCGTCCTGCGACATGCACATCCGCATCACGCCGCCGAGGCCCCAAGAGCCGTGGCCCTCGTAGCGGCCCTCATGGTGCCCGTAGCGGTCGCCATGCCGGCCTTCATGCATGCGCCGATGCATTTCTTCGGCGCGCTCATACATGCCCGGAGGCATCTGCCCCTGCATCATGCCGGGACCCATTCCTTGGCCCGGTTGCATCATGCCGGGGCCGGTTCCTTGGCCGGGCGTCTGGCCGGGACCGGTCGGGGTCTGCGCCATGGCGTAGCCGAATCCGCCCACCGCGAGGGCGGCGGCCAAGCCTGCTGCTATCGATGTGCTGCTCTTCATGTCCGTCTCCCGTTCGAGGATGATCCGATGACGCACTTAAGCGCGACCGGCATCACGGTGCCCTGACCGTGACATGACATTTCGGTAAGGATCGGGCGTATTTCGGTCGTATCCGGTTCGACCGTTCGGATGTGCCGCCCGCAAATGAGAAACCCCGCGACGAGCGCGGGGTTCATGTTTCGGCAGAAGGAAATCGGACGGGACGTCCCGCGGGCGTTCAGGCCGCGGCCATCACATCGCGCATCTGCTTGCGCAGATCGTCGAGAAGCACGAGCCCGCCTTCGGACTCCACGGACCAGAAGGTCCAGCCGTTGCAGGCGGGGAGGCCTTGGCTGAGCGCGCCGATCTTGTGGATCGAGCCCACGATGCCGTCGCGCATGATCGCGCCGTCGGCGCGCACAACCGCCGTGTAACGGCGCTTTTCATCGACGAGCTTGGCGCCCGCCGCCACCAATCCGGCCTCGACGAGGGAGGCGAAGGGGATGCGCGGTTCGGACCGCTTGCTCGGCGGCGCTTCGACGACGGAGAGATCGAGCGGCACCGCGGCGGCGATGCGCTCGCGCGCGGCGGCCGCATAGTCGGGATCGCGCTCGATGCCAACGAAATGGCGACCGAGCTTCTTGGCGACGGCCCCGGTGGTGCCGGTGCCGAAGAACGGATCGAGCACCACGTCGCCGGGGTTGGACGACGAGAGCAGCACGCGGGCCAACAGGGCCTCGGGCTTCTGGGTCGGATGGACCTTGCGGCCGTCCTCGCCCTTCAGGCGTTCGCCGCCCGTGCAGAGCGGGATGAACCAGTCGGAGCGCACCTGCGTGTCTTCGTTGCCGGCCTTCAGCGCGTCGTAATGGAAGGTGTAGCCCTTCGACTGGCCGCGCGAGGCCCAGATCATCGTCTCATGCGCATTCGTGAAGCGACGCCCGCGGAAGTTCGGCATCGGATTGGCCTTGCGCCACACGACGTCGTTGAGCACCCAGAAGCCGAGATCCTGCAGGATCGCGCCGACGCGGAAGATGTTGTGGTAGCTGCCGATGACCCACAGCGTGGCGTCGGGCTTCATCACCCGGCGGCATTGCAGAAGCCAAGCGCGGGTGAACGCGTCATAGGCTTCGAAACTGGCGAACTTGTCCCAATCGTCGTCGACCGCATCCACGACCGACTGGTCGGGACGCGACAAGGCCCCCTCCAACTGCAAGTTGTAGGGGGGATCGGCGAAGACAAGATCGACCGACCCCGCCGGAAGTTTTTCCAGCTCGGAGATGCAATCGCCGAGGATCACTCGGTCGACCGTCATCCGGGGGGCCGCTACAGGAAGCCCGGTACGCGAGACCTTGGTCCGGGGCCCGGCAGCGGCCGTCCCGGTACGCGGAATACCCATTTTTGGTGCACCGTTTTACGCAACGGAGGGCACCATGCACCGGCCAAGGTAAAGAACAGGTTTCCGAACCCGATTCCGCGTTAAGCAAAAAAGTTAACCCTAACAGCAGGTTAACCGTTGCTTTCAATGTCTTTGCGGAACGGCGAAAAACTGAGGCGGTGAAAGGGACAGGGGCCGTGCAGGTCTATGGCGACGCGGTGCTGCGCGGCGGCATAACCTTTATGGGACGAAAATCCGTAAACCGGATAGGCGCGGCAAAGCCGCTCCATCAGCCTGTCGCGCGTGACTTTCGCGACGATGGATGCGGCGGCGATGGAGAGAGAGCGTGCATCGCCGGCCACCATCGCCTCGGCCGCGCAATTCAGGTTCGGCAGATCGCGGCCGTCGACCAGGACGTAACGCGCACGCACCGGCAAAGCGGCGACGGCGCGGCGCATGGCTTCAAGGCTGGCCTTGCGAATGTCGGTGAGGTCGATCACCCGGTGCGAGACCGATGCGACCGCCACTTCGGCGGTCGCGAGGATGAATTCGTAAAGCTCTTCGCGCCGTTTGGCGGTGAGCTGCTTGGAGTCGTTCAACCCGTCCGGGATGCGTTCGGGGTTCAGAACGACGGCGGCCGCGACGACGGGACCGGCGAGCGGGCCCCTTCCCGCCTCGTCGCAACCCGCGACGGGCACGTCGCCGCGCGCCATCAGCGCCAGTTCACGCAGAAAGTCCGGCCCGGCGGGCAGGTCCATCGGCAAGATCGGCGCATCGGGCTGGGAACGGCGGGACATGGGGAAGCGGTAACGCGGGCCGCCGCGCCGGGCAAGCGCATGAAAGAGCCGGAAAGCGGGCCGCTTCAGAACAGCGCCAATTGCTCCCCGCCCTTGCCGGGCTTGCGGAAGAGATCGTTTCTGAGCCGCACGCGGGCGCGGTTGAAGCCGAGGCGCTCGGCGGCCAGTTCGAACCGCCGCCCGACGAGATCGGCGAAGACGCCCTCGCCGGTCTGCCGCTTGCCCCAAGTGGAATCATAGTCCTTGCCGCCCCGCGTGGACTGCACCAGCGACAGGATGTGGCGGAGCTTGCCGGGGTGGTGCTCCAGCAGCCATTCGCGAAACAGGTCGCGGACCTCGAGCGGCAGACGCAGCAGCACGTAACCCGCCTCGACCGCGCCGGCCTCGCGGCAGGTTTCGAGAATGCGCTCGATCTCCGAATCGTTGAGCGCCGGGATGACCGGGGCGACGAGGACGCCCGTGGGGATGCCCGCCTCCGACAGCTTGCGGATGGTTTCGATGCGTTTGGACGGCGTCGCGGCGCGCGGCTCCATGCCCCGGGCCAGCTTGGCGTCGAGCGTGGTGACGGAGAGCGAGACCTTGGCGAGCCCCTTCGCCGCCATCGGCCCGAGAATGTCGATGTCGCGCGCCACGAGGGCGGATTTCGTGACGATCCCGACGGGGTGGTCGTGCCGCGCCAGAACCTCCAGCACCGAACGCATCACGCGGCGCTCGCGCTCGATGGGCTGGTAGGGATCGGTATTGGTGCCGATGGCGATGGTACGCGGGGAATAGGAGGCTGCAGAGAGTTCGCGCTCCAGCAAAGCGGCCGCGCCTTCCTTCACGAAGAGCTTGGATTCGAAATCGAGCCCTGGGGAGAGGCCCATATAGGCGTGGGTCGGCCGCGCGAAGCAGTAGATGCAGCCGTGCTCGCAACCGCGATAGGGGTTGATGGACCTGTCGAAGCCTATGTCGGGCGACTCGTTGCGCGACATGATGGTTTTGGGCTTCTCGAGTGTCACCTGCGTCTTGAACGCGGGAAGATCCTCGGCCGAACTCCAGCCGTCGTCCTCGACCGTGCGCGCGAGGGGCTCGTAGCGGCCCGACGCATTGGTGACCGAGCCGCGCCCGCGCCGGCGCTCGGGATCGACGGCGTCGGACACGCAGGAGCGACCATGCCCGACCGCGAATCCGTGCCGCTCGTCGGCATTGCCCAGCTTGGTCCGGGAGATGGCGGCCATTGCGGCTCCTTATGAGAACATAAGAGGAACATTGGCCGGAAAGCATGACGAATGCAAGGCGTGGTTCGAGACGCGCGCCGGCGGCGCGCTCCTCACCATGAGGGCGGGTGGGAGGCGCGAACCGTTCAGGAAACCTCATCCTGAGGAGGCGCGAAGCGCCGTCTCGAAGGACGGTTGCCGCGTGGTCGAGACGCGCGCCTGCGGTGCGCCGGCCCCGAGGGGGCGGAGAGGCCTGCCCATAATCCAAGCATGCCCGCGGCGCGTCGGCATGTTATGGGCCGGCCATGTTGTCGGTCGTCATTCCCGTGCTCCGCGAAGAGCCCGCACTCGTCGACACGCTTGCGGCGCTCGTGCCGGGCGTGGCGCAGGGGCTCGTGCGCGATGTGGTGCTGGTAAGTGCGATGCGCTCGCCGCTGATCGAGCGCATCGCGGATGCCGGGGGATGCGTGCTGATCGAGAGCGCGGGCGACCGTGCCGCCTTGGTCCGCGAAGGGCTCGGGCGGGCGCGGTCGACTGTCGGTATGGTTCTGGAGCCGGGTCTCGTGCCCGGAGGAGATTGGATTTCCGAGGTCGGCGACTTCTTCGAGGGGCCGGAGGCGGAGACGCGGACGGCGGTGTTCCGGTTGGCCGCACGCGGCGGGTTCGGCGCGGCGATGCGCGTGGGATTGGTCAATGCGGCGGCGGGGTTCGGGCGCCCCGATCCGCGATTGGGCCGCATCGGGCGCATCGCCGCGCTCGCCGGGCGCCGCCCGGTCTCGCGCCTCGCATGCCCGATTTACGACCGTCGCGGGCGGCGCTGAGGGTTCAATGCAATTCCCTCATGGTGAGGAGCGCCGAAGGCGCGTCTCGAACCATCGCGGCCCGTGAGCGTGGTTCGAGACGGCCCTGCGGGCCTCCTCACCATGAGGTTTGCTTCGACGTTTTCAGAAACTCCGCGGTGTCATCCCGGGCGGCGCGAGCCGACCCGGGACCCAGACTTGCGGGCATCGTGGAAGGAGGGTGGGTCCCGGCTCTGCGCTTCGCGCCGGCCAGGATGACACGGCAGTGCAATGCCATAGAGGGGATTCCCGGAGCCGTTAAAGCCTCTCCGCCCTGAACGCGTTGCATTCCTGCACTTTGCCGCCTTTGAGCCCGGTCATGAACCAGCGCACGCGCTGGTCGGAGCTACCGTGGGTGAAGCTGTCGGGGACGACGCGGCCGCGGCCGGCTTGGAGGCGGTCGTCGCCGATGGCGGAGGCGGTGGCGACGGCTTGGCGGACGTCCTGCTCGGTGATGTTGGCGCGGCGCTCGTTCATCTTCTGCGCCCAGACGCCCGCGAGACAATCGGCCATGAGCTCGACGCGGACGGAGAGCGCGTTCGCCTCGCCTTGGCTGGCGGCGCGGCGCTGGGCCTGCTGAACGCGGGGCAGGATGCCGAGCACGTTTTGGAGATGATGGCCGACCTCGTGCGCGATGACGTAGGCATAGGCGAAATCGCCGCCGCCGCCGAAACGACGCTTCATGTCGTCGAAGAAGGTCGTGTCGAGATAGATGCGCTTGTCGAGCGGGCAGTAGAACGGACCGGTGGCTGACTGGGCCGAGCCGCAGGCGGACTGCGTCGCGCCGGAAAACAGCACCAGACGCGGGCGCTCATAGTCCTTGCCGGCCTGTTGCGGCAGCACGACGGTCCAGACGTCCTCCGTCTCGCCGAGGATCTTGGCGACGAAGGTGCCGATGTCGTCGGTCGGCGCGCCGACGCGGCCCTGCTGGACCGGAGCGTTCTGCTGCCGGTAGCCCTGCACCATCTCCGCACCGCCGATGATGAGGCGGGGATCGATGCCGAAGGCCCAGCCGAGCAGGCCCAGCACCACCATCGCGCCGACGCCGAGCCCTCCCCCGCCGCCGGGGAAGCCGCCGCCCATGCCGCGCCGGTCCTCGACATTGCTGGATACCCTGAGATCGTCCCACCGCATGTGATGCTCCGTCGTCGCTTGCGAGAGACATAACGCATGAGAAGCGCGAAGGGGACGGTCCTTCGAGACGGCGCTTCGCGCCTCCTCAGGATGAGGTTCGAGACGGCGCTTTTACTCAAGCCCTCATGGTGAGGAGCGCGCAGCGCGTCCTCGAACCATCCGGTTGCCGCTGGATGGTCCTTCGAGACGGCGCTTCGCGCCTCCTCAGGATGAGGTTCATCGATGGAGACGTCGCTTCGTGCCGTCTCCGGACGCCGTCTTACTCCGCCGCTTCCTGCACCGGTTGCGGCGGGGTCCAGCGGAGGATCGGGGTGCGGGCGGCTCGGGTTTCGTCGAGGCGACGGCGGGGCGCGAGATAAGGCGCGCCGGTGAAGCGTTCGACGTCTCCGCGCACGGCCGCCATGGCGAGGTCGCGCAGGGTGGCAATGAACAGGTCGAGCGAGGCGCGGCTTTCGCTTTCGGTCGGCTCGACGAGCATCGCGCCGTGCACCACGAGCGGGAAATACACCGTCATCGGGTGATAGCCCTCGTCGATCATCGCCTTGGCGAAGTCGAGCGTGGTGACGCCGGTGTCCTTCAGCCAAGCGTCGTCGAACAGCACCTCATGCATGCAGGCCCGGTTGCCGAAGGGCAGCGACATGAGGTCGGCGAGGCGCGCCCGGATGTAGTTTGCGTTGAGCACCGCGTCTTCCGACGCCTGCCGGCAGCCGTCCGCGCCGTGCGAGAGCATGTAGGACAGCGCGCGGACATACATGCCCATCTGGCCGTGGAAGGCGGTGATGCGGCCGAAGGCCCCGGTGCCCGCCTCGTCTTCGACCAAGGCGAAGCCCGCGCCGTCCGGCCGCACGAAGGGCACCGGGGCATGGGCCGCGATGCGCTCCGACAGCACGACCGGGCCGGAACCCGGGCCGCCGCCGCCGTGGGGGGTGGAGAAGGTCTTGTGCAGGTTGATGTGCATGGCGTCGACGCCGAGGTCGCCGGGCCGCGCCTTGCCGACGATGGCGTTGTAGTTGGCGCCGTCGCAGTAGAAATAGCCGCCCGCCGCATGGATGATCTCGGCGATGGCGACGATGTCCTTCTCGAACAGGCCGCATGTGTTCGGGTTGGTCAGCATGATCGCGGCCGTATCCGGCCCCGCCAATGCCCGCACCGCCTCGGGATCGACCGTGCCGTCGTCGCGCACGGGGACGGGCTTCACGTCGAACTGGATCAGCGCCGCCGTGGCGGGGTTGGTGCCGTGGGCCGAGTCGGGAACCAGCACGGTGCGGCGCGTCGCGCCCTCGCCCTTGGCCTCGATGGCGGCCTTGATCGCCATCATGCCGCAAAGCTCGCCATGCGCGCCGGCCTTGGGCGACAGCGCGACGGCGGCCATGCCGGTGAGTTCCGTGAGCCAGCGCGCCAACTCGTTCATCAGTTCGAGCGCGCCCTGCACCGTGGAGACGGGCTGCAGCGGATGCACGTCCGCAAAGCCCGGCAGACGCGCCATGCGCTCGTTGAGCCGCGGATTGTGCTTCATCGTGCACGAACCGAGCGGGAACAGGCCGGAATCGATGCCGTAATTCTTCTGCGAGAGGCGCACGTAATGGCGCATCGTCTCGGGCTCGGAGAGGCCCGGAAGGCCGATGCCGTCCGTGCGTTCCAAGCCGCCGAGCCGGGGCGCGAAGGCCGCCGGTTCGTCGAGGTCGACGCCGGTCACGTCATGGCGACCGATCTCGAAGATCAGCGCCTCTTCCTGCATCAGCGCGCGATTGCCGGTGAAGGTCTCGTGCGCGGCGGCCGAGCCGAAGCCCGGACCGGTGGGACGTCCCTGACGGTTCAACATCACAATACCTCCTTCAGGGCTTCGACGAAGGCCGCGCGGTCCTCGTCGGTGTTCACTTCGGTGTTGGCGACGATCAGCAGATCGTCGAGGCCGGCCTTGGGCAGCAGGCGCGAGACGGGGACCCCCGCCATCACGCCCTTGGCGGCGAGCTGCTCGACCACGGCGGCGGCGGGACGGGAGAGGCGGAGCGTGAACTCGTTGAAGAACGTGCCGTTCAGCACCTCGACGCCCTTCACGCCGGCCAGCATGTCGGCGAGCTTGACCGCATGGGCGTGGTTGATGCGCGCGAGGCGGGAGAGGCCCGCCTGCCCGAGCAGGGTCATATGGATGGTAAAGGCCAAGGCGCAGAGGCCGGAATTGGTGCAGATGTTGGAGGTCGCCTTGTCGCGGCGGATGTGCTGCTCGCGGGTGGAGAGCGTCAGCACGAAGCCGCGCGTGCCGTCGGCGTCCACCGTTTCGCCGCAGAGGCGGCCCGGCATCTGGCGGACATATTTCTGCTTGGAGGCGAAGAGGCCGACATAGGGGCCGCCGAAATTCAGCGAATTGCCGATGGATTGGCCTTCGCCGACCACGATGTCCGCACCCATCGCGCCGGGCGGCGTGACGAGGCCGAGGGAGACGACCTCGGTGAAGGCCGCGATCAGCAGCGCGCCGACGGCGCGGCACTTCTCCGCGATCGCGCGCAGGTCGCGCAGGTTTCCGAACACGTCCGGCGTCTGCACGACGACGCAGGAGACGGAGCCGTCGATGGCGGAGAGGATGTCCTCGGTTGCGCCGACGTCCGGGGCCATGGTGACGACTTCGTCGCCCGCCATCTTGGACAAGGTGCGCACGACGTCGGCGTAATGGGGATGCAGCCCGCCCGACAGCACGGCCTTACGGCGCTTGGTGACGCGGTGCGCCATGAGCACGGCTTCGCCGCATGCGGTCGAGCCGTCATACATCGAGGCGTTGGCCACCTCCATGCCGGCGAGGGCGGCGACCTGCGTCTGGAATTCGAACAGATATTGCAGCGTGCCCTGCGCGATTTCCGGCTGGTAGGGCGTGTAGCTGGTCAGGAATTCCGACCGCTGGATCAGGTGGTCCACCGTCGCGGGCACGTGATGCTTGTAGGCCCCCGCCCCGACGAAGAACGGCACGGACGAGGCCGGCACGTTCTTCGACGACAGCCGCGTCATGATGCGCTCGACCTCCAGCTCGCCCTTGCGGCGCGGCAGATCGGGCAGCTCGCGCTGCAGCTTGTCGGCCGGGATGTCGGCGAACAATTCGTCGATGGAGGACGCGCCGATGACGGCGAGCATGTCCTGCCGATCGGCGTCGGAAAGCGGAAGATAGCGCATCCTCGGTCCTCGTCGGTTCAGGCGAAAACGGTGGGGAGAGCCTCCACGATCACGTCGGAACGGACCGAGGAGGCGATGAAACAGTGATCATGCGCGGCATGGTGCAGCCGCTCGATTTCGGCGGCGGCGGGACGTTTCTCGCCGGAGATCGTGATGCGGGGACGAAGAACGACGCGGGCGACGTATTCGCGGCCCTTGTCGTTCTTGTCCATCGTACCGACGGCTTCGTCCTCATAGGCGTCGACGACGATCCCGGCCTTCGCGGCGAACGCCAGAAAAAACAGCATGTGGCAGCTCGACAGCGAGGCCACGAAAGCCTCTTCAGGGTCGACGGCGGACGGGTCGGAATGAGGAAGCGGCACGACGAGCGGCGACGACGAAGCGGGCACCTCGATGCCGCCGTCGAAGCTCCAGCGATGCCGCCGGGAATAACGGTTGTCCGTGAAGGACGCACCGTCCCGGCTCCACGCAACCGTTGCCGCATATCGATGCGCCATGATCAGGAGATTCCGGCCACGAAGGCCTTGTACTGGTCTTCGGTCATCAGGCCCTCGAGCTCCGACGGGTTGGCGACCTTGAGCTTGACGAACCAGCCCGTACCGAGGGGATCTTCGTTGACGGTGCCGGGGGAGCCTTCGAGGGCGGAGTTGACGGCGACGACCTCGCCGGAGACCGGGGCGTAGACTTCGCTCGCGGCCTTGACGCTCTCGACCACCGCGGCCTCGTCGCCCTTGCCGACGGACTTGCCGATCGCGGGGAGTTCGACGAACACCACGTCGCCGAGCTGGCCCTGCGCGTAATCCGTGATGCCGACGGTCGCGGTGTCGCCGTCGATGCGAACATATTCGTGGTCTTTGGTGTAACGGGTGGTCATACGCGGCTCCATTCGTTCTCGACGGCGATGATTGAAACGACCCTCATCCTGAGGAGCGGCGCGCGAGCGCCGCTCCTCGAAGGACGAAGTGCGCCTCGGGCTGCATGACCGAGGGCATGAACGGGAATCCCTCGTCCTTCGAGACGCCGCGCCAAGGCGCGGCTCCTCAGGATGAGGGTATCGGGGACGAGTGCCGCGGCGCGAGGCGCCGGGCGGGATCGGGTGCGGGAGGTCATGCGGACGGGCCGCGGAAATAGCGTTGGGGGACGAAGGGCATCGCGCCTATGCGGGCCGGCATCGCCTTGCCGCGCACCATCAGCTGCACCGGCGTGCCGACCTCGGCGAAGGCGGTTTCGACGTAGCCCATCGCGAGGGGACCGTTGAGCGAGGGGCCGAAGCCGCCCGACGTGACGATGCCGATGACGCGGCCGGCTTCGGCGGTGATCTCGGTGCCCTCGCGGGCCGGAGCCTTGCCGTCGGGCACGATGCCGACGCGCTTGCGGGACGTGCCCTCGGAGAGTTCGCGCCGGATGCGCTCGGCGCCGGGGAAGCCGCCCTCCTCGCGCCGACGCTTCTGCATCGACCACACCAGCGCCGCTTCGACGGGAGACGTCGTCGTGTCGATGTCGTGACCGTAGAGACAAAGGCCCGCTTCCAGCCGCAGCGAATCACGCGCGCCGAGCCCGACGGGCTTCACGTCCGGATCGCGCAGGAGCACCGATGCCAGCTCGTCGACGCGGTCTCCGCGCACCGAAATCTCGTAGCCGTCCTCGCCGGTGTAGCCGGAGCGGGACACGTTGACCGGCAGTCCGTCGAATCGCGTGCTGCGGACCGACATGAACGGCATGTCGGCGGTGTCGGGGCAGCGGCGCGCGAGCACGGCGGCGGCCTTGGGGCCCTGCAAGGCGAGCAATGCGCGATGATCGGCCCGCATCAGCCGCACGCCCGCGGGAAGGCGGGCGGCGATGTGGGCGTAGTCCTGTTCCTTGCAGGAGGCGTTGACGACGAGGGCGAGGACACCGTCTTCGGCGGGGTCCTCGGAACGCGCGACCATGAAGTCGTCGAGGATGCC
The DNA here is from genome assembly GCA_027489535.1 of Hyphomicrobiales bacterium. Classification (GTDB taxonomy): domain Bacteria; phylum Pseudomonadota; class Alphaproteobacteria; order Rhizobiales; family Beijerinckiaceae; genus JAIXZO01. The sequence goes on from JAIXZO010000018.1 coordinate 213,755, forward strand.
GCCGTCGTCGCTCAAAAGCTGCGAATAACGCTGTCGGCCGGGCTTGAGATCGATGAAATCGGCGGGCGCGAGCGCTTCGAGCGCCTTGGCCGTCGTCGCGTGATCCGGGCCGATCAGGAAGGCCTGACCCATGTGCGAGACGTCGAACAACCCCGCGTTTTCACGCGTCCAGAGATGCTCGGCCAAGATGCCGGTCGGGTATTGCACGGGCATCTCGTAGCCCGCGAAGGGCACGATCCGTGCGCCGAGCGCGACGTGTCGGGCGTAAAGGGGCGTTCTGAGAAGAATCTCGGAAGCCGTCGTCTCGGAAGCCGTCGTCTCGCTCTGGGCCATCAGGTCCTGCCGGGTCGGAGTCGCGCTCGCCCCGAGCCTCGCGGCTCGGCACGTCTGCGCCCCCTCTGTCCCGTGACCTGAGAGATTTCCCGGCAGACTTACGTCCGCACGGTTACGCCCTTCGGTGGGACGATCTCGCGATCGTCCGCTTTCCAGAGTGCCAACTCTCCGCGGTCCTTCGGCCTGAGCGTTTCCGGGGCGGTTGCGCCTTCGGCGCCGACGCGGAGCATTGCTGCCCCCGCCGGACTCTTCCGCGGAGATTTACGGCTGCATCGAGATTTGGAGCGGCGCGGCATCGAAGTCAATCGACCGCGACGCTTCGTCCCGCTCCATTTATGGGCAATGAACCGCAAGCGCGGGCGGTTCCCCGCGCGGGCCCCGCAGGCCTGAAACCGTCAGCGCTTCTTGGAGACGGAAACTTCGCCGCCGCCCGAATCGAATCCGACGGTGATCGTCAGCTCGGGGCCGTCGAGCGGAACCACGAAGTCCTTTTGCACCGAATCGAACGAGCCGAGCGTGTCGCCCTGCGGAACGACGACCGAGAGCCGCTCCGTCTTGGTCGCGACCACCTTGTCGCCGCGCTTCATCACGACCCGCATCGGCGCGGAGAACGTGCCCGGCGAACCGGCGGTGCCCAGCATCACGCGGCCTTCCACGCCGACGGAGATCCGAATCGACCGGCCTTCGACGCGGCATTCGCGCGCCGTATCGGTGATGGCGAATTGAGCCCGCAGCGATTCGCCGTTGCCGCCGACGCGCAACGCCGCGCCGCCCTCGCGGATTTCCGCTGCGGGACACTCGAATTCGACCTCGGCGGGAGGCGTGGCGTCCGGCGGCGTCGAGCCCGCGAAGAACACCGCGGCCGGGGAGAAGTTTCCCGATCCCATCGAACCGCATCCCGCGAGCAGGACCGCGAGGGAAACCGTGCCAAGGATCTTGGCACCGAGGATCTTCATGCCGGTGCCGGCCGAGACGTTCATGGCTGCGTTGCGCTTGAGCATGAGTCGAAATCCTGTCGGAAAAGATCAGGGAAGCGCCGCGAGGCCGGCGGCGAAGCCGGACAAGGCGATGGGAATGCCGACGCCTTCATCGGGCGTGGGGAACACCACGAAGGTGGCGGTGGCGCCGGATCGGAACTGCGCGAGAAGCTGGCCGTCCATCACCACTTCGGCCACGCAGCCGGTGGCGAGGCAGCGCACGAATCCGGCGCGGCCGATTTCGGCGCGGTCGATGCGCAGGCCGAGGCCGGCGGGCAGAAGGATATTGAGAGGTGCGACGACGCGAAGCAGCCAGCCGTTGCCGTCCGCCGTACGGACGACGATGACGACCAGGCCGAGATTGCCCTTTTCTTCGGTCACGACGTTTTGGACGAGCGCGCATTGTTCACGGCCGCCGGGCGACGGCTCGCAGCGCAGCTGCCAATCGCCGTAGCTCGACCGCACCACTCCCTGCGCAGGCGCAGGACCGGCGGACAAGAAGGCCGACACGGCGACCGCGAGGGCGATCCATGCCTGCCGTGTACGTCGGAGGAGGGTCATGCGGCGTCTCCGGCGGCGAGCTTGCCGGACCCCGTCCGATCTCGCCGTCAATATGGGTTCCGACCATGCGCGGCGGGGGATGTCAAGCCGAAGCCGGACCGAGCAATTCGTCGAGATATTGCATCAATTCCCGTTGCGGAGCGCATATGACGCACGATTTCAGCCTTAGGATGCGTTGCGCAAGTCGCACCTTTGTGGTTTTGACAGGTCCGAAAGCCACCCGAGGGAGGCGGTCCGCGTTTCGTACGAGGCGTCCCGACGGGACCATGAGAGAACGCGAGCGCCGACGCCGCTCGGAAGTCAGGGAGATCGTATCGTCATGACCCGTTTCTGGAGCCGTGCGGCCGTTGCCGCCATTGCTCTCGGCATCGCCGGATCGGCTTCGGCCGCAGGTATCGGCGAGCCCGCCCCGTGGCAGCTGAACCTGAAGGCCCCCGTGACCGACGTGGCGCAGCGCGCCTATGATCTGCACACCATGCTGGTGTGGATCATCACGGCGATCTCGCTGTTCGTGCTCGGGCTGCTGGTCTACGTGGTCGTGCGCTTCAACGAGAAGGCCAATCCGGTCCCGTCCAAGACGACGCACCATACCGGCCTCGAAATCGCTTGGACCGGCATTCCGATCCTGATCCTCGTCGTGATCGCGATCCCGTCCTTCAGCCTGCTGCGCTATCAGGTCGAGATCCCGAAGGCCGACATCACCGTCAAGGCTGTCGGCAAGCAGTGGCTCTGGAGCTACGTCTACCCGGCGGACCAGAACGGCGGCTTCGAATTCGACAGCAACATGCTGACGAAGGAAGAAGCGCAGAAGGCGGGCCAGCCCAACCTTCTCGCGGTGGACAACGAACTCGTCCTCCCGGCCGGCAAGACCATCGCCCTGCAGGTCGTCGGCGGCGACGTGATCCACAATTTCGCGGTGTCGTCCTTCGGCATCCGCATGGACGCCATCCCCGGCCGCCTGAACCAGACCTGGTTCAAGACCGACAAGGAAGGCATCTATTACGGCCAGTGCTCGCGCCTGTGCGGCCAGAACCACGCGTTCATGCCCATCGCGATCCGCATCGTGAGCCCCGAGAAATACGCCGCCTGGCTGCAGGAAGCGAAGAAGAAGTTCGCTTCCAACACCGACGACGCCATCAAGGTCGCCGCGCGCTGAGCCTCGGCTCGGCGAACGGACGCACCCGACATTCTGACCGACGACCTGGGACCAACCACCATGGCACACGCGGCAACCGCGCATGACGCGCATCTCGATCATCCGACCGGCTGGCGCCGGTGGGTGCTCTCCACCAACCACAAGGACATCGGAACGATGTACCTGATCTTCGGCCTTCTGGCCGGAGTGATCGGCGGCGCCCTCTCCATCGCCATGCGATTGGAACTGCAGGAGCCGGGCCTTCAATATTTCACCAATCCGCAGACCTACAACGTGTTCGTGACCGGTCACGGTCTGATCATGGTGTTCTTTCTGGTCATGCCCGTGCTGATCGGCGGCTTCGGCAACTGGTTCGTTCCGATCATGGTCGGCGCGCCGGACATGGCCTTCCCGCGCATGAACAACATCTCGTTCTGGCTGCTTCCCGCCGCCTTCAGCCTTCTGCTCATCTCGATGTTCGTCGAGGGTGCGCCGGGCGCAAACGGCTTCGGCGGCGGCTGGACGGTGTATCCGCCGCTCTCGACCGCGGGCCATCCCGGCCCGGCGCTCGACTTCGGCATCCTGTCGCTGCATCTCGCCGGCGCCTCGTCGATCCTCGGCGCGATCAACTTCATCACCACGATCCTCAACATGCGCGCGCCGGGCATGACCCTGCACCGCATGCCGCTGTTCGCTTGGGCGATGCTGGTGACGGCATTCCTGCTGCTGCTCTCGCTCCCCGTTCTCGCGGGCGCGATCACGATGCTGCTGACCGACCGCAACTTCGGCACGACCTTCTTCGATCCGGCCGGCGGCGGCGACCCGGTGCTCTACCAGCACCTGTTCTGGTTCTTCGGTCACCCCGAAGTGTACATCATGATCCTGCCGGCCTTCGGCATCGTCTCGCACATCATCTCGACCTTCTCGAAGAAGCCGATCTTCGGCTATCTCGGCATGGCCTATGCGATGGTGGCGATCGGCGCGGTCGGCTTCGTCGTGTGGGCCCACCACATGTACACGGTCGGCCTCTCGCTGAAGACGCAGCAGTATTTCGTGTTCGCCACCATGGTGATCGCGGTGCCGACGGGCGTGAAGATCTTCTCCTGGATCGCGACGATGTGGGGCGGCTCGATCCGCTTCACCTCGCCGATGATCTGGGCGATCGGCTTCATCTTCCTGTTCACCGTCGGCGGCGTGACCGGCGTGGTGCTGGCCAATGCCGGCGTCGACCGCCAGCTGCACAACACCTATTACGTCGTGGCGCATTTCCACTACGTGCTGTCGCTCGGCGCGGTCTTCGGCATCTTCGCGGCCTGGTACTACTGGTTCCCGAAGATGACCGGCTACGTGTTCTCGGAGTTCCTCGCGAAGCTTCACTTCTGGATCGCCTTCATCGGCGCCAACGTGCTGTTCTTCCCGATGCACTTCACGGGCCTCGCAGGCATGCCGCGCCATTACGTCGACTATCCGGACGCCTTCGCGGGCTGGAACCGGATTTCGTCCTACGGCTCGTACATCTTCGCCTTCGGCCTTCTGGTGTTCTTCTACGGCTGCTTCCAGGCGTTCGCCCGCAAGCAACTCGCCGGAGACAATCCGTGGGGCGCGGGCGCGACGACGCTCGAATGGACGCTGTCCTCGCCGCCTCCGCACCATCAGTTCGAGACCCTGCCCCGCATCACGGGCACGGATCACTGAACCCATCCGACGCCGGCCGGTTTCTCCGGCCGGCGTCGCCTCCCGACGGTCCGCCGGTTCGTCCCGAGAGACGAACCCGCCGAACGCCGCTCAGATCGCCGATTCCTCAGACCATCCGAGTTCCATGTCCCTCGTCAGCGATATCCAGCACCGTGACGCCGGCTTCGTCTCCTCGCCGGGGGCCATGATGGGCGATGCGCATGATTTCTGGACGCTGCTGAAGCCGCGCGTCATGTCGCTCGTGATCTTCACGGCGCTGGTCGGCATGCTGCTCGCTCCCGAAGGCATGAACCCGGTTCTCGGCTTCGCCTCGCTGCTCGCCATCGCGGTCGGCGCGGGCGCGTCCGGCGCGCTCAACATGTGGTGGGACGCCGACATCGACGCCCTGATGTCGCGCACCGCCAAACGCCCGATCCCGGGCGGGCGCGTCGCGCCGGGCGAGGCGCTGGCCTTCGGCATCGTGCTGTCGGTCGGCTCCGTGCTGTTTCTCGGCATCGTCGCCAACTGGGTCGCGGCCGGCCTGCTCGCCTTCACCATCTTCTTCTACGTCGTCGTCTATTCGATGTGGCTGAAGCGCTGGACGGCGCAGAACATCGTGATCGGCGGCGCCGCGGGCGCCTTCCCCCCGATGGTGGGCTATGCCGCCGCGACCGGCTCGTTCTCGATCGAATCGATCGTGCTGTTCGGCATCATCTTCCTCTGGACGCCGCCGCATTTCTGGGCGCTCGCGCTCGTGAAGTCCGAGGATTACGCCCGCGCCGGCGTGCCGATGCTGCCCGTCGTGGCCGGACCGAGCGCGACGCGCCTGCAGATCCTGCTCTACACGCTCGTGCTCGCGCCCTTCGCCGTGCTGCCCTGTTTCATGGGCTTCGGCGGGCTGCTGTATGCGGCCGTGTCGGTCGTCACCGGCAGCATGATGATCCGCGACGCGATCCGCGTGTACCGCATCCGCGAGGGCGCGGAGGCCAACAAGGCGGCGATGCGGCTTTTCGGCTTCTCGATCCTGTATCTGTTCCTTCTTTTCGCCGTGCTGCTCGCCGAGCTTGTACTGCCGCTTCCCGGTTTGGGAGCGATTTCGAGCATGGTGGGGATCTGACATGAACACGAAGCAGACGCCGGTTCCGGAAGAGCGGCCCGTCGACGCCGCAGAGGACATGCGCCGGCGCGTCCGGTCGCGTTCGACCGCTCTCGGCCTCGTCCTCGCGGGCCTCGTTCTGCTGTTCTACATCGTCACGCTCGCCAAGCTCGGCACGAGCGTCCTGATCCGGCCGCTGTGACATGAGCCCCGCGCCCCTCCCCGCCCCGAGCCGCCGCGACCGCAACATGCGGCGCACGATGCTCGCCTGCGTCGGCGTCGTCGGCACGATGACCGGAATGGCCTTCGCCGCGGTGCCGCTTTACGACCTGTTCTGCAAGATGACCGGCTTCGGCGGCACGCCCCGCATCGCCTCGCAGGCGGCGTCGAGCGTGTCCGAACGCACCTACACCGTCCGCTTCGACGCCAATGTCGCGCCGGGCCTGCCGTGGCGCTTCGAGCCGGAGACGCCCGAAGTGACGGTGCGCGCCGGCGAGACGATCACGGTGTTCTACAAGATGCGGAACACGGCCAAGACCGACACGACCGGAATGGCCAACTTCAACGTGCAGCCCGACATTATGGGCGGCTACTTCAACAAGCTGCAGTGCTTCTGCTTCAACGAGCTGACGCTGAAGCCGGGCGAGATTTTGGAAGCGCCCGTGGTGTTCTTCGTGGACCCCGCGATCGTGGAAAACCGCGAACTGGATCGCATCCGAACGATCACCTTGTCCTATACCTTCTTTCCTGCCAAAGGGTCTCCCAAGCCTCTCGCCGAGGTGAAGAACGGGACCCCGAAGGCGCCTGAACTGTAACCCCCGGGGGCCGCATCGAGCGCGTTTCGATGCGGAAAAGGGGAGCGGAGAGCGAATAGAATGGCCGACGCCCACACCAAGAACCACGACTACCACATCGTCGACCCGAGCCCGTGGCCGTTCGTCGGCTCGCTCAGCGCGTTCATCATGGCCGTCGGCGCGGTCATGTGGATGAAGGCGATGACGATGGGCGGCATCAAGGCCGGCCCGGTCCTGTTCGGCGCGGGCTTCATCGGCGTTCTCTACACCATGGCGTCCTGGTGGTCGGACGTGACGCGCGAAGCGGAGCGCGGCGGCTATCACACCCGCGTCGTCCAGATCAGCCATCGCTACGGCATGATCATGTTCATCGCGTCCGAAGTGATGTTCTTCGTGGCGTGGTTCTGGGCCTATTTCGACGCCAGCCTCTTCGCGAGCGAAACCAAGCAGTTTCTCCGGGCCGACTTCCTCGGCGGCGCTTGGCCTCCGAAGGGCATCGAGGTGTTCGACCCCTGGCACCTGCCGCTGCTCAACACGCTGATCCTGCTCACCTCCGGCACCACCGTGACGTGGGCGCATCACGCGCTGCTGCACAACGACCGCGACGGTCTCAAGTGGGGTCTCATCCTCACCTGCGTCCTCGGCGCGATCTTCTCGATCGTGCAGGTCTACGAGTACCAGCACGCCGCCTTCGCCTTCAAAGGCCACATTTACGGCGCCACCTTCTTCATGGCGACGGGCTTCCACGGCTTCCACGTGTTCATCGGAACGGTGTTCCTGATCGTGTGCCTCGCCCGCGCGCTGAAGGGCCATTTCACGCCCAAGCAGCATCTCGGCTTCGAATTCGCCGCTTGGTACTGGCACTTCGTGGACGTGGTTTGGCTGTTCCTCTTCGTCGCGATCTACCTTTGGGGTTCGCACTGGGGTGCGGCCGCCGGCGCGGCGCACTGACCGCCCTGCATCGTTTCCGAAAAGGGCGGCTCCGGCCGCCCTTTTCCATTCGGGGGACCGCATGACCGAACGGCCGCATGTAACGGCGCATCCCTACTTGGCGGGATTGCGGGGCCGCTGCCCGCGCTGCGGCGAGGGCAAGCTGTTTGCGGGCTATCTGCAGGTCGCCCCGCGTTGCGAACGCTGCGGGCTCGACCTCGCCTTCGCGGATTCGGGAGACGGGCCTGCGGTGTTCATCATGATGATCGTCGGCTTCATCGCCGTCGGCAGCACGCTTTGGCTGGAAAGCCATTATGCCCCGCCCGTCTGGGTCTATCTGGCGGTCGAACTTCCGCTGGTCGCGGGCCTCGTGCTCGGGCTGTTGCGCCCCGCCAAGGGGCTGCTCATCGCCGCACAATTCCACAACAAGGCCGAACAGGGCCGATTGGACCGCTGATCATGGTTTCGCTGCGTCGCTACGTCGTGCCCGTGCTCTTCACCGCGACCATGTTCACCACCTTGGTCGGGCTCGGATCCTGGCAGATCGAGCGTTGGGGGGCGAAGCAGCGCCTCGTGGCGCGCGTGGCGGAGCGTATAACGGCCGCGCCCGTGCCTGCGCCGCTTCGTGCCGCATGGCCGGACCTGCGGGGCAAGAACGACGAGTATCGCCGCGTGGTCGTGACCGGGCGCTTCCTGCACGACAAGGAAACCTACCTCTACACCTCGTGGGCTCCCGAAGGTCGCGACGCGGTGCAGGGCTGGTCGATCTTCACCCCGATGGAAACCGCCGACGGCATCGTGCTGGTCGACCGGGGCTTCGTGCCCGAACAGAAGCGCGACCCCGCCTCGCGGCCCGAAAGCCTCGTGTCGGGCCGTGCCGAGGTCACGGGCCTGCTGCGTCTGCCCGAGCGCCGCAGCGCCTTCGGCGTGGCGGACAATCCCGGCAAGCGGGAATTCTTCGTGCGCGATCCGAAGGCGATGGCGGCCGCGGTCGGCCTTGCGGAAGTCGCGCCCTATGTGGTGGCGGCCGATGCTACACCCGTGCCGGGCGGTTGGCCGAAGGGGGGCAACACGCGCGTGAAGTTCCCCGACAACCATCTGCAATACGCGATCACTTGGTTCACCTTGGCGATCGCGGTTCTCGCCCTCTTCGCCGTTTGGGTCCGTCGCGCCCGCAAGGACGCGGATTCAGGCGCAGGCGCGGATATTGCCGCAGGCGCCTGACGCCTCGCTTGTCTCCCTCGCCCGCGCCGCCTAGGTTCAAACTTCAACAGGAATTTCGATCGTGCTCTACGTCTCGACCCGCGGGGAAGCGCCCGCGCTCGGCTTCTCGGATGCCGTGCTCGCCGGCCTCGCCCGCGACGGCGGCCTGTATTGGCCCGAGCGTTGGCCGCATCTCGACGCCGCCACCACGGCGGGCTTTGCCGGCCGCTCCTATGCGGACGTCGCCAAGACGGTGATCGGGCCCTTCGCCGACGACGTTGAAGACGCGGCCTTCGCGCGGATGGTCGACGAATCCTATGCCGCTTTCCGGCACAAGGCCGTGTGCCCGCTGGTACAGGTGGCCGACAACACCTTCATTCTCGAGCTGTTTCACGGCCCGACGCTCGCCTTCAAGGATGTGGCGATGCAGCTGCTCGGGCGGCTGATGGACCATGTGCTCGAAAAGCGCGGACAGCGCGCGACCATCGTCGGCGCGACCTCCGGCGATACCGGCAGCGCGGCCATCGAGGCGTTCCGCGGCTTGAAGCGGGTCGACGTGTTCATCCTCTATCCGCACGGCCGCGTCAGCGAGGTCCAGCGCCGGCAGATGACGACCGTGGGCGGCGAGAACGTGCACGCGGTCGCGCTGGAAGGCACGTTCGACGACTGCCAAGCCATCGTGAAGGGCATGTTCAACCATCACGCCTTCCGCGACGAGATGAAGCTGTCGGGCGTGAATTCGATCAATTGGGCCCGCATCGTCTCGCAGGCCGTCTATTATTTCACGGCGGCCGTCGCGCTCGGCGCGCCGCACCGCGCGGTCGACTTCTCCGTGCCGACGGGCAATTTCGGCGACGTGCTGGCGGGATATGTCGCCAAGCGCATGGGGCTCACCATCGGCACGCTCAACATCGCGACGAACGGAAACGACATTCTCGCGCGCACGCTCGCCTCCGGACGCTACGAAGTGACGGGCGTGATGCCGACCACGTCGCCTTCGATGGACATTCAGGTGTCCTCGAATTTCGAACGTCTGATGTTCGACGCCTATGGGCGCGACGGCGCGGCGATCCGCGGCCTGATGGCGCGGCTCTCGCAATCGAAGTCGTTCACGCTGGACGACGCCCCGCTGGCCGCGATCCGCAACGAGTTCGCCGCGAGCGCGGTCTCCGAAGCGGAGGTCTCCACCACGATGAAGCGGACCTTGGCCGAGACGGGCTATCTGCTCGATCCGCACACGGCCGTGGGCCTCGCCTCAGCCGACGCGATGGCAGCACGCGATCCCGCCACGCCGATGGTGGTGCTGGCGACGGCGCATCCCGCCAAGTTCCCCGATGCGGTGGAAGCGGCGACGGGGGTACGGCCGGCTCTGCCGCCGCATCTGGCCGACCTCTACGACCGCGACGAACGCTTCACGGTGCTGCCCAACGATCAGCCCGCCGTCGAGCGCTTCATCCGCGACCGCGCCCGCAGCACCGAGGTCGCGGCATGACGGCCATCCACCGGTTGCGCGACGAGGCCGTAGAACTCACCACGCTGCCCTCGGGCCTCCGGGTCGTGACCGAGCGGATGCCGCATTTGGCCACCGCCGCGCTGGGCGTTTGGGTGGCGACGGGCTCGCGCCACGAGACCGAGGCCGAGCACGGCCTCGCGCATCTGTTCGAACACATGGCCTTCAAGGGCACCGCGACGCGCTCCGCCCGTTCCATCGCCGAGGAGATCGAGGCGGTCGGCGGCGAATTGAACGCCGAGACCAACGCGGAAGTGACGGCCTATTTCGCCCGCGTGCTCGGCGAAGACCTGCCCAAGGCACTCGACATCATCGCCGACATCCTCACCGCGCCCGCCTTCGACGCCGCCGAACTGACGCGCGAGAAGCAGGTGATCGTGCAGGAAATCGGCTCCTACGAGGACGCGCCGGACGAATTGGTGTTCGACCGCTTCATGGAGACGGCCTATCCGACCTCCGCGCTCGGCCGGCCCATTCTCGGCACGCCCGAAAGCGTGCGCGCGCAAACGGCTGAGACGATGCGCGGCTTCCTCGCCCGCCGCTACCGCACGCCGGGCATGGTGATCGCCGCCGCCGGCGCGGTCGACCATGAAGCCGTGGTCGAACGGGCCGCCGCGCTGTTCGACGGTCTGCCGACCTCCGATCCCGAACCCGCCCAAGCCGCCGTCTATACGGGGGGCGACAAGCGGGTGAAGCGAAAGCTCGAACAGGTGAACCTCGTCGCGGGCTTCCCGGGCGTCGGCATCTTCGATCCGCTGCATGAGCCGATGCACGTGTTTTCCGGCCTTCTGGGGGGCGGCATGTCCTCCCGCCTGTTCCAGGAACTGCGCGAGAAGCGCGGGCTCTGCTACGACGTGCAGTCCTTTTTCACGCCGTTCACGGATGCCGGAATCTTCGGCATCTACGGCGGCACGGGAGAGGGCGATGCCGGCGAGTTCCTCACCGTGCTGGCCGACGAGCTGCGCGAAGCTTGCGAGCATCCGGGCGAAGCCGAAATCGCGCGGGCGAAGGCTCAGATCAAGGTTTCCATCCTCACCGCGCTCGAGTCGCCCGCGCGTCGGGCCGAGCAGATGGCCCGGCACGTGCTCGCCTTCGGCCGCGTGCTCTCGCGCACCGAGTTGACCGCGCGCCTCGACGCCGTGAGCGCCGACGACGTGCGGGCCGCCGGCCGCAGCCTGTTTTCGGCCCCGCCCACGCTGGCGGCGATCGGCCCCGTCTCGAAACTTCCGCCCGTCGGCACTTTCGCGGCGCGGCTCGGCATCGGCTGAGGAGGTCCGTATGGCGTTCTTCCGGCTTTCCGCATCCCCGGACGACACGCCTGCGATCCACGGCGCAGGCCTCGTGCTGCGCACGGCGCGCATGGAAGATTTCGAGGCTTGGGCGCGCCTTCGCGAAGAGAGCCGCAGCTTTCTGACGCCTTGGGAGCCGGTTTGGCCGGACGACGACCTTACGCGGGCCTCGTTTCGGCGTCGCTTGCGGCGCTATGCCGAGGAAATCCGCGCCGATACTGCCTATGCCTATCTCGTCTTCCGCGAGAGCGACCGGACGCTGCTCGGCGGCATCACGGTCGGCCAGATCCGCCGCGGCGTCGCGCAGGCCGGCACGCTCGGCTATTGGATGGGCGCGCCGCATGCGGGCAAAGGCGTCATGACGCGGGCCGTGGGCGTGATGCTCGATCACGCCTTCGAGGAGCTGCGCCTTCGCCGCATCGAGGCGGCCTGCGTGCCCAGCAATGCGGCGTCGATGCGCGTGCTCGACCGGAACGGATTTCTGCGCGAGGGGTTCGCCCGCCAGTATCTCTGCATCGGCGGAAGCTGGCAGGACCATCTCCTCTATGCCGTCCTCCGCTCCGACCCGCGCGAACGACATACGGCCGCCCGAATCGGCGGCGAGTGAGGGACCCCGTCGCACCCTCGGCTTGCTCTCGCCGGCGGGTCGAACTACTGCTGTCTCACCGACCCACGGGACTTCCACGTTGAATCGATTGCGCTTCCTCGTTCTCGGCTTGACCCTTCTCGGGGGGCTCCTGCTCGGCGGCGGCGCACGGGCGGTGGAAGCGGTGCGGGTGCAGCCGGACGCTCCCGCGATCGACCTTCTCAGCCGCGTCGAAGCCTATCGGTCCGACGGCGACCTCATCCAGATTTCGACCGCGCCCGGCCCCGACGGCATCGTCCGCCGCATGGCCATCATGGCCAAGGAACCCGGCACCCGTCCGGATTGGATCGTGTTCGCGCTGAGGAACGACGGTGAAGAGACGATCACGCGCTGGCTCGTGGCTCCGCATTTCCGCCTGCTCGGCTCCGGCGTGCTGTGGCCCGATCTCGGCTCGACCCGCATCAGCGCCGTGACGGCGAGCCAGGGCGAAAGCCCGTCGCGCGAGGAAAATGCGGAAGCCGACATCTTCGAGATCACGCTCGAGCCCGGCGCCATCGTCACCTATGTCGCGGAACTCGCGACCCCGACGCTGCCGCCGCAGCTCTATTTGTGGAATCCGGACGACTACAAGGAGCGCAACAACGGGCTGACGCTTTATCGCGGCATCGTGATCGGCATCTCGGCCCTGCTCGCGCTGTTCCTGACCATCGTCTTCGTGGTGCGCGGCGCGGTCATCTTCCCGGCCGCCGCCGCGCTCGCCTGGTCCGTGCTGGCCTATGTCAGCATCGATTTCGGCTTCTGGCACAAGCTGATCGCGACGACGCCGGAGGCCGAGCGCGTCTACCGCGCCTCCTCGGAAGCGGTGCTCGCGGCGACGTTGCTCGTGTTCCTGTTCGCCTATCTCAACCTCAACCGCTGGCATGTGCGCTACAGCCACGTCACGCTCGGCTGGCTCGCCTTTCTGGGCGCGTTGATCGGCCTCGCCCTGGTCAATCCCGTGCTGGCGGCCGGCATCGCGCGCGTGTCCATCGCGGCGGTGGCGGCGGTGGGCTTCGTGCTCGTGGTGTATCTCTCCACGCACGGCTACGACCGCGCGCTGATGCTGATCCCGACCTGGTTCATGCTGCTCGCCTGGGTGGTCGCGACCGGCTTCGCGCTGGTCGGCCTGCTGCACGGCGAGATCGCCGCGCCGGCACTGGTGGGCGGCCTCGTGCTCATCGTCATGCTCATCGGCTTCACGGTGATGCAGCACGCCTTCTCGCGCGGCGTGCTCTCGCAGGGCGTGGTCAGCGACGTGGAGCGCAAGGCGCTGGCGCTGGCGGGATCCGGCGACACCGTCTTCGACTGGGACGTGCTGGCCGACCGGCTGCATGTCGGGCCCGAAATCGAGGTGCTGCTCAACCACCCCGACGGCACGCTGACGGGCCCCGCCGCCACGCTGCTCGACCTGATCCACCCGTTCGACCGCGACCGTTTCCGCGCCGGGCTCGATGCGGCGCTCGAACAAGGCCGCGGCCGCCTGCAATTCGATTTCCGTCTCCAAGCCCGCGACGGCAACCATCTCTGGTTCTCGCTCAAGGCGCGTCCGCTGGTCGCCGACGACGGCGAAGTCGTGCGCATCGTGGGCAGCATCGCGGAGGTGACGGGCGCGAAGCTGGCCGAGCAGCGCATCCTCAAGGACGCGGTGCACGACCATCTGACCAGCCTCCCCAACCGTCGCCTGTTCCTCGACCGCGTCGAGACGTCGCTGGCGCTGGCGCGGGGCGGCGAGCAGATCCGTTCGACGATCCTCGTCATCGACATGGACCGCTTCCGCTCGCTGAACGAATCGCTCGGCATCGCGGGCGGCGACACCATGCTGCTGACCATGGCGCGCCGCATCTCGCGCCTGCTGCGCCCGCAGGACACGCTGGCCCGCATCAGCGGCGACCAGTTCGCGATCCTGCTGCTGTCCGAGCGCGATCCCGCGCCGATCACGGCCTTCTCGGACGCGGTGCGCTCGACCATCGGCGCACCCGTGATCTTCGGCGACAAGAGCATCTCGCTCACCGCCTCCATCGGCATCGCCCTCCCCGATCCGATGTCCGAGACGCGCGGCGAGGATCTGCTGCGCAATGCGGAAATCGCCATGACGCACGCCAAGCGCTTGGGCGGCGACCGGATCGACGTGTTCCGTCCCGCCATGCGCGCGCATCGCACCGACCGACTGGCGTTGGAGACGGACCTGCGACGCGCCATCGAAAAGAGCGAAGTCCGGGTCGTCTTCCAGCCCATCGTGCGCATGGACGACCGCGCGGTCGTCGGCTTCGAGGCGCTGGCCCGCTGGGACCATCCGAAATACGGCAGCCTATCGCCGCGCGAATTCATCGGCATCGCGGAGGAAAGCGGGCTGATCGGCGATCTCGGCCGTCTCGTGCTCGACCGCGCCGTGTTCGAGCTGCAGGCGTGGCAGGACGCGCTCGAGGTCGATCCGCCGATCTTCGTCAACGTCAACGTCTCCGCCCGGCAGTTGATCGACAACGACCTCGCGCAGGACGTGAAGGCGGCCCTGTCGCGCTACAGCGTCCGCCGCGGTTCGCTGCGGCTCGAAATCACGGAAAGCTCCGTGATGGAAAACCCCGAATATGCGGCCCAGATGCTCGCCGTCATCGCCGAGAGCGGCGTCGATCTCGTGCTCGACGATTTCGGCACCGGCTTCTCATCCCTCTCGCACCTGCAGCGCTTCCCGTTCCGGATGATCAAGATCGACCGGTCTCTGGTGCGCGCGGCGGACGGCGGGGCACGGCCCTTGGTGCTGCGCTCCATCATCCGGCTCGCGCATGATCTCGGCATGGAAGTGGTGGCCGAAGGTCTCGAAAGCGAGAACGACGTCATCGAACTGGCGGAACTGGCCTGCGAATTCGGCCAGGGCTACGTGTTCGGCAAGCCGATGTCGGCTGCGGAAACCCGCAAGCTGCTGGGCGCAGCCGCGTCTTCGGAAGCCGCCTGACGGTTCAGGCGTGCCCGGCCGAGGTCGAGAGCATCCCCGGATCGATGCCGATCTTGCGCAAGGCCCGGTCATATTTCGTCTCGAAGCCGAGATCGAAGAGCAGGTCCTTGTCGGCGGGACAGTTCAGCCAGCCGTTGTCGTTGATCTCGGTTTCCAACTGGCCGGCGCCCCATCCCGCATAGCCGAGCGCGAAGATGGCGTCGGAAGGGCCTTCGCCGCGCGCGATGGCGCGCAGAATGTCGACCGTCGCCGTCAGGCAGATGCCCTCGTCGATCGGCAAGGTGGAATTGTCGATGTAGAAATCCGCGGAGTGGAGCACGAAGCCGCGACCGGTCTCCACGGGCCCCCCGCGCAGCACCTTGAGGCGCTCGGCCTTGGGCGGAAGCCGAATGCCGCCGCCGGGCGGGATGATCTCGAGTTGGGCGAGCAGATCGGGAAAGTCGATGCCCTCCGAGGGCTGGTTCACGATGATGCCCATCGCGCCCTCCGCGGAATGCGCGCAGACATAAACGACGGTTCTCGTGAAGCGATTGTCGGGCATCCCCGGCATCGCCACGAGAAACTGACCGTCCAAATAGCCACCCGTCGGAATCTGCATCGCCGCACCATCGCAGAGGGAACATGCTAGGCTTGAAGCGATGCGAAGCATAGAGTTCGCACTGCCGCACCGCCCCTCGAAAACGCACCACGGTAAACCGACGATGATGTTTCGCGTTCCCCGCTCGGCGACCGCACCGTTCGTCGCCGCAATCGCGTTGATGCTCGCAGCCCCGGCCGCGGCGCAGTCCGCCGCATCGCCTTGGTCACGCTCCGCCCACTCGTCGATCCGTCTTCTCGACGGCGGTCCCGCGCGGGACGGCGAACGCATCGCCGGGATCGAAATCACGCTTGCGCCCGAATTCAAGACCTATTGGCGCGACCCCGGCGACTCCGGCCTGCCGCCGGTATTCGACTGGAGCGCATCCACGAACGTGCGCGACGTCGTCGTCTTTTGGCCGGCGCCGCATCGTTTCGACGACAGCGCGGGATCGTCCATTGGCTATTCCGAAGACCTGATCCTGCCGCTCGCCGTGACGCCGCAGAACCCGTCGCAGCCGATGACCTTGCGTTTGAAGGCCGACTACGCCGTCTGCTCCACGATCTGCATTCCCGGGCGAGGCGAAACCGCGCTGAGCATCCAACCCGCGGCGCGACAGGATTTCGGCATCGTCCAGCGCATCGCCGCCTTCCGCCGCCGCGTGCCCGCGCGCGCCGAAATCGGCGACCCGACGATGCCCGGCGTGCTGCGCGTCGCACCGGCACAGAAGGCGGTCGAAATCGAGGGCCGCGTGCCCGCATCGGCCCGCATCGCAGACGTGTTCGTCGAAGCGCCCGAGGGCTGGCTGTTCGGTGCGGCGGTGCCCTCCGTGGTGCTCGCGGAAGGCCCGGACACGCGCCGCATCGTCTGGCGGGTGCCTGCCGTGGACCGTCCGGACGGCGGGACCATCGAGGGATTGCCGATCACCGTCACCGTCGTCGCCGACGACGAGGGCGTCGAATACCGGCTGAAGCTCGACGCGGCGGCACCTGCGCGCTAAATGCCTCATCGACGCCCTCGCGGGCGTCCCCCATTCAAGGAGTGACCACCATGACCATATCCGTCGGCGACCGCCTGCCCGAGAGCACCTTCCGCGTGATGACCGACGACGGTCCGGCGCCGAAGACCACCGAAGAGATCTTCAAGGGCCGCAAGGTCGTATTGTTCGCCGTGCCGGGCGCCTTCACTCCGACCTGCCACAAGAACCACCTTCCCGGCTTCCTCGCCAATGCCGACGCCATCAAGGCCAAGGGCGTCGACGCGATCGCGGTGACGGGCGTCAACGACGTGTTCGTGATGAACGCTTGGGCCGAGCACACCGGCGGCAAGGGCAAGATCGAGTTTTTGTCGGACGGCAACGGCGATTTCGCCAAGGCGCTCGGCTTGGCGCTCGACGGGTCGGGCTTCGGTCTCGGCACCCGGTCGCAGCGTTATTCGATGATCGTCAAGGACGGCGTCGTCGAGGCGGTCAACGTTGAAGACGGCCCGGGCAAGGCCGACGTCTCGGGCGCGGAAGCGCTCCTAAAGCAGCTCTGATCGATTATCGGCGGGGCGCACGGCGCGCCCCGCCCTACCCGCGACGTGATTCGGTCCGTATGATTTCGCGATGGACGAGGAACGCGCGAGCAACATTCCCGAATGGACGGTCAGTGAAATCTCGGGCGCGCTCAAGCGGACGCTCGAAGACACCTACGACCATGTCCGCGTGCGCGGCGAGATCGGCAAGGTCACGATCCACGCCAGCGGACACGTCTATGTCGACGTCAAGGACGACAAGGCCTGCCTCGCAGGCGTGATCTGGCGAGGCAACGCGGCCCGCCTGCGCTTCCGCCCGGAGACGGGAATGGAGGTGATCGCCACCGGCAAGATCACCACCTTCGCAGGACAATCCAAATATCAGCTCGTCATCGAGCAAATGGAGCCCGCCGGCGTCGGCGCGCTGCTGGCGCAGCTCGAGGAGCGCAAGCGCCGGCTTGCGGCCGAAGGGCTGTTCTCCGAGGACCGCAAGCAGCTTCTGCCGTTCCTTCCCGAGGTGATCGGCGTCGTCACCTCGCCGACGGGAGCGGTCATCCGCGACATCCTCCAGCGTCTTGCCGACCGATTTCCCCGCCGGGTGCTGCTGTGGCCGGTGCGCGTGCAGGGGGAAACCTGCGCGGCCGAGGTCGCCGCGGCCGTGCGCGGCTTCAACGCGCTGCCCGAGACGGGCGCGATCCCGCGGCCGGACCTCATCATCGTCGCGCGCGGCGGCGGCTCCATCGAGGATCTCTGGGGCTTCAACGACGAAGTCGTGGTGCGTGCCGCAGCCGAGAGTCTGGTGCCGCTCATCTCCGCAGTGGGTCACGAGACGGATTGGACGCTGATCGACTACGCCGCAGACCGCCGCGCGCCCACCCCGACAGGGGCGGCGGAAATGGCCGTGCCCGTGCGCGCGGAACTGATGATGCGCACGAGCGACGACGCGCGGCGTCTCGCGGCCGGAATGCTCAGGTTGATCGACCGTCGCCGCAGCGATCTGCGCTCGGCCGCACGGGCGCTGCCCGCGCCGGAGGATTTGCTGGCAGGCCCGCGCCAACGTACCGATCTCGCGGCGGCGCGGCTTCTGCACGGCCTCGGCCGCAATGCGCAGCGTCATGGGACGCGCCTCGCCGAAATTTCTCGCCGGCTGAGCCGCCTCTCGCCCGAGGCACGGCTCTCCGCCCTCTCCGCCAAGGTCGACGGTCTCGCAAAGCGACTCGCCGCGGCGCGGGACGCCAATCTGCGCGCGGAACGACGGCAGATCGTCGACCGGCGCGCCCGGCTCGGGGAAATCGCCGCGCGCGGCGATCGGGCGATCACGGTCGCCATGGCGCGGCGGCGGGATCGGCTGGGGTCGTTGTGGCAGTTGGCCGCGAGCTACAGCTACGAGGCCGTCTTGGCGCGCGGCTTCGCCTTGGTTCGCGACGGAGCGGGCAAGCCGGTGAGAACGGCGGCGGAATTGGCGGCCGGCGCGCGATACGACGTCCAATTCGCCGACGGACACGCCGGAATGGTGGCCGTGGAGGGCGAGCGTCCCCGCACGGTCGCAAAGACCAAACCCTCCGGAACCCCGGGCCAAGGGTCCTTGTTCGGCTGAAAGGTCGCGCGGGGGCGGTTTGGTCTTGGCGAGCCGCACCGGTTTCCGATACAGGAAGAGCCCCGAGAATGCGGACTGCACGCCGCGTCAGGAACAGACCCATGAACCGTTTCGAACGTCGCCCGGTGATCGACGGCGAGGCCGTCCTCGAATATCTCGACGGAGAGTTCCGCGTCGTTCGCCACGGGGCCTTCGTGCGTTGCGCCGCCACGGGCGAGCAGATCCCGCTGGAAGATCTCCGCTATTGGAGCGTCGACCGCCAGGAGGCCTATGCCACGCCCGAGGCCGTGCTGATCAGCATGGGTGTCACGCCGCGCCCTTGAGCGCACGCAGCAGCAAGGCGTCGAACGCCGGAGGATCGTCGGGCGCGAAGGTCGCCGGCAGCATCGTCATCCGCCCGGCAAGATCCGGGTCTAGCGCCCGGATCTTCACCATGTCCTTCGCGGTCGTGACGGGAACGAGCCCCTTACGCTCCGCCTCCCGCAGCAGAGCTTCGACGTCGTCGCGCGCATAGACGTGATGGTCGGGCAACGCCCGCGTCCGCAGCACCGTCGCCCCAACCGTACGCAGCGTGGCGAAGAATTTCTCCGGTCTGCCGATCCCGGCAAAGGCGAAGACATCCCGTCCGGCCAATATTGCGGCGACGGCGGGATCCGGCACGAGCGCCCCGGTCAGAACCGGTTTGCCCCATTCCTGCGAGACGTCGGCCGTCTCGTTCGGGCCGATCACGACGAAGGCATCCACGAACGGCAGCTGATCGGCCACGGGCGCGCGCAGCGGCCCCGCCGGGATGCAACGTCCGTTGCCGAAACCGACCGCGCCGTCGACGACGGCCAAGGCGAACGTCTTGTGCAGGGCCGGGTTCTGCAACCCGTCGTCCATGATGACGACGTCGCCGAGCATGGCGGCTGCGGCAGCACCCGCGACGCGATCACGCGCGACCACGGTGGGAGCGGTCGCCGCCAACAGGAGCGGTTCGTCCCCGACGTCGTCGGGGCCATGGCGGGCGGGATCGACCGTCGTCGGCCCGACCGTCCGTCCTCCGTATCCCCGCGTCAGGAACACCGGCCGTCGGCCGAGCGCGCGGAGTCGTTCGGCGACATGGATTGCCGTCGGCGTCTTGCCGGTTCCGCCCGCCGTCAGATTGCCGATGCAGATGACCGGTACGGTCGCGGATGCGCCGGCGCGCGCCATGCGCGCCGCCGTGATCGCTCCGTAGATGCCGCCCAGCGGAGACAGCAGGGTCGCGAGGAGCCCCGGCGGTCGCCACCAGAAAGGCGGCGCACGCATCAGCGACCCTCGAGATGCATGCTGACGACGAAGGGGGCGAGTTCGTGCATCGTCCGGTCCACCGCGCCGCCGAGCTCGGCGACCGCGCCGCCCGCCGCCCGGGCCATCCAGCGCAGGCCCGGCGGGTCTCCGAGCAGTTCGGCGAGCACGGCCGGCAGGGTCTCTGACGTCACCGACACGGCGCCGCCGGCCCGGTTCAGTGCCGCGAAGACCTCGGTGAAGTTGTGCACGAAGGGGCCGTGCAGCACGGCCGTGCCGAGCTTGGCCGGCTCGATGGGGTTCTGCCCGCCGTGCGGGACCAAAGATCCGCCCATGAAGGCGACGGGAACGAGACGGTAGAACAAACCCAATTCGCCGATGGTGTCGGCAATGTAGACGTCCGTCGCGCGATCGGGCTGGAGCCCCTGCGAGCGCCGCGCCGAACGCAGCCGCGCGCGCCGCGCCAGTTCCTCGATCTCCGGGCCGCGATGCGGATGGCGCGGGGCGATGATGGTGAGCAGATGCGGCAGCCGCTTGGCCAGTTCCGCATGGACGCCGATGATGATCTCGTCCTCGCCGGGATGCGTCGAAGCCGCCATCCACACGGGCCGCGCGCCGATCATCCCTTCCGTCATCGACACCTTCACCGGGTCGGCGGGAGGCGGCGGCACGTCGTATTTGAGATTTCCCGCCACCGCGACGCGCGGCGCGCCCAGAGCGTTCAGACGCTCGGCATCGGCGTCGGTCTGCGCGAGACAGAGATCGAAGCGCGACAGCACCGCGCGCGCCACCCCGTTCACGGCCTTCCAGCGCCGGAAGCTGCGCGGGGACATGCGGGCGTTGACCAGCACGAGCGGAATGCCGCGCTCGTCCGTCTGCGCCACGAGATTCGGCCAAATCTCGGATTCGGCGAGCAGCGCGAGATCGGGCTTCCAGTGTTCCAGAAATCGCCGGACATAGCCGGGCAGATCGACGGGGACATATTGATGGATCGCGCCCGCCGGCAGTCGGCGCGCCATGACCCGTGCCGACGTGACGGTGCCGGACGTGACCAGCACGGTGATGCCGTCCGCGGTGAACCGCTCGACGACCGGCAGGAGGGACACCGTCTCGCCGACGCTGGCGCCGTGGATCCAGACCAGCGGCCCGGCCGGTCGCGTAACGGTCGACTCGCCCCGGCGTTCGCCCAGCCGCGTGCGGTCCTCCTTGCCCTCGCCCGCCCGGCGGCGCAGCAGAAAGGACACGAAGGGCAGCGCCAAATTGGAGAGAGCCCGATAAGTGCCGAAGACGAGTTTTCCGATCATGCCGCGACCCGCAGATCACGGCCCGGATCAAGGAGTCCGAGGCGAGCATAGGCGTCGGCATGGACGCGGTCGAGCGCGACCTCGAGACGCCGGCGCGCGTCTTCCATCTCGGCCTCGTCGGCGTCCCGCGCAACGCGGATCGGATCGCCGATCATCGCCGTGATGCGGCCGAACGGCAGGCCGATGCTCGCGCGGTCCCAGCTGTGGAAGTTTTTCGCCCTGTCGGATACGACGGCCGTGGGATAGATCGGCCGGCCGGACATGCGGGCCAAGGTCACGATGCCCAGCCCGGCGACGCGGGCGCGCTTGGGCACGTCGGCCGTCAGCGTCACGCTCTCGCCGCCCTCGAGCGTGCGCAGCAGGTCGCGCAGGCCCGCGACGGCGCCCTTCTTGTGCATCTGGTCCGGCCGTCCGCCGGAACCGCGCACGGGCCGGATGCCGAAGCTCTCGCAGGCCGCCGCGTTGATCTCTCCGTCGCCGTGCTTGGAAATCAGCACCGCGAACGGCATGTCCCGGGGCCGCACCAGCGGGATCATGAAATGCTGCCCGTGCCACAGCGCGCAGATGATCGGCGCGTCGCCACCGATGCGCCCGGCGAGGTCCTGCGGAACCAGCTCGATGCGGGAGGTCGCGCGCACGGTCTTCAGATAGAGGGCCATCAGCCGGCCGATGCCGGTCTGGATCGCCTTGGACCGTGCGACGCGTTTGAGCACCTGCAATCTCAGGCCGGCTTGCCGTCGGCGGGGTCGAGCAGCCGATGCAGGTGGACGATGAAGTAGCGCATATGGGCGTTGTCGACCGTGGCCTGCGCCTTCGCCTTCCACGCGGTATGCGCGGCGGCGTAATTCGGGAAGATCCCGACCATGTCGACCTTGCTCAGATCCTTGAATTCCGTGCCGTCGAGGCGAATGAGTTCGCCCCCGAACACGAGATGCGGCAGTTGCTTGGCAGGCGTATCGTTCATCTTTTCAGGTCCTCGCAGGAGCGGTCTCGGCGGGGGAAAGGGTCAGCGCGGGGAGCTTCAACGCGGTCTCGGCACCCCGTCCTCCACGGCGACGCGCCGGAGGTCGACGGCCTGCAGCATCTCCGCAAGCGTGCCGACCAGATCCGGCGGACCGGCGGCCACCGCCGGGTGCTGCGTCGAGGGTCGATTATAGGCCGGCGTGCGGCCGTCGCGCCCAAGCAGCGCGCCGCCCGCTTCGGTCAGGATCGCATGGGCTGCCACCAAGTCCCAATCATGGGCGTTCGCCTCGGCGATCCCGACGTCGACGCGCCCGTCGGCGACATGCGCGAGGCGCAATGCCAAGGAGTGGACGCGCGGCGTGCGTTCGAAATCGGCGTGCCGGCTCATGACGGCATCGACCAGCGGCTTCGGCCCGAGCAGCCGCGCACCGCTCAAGGCGGGACGCGCGCTGACGCGGATCGGACGGCCGTTGAGGGTCGCGCCGGCGCCGAGCACGGCGGAAAACATTTCGTCGGTGACGGGGGCATAGACGACGCCGAGCAGCGGCACGCCGTCCTCGACCAATCCGATGGCCACCGTCCAATCGGCATCGCCGCGCGCGAAGGACCGCGTGCCGTCGATCGGATCGACCACCCAGACGCGTCTGCAGGCGAGGCGGGCCGGATCGTCGGCGGTTTCCTCGGAGAGCCACCCGAAGCTCGGCTCCGCATCGCGCAGCAGTGCGCCGAGATGCGCGTCGACGGCGAGGTCGGCCGCCGTGACCGGGGAACCGCCGTGCTTGAAGTCGATGGCCGCCGTCGTCTTCTCGCCGGGACGGAAATAATCCAGCGCCATGCGGCCGCCGACGCGCGCGGCTTCGCTCACGAGAGCCGACAGGTCAGTAAGGGAGCGGGCGGAGGTCATCACGGAACTCTGGGGCGGGACGAGTCGCATTGATGCGGTGCAAACGTGTCTATCCGTCCCGTTTGGGGGCGGCAAGTGCACGCGCGGGCGGTCGCGCTCAAATGCCGATGATGGCGTCCGCGGCCAAGCCCGCAAAAAGGATCAAGCCGGCATTTCGGTTGGACCGAAAGAGCCGCAACGCGCCTTTGGGGTCTTCGAGATCGATGGCCGCGACCTGACGCCCGAGATGAACGGCAAAGGCCGCGAAACCCGCCCAGGAGGGGATTCCGGCATCGACTCCGAGCAGGGCTGCCGCGATCGCGACGAGCGCCAGCCCGAAAAACAGCCCGACGGCCTGCTGCGTACGCGCGCCGAACAGCCGCGTCGTGGATCGGATGCCCGCGACCGCGTCGTCTTCGAGGTCCTGCACCGCGTAGATCGTGTCGTAGGCCACGGTCCAGAGAACCGCTCCGACATAAATCCACACCGCAGGCGCATCGAGTTCCCCGAACGCCGCCGCCCAACCCATCAGGCCGCCCCAAGCGAAGGCGAGCCCGAGCACGGCTTGCGGCCACGAGGTGACCCGCTTCATGAACGGGTAGACGGCAACCGGGATCAGGGACGCGAAACCGAGCAGGATCGAGAAGGCATTCAAGCTCAGCAGCACGCCGAGGCCGACCAGACAGAGCAGCGCCAGAAAGACCACCGCGCCCTTCACGCTCACCTGCCCGCTCGGGAGAGGGCGGTTGCGGGTTCGCGCGACCAGCTTGTCGATGTCGCGGTCGATGATGTCGTTGTAGACGCAACCTGCCCCGCGCATGGCGATCGCGCCGATCATGAACAGGATCAGGTGATCGATCCGAGGCGCCGCATCGTCGGCGATGCCGGCAAGAGCGGTCGACCACCAGCAGGGCAGCAGCAGAAGCCACCAGCCGATGGGACGGTCGATGCGCGCAAGGCGAAGAAACGGCCGCCAAGACGCCGGGGCGGCGCGGTCGACGAAATTGCCGGGCGCGGCATCGGGAACCGCGCCGACGGGTTCGGTCCGCTCGACCGTCAAAGCGCGCCTTGAGGCAGGCGGATCGGTCCGCCGATGATGTCGCCTCCGCCGAGCAGGCCCTGCTTCTTCGCGTCTTCCGCCGCTTTACGCTGCTGAACGGCTGCGTTGCAGGCATTCTTGCGGGCTTCGGCGATCTGCCCCTGCTGCGTCTTCAGACCGGGCAGGACGTCGGCCGGAACGTGGCACCAATCGCCGTTCTTCTCGACCTGGCCGATGGCGGCGACGGTTTGTTCCTGCAGCCGCCCGAAGGTGCTGCAGGCCTGATCGGCCGTCGGGCGCTTCTTTTGGAAGTTCTCGACTTCCTGCATCGACTTCATGCGCGTTTGAAAGCTCCGCGCCAAAGCCTCGCATTCATTCGATTGCGCGGCGGCGGGCGAGATCGACAAGAGGAGCGCAGCCGACAGGGCGGCGCCGAAGGCGGCACGGAGCCGCAGACCGGTGGCGTGACGCATCGGACACCTCGCAATTGCGTTCGCACATCAGATAGCGCCGCCGAGGCCGGTCAGCAACCGCCGCCGGGCGGCGGACTTGCGGGCGGGCGCGGCAGACGGCAAAAGGCGATGATCCGGAATGGGAAAAAGTGCACTTGTCCTACGATTTCCGCACGCAACGGCTCCATGTCGAATTCCCGCTCCGCGCGGGAGAGGCGCGGCTGGAGAAAGAGCAGTCGCACTATCTCCTCAACGTATTGCGCTCGAAAATCGGAGAATCCGTTCTGCTGTTCAACGGCCGCGACGGCGAATGGGCGGCGCGCATCGCGGCCGCCGAACGCAAGATCGTGGTGCTCGAAGTGCTCGAACGGACCCGGGAACAGCCGCCGGGAACGGGAATCGGCTTGGCCTTCGCGCCCATCAAGCATGCCCGGCTCGACTACATGGTGCAGAAGGCGGTCGAAATGGGGGCATGCCGCCTGTCCCCGGTGATCACGCGCTACACCAACGTGCAGCGGGTCAATCTCGAACGCATGCGCGCCAACGTCGTCGAAGCGGCGGAGCAATGCGGAATCCTCTCGGTCCCCGCCGTTGCGGACGAAGTGAAGTTCGAGGCATGGCTCACAGCCCTTCCGCGCGAACGGACGCTCGTTTTCTGCGACGAGGACGCTCCGGTCCGCAATCCGGTCGCCGCCTTGCAGGCCGTTCCTGCGGGAGCGGAGATGGAGGTCGTCATCGGGCCGGAAGGCGGTTTCGCGCCGGAGGAGCGCGAACGGCTTCTCGCGCGCGACGGCGTCGTGCAGCTGTCTCTCGGGCCGCGCATCCTGCGTGCGGACACGGCCGCCGTCGCCGCGCTCGCGCTGGTGCAGGCCGTGCGCGGCGACGCCTCGGGCTGAGCCCTTTCCCGGAACCAAGCCCGCCTCGTCGCGTTTTCGGGCACCTCGAACCGAGGTGATCATGCGGAAAGCGATCATGGCGGACAGCTACAGCTTCGGCATCGAGGAGGAGTATTTCCTCTGCGGGTCGGAAAGCCGGAACACTCTGCGCTTCATGCCGAAAGGCTTCATCGAACGGGCGAAGGCGCTTTTCACCGCCGAGGTGATGCCCGAAATGCTCCAATCCCAAATCGAAGTCGCGACGATGCCGGCCACCGACATGAAGGTCGCGGCGGCGCGTCTGGCGGAAATACGTCAAGGGCTCGGCGAAATCGGCCGCGGCTTCGGCATCGGCGTTCTGGCGGCCGGCACCCATCCCCTCGCGGTGTGGTCCAAGCAGCGCAGCACCGAGGCGGCGCGTTACGACCGCGTGATGCACGAACTGCAGATGGTCGGCATGCGCAACGTCATTTGCGGTCTGCACGTCCATGTCGAGCTTCCCGATCCGTCGCGCCGGGTGAACGTGATGGTGCGGGTGCTGCCTTGGCTGCCGCTGCTGTTCGCGCTGTCCACGTCGTCCCCGTTCTGGCAGGGCCGAAGGACCGGGCTGATGGGCTATCGGCTGGCGGCCAATCATGAGTTGCCGCGCTCGGGCATCCCGGACCTGTTTCAGGATCAGGCCGATTATGATCGCTACGTGGACACGTTGGTCGCCTCCCGCATGATCCGGGACGCGAGCTATGTCTGGTGGCTCATCCGCCCCTCGCTCAAGCACCCCACGCTGGAGCTCCGCGTGGCGGACAGCTGCACGCGGGTCGAACACTCGATCTCCATCGCCGCCTTGTACCGCTGCCTGCTGCGCCGGCTCGACCGGGACCCGAGCATCAACGGGCGGATGACGGGCGCCTCGCGCGCCATCGTCTGCGAGAACCTGTGGCGGGCGCAACGATACGGCATTCACGCGTCCTTCGTGGACGAGGCGACCCGATCGGCGTGCTCCGCGGAGGACATGCTGAACGACGCGATCGCCTTGGTCGCGCCGGACGCGGAGGCGCTGGGGTGCTGGGATGAGGTCGCCGCATGCCGCGACATCCTCGCCGGCGGCACCAGCGCGGACGAGCAGCTCGGCGTGTTTGCGGCAGCGGAGGCGCGCGGGTCAGACCCGCGCAGGGCGCTGGACGAGGTGGTGGATCGCCTGACCACGGTCACCTGCGGGCTTCGCACGCCTCTGGAGGACCGGCCCCACGCGGCTTGACCGCGGCGGCTCGGATTGCAAGGACCGGAACGGGGCCTTATTGATTTGCGCCCGCCCGTTCCGGCGATGCGACCCGCCGCAGGAGTACCGATGGCCCGTGACCAATCCGACCCGACCCCGATCGAAAGCCGCGACGAACTCGTCGCGTGGATTGCAAAGGGCGAGAAGCCGGACGGGCCGTTCCTGATCGGGACGGAACACGAGAAAGTCCCTTTCCGGACTGCGGATTTCCGCCCGGTGGCCTATGAAGGTCCCGGCGGCATCCGCGCGCTGCTCGACGGCATGCGCCGCGAGACGGGTTGGTCGCCGATCATGGACGGCGACGCGATCATCGGATTGGCCGACGAGGAAGGCGGAGGCGCGATTTCGCTCGAGCCCGGCGGTCAGTTCGAGCTCTCGGGCGCGCCTTTGCCGACGCTGAACGACACCGCCGCGGAATTCGATACGCATATGGAGCTCGTCGGCCGCATCGGCCGCGAACTCGGCCTGAAATTCCTCGGTCTCGGCCTCAGCCCGGTCTGGTCGCGCGCCGAGACGCCGGTGATGCCCAAGGCGCGCTACCGGATCATGTCCGGCTACATGCCGCGTGTCGGCACCATGGGTCTGGACATGATGTTCCGGACGGCCACCGTCCAGGTGAACCTCGATTTCGCCACCGAGGCGGACATGGTGCTGAAGCTGCGCACCAGCCTCGCGCTGCAGCCGCTGTCGACGGCCTTGTTCGCCGCCTCGCCGTTCCTCGACGGCAAGAAGACCGAGTTCCGCTCGATGCGCGGCGAGATCTGGCGTCACACCGACAATGACCGCAGCGGCCTGATCCCCTTCGCCTTCGAAGACGGCATGGGCTACGAGCGCTACGTCGATTGGGCGCTCGACGTGCCCATGTATTTCGTCAAGCGCGGCGACCGCTACCATGACGTTGCCGGCGCGTCGTTCCGCGATCTGTTGGCCGGAAAGCTGGAAGCGCTGCCGGGCGAGCGCGCCTCCATTTCCGATTGGGCGAACCACCTCTCGACGTTGTTTCCGGACGTTCGCCTGAAGCGCTATCTCGAAATGCGCGGCGCGGATGCGGGCACCTTGCCGATGATGAAGGCCCTGCCCGCCTTCTGGGTCGGCCTGCTTTACGACAACGCCGCGCTGGACGCGGCTTGGGACGTGGTGAAGGGCTGGAGCGCCGCGGATCGCCAAGGCATGCGCGACGACGTCCCCGCGCAGGGGCTGCAGGCCCGCGTTTGCGGGCGCTCGCTGCAGTCGGTCGCTGTGGAAATCGTCGGGATCGCGAAGGCCGGCCTTAAGCGTCGGGGGCTCGGCGAGGAGAAATGGCTGGAGCCCGTCGTGGAGGTCGCGGCGTCTGGCCGTACTCCGGCCGACGATCTCGTCGCCGCCTATGACGGCCCTTGGGCCGGCGATCTCTCCCGCGTCTTCACCGACGTCGTTCTCTGAAAAAGAAGGCCGCCGACCCGGGGGTCGACGGCCTCTGAATGTCCTAGGGGAGGAGCAAGGACGTGTCCGGTGTACCCGGACGGGTTCCGCTCCGGAAGGACGCGTCGAGCCCATGCACCCGAAACGGGCGGTGCGCACCGCGGCATGGGGGTCCGCTTACGAAGCGTTCACCATCGGGGACGGTAATCTCCTGCACGGTCCCGGAAACGGCGTGCGTTAACTTCTTCGTCAATACGCCCGGACGATGGTGTCGCTTCGAATGCGGAGCGTTTGTATGCGTCGTTGGGCTCGCAAGATGATGGGAACCGAGGAGAGCGATTCCGCTCTCCAATACGCGTTCCTCGCCGCCGTTCTCGCCCTTGCCATCATGGGCTCGGCCTTGGGCTTCGCCCAAAGCGTTTCGCGCTATTTCGACACGGCGCCGCCCGCCGGCGTCTTCGACTGACGCCGCCTCAGCGGCCGCCGCCCATCATCGTGGTGAAGATGGATTGAAGGTTGCGCAGGTGCTCTTCCTGCGCCTGCCGGCTCGTATGCATCATCTCGGCGAGCGCATCGACGTTCAGTTCGGCGGCCGACTTTTCGGGTTCCGGCTCGGGTTCGGGCTCCGGAGCGGGCGGGCTCAGGCCCATCATGGCCGCGAACATGCCGCCGAGCGCCGCGCCGCTCTCCTCCGCCGCACGCGTTCCCGCCGCATCCCGCGTCCGCTTCTCCGCTGCGGCATGGGCCTTGGCGAAAGGCGACTCGCCCGCGGCCTTGGTCAGCGCGGTCGCGAGCGCGCCGGCCATGGCCGGCATCATCTGCTGAATGATCGAGGAATTGAGGCCGGCGAAGCCCGCAGTCTGTTCGGCGATGCGGTCCGCGAGGTCGCGGGAGCCGAAAAACGCCTGCATCGGGTCCATGCTTCGGCCCGTCTGGGGCATGAACATCTGCGCGAAATCGGAGGGTGTGGGCGCGCGGCGCTGCATCGCCATCGCGAAGGCGGGCATCATCGCGACCATCGCCCGGGTCGCCTGATCCTGGGTGATGCCGAAACGGGATGCATAATCCGCAAACGGATTAACGCCCTTAGGTGCCATAAATTCGAAGAAATTCGACATGTTTCACCCTTAATCCGAGGCGGATTCTACGCCGTTTCACCCGCTCCCGCCACCGCCGCCTTGCGATGCTCGGCCTCCGACAGACGGAGGATGACGCGGTACGCGCCCCAAACGCCGATGATGCCGAACAAGATCGCGCCGACGCCCTGCCCCATCAACGCCCCTTCCGCGCCCGCAGTCCGAGCGCCGTACCAAGCGAAGGGGATCGTGCCGAGGGTCGCCTTGCCCCAGTTGAAGGCCGTGGCCATGATCGGGGCGCCGAGATTGTTGAAGGCGGAATTGGCCACGAACAGAGCGCCGTGAAACGCCCATGTTCCCGCGAGAATCGTGCAGAAGAACCGCACCAGCTCCGCCGTTTCGCCCTGCGCCTTGAACGCCGTGACGATGGCGTCCTGCGCCGCCCAGAGGCCCAGCCAGGCGAGGACGATAGTTCCGGCGGAGAACATCAGGCCGCAATTCAGCGTCGCCCGCACGCGCGGAAACAGCTTCGCCCCGAGATTTTGGCCGAAAATCGGCCCGACCGCGCCCGACAGCGCGAACAATGCGCCGAAAGCGACGGGCACGAGCCGGGTGATGATGGCGTTCGCCGCCACCGCGTCATCGCCGTAAGGCGCGATCACCGCCGTCATGAAGCCGTTCGCGACCGGGGTCGCGATGTTGGTGAGGACCGCCGGGACGGCGACCGCCAGCAGGGGCGAGGCGTCCTCCACCACGTGCAGAGCGACGGGCCTGGCCACGAGATCATGCACGCGGATCGCGCCCCATGCGCCGACGCCGGTGAAGACAAGCCGGGAGAAGACCGTCGCCCACGCCGCACCGTCGGTGCCGAGGCCCGCGCCGAAGATCAGGAGGGGATCGATGACCGCGGTGGCGATGCCGCCCGCCAACGTCACATACATTCCGCGCTTCGCGTCGCCCGCGGCACGCAGGATGCCGGCCAGCGCCATGCCGAGGCCCATGAACACGTTGGAGGGCAGGCTGATCATCAGGAAGCGGTGCGCCACCGTCTTGGTTTCGCCGGTCGCGCCGAGCAGATCGAGCGTCGCGTCCGCGCTCGCCATCATGGCGGCCGCGACGACGGCCGAGAGGATCGCCGACATGACCAGCGACGAGGCCGCGAGCCGGCGGGCCCGTTCGCGCTCGCGCGCACCGAGCGCCCGCGATACGACCGCGCCGACGGCGATCATGAAGCCGATATTGGCGGAGGTGGCGAGAAACAGCACCGTCGTCGCATAGCCGACGGCGGCCGTGAGGTTCACGTCGCCGAGCCAGGACACGTAAAGCAGCGAAAGCAGGTCGACGACGAAGATCGCGATCAGGCCGATGGTCCCCGTCAGCGACATGACGGCGACGTGCCGCATGATCGAGCCGGTGGTGAAGGTGCCGGGGCCGCTGCGCGTCACGAACCGACTTCCTCGGAGGCGCGGTCGGCGACCAGGACCTCGGTTTGCGCCGAAAGGCTTTGCGCGGCGGCCTTCGGCGGCAGCAACGGTTCGGGCCGCACGCCCGTGCCGTAGAGAAGGTTCATGCCGCCCATCAGGCCCTCGCTGTGCTGCGCCAGAAGGCGCGCTTCGTCACGCCGCCCGACATCCTCGGCCACCTCGTCGGCGGTCGCGGGATCGATGCCGATCGCCGTCAGCGCCTCGCGCCCGAATCGGAGCGCGGCCGGCGCCGTCTCGCGCAGGATGTAATCCGCGTTGCGGTCCATCAATGCGAGGGCGTGGACACGGTCATAGGCGCGCACGTGCAGCTTCGCCAGCGGGAACTCGGCCCGGATGATCTCGACCATATGGGTGGCCGCGGCCTTGTCGTCGACGCAGATCGCGATGAGCCGCGCCTTGTCCGCGCCCGCCGCCCGCAGCACGTCGAGCCGCGTACCGTCGCCGTAATAGACCTTGAATCCGAAGCGGGCCGCGCTTTTGATCATGTCCACATCGCCGTCGATGACGGTGACGTCGACGTCCGCGGCGAGCAGAAGTTGCGTCGAAAGCTGGCCGAAACGGCCGAAGCCGATGACCAAAACGCTTCCCGAAGTGCGGCCCAAGCCGTCCAGATCGTAATCCTCGCGAACGCCCGTCTTGCGCGTCCGCATGCGGCAGAACATCTCCGACGCACGCACCAGCAACGGCCCGCCGACCATCGTGAGCGCGGCCAGCGCGGTCCAAAGCACCGCCTCGCGCCCGCCGATCAGGCCGAATTGCGCGGCCAAGGGGATCAGCACGAAGGCGAATTCGCCGGCGGGCGACAACAAGGCCGCCATGCGGACCGCGTCTCCGGTGCTTGCACCGCGCAGACGCCCCAGCGCGAAGACGATGAGCGCCTTCAGCCCGAGCACCGCCGCGACGAAGCCGAGCAGAGGCCCGACCTGCGGCGCGACCACGCCCAGTTGCAGCGTCATGCCGACGCTCATGAAGAACAAGCCGAGCAGCAACCCGCGAAACGGCTCGATGTCGGCTTCCAGCTGATGCCGGAAATCCGATTCCGCCAGCAACAGGCCCGCGAGGAACGCGCCGAGCGCCATCGACATGCCGGCGCTCTGCATCACGACCGCCGAACCGAGCACCACCAGCAGCGCGGCTGCCGTCATCACCTCCCGCGCACCGGATTTCGCGAGCAAGCGGAACAGCGGATTGAGCAGCCACCGCCCCGCCGCCACGATGCCGGCGATGCCGGCGGCCGCGATCAGCACCGCGAGCCAAGCCGGCGAATCGCTTGCGACCTTTCCGGCGAGCAGCGGCACCACCGCGAGCGCAGGCGCGACGGCGATGTCTTGGAACAGCAGAACGGCGAAGCTCTTCTGTCCGTAGGCCGTCTGCAGGTCGCCCCGATCCTGAAGGATGCGCAGCGCGATGGACGTTGCGGACAGGGCCAAGGCGAAGGCCACGACGAGCGCGCCCTTGAATTCGGTGCCGACCGCCATGGCGAGCGGCAGCAAGGCCGCCGTGCACAGCACCATCTGCAATCCGCCGAGCCCGACAATGTCGCGGCGCATGGCGAAAAGGCGCGACAGTTTCAGCTCCAGCCCGATGACGAACAGCAGCATCACCACGCCGAGTTCGGCGATGCCGAGCGTGGTGGCAGGATCGGTGACCAAGCCGAGGCCCGAGGGGCCGATGGCGATTCCGGCGATGAGATAGCCGATGATCGCGCCCAGCTTGAACCGGTTCGCCAAGGGGACGAACACGACGGCTGCGGCCATCAGGATCAAAATCGGCACGAGAAAGCCGGGGGAATGCGGGTCGGGCATGTCGATCTCGTCGTTCTCCCGCACGCCGCGAACGGCCGCGCGCTTGACAGTGTTCCGGGCGCGGGGTCAGAAACGCAGGCCCTCGAACCGGCGCATCATGACACGGACAGACAACCCACCGCTGCGAATATTGCTTTGTGCCCCGCGCGGCTTCTGCGCGGGAGTCGTGCGCGCGATCGACGCCGTCGAGCAGGCGTTGAAGCTCTATGGCGCGCCGGTCTATGTCCGGCATGAGATCGTGCACAACAAATACGTCGTCGAGGGGCTGCGCCGCAAAGGGGCGGTGTTCGTCACCGAGCTTTCCGAAGTGCCCGACGGCGACGCTCCCGTGATCTTCTCCGCCCACGGCGTGCCGAAATCCGTCCCGGCCGAAGCCGAGCGCCGTGCGCTGTTTGCGGTCGATGCCACCTGCCCGCTCGTGACCAAGGTGCATCGCGAGGCGGAACTTCACCACAAGCGCGGGCGCACGGTGATCTTCGTCGGCCATGCCGGGCACCCGGAAGTGATCGGCACCATGGGTCAACTACCCGAAGGCGCGGTGGTTCTCGTCGAAACCGCAGCCGACGTGGCCGCTCTCGAACCGCCATCGGGGGATCTCGCCTACGCGACCCAGACGACGCTTTCGGTCGACGATACACAGGCCGTCGTGACGCGCTGCGCGCCCGCTTCCCCGCCATCGCGGGGCCGCACAAGGAAGACATCTGCTACGCCACCACCAACCGGCAGGAGGCCGTGAAGGCCGTCGCGCCGAAGGTGGACGCGATGATCGTGGTGGGCTCGCCCAATTCCTCCAATTCGCAGCGGCTGCGGGAAGTGGCGGAGCGCGCCGGCTGCTCGGTCGCGCGCCTGATCCTGCGCGCCGAGGACATCGACTGGTCGGAGTTCGAGGGTATCCGGACGCTGGGCGTCACCGCCGGGGCGTCCGCGCCGGAGATTCTGGTCGAGGAAATCATCGACGCCTTCTCCGCGCGCTTCGCCGTCGAGGTCGAGACGATTTCCACCGCCGACGAAAGCGTCTTCTTCCCCTTGCCGCGCCGTCTGCGCGACGCCGCGACGGAGCAAGCTTAGTGGCCGTCTATACGGAAGTGCCCGACGACGAGTTGGCGGAGTTCGTGGCGGGTTACGACATCGGCGCGGTGCTGTCGGCCAAGGGCATCGCCGAGGGCGTCGAGAATTCCAACTTCCTGCTCCACACCGAGAGCGGCTTCTTCATCCTCACGCTGTACGAGAAGCGGACGCGCGAAAGCGATCTGCCTTTCTTCGTGGGGCTGATGGAGCATCTCGCCGCCAAGGGCCTCGTCTGCCCGCAGCCGGTGAAGCGCCGGACGGGCGAGGCGCTGGGCCGGTTGGCCGGTCGCCCCGCCGCCATCGTCACCTTTCTGGACGGAATGGGCGTCAAGCGTCCCGGCGTGCCGCATTGCGGGGCGGTCGGGGAGGCGCTCGCGCGGCTTCATCTGGCGGGTGCGGATTTCCCGATGCGGCGCGAGAATGCACTTTCGGTTCGGGGCTGGCGGCCTTTGTTCGACGCCGCGCAAGAGCGCGCCGACAGCGTCACGCCGGGGCTGCGCGCCGCCACCGAAAGCGCGCTCGACGCGCTCGAACGCGAATGGCCGTCGGGTTTGCCGGGCGGCGTCATCCATGCCGACTTGTTCCCCGACAACGTGTTCTTCATCGGCTCGAAACTGTCCGGACTGATCGACTTCTATTTCGCCTGCACCGACGCCTTCGCCTACGACCTCGCGATCTGCCTGAACGCCTGGTGCTTCGAGATGGACGGCTCGTTCAATCTCACCAAGGGTCAGGCGATGATCGCCGGCTATCGCCGCGTGCGCGAGCTCGAACCGGCCGAAGTCCATGCGCTGCCGGTGCTGTGCCGGGGCGCGGCCTTGCGCTTCATGCTCACGAGGCTGGTCGATTGGCTCAACGTGCCGCCCGGCGCGCTGGTGAAGCCGAAGGATCCGCTCGAATATTACAAGAAGCTCCGCTTTCATCAGCGCGCCGAAAGCGCCGCCGATTACGGCCTCGTCGGCGTTCCGGCATGAGCGGACGGGTGACGATCTATACCGACGGCGCGTGCTCCGGGAATCCCGGCCCGGGGGGCTGGGGCGCGATGCTGATCTACGGCGACAAGACCATGGAATTGTCGGGCGGCGAGCCGCACACCACCAACAACCGCATGGAATTGACCGCGGCGATCATGGGCCTCGAAACGCTCAAGCGCCCCTGCGCCGTCGACTTGTGGACCGACAGCCAATATCTGCGCCAAGGCGTGACCTCGTGGATGTACGGGTGGAAGGCCAACGGCTGGAAGACCGCGGACAAGAAGCCCGTCAAGAACGTGGACCTCTGGCAGCGGCTCGACGAAGCCCGCGCCCGCCACGACGTCGCCTTCCACTGGGTGAAGGGCCATGCGGGCCATGCCGAAAACGAGCGCGTCGACGAATTGGCGCGCGAGGGCATGAAGCCGTTTATGCCCGCCAAGGGCTGAACCGTCCCGGCAGCGTGCGCAGGGTTTTCGAGGCATGAACGGAGTCGAGACATGAACGTTCTTCTGATCGGGTCCGGCGGTCGCGAGCATGCCTTGGCGTGGGCGCTTTCCAAGAGCCCGCAGCTCGAACGCCTCTACGTCTCTCCCGGCAATCCCGGGACCGCGAAGCTCGGCGAAAACGTCGTGATCGACGTGGCGGACCACGCCGCCGTCATCGCCTTCTGCCGCCTCAACCGCATCGGCTTCGTCATCGTCGGCCCGGAAGCGCCGCTCGTGGCGGGGCTCGTGAACGATTTGGCCGCGGCCGGCATCCTCTGCTTCGGCCCGTCGCGCGAGGCCGCCCGGTTGGAAGGCTCGAAAGCCTTTACGAAGGCCCTTTGCGACGAAGCCCGCGTACCGACCGCCGCCTATGCGCGCTTCACCGAAGCCGAGCCCGCCAAGGCCTATGTCCGCACGCAAGGCGCGCCCATCGTGGTGAAGGCCGACGGGCTTGCGGCGGGCAAGGGCGTCGTGGTGGCCGCGAGCGTCGCGGAAGCCGAAGCCGCCGTCGACATGATGTTTTCCGGCGGCCTCGGCGCGGCGGGTGCGGAAGTCGTCATCGAGGAATGCCTGATCGGCGAAGAAGCCTCGTTCTTCGTGCTCTGCGACGGCGACACGGCCCTGCCGCTCGCCTCGGCGCAGGACCACAAGCGCGTCGGCGACGGCGATACGGGGCCTAATACCGGCGGCATGGGCGCCTATTCGCCCGCCCCCGTGATGACGGCGGAGGTCGAGCGCCGCACGATGGAGGAGATCGTCCTCCCCTCGGTGCGGGCGATGAAGGCACGGGGCACGCCGTTTCGCGGGGTGCTGTTCGCCGGGCTGATGATCACCGCCGCCGGGCCGAAGCTGATCGAATACAATGTCCGCTTCGGCGACCCCGAATGCGAAGTGCTGATGCCGCGCCTCGCGACCGACCTCTTGGACCTGCTGATCGCATCGGCCGAAGGCCGGTTGAACGAGAAGACCGTCGCTTGGCGGCCGGAAGCGGCGCTCACGGTCGTCTTCGCGGCGGAAAACTATCCGGGCAAGCCGGTGACGGGCACGGAAATCCGCAACGTGGCGGCGGCGGAGGCCAAGCCCGACGTGCTCGTCTTCCATGCGGGCACCAAGACCGACCCCACGGGCCGTCTGCTGGCTGCGGGAGGGCGGGTGCTCGCGGTTACCGCCTTGGGCGCGACGGTGCGAGAAGCGCAGACCAGAGCCTATGACGCACTGGCCGCCATCGATTGGCCCGGCGGCTTCCACCGCACGGATATCGGCCGCTTGGCGGTGGAGCGCGAGGAAGGCCGGGGCTGAGCGGGGTTCGTCGCGCGTGACCTTCCGACGGGAACCGCTATCCTGCGGAAAACGAACCGCAGGGAGGCCGTCCATGTCCGCGACCGACGCATTGTTTCCGGGGTTCGAGAGCCGCGAGATAGAGACGGCGGCGGGGCGCATCTTCCTGCGCACGGGAGGCTCCGGCCCGCCGCTGCTGCTGATCCACGGCTTTCCGCAGACGCATGCGATGTGGCACCGGGTGGCGCCGCAGCTGGCGGAGCATTTCAGCCTCGTGATGCCGGACCTGCGCGGCTACGGCCGCTCGAGCGCGCCGCCCGGCGATGCCGGGCACATGACGTATTCCAAGCGCGCTATGGCCGAGGACATGATCGCGGTGATGGAGGGGCTCGGCCATTCGGCGTTCCGCGTCGTCGGGCATGATCGCGGCGCGCGGGTGGCCTATCGCCTTGCGCTCGACCATCCCGCCCGCGTGGAACGCCTCGCCTTGCTCGACATCGCGCCGACCGTGACGATGTGGGACACGATGGACGCCGAAAAGGCGATGAAGGTCTATCATTGGGCGTTCTTGGCGCAGCCGACGCCCATGCCCGAAACCCTCTTGCAAGGCGCGTCCGCGATGTGGCTCGACCACACCATCGCAAGCTGGTCGCGGGACGGATTGGACGCTTACGATCCCCGCGCGATGGACGACTACCGCGCCTTTTTCGCCGAACCCGCCCGCATCCATGCCTGCTGCGAGGATTATCGCGCGGGCGCGACGGTGGACGTGGAGCATGACCGCGCCGATCTCGCGATGACGAAGCGCATCTTCTGCCCGGTCTACGTGCTGTGGGGGACGCGCGGCATTCCGGCGGCGGGCGGGCCCCTCAACCAATGGATCCGCACCTTCGCGCCGAGGGCCGAAGGCAAGGCGATCGATGCCGGCCACTTCGTCGCGGAAGAAAACCCGCAGGCGACGCTGGATGCCCTTCTTCCCTTCCTGAGCGCCGCATGATGACCAAACTCGACCGGCAAATCGCCTTTTCCGGCACCAAGCCCGTGCCGGTCGCCCTCGCCTTCGATGCCGCGCATCTCGCGTCATGGCTGGGGGAGCGCGTGCCCGGCATCGGGGACGACCTCGACGTAAGGCAGTTCAAGGGCGGGCAGTCGAACCCCACATATCTGTTGACTTCCGGCCCTGCGAAATACGTGCTGCGCCGCAAGCCTCCCGGCAAATTGCTGGCCTCCGCCCATGCGGTCGACCGTGAGTTCAAGGTGCTGTCGGCCTTGTCGGGGGCGGGATTTCCGGTGGCGAAGCCGCTCGCGCATTGCACCGACGAAACCGTGATCGGCACCGAATTCTACGTCATGGCTCATGTGGACGGCCGCGTGATCTGGGATCCGGCGATGCCGGATTCCGACCCCGTCGAGCGCGCCGCCGTCTATGACGCGATGAACGCGACCTTGGCGCAGCTGCATGCCTACGATCCCGCCGCCGTCGGTCTCGGCGACTTCGGACGCGCGGAGGGCTATGTCGGGCGTCAGGTAAAGCGGTGGAGCGAAAATTACCGCGCAAGTGCGACCGAAAGCATTCCCGAAATGGATCGCCTTGCTGCGTGGCTTCCCGACAACCTGCCGCCGGGCGGCCGTGCCGCAATCGTGCACGGCGACTATCGGCTCGACAATCTGATCCTCGCGTCCGATGCGCCGAAGGTTGCGGCCGTGCTGGATTGGGAACTCGCGACGCTGGGCGATCCGCTCGCGGACGCGGTCTATCACTTCATGACGTGGGTGATGCCGCGCTCGGAGACGGGCGCGGGGACGGGCAGCCTGCTCGGCGCCGATTTCGTCGCCCTCGGGATCCCGAAGCTGGAGGACTATGCGCAGACCTATGCATTGCGCGCCGGTCTTTCCGATCTCCCGCATTTCGAGACCTATCTCGCCTATAATCTCTTCCGGCTCGCCGCGATCCTGCAGGGCATCGTCGGCCGCGTGCGCGACGGCACCGCCTCCAATGAAAACGCCGCCGCCATGGCCGCCCAAGTCCGCCCCCTCGCCGCGACGGCGTGGACCTATGCGGTGAAGGCGGGCGCGCGCTAAGCTTCGCCGCATGACCGCCAAGCGACCCTCGTCCGAGCCTTCCGTCGCCCTTGCTTTGGGCGGCGGCGGCGCGCGCGGGCTGTCGCATATCGTGGTGCTGGAAGCCTTCGACGAACTCGGCATCAAGCCCGCCGCCATCGCGGGTACGTCCATCGGGGCCATCGTCGGCGCGGCCTATGCGGCCGGCATCCCCGCGAAAAACTTGCGCCGCCACGTGCTCGACCGCTTCCGCGACCCCACGCGCGTGCTCTCGCAACTGCTCGAAGCCCGCGTCGGCAAGATCACCGACCTGTTCGTGAAGGGGCTCGCCAACCCCGTCCTCGTCGACGCCGAAAAGGTGCTCGATCTGTTTTGGCCGAAGGACGTGCCTGACTTCTTCGAGGATCTGGAGATTCCCTTCATCGCGATTGCGACGGATTATTACGCGCGGTGCGAAACGGCGATCGACTCCGGCCCGCTTGTGTCCGCGGTCGCCGCATCCATGGCGGTGCCGGGTCTCGTGCGCCCGGTCACCATCGACGGGCGCTTCCTGATCGACGGCGGCGTGGTGAACCCCCTGCCCTTCGACCGGCTCGCGAACCGTGCGCAATACGTCGTCGCGGTCGACGTCGCGGGCGGGCCGGCCGGTGACACGAGCGTCCGCCCGGAACCGTTCGAAGCGATGTTGGGCGCGACGCAGATCATGCAGGGCGCGATCGTCGCCGAGAAACTGGCGGTACGCGGCCCCGATCTCCTGATCCGGCCGGACGTGGAACGCTATCGCGTGCTCGACTTCCTCAAGACGAAGGCGATCCTGCACGCGG
The DNA here is from genome assembly GCA_027489535.1 of Hyphomicrobiales bacterium. Lineage (GTDB taxonomy): Bacteria > Pseudomonadota > Alphaproteobacteria > Rhizobiales > Beijerinckiaceae > JAIXZO01. Next base: position 253,038 of record JAIXZO010000018.1, read on the forward strand.
CCGAACCGTGCCGCGAGGAGGTCAAGCGCGGCCTCGCCGCCCTGTTCGAGAAGCCCGTTACCGTCGCGCGGCGAAAAAAGACCTGAGCAGCTCCGCCGCTTCGCTTTCGCGCAGCCCGCCGTAAACCTCCGGCGCGTGATGGCAGGTCGGCTGCCCGAAAAAGCGCGGGCCGTGCTCCACCGCCCCGCCTTTCGGGTCGGAGGCCGAAAAATAGACCCGCCGGATGCGCGCAAAAGAAATTGCGGCCGCGCACATGGCGCAGGGTTCGAGCGTCACATAGAGGTCGCAACCGATCAGCCGCTCGGAGCCGACGACGGCGCATGCGGCGCGAATGGCCAGCATTTCGGCATGCGCGGTGGGGTCGCGGTCCTCCAAAGTGCGGTTTCCCGCCTCCGCGAGCACTTTTCCGTCGCGTACGACCACCGCCCCGACGGGCACCTCGCCGCGCGCGGCGGCGCGTCTCGCGGCGTCGAAAGCGACGTCCAGAGGGGTCGAAACGGGCGCGGGCTGGAGGACTGAGGACATTTTTCGGGTGGCTTGCACTCGCAACGGGTCGCACACTCTGCTATCAGCGCGCGATGACCGACAACAGCAAAAACAGCGGCGGCGGCGGCAAAGGCCGTCCGCCCCGGGATACCGATTCCCGCCGCCCCTCGTCCCGTTCCGATCGCCCGCAAGGGTCCGGCGGCGACCGTCCCTTCCGCGCACGTCCCGACGGTGATCGTCCGGCACGCCCGCAAGGTGACCGACCCTATCGCGCGCGCCCTGAAGGCGACCGCCCCCGCAACGACGGCGACCGCCCCTTCCGGGCGCGTCCCGACGGTGATCGTCCCCGTCCGCAAGGCGACCGGCCGTTCCGGGCCCGTCCCGAGGGCGACCGTCCCCGTCCGCAGGGTGACCGCCCTTACGCGTCGCGCGGCGACCGACCTCAAGGCGACCGCCCGTTCCGCGCGCGTCCCGACGGAGATCGGCCCCGCCCCGACGGCGATCGGCCCTTCCGTGCACGTCCCGACGGCGACCGCCCGCGTCCTCAGGGTGACCGTCCCTTCCGCGCCCGCAGCGAAGGCGGCGACCGCCCGTTCCGTTCCCGCGACGACCGTCCTCAGGGCGACCGCCCGAACTTCCGTCCGCGTGACGATCGCGGTGGGGACCGGCCGTTCCGCTCGCGCGACGACCGCCCGCAGGGCGACCGTCCGTTCCGCGCCCGCCCGGACGGCGACCGTCCCGTCCGCAATCGCGAGGAAGGTGCGGCCTCTGCCCGCCCGCGTTTCGAGGATCGCGGCCGCGGCGGCCCGGAACAGCGCGAGAAGGGTCCGAAGATCCGCAAGTCCTTCTCGGACCGCATCGCGAAGGTGATCGCGCGCGCCGGGCTGTGTTCGCGTCGTGACGCCGAAGCATGGATCGAAGCCGGCCGCGTGGCCGTCAACGGCACCATTCTCACGAGCCCCGCGCTGGACGTGACAGAACGCGACGTCGTGACCGTGGACGGGACGCAGCTCCCGAGCAAGGAGCGCACGCGCCTGTTCCTCTATCACAAGCCCCGCGGGCTCGTGACGACGGCATGGGACCCCGAAGGCCGCCCGACGGTATTCGGTTCGCTCCCGGCCGGTTTGCCGCGCGTGGTCACCATCGGCCGCCTCGACATCAACACCGAGGGCCTGCTGCTGCTGACCAATGACGGCGGGCTCGCCCGCGTCGTGTCGCTTCCCGACACCGGCTGGCTGCGGCGCTACCGGGTGCGCGCCTACGGCGACATCACGCAGGCCGATCTCGATGCGCTGCGCAACGGCGTGACCATCGACGACATGCATTACGGCCCCATCGAAGCCGAAATCGAACGTGAGACGGGCGACAACGTCTGGATTACGCTCGGCATCCGCGAGGGCAAGAACCGCGAGGTCAAGCGCGTCCTCGAGCATCTCGGCCTCGTGGTGAACCGCCTCATCCGCGTCTCCTTCGGCCCGTTCCAGCTCAACGACCTGCCGGAAGGCTCGGTCGAAGAGGTGCGTACCGCGGTGCTGCAGGACCAGCTCGGCCCGGCGCTGGCCGCGCAGGGCGAATGCGACTTCGAAGCGCCGGTGTTCGTCTATGAGGACGAGGACTATCACCCCAAGAAGCGCGAATGGCAGGGCCGCCCCGGCGAGGGCGAGCGTCGGCCGCGCGGCGACGGCGCACGCTTCGGCGAACGCGACCGCAGCCGCCCCGTCGAACGTTTCGGCCCCGCGCCGGACGCCGACGCCCGGCCGAAGCGCCGCGCCCCGACCGAGCCGCTGCGCTCGATCTGGCGCGCCGACGAGGACGAGGAAGGCCGTGCCGAGAAGGCCCGCGTGCCGCGTCGCGGCGCGGACCCCAAAGCCGCCCGTACCGAGAGCGCCGAGCGTGATCACGAGCGCACAGGACGCATCGAAAGCACGAGCGGCCGCAAGGTTCTCGTCGAGCGCGTGAAGTCCGAGCCGCGCGAGGAGATCCGCGAGGAACCCCGCGCGCCCCGTCGCGACGAGGGCGAACGCTCGTTCCGTCCGCGCGAGGACCGTCCCCGTCAGGATCGCGGTGATCGGCCGTACACTCCGCGCGCCGACCGTCCGCAGGGTGATCGGCCGAACTTCCGTCCGCGTGAAGGCGGCGGCGGAGACCGGCCTTACACCCCGCGCGGCGACCGTCCGCAGGGGGATCGTCCGAGCTTCCGCCCGCGTGAAGATCGCGGCGGAGACCGGCCCTACACCCCGCGCGGCGACCGTCCGCAGGGCGACCGTCCGAGCTTCCGTCCGCGTGAAGGCGGCGGCGGAGACCGGCCCTACACCCCGCGCGGCGACCGGCCGCAAGGGGACCGTCCGAACTTCCGTCCCCGTGAAGATCGCGGCGGAGACCGGCCCTACACTCCGCGCGGCGACCGCCCGCAGGGCGACCGTCCGAACTTCCGTCCCCGTGAAGATCGCGGCGGAGACCGGCCCTACACTCCGCGCGGCGACCGCCCGCAGGCGGATCGCCCGAGCTTCCCTCCGCGTGAAGATCGCGGCGGCGACAGGCCCTACACTCCGCGCGGCGATCGCCCGCAGGGTGATCGGCCGCAGGGGGATCGTGCGTTCAAACCGCGCAGCGATCGTCCTGAAGGCGGCGGTCGTTCCTTCGGGGGCGGCGGTGGAGGCGGCGCAGGCCGTTCCTTCGGCGGCAAGCCTTCGGGCGGCGGCGGGCGTCCCTTCGGGGGCAAGCCCTCCGGCGGCGGCGGTCGTCCGTTCGGCGGCAAGCCTTCCGGCGGCGGAGGTCGGCCCTCGGGCGGCGCGGGTCGTCCGCGTCGCGGCGATTGAACGGAGCACGACGCGCGATGCGTATCGTTGCCGGCCGCTTCAAAGGACGCAACTTGACCGGACCGTCGTCCATGACGGTCCGGCCGACGTCCGATCGCGTGCGCGAGTCGCTCTTCAACGTGCTCGCGCACGGCTATGACGATCCGATCACGGGCGCGCGGGTGTTGGACCTGTTCGCCGGCACAGGCGCGTTGGGGCTGGAAGCCCTGTCGCGCGGTGCGGCGCACGTTCTGTTCGTCGACGACTCCGTGGAAGGCCGCGGCCTGATCCGCGCCAATGTCGAGACGCTCGGCGCTGCCGGCATGACCAAGGTTTTCCGGCGCGATGCCACCAAGCTCGGCGCGGTGCACCCCAACAAGCCGTTCTCTCTGGTGTTCTGCGACCCGCCTTACGGCAAGTGTCTCGGGGAGCAGGCGCTCGATTCCGCCTTGTCCGGCGGTTGGCTCACGCCCGACGCTCTGATCGTCGTCGAAGAGAACGTCGAGGTCGACTTCAAGCTGCCCGACGGCTTGGAAGAGCTTGAAAAGCGTGTTTACGGCGACACGCAGGTCGTCTTCGCCAAGCTCGCCTGAACGTCATCCCCTCCCGGGCGTCAGCGTCGCCCGAACAACCGCTCGATGTCGTCCAGCTTCAATTCCACGTAAGTCGGCCGCCCGTGGTTGCACTGGCCGGAAAACGGCGTGGCCTCCATCTCGCGCAGCAGCGCGTTCATTTCCTCCGGCTTCATGCGCCGCCCCGCCCGCACGGAGTGATGGCAGGCGAAGGTCGCGAGCACGTGATCGAGCCGGTCTTCGAGCGCGAGGGCGGAGCCCCACTCCTCCATGCTCTCGGCCAGATCGCGCAGCAAGGCCGCCGCATCGCCGCCTGCCAAAGCAGAAGGCACTTCCGAAATCGCAACGGCGCCCGGCCCGAAGCCTTCGATGACGAGGCCCAAGGCCCCCAGCACGTCGGCCTTGTCGACGAGCTTCGCGGCCTCGACGGGATCGAGATCGACCACGACCGGGATCAGCAGCATCTGCCGCTCGATGCCCCGCGCGGCACGCTCCCGCTTCAGCCGCTCGTAGACGAGCCGTTCATGCGCGGCGTGCTGATCGACGATGACGACGCCGTCGCGCGTCTGCGACACGATGTAGGTGTCGTGCAATTGCGCCCGCGCCGCGCCGAGCGGATGCGCGAGCAGCGCGGGATCGACGGCGGCATCTGCGCCGCGTCCATCGCTCTGCGGTACGAAAGCGGCGAACGCCGCCTGAGCCGCCTCCGCGAAGCCGCCAAGATGCCCCGGCGCGATTTCCCCCTCGGAGGGTGCGGCGGGCGACGTCCGCCAGTCCCATGAGGCGGGCCGGGGCGCGGAGTAGGACGCGCCGTAGCTCGGGCGCAGCGCGTCCAAGGTCCGCGCCCCCACGGTATTCGCCGCCCGATGCCCCGCCGCGCCGAGCACCTGCTTCAACGCGCCCACGATCAGCCCGCGCACCAGCCCGGGATCGCGGAAGCGGACCTCGCTCTTGGCCGGATGCACGTTCACGTCGACCATACGCGGCGGCACCGTGACGTAGAGCGCCGCGGCCGGATGGCGGCCGTTGGGCACGAGGTCGGCATAGGCGGCCTTGACCGCGCCCAGCAGCAGCTTGTCGCGCACCGGGCGGCCGTTCACATGGGCGTGGATCGCGCCCGCGGTGGCGCGGTGATCGGTCGCGAGCCCCGCGAAACCGGTGAGACCGGCTTCCTCGCGCATGGCATCGACCGGCAGGGCGTTCTCGATGAAGGAGCGGCCGAGCACCTGACCCAATCGCTCGGACAACGCCGCCTCGTCGCTCTCCCCGCGCGCGGCGGGGTAATCGAGCGTCGTGACGCCGTCGCCGACCAGCGTGAAGCGCACGCGCGGATGTGCCATGGCGAGGCGCTTGACGATGTCGGCAACCGCCTGTGCCTCCGCCCGGTCGGTCTTGAGGAATTTCAACCGGGCCGGCGTCGCGTAGAACAGGTCGGTCACCTCGACGCGCGTGCCGCGCTCGACGGCGGCGGGCCGTACGGCGTGCTTGCGGCCGGCATCGACCAGGATCGCGGACCCGTGATCGGCATCCGCCCGCCGCGATGCGACGGCGAGCCGCGCGACCGAGCCGATGGAGGGCAACGCCTCGCCGCGAAAGCCGAGCGTGTCGATGCGGAAAAGGTCGCCGTCGGGGATCTTGGAGGTCGCGTGCCGCTCGACCGCGAGGTCGAGATCCTCCGGCGTCATGCCGAGCCCGTCGTCGACGACGCGGATCAGGCTGCGGCCGCCGTTCTCGATGACGATTTCAATGCGGCTTGCACCGGCATCGACGGCGTTCTCGACGAGCTCCTTCACGGCCGACGCCGGCCGCTCCACGACCTCGCCCGCCGCGATGCGGTCCACCAGAACGGGGTCGAGACGCCTGACGGTCACGGCAGCTCCGGAGGGAAGGAGGGAACGCGCCGGCGAGACGAATCGCCCGCCGGCCCGCCCATCCTACCCGGTCGGGCGCGGCGGATCAGCCGCCTCTCACATCCCGACGGGCTTGCCGACCACCGTCGTGAACACGCGGCCGTCGCCGAACAGGCGCTGCGCGGCTCGCTTGGCGTCCTCCGCGCTCACGGCATGCACCAGCGCGTTGCGGCGGTCCATGTAGTCGATGCCGAGGCCGTCGATCTGGACATGCACCAACTGGCTCGCGAGCTTCGTCGACGTGTCGAAGCGCAGCGCATAGGAGCCGGTGAGGTATTTCTTCGCCGTCGACAGCTCGTCCTCGCCCGGTCCGCTCTCGGCCAGCGAGGCGATTTCCGCCTCGATGATGCCGAGGCTCTCGGCCGCGCGCTCGTTTTTGGTCGAAGTGCCGCCCATGAACAGCGGCGCGCGGTCGAACGGCGCGAGCTGCGAATAGACCGAATAGGCCAATCCGCGCTTCTCGCGCACTTCGCGGAACAACCGCGACGAGAACACGCCGCCGCCGAAGACGTGATTGACGACGACCGCCGCCAGCCAATCCGGATCGTTGCGCGCAATCCCCGTGCCGCCGAAGCGGATCGAAGCCTGCGGGATGTCGAAATCGATGACCTTGCGCGTGCCGATGCCTTCGGGCTTTGCCGAGGGCACCGCAACGAGATCGGCGGTCGCGGGGAGCGATCCGAACACGCGGTCGAGCTCGGCCGCCAAACTCGCGGCGTCGATGGCGCCGACGACGGCGATCTTCAGCGTCGAACGCGCCAGCACGCGGGCACGAAACGCCGCGAGGTCGTCGCGGCCGATGGACGGCATCGACTCGAGCGAGCCCTTTACCGGGCGGCCATAGGCATGGCCCGGAAACGCCGAGGCGAACCAGGCGCGGTTGGCCATCGTGTCGGGATCGGTCGATTCATGGCGCAGCCCGGCCATGATCTGCGAGCGCACGCGCTCGACGGGCTCGGCATCGAGCCGCGCCTCGTTCACCGCCAGCCGCAGCATCTCGAAGGCTTCGTCGCGATGCTTCGCGAGCGTGCGCATATGGCCGGAAAAGCCGTCCCGGTCCGCGCCGAAATGCAATTCGACGGCAAAGTCGTCGAGCCGCTCGTGGAACTGCGTCGAGTCATAGGGGCCCGCGCCTTCGTCCAGCACGCCCGCAAGCATGTGCGCGACGCCGGCCTTGCCTTCGGGATCCTGCGCGGAGCCGCCGAGCACGGCAAATTCGACCGCGATGAGCGGCACCGTGTAGTCTTCGACGAGCCACGCCTCGATGCCGCCGCCGGCGGAGACGCGCTGGATGCGGTCGGCGTATCGCGTGCCGCTCGTCTCGTTCACCGCAACGTTCATCAAGCCGCCTCGTCCTTCATGAGATAGCCGGTCACCGCCCGACGCTTGTCGAGCCGGCGCGCGGCTTCGATCACCTGTTCGGCGGTGACGGCTTCGACGGCGTCGGGCCAGCGCTGCACGTCTTCGATGGTCGAGCCGGTGGCGAGGGCGGAGCCGTACATCCGCGCGAGCGAGGACTGGCTGTCCTGCGCATAGGCCGCGTCCGCGATGAGGCGGGTCTTGGCGCGTGCCAATTCCTTGTCGCTCACGCCTTCGGCGATGAATTCCGCCAAGGCTTCGTCGAGCGCGGCGGCGAGCGCCTCGAGATCGGTGCCGGGCATCGGGACGGCATAGAGCAGCAGGCGCGAGGGATCGACGGCCGTCGACTGGTACCAGCCGCCCGCCGCCACCGCGACGCGCTTCTCGATGACGAGGCGCTTGTGCAGCCGCCCCGTCTGGCTCGCGGCGAGGATCTGCAGCATCACGTCCAAGGCTTCCGCCTCGCCCGGCGCGCCGGTGGTGTAGGAGGGCACGATCCAGCAGCGTTGCAGCGAAGGCTGTTCGACCTTCGGGTCGGCGAGTGTGACGAGGCGCGACGCCTTGAGTTCCGGCTCGCGGGGGCGACGGCGTACCGGCGGCTCGCCGCGCGGCGGAATGCGGCCATAGGTCGCCTCGGCATGGACGAGCACCTCTTCCGCGGTCACGTCGCCCGCCACGATCAGGATGGCGTTTTCCGGGGTGTAGAAGCGCCGGTAATAGTTGAGCGCGTCCTCGCGGTGCAGGTCTTCGATCTCGTGCATCCAGCCGATGATCGGCGTGCCGTAGGGGTGGTGCGCGTAGAGCGCGGCCGCGACGGCCTCTCCGAGCTGTGCCGCGGGGTCGGTATCCGTCCGCATGCGACGCTCTTCCAGCACCACGTCGCGTTCGGGCGAGACGACGTCATCCGACAACACGAGCCCGGTCATCCGGTCGGACTCGAATTCCATCATCGTGCGCAGGTGCTCGCGCGCGGTGCGCTGGTAATACGCCGTGTAATCGAGCGAGGTGAAGGCGTTTTCCTGCCCGCCGAGCTCCGTCACCATGTCGGAGAACGCGCCCTGCGGATGCTTATCGGTCCCCTTGAACATCAGGTGTTCGAGGAAATGCGCGATGCCGGACTTGCCGACCGGATCGTCGGCCGAACCGTTGCGATACCAGATCATGTGCGTGACCACCGGCGAACGGTGATCGGGAATGGTCACGACCTGCAGGCCGTTGTGGAGCGTCACCGTCGAAAGCGCCGGAGCGGGACGGTCGGCGGGAGACGAGGCCCCGTCGACGAGCGAGACGTCGGTCATGAACGATCAACCTGCGATCTTGAAGAACGGAAAGGAACGTCGTGAACGGGCCATACCGGGCCCGAAAATCACGGCTTCTTGTTGAACGTGCTGAAGGGGTCGCCCATTTCGCGATCCGACAACATCTTGGGCCCCTCGCCCTTCGGCGCGCTGACAGGGGCTCCGGCGGCGGGACGGCGATAGCCGGTCGGAGGATCGGTCAGCCATTGGCGGGTCGGCTCGATGGGGCCTGCGGCCACGCTCTGGCGTTCGCGCGCCTCACGGTCGATGGTCCGCATCTCCTGGTTCGACAGAACCGGACGGTCGATCATGTTGCGCTCGGGCGTTCCGTCGGGCACGCCGAGACCCGCCCGACGACCGCCGCGCATCTCATCGACCGAGAGCACGGGGTTCTTGGACAGGCCGTTGGCCTCGGGCTCGGGAATCTTCTTCTTCGCCTCGGCGGCCTTGCGCGCCGCAACATCCGGGTCTTTCGGCCAATTCGGATTGCGAGCGGAGGCAGGCTCCTGCGGCGCACGCAATTGCAGCTTCGGCGGCACGACCAAGGGCGCGCGCTCGCGATACTCGATCTCGGGCTTCTCATCGGAAATGCCGAGCAGCCCCTTGGCCAAGTCCAGCACGCCCTGCGCGCTCGCGGGCTGCGCAAACGCGAAAGCGGCGACCAAGCCGAACAGAACCGGTCCGAAACGCCGTATCTTCATCATCTGCGGGCTCCCTCGTCGATCAAACCGCCACGCGGCAATCGTAGTGATGAATTGCCTGCACGTCGAAAATGGGGCGTCAAAGCGGATCGCCGTCCGGGCTCGGCCGGCGCTCGTCGCTCCGGTAGGAGTCATACAGAAGCAGCACGACACCCGCAACGATGGCGGCGTCCGCAACGTTGAACACGTACCAGGACCATTCGCCCCAATGCAGGTGAATGAAGTCGGCCACCGCGCCGTAGGCGACGCGGTCGACCGCATTGCCGATCGCGCCGCCGAGCAGCAAGGCCAGCGCGGTCGCCAGACGGGTCGTCTCCGCCCGCATCATCCAGATCGCGATGCCGATGGAGGCGAGGATCGACAGCACCACCAGAGCCCAACGGCCGATTTCGCTTTCCTGCTGGAACAGCCCGTAGGAAATGCCGCGGTTCCACACCATCACGACGTCGAGAAACGGCAAGAGCCGGATCGGCTCGTTCATCTCGATGTCGATCACGAACAGCACGAACAGCTTCGTCGCCTGATCGAGCACGAAGACGGCCGCGGCGAGGCGCGCACCGAAATGGGCACAGGCGGAGAGCGCCCCTGCGGTCCTCACCGCGTCGGCCGTCACGCCGCCGCCCGGGCGGCGTCCCACTCGCGCAGCGCCTCGGCGTCGCGCGGCGTCACGTCCGGATATTCGGGATCCGCGCCCACTTCGGTCGTCCACCGCCAGGAGCGGGCGCATTTGCGCCCCTCGGCCCGGCGCGACACCACGGCCGTGCCGGGAACGTCGTCGAGACGGAACGCGTCGTCCGGCGCCGCGCCCGTCGTCACGGTAATCGCGGAGGTGATGCACACGTCGGCAAAGTCCACGGTGCCTAGCAGCGCCGCGAGGTCCTTGTCCTCGACATGCACGACGGGAGCCGCTTCGAGCGATGCGCCGATGCGCTTTTGCGCGCGTTCGATCTCGAGCGCGCCGGTCACGACGCGCCGCACGCGGCGGATGTCGGCCCATTTCTTCGCCAGCGCGTCGTCGCGCCACGCCTCGGGCGTGTCCGGGAACGTCATCAGATGCACCGAGCCCTCGGCGGTCTGGCGGCGTTCCATCCACGCTTCTTCGGCCGTGAAGACGAGGATCGGCGCGAGCCAGCACACCACGCGGTCGAAGATCAGATCGACGGCCGTTAAGGCCGCGCGGCGGCGCTCGCTCGAGCGCGGGTCGCAATACAGGACGTCCTTGCGCACGTCGAAATAGAACGAGGACAGATCGAGCGTCATGAACGAGGAGAGCGTCGCGACCACGCGCTTGTAATCGAAGTAGCGATAGGCCTCGCGCACCGCCGCATCCACCTCGACGAGGCGATGCAGCATTACGCGTTCCAGTTCCGGCATGTCCTTGAAGGCCACGTCGTGCGCGCGCTCGTGATGCGCCAGCGTGCCGAGCATCCAGCGCAGCGTGTTGCGGAGCTTCCGGTACGTGTCGGCGAAGGTCTTGATGATTTCCGGGCCGATGCGCAGATCGTCGGAATAATCCGCCGCCGCTACCCAGAGACGCAGGATGTCCGCACCGGAGTCGCGGATCACGTCCTGCGGCGCGGTGACGTTGCCCTTCGACTTCGACATCTTCTCGCCCTTCTCGTCGAGAACGAAGCCGTGCGTCAGCACGACGTCGTAGGGCGCGCGGCCGCGCGTGCCGCAACTCTCGAGCAGCGAGGAGTGGAACCAGCCGCGGTGCTGATCCGACCCTTCGAGATACATCACCGTATCGCGTCCGCCCTCGATCACGCGCTTCACGCCGGCCAGACCGGGGAAATTCTTCGGGTCTTCGAGCGTGAAGGCGTGCGTCGAACCGGAATCGAACCACACGTCGAGCACGTCGTAGACGGGCGTCCACTGCGCCGGATCGTCGACGAAGCCTTCGAGGAAGCGACGGGGATCGGCGGAGAACCACGCGTCCGCGCCTTCGGCCTCGAACGCCGCGCCGATGCGCGCGACAAGCTCGCCGCTGCGCGCGAAGTCCGGTCCCGGCGCGAGATCGGTCACGTTGCCGTTGCCGTCCTCGCGGATGAAGACCGTGATCGGCACGCCCCAAGCGCGCTGGCGCGAGATGACCCAATCGGGCCGGTTCTCGATCATCCCGCGAATGCGGTTTTCCCCCGCAGCCGGCACCCAGCGCGTTTCGCCGATGGCCTTCAGCGCGACCTCGCGCAGCGAACGGTCGCCCAGCGCGGATACCGGGCGATCCATGCCGATGAACCATTGCGGCGTGTTGCGGAAGAGCAGCGGAGCCTTCGAGCGCCACGAATGCGGATAGGAATGCACCAGCCGGCCGCGCGCCACCAGCCCGCCGACTTCCGTCAGCTTCTCGATGACCCGCTTGTTGGCGTCGCCGTCCTTGCCCTTGTCGTCGAACACGCGTGCGCCGGCGAACAGCTTCACCTGCGGGTAATAGCTGCCGTCCGCCGCGACGGTGTGCGGCACTTCATGCGTGCCCGCGGCGGCGAAGGCCTCGCGATTGTTGATGAAGGTGATGTAGTCGTCCGCGCCATGGCCCGGGGCGGTATGCACGAAGCCCGTGCCCGCATCGTCGGTCACGTAGTCGGCGGGCACCATCGGCACGTCGAAATCATAGAAGCCGTCCGCGCCTTCGATACCCTTGAACGGGTGCGAGCAGGTCTTGATGAAGGCCGGATCGACCTCGCGGATGCGCGTGAAGCTTTCGACCTTGGCGGACTTCATCACGTCTTCGGCGAGCTTGTCGGCGATCACGTAGAGGTCGCCGAGCTTGGCCCAATTGCCCTCGGGCGTGCCCGTCACCTTGTAGAGGCCGTAGGTGATGCCGGTGGAATAAGCGATGGCGCGGTTGGCCGGGATCGTCCAGGGCGTCGTCGTCCAGATCAGCACGAAGGCGTCCGAAAGCGTGACGTCGAGCACGTCCAGCGCCTTGAACTTCACCCAGATCGTCGACGACGTATGCTCGTGATACTCCACTTCGGCCTCGGCCAAGGCGGTGCGCTCGACCACGGACCACATCACGGGCTTGGAGCCGCGATACAACTGCCCGGTCGAGGCGAAGGCCATCAATTCGCGCGCGATCTGCGCTTCGGCCGGATAGGCCATGGTCGCATAGGGATGCGCCCAATCGCCTTCGACGCCGAGGCGCTTGAACTCCTCGCGCTGCACGGACAGCCAATGCTCGGCGAAGGTACGGCATTCCTTGCGGAATTCGACGATCGCCACCTCGTCCTTGTTCTTGCCCTTCTTGCGGTACTCTTCCTCGATCTTCCATTCGATCGGCAGGCCGTGGCAGTCCCAGCCCGGCACATAGTTGGAGTCGTAACCGAGAAAACCCTGCGAGCGGACGACGAGGTCCTTCAGGATCTTGTTGAGCGCGTGGCCGATATGGATGTTGCCGTTCGCATAGGGCGGGCCGTCATGCAGCACGAACTTGTCGCGGCCCTTGGCGCTCTCGCGCATCCGCGCGTAGAGGTCCATCTGCGTCCAGCGTTCGAGAAGCGCGGGCTCGCGCTGCGGCAGCCCCGCCCGCATCGGAAACTCCGTCTGCGGCAGAAACAGCGTCTCGGAATAATCGCGCACCGCTTTCGCGGCTTCGGAAGCGTCGTTCATGATGTCGAACCGTCTCGAAGCGACCCGGCAACCCGGTCGCGGACCCCGCGCAGGACTTAGAGCATTCCCGCGCCGGACGCCATACGCACCGCTCTCAGACCAACGGCAGCAGGCTGGGGGCCGGCACGTCCGCCGGTCGCGCCAAAGCCGCCTTGGCAAGCCCGGAATCCACGTCCATCCGCGCGATCAGCGCCTCGACGGAATCGAATTTTTCTTCGCCGCGGATGAAGGCGCAGAACTCGACCTGCACGATCTTGCCGTAGAGATCGCCCGAAAAGTCGAACAGAAACGTCTCGAGCCGCGCCGCGCCGTCGTCGAAGGTGGGGCGTCGGCCGAAGCTCGCGACGCCGTCGCGCACCACGCCGTCCACCGCCATCCGCACGGCATAGATGCCGAGCGCGAGGCCGCAATCCTTCGGCAGCATCATGTTGGCCGTCGGGTAGCCGAGCAGCCGCCCGCGCTTGTCGCCGTGCGCGACCTCGCCCTGCACGAACCAGCGATATCCCAAAAGCCGCGCCGCGGTCTCCACGTCGGCATCGGCCAACGCCTTGCGGATCATGCTGGAGGACACGGGCTCGTCGCCCTCGTTCAGCGCTTCCACCACCTCCACCGGAACGCCCAAGCGGCGGCCGGTCTCGACGATCATATCCGGCGAACCTTCGCGCCCCTTGCCGAAATGGAAGTCGTGGCCGATCACGATGCCGCCGACGCCGAGGCGGCCGATCAGCAGCCCTTCGATGAAGCCGGTCGCGGACGTTCCCGCCAAGGCGCCGTCGAACGGCATCACCACAATGCCGTCGAGACCCAGCGCGCGCGCCACGGCTTCCTTGACGCCCGGCGGCGTCAGGCGGAAGACCGGCTCGCCCGGTCGGAAAAACGTGCGCGGATGCGGCTCGAACGTCAGCAGGGCTACCGGGCGGCCCTCTCGGGCGGCCAAGGCGCGGGCGCGGCCGATCACGGCATGGTGACCCCGATGCAGCCCGTCGAAATTGCCGATCGCCACGACCGCGCCCGCCAGCGCGGCCGGAAGCGGCCCCGATGCGTCGGTGACGGTAAAGGCGGAAACCTCGCCCGGACGGGCATGGCTGATGGTCATGGATCGGGGCTCGTCCGGTCATCGCCCGACGACGCGAACGGCGTCGCCTCGGGCGGCGGGAACGTGGCGCGCGAAGGGTGCGGGGTCAAGGGGCGCGGCGCGGGAGCCGACCGTCCACTAGGTCTTGGCGGGAACGCTCACCCAAGCCTCGCCTTCCAGCACGGCCTTGCCGTCGACCACGCAGGCGCAAGACAGCCGCACGCGGCGGCCCTTTTCGACCTTCTCGACCACCTCGACCGTGGTGCACACCACGTCGCCGATCTTCACGGGACCGAGAAAATTCAAAGTCTGCGAGAGATACACCGCGCCGGGGCCGGGCATGCGCGTCCCGATCACCGCCGAGATCAGGCTGGCCGTGAACATGCCGTGCGCGATGCGCTGGCCGAAACGCGTTCCCGCGGCGTAGCTGTCGGAGAGGTGAATCGGGTTGTCGTCCCCGGACACGTCGGCGAAGCGCACGAGGTCGGTTTCCATGACGGTGCGCATCAGCACGTCCCGCGTGCCGATGGCGAGATCGTCGAAAGCGAGGGTGCGCAGGGCGCGAAACGTCATCGGGGATACCTAATCCGCCAGCCCGAGCCGACGCCGAAAACTAAGGCCGTCGCCTCGGCCGCGATACGCATCTTTGGTCGAAAACGCGAAACCCGCGACTGAAAAGCGAGACAAAGAACAGACCGGAGACTACCAGGCAAGCACGTCCATGACGCCTGTCGGCTGCATGGCGGACCCGGCAAGCACCTTGGCGGCCCGCTCGGCCGTCAGTTCGCCGTCGACCATGCCGAACTCTTCGGCATGGATGCCGCCCGCGATCAGCAAGGCGGGAGTCCCGAACGCCACGGCCCCCGCGACGTCCGTGCGGAAGGCGTCTCCTACCGCCAGAATGCGATCCTTCGGCACCGCCGCTCCGCGCAGCCGTTCGGCCGTCGCATGGGCCTCGACATAGATCGGCCGGTGCGGCTTGCCGCCGAATTCGACCTTGCCGCCGACGGCCAGATACGCCTCGCCGATGGCCCCGCCGCAGAAGATCGTCTCGCCGCCGCGATGCACGATGATGTCGGGATTGGCGCAGATCATTTCGAGCCCGCGAGCCTTCGCCCGCGCCAGCAGCTCGGCATAGTCGTCCGGCGTCTCGGTCGTATCGTCGTAAAGGCCCGAACAGACGATATAGTCCGCGTCTTCGATGTCGCCTTCGCGGCCGGGCAGACCCTCGAGCAGCGGCTTGTCGCGCTCCGGGCCGATATGCAGATAGGTCTGCGCGCCGCGTGCCTCGATCATGCGGCGGCTGACGTCGCCGGAGGTCACGATGGCGTCCCACGCCTCGTCCGGCACGAGCAGCGAGCGCAATTGAACGGGAATGGTTGAGCCCGGACGCGGCGCGTTCGAGACGAGCACCACCGTGCCGCCCTTGTCGCGGAAGCGCCGCATCGCGTCGAGCGCGCCGGGATAGGCCGCCGCACCGTTGTGTACGACGCCCCAGACGTCGCAGAACAATACGTCGTAGCGGTCGGCCTGCGTCTTTAGACCCGTCCAGATCGATCCCGTCATTCCCGCCGCCATGCCGTCCCGCCTCGTCGACCGTTCCTCGGTCTCGAACGTCGGCTAGGGGGAGGCGCGGGGCGAGTCAAGACGAGGCGGTCCGCCGCTTCGTCAAGCCGGGCGGCGCAGAGGCTCTTGGTAGGGGACCGTGTCCGCCTCGGGTTCGATGGCCCGATGACGCGGTTCAGGCACGACCGAAAGCGTGACGACATTGGCTGCGGCCGGAGACCGCGCGGGCAGCAAAAGTCTCTCGGCCGCGAGGCCCGACACCATGGAGACGCCGAGCGCGCGCATCTCGCTCAGATCCGCATCCCCGCTTACCGATTCAACGATCGCCCGCACGTTTGCACCCCTCAAGGCGGCCAACAGGCCGGGGAGATCGGCGCGCGGAGCGGACGCGAAGGACCGCAACGCCTCCGGCGTCGAGAAGATCAGGTAGCGAAAGCCGTCGGCCGCGAGATTGCGGGCATCGAGACGAAGATCGTCGATGTCGCGCAAGGCGAGCCGGAGGCCCGCCGCCCTCAGGCGGACGCAGCTGCCGCGCTGCGTCGCGGTCATCTTCACGACGTCGCGCTGCGGCAAGGCCAGCACCACGCGCTTGGCCGCGCCGTCGTCTCGCGCGTAGCGACGGACGACGTCGCCGGCCATGGTCGGGTCGGCGAGTGAAGCGCCCGAAAGATCGATGATCATCGGATGCTCGCCGAACAGTTGCGGCGCCCCGGCCCTCAGCCCTTCGGCCATGTCGAGCCGGAGTCGGTCGAGCGCCGACGATTGGCCGAGCTTTTCGACGACGGGCATGTACATCCATTCCTTGACCCCGGCCTCACGCCCGCCGCCGCGCACCGTGAAGCGGACGCGGAAGGCTGCGGCGCGGTCGGCTTCGAGATCGACGATCTTCATCGTGACCGGATCGAACGCCTTGGCGGGTTCCTCGGCGGCCATGACCTCCGCGATCCGGTGGCCGACGCCGAGGATCGGCGTGGTGAACAGCGTTTCGAAGTCCTCGGGGGCCGGGATGGGTGCCGCATCGCGGGCGGGGAGCGCGTCCCCCTCGCCGCGCGGTGCCGGACCGGCGGCTCCGAAGACGGGCACTTCGAACGTGGGAGGGCTCGGATCGCTGAGCGTCGGATCGGCGATCAGCGGCTTGACCGGCACATCCGATGAGCGCGCTTCCGCCACCCATTCGATCGGCGGCTCGATGCGGTCGAAAGCGGCGAAACGAGCATCGCCGCCCGGGGCGGCTTCAGCCGCGCTCGTCGATATCACCGGACGGGTCCGGCTCGGCGTCGGGCGGGGAGCGTTGGCGGCCGGCGGCACCGGAATCGACGTGTCACCGCCGCTGTCCTCCATGGAACGGATGCGGCGGATGGCGCGGGAATATTTGACCCGCAGATCCTCGTTGCTCCGTCGCGCGGAAAACAGCATCAACCTGAGCGCGATGAGACCGCAGCCGGACAGTACCATCACGACGGAGGCAACGGTCGCGGACAACGGGCCCAATGTTCCCGATGCCGTGTAGAGAGCGGACAAGATCGGGATCAAGAAACTCGCGTGAATCAGGATTTCGCGCGCCACGGAATTCATTATGCGTCATCCCCAGATGAACGGGTCGAAGGCGGGTGACGCAAAACAGAAAACCACCGAATCGTGCCGATGATTTCGAATCGGCTGATTCGCCGCAAGAATCGCAGCGTTGCGAAGTTTTGACTTTGAAACCTATGCGATTCACCATGACGCATCGAAGCAAATGAAAGGCCTCGAACATGGGCGAAGCGTCACTGATCCGATTGAACGTCAAGGGAATGACCTGCGGCGGATGCGCTGCGGCCGTGACCCGCGTCGTGCAGAAAAGCGATCCCGCGGCGCAGGTGGATATCGATCTTGCCACCGGGAAGGTCGAAATCCGCTCGACGGCCGAGGCGCCGACATTGGCGGGCGCGGTCTCGAAAGCCGGTTATCCGGCAGAAGTCGCCTGATCGGGTACGAGCCGACCGTCGACGATCGTCACCGTGCGGTCGGCCTGCGCGGCGATACCGGGGTCGTGGGTCACGATGACGACCGCACGGCCCTCCCCCGCCGCAACCTCGCGCAGAATGGAAATGACCTGCGCGCTTGAAACCGTGTCGAGATTGCCCGTCGGCTCGTCCGCCAGCAGCACGGCCGGTTCGTTCGCCAAGGCCCGTGCGACCGCGACGCGCTGCCTTTGGCCGCCGGACAGCTGATCCGGCCGCTTGTGGCCGTGTGCCGAAAGGCCGAGCGAATCCAGCAGCGCGTCGGCACGGCGGCCCTGTTCCGCGGCATCGATCCGCCCCAAGGCCCGCATCGGCAGCATGATGTTGTCGCGCGCCGAGAATTCCGGCAGCAGGAAGTGGAACTGGAAGACGAAGCCGAGATGCGACAGCCGCAGATCGGCGCGCGCATCGTCGTCGAGATCGCGCGTCGCGCGCCCGTTCACGAACACGTCGCCCGAGGTAGGCACGTCGAGCAGGCCCAAAAGATACATCAGCGACGACTTGCCGGAGCCGGACGGCCCGATGATCGCGGTGAACTCGCCCGACGACACCGTGAGATCCACATCGGCGACGAGCGTCGTCGGGATTTCCCCCGTCAGCACGCGGCTCGCGCGCCTCACTTCGATCAGCGGCACGCTCATGACGCGCCCCTGATGATCTCGACGGGATGGACACGCGCCGCCCGTCGCGCCGGGAAATAGCCGGCGAACAGCGAGGACGCGAGCGCGATGCCGCCGGCCAGCAAGTAATGCTGCGGCGCATAGAGCAGCGGCAACCGCGTGGCGTCCGTGAAGCCCGCCTTGAACTCGATCAACCCCAGCCCCCTGCACAGCAAGTAGCCCAGCACGAAGCCGAACAGGCAGCCCAGCACCCCGATCACGCCCGCTTCGAGCACGAAGATCGAGCGGACCGTGCCCTCTCTGAGGCCGAGGGATTTCATGATCGCGATGTCGCGCGCCTTCTCGTGGGTGATCGTCGAGACGATGTTGTAGGTGCCGAAGGACGCGACCAGCAAAATCGCCCCCACCACCATGAACATGATGGCATTGCGGATCTGGAACGCGGAGAGCAGGTCTTCATGCGCTTCCTGCCAAGAGACGCTCTTGTAGCCGGTCAACCGCTCGATGCGCGTCGCGACCTCGCGCGCCTGCATCGCGTCGTTCACCCGCACGCGGATCTGGTTGACCAGTGCGGTTCGGCCCGAAAGCACCTGCGCCGTGCGCACCAAGGTGTAGATCTGCGACTCGTCGATCTGCCGCACGCCCGAGTGAAACAGCCCGACCACCTGGCCATAAAAGGCGCGGCCGTCTGCGGTGGCGAGCGTCACGGTGTTGCCGACGCGCAGGCCGATGCGCTTTGCCAAGCCGTCCCCGACGATCACGGCGTTGGAGGCCTTGAACAGCCCTTCGAGACTGCCCTCGCGCATTTGCGTCGCGAGCTGCGAGACGTGCACCTCACGCTTGGGATCGATGCCGATCACCGTCGCGGCCGTGTCGCGACCGCCGAACCGCGCGACGGCCTTGGTCTGCACGGAAGGTGCGACTTCGCCGGGCACCCAAGCCTCCAGCGAAGCGAGCGTGGCGTAGGGGTTCTTGATGCCCTTGCTCAGCTGCTCGGTCGAAAGCCCGTGCACCACGACCGCGTCGAACACCTCCGCGGCGGGTTGCGCGGGCGGTTCGCGCCGCTCGTCCGTCACGGACACATGCGGAAGCGCATCGACGAGTTGGCGGATGAAGTCGCGCTGCGAGCCCTCCATCAGCGACGCCATCATGATCGAAAATCCGACGCCCGTGGCGACGCCCAGCATGCCGACCACCGTCTGACGCAGGCGGAACCGCACATGCGTGAAGGCGATGTCGAAGATCAGTCTCACGGCCGCGGCTCCACGCGCACGCGTCGGCCCGCGGTCAAGCCCTCGGGCACCGGAGTTATCACCCGATCGCCCTCCGCCAAGCCCTCCAAGACCTCGGCCATGCGGCTTCCGCGAATGCCGAGCTTCACGGGCACCAGGGCGGCCTTGTCGTCGCGCACGACGTAGGCCGCGCCGTCGATCACCGCGTCCGCCGGCACCAAAACCGCATTCTTGACTTCACGCGCCACGACGTTGGCCTCGACGCTCATGCCGATCATCAGCGGCGTGTCGTCGGGCAGTTCGATATGAACGCGAAACGTCTTCGACACGGGGTCGCCCTTCGGCGTGATGGTGCGCAGCACACCTTCCAGAACGCGTCCGGCGAAAGCATCGTTGCGGATCAGCACGCGGCGGCCGGGCGCGATCCGGGCCACGTCCTCCTCGTTGACCTCGGCGACGATGCGCAGCGGTTTCGGCGGCCCGACCCAGAACACCACGTCGCCGGGGCCCACGATTTCGCCGACGAAGAAATCCTGCCGCAGCACCACGCCGTCGATGGGTGCGCGCAGCGTCAACGCCTCGAACCTCTCCCGCGCTGCGGCGATGCGGGCGGCGGCTTCCTGAACCGCGGTCACGGCCTGTTCGACCGCCGTGAGCGACGCGGCGTTGCGCTCCAAAAGCCCGACCAGACGGCGGCGGTCGGCCTCCAATCGCTCCAAACGGGCCTCGATCTCCGCAAGCACCGCGCGTTCTTCGGCGGAATCCTGCCGCGCGAGAACGGTGCCCTGCGTCACCGCCTCGCCCTCGCATCCACAAATCTCGACGAGGCGCTTGCGCTGCAGCGGGATGACCTTGGCCCAGCGTACGGGCTCGACTGCGCCGGTGGCATAGACCACCTCGGCCGCGTCGCCGCGCCCCACGGCGATCACCCGCACGGGCACGGGTCTCCATTGCAGCCACACCAAAGCTGCGCCGGCGAGGACGAGGCCGGCGAGGACGATGATGCGAAAACGAGGCATGCGCGCTCCGGAGCCGGCGTGATCGCGCCGGACGTCCCGAGGCTAAGCTCGGGAAGCCCCCGATTGTATGCGGGAGAACACGGAGCCTGAAAATGCCGGACTCGGCAAGTGCATCCGCACTTGCCTCACCGTCGGAAGGCGGCCTCAGCCGGGGCTGCGCGCCGCCTCGGGGCGGGCGGCGCGTTGCCGTGCCCGCTTGGCGTTCTCGTGGAGCGCAATCGCATCGGCGATGGCCCGCACGGCGGCCTCGCGGCGTTCGAGGAGGGACTCGGTCCCGAAGCTCGAACTCCAAAGGATGACGCCGTCTCGGGCGCCGACGAGACGCACGACGATGCGGTCGCCTTCGGCTGCCGGCACGCGCCGGACGGCGACGAGCAAGCCGTCCGCCGTTTCGGCCCGACGTGCGTCCGCCTGCGCGGACACTTCGAAATGGCGCATGGCCGCCAGCGCGTCGCGCAAATCTTCCGCCAGAAGTCCGAGCTGCACGTCCTCCCCCGTCACGACAGCCACGGCTGTCGATGCCGCCGGTTCGAGCGACGCCAAGACCGGCGATGCCGCCAAGAACGCCGTATCGCTTCGCTGCGTCTGGACCGGACTGGCGAGCCAGAGGCTCAGCCCGAATACGACCGCCCCGATGGACGACCACATCACCGGGCTGCGCTCGTCCAAGCGCAAGCGTCCGAAGGAAATGCTCCGCAAACCCGACCCTTCGCGATCGGAACCGCCGACGCATTCGGCATCGATGCGCGTTTCGGACTTCGCCGGCGTTTCGAACGACACGGCATAGGTGCCGCGCGGCAGCACGATGCGCAGCGGCGCATCGGCGCCGACGCCCCCGTAAAAACGCTCCAGCGCGCGCCGCAGGCGCGTCGCCTCGACGCGCACGATCGGATCGATCTGGGGGTCGAAATCCTGACCCCGGCGAAACACTTCGGTCGCGACCGTATAGGCCTTCAGGCTCGCTCCGCGCCCCTCCAAGGTCCTGCCGACGCTGAAGGTCAGAAAGGCGGAGAGCTGCTGCGAGGTCTGGAATTCGGAGGAAGAGAGCACCCGCCGGAGCGCGTCGAGCGCGGCGGCACGGTCGGGCGAAAATGGGGTTTCTGCGACGAGGATCGGCGGCATCGCCTGTGCCAGCTCGGCTTCCGCTATCGCCGTGTCCGACGTAAGCTCCGAGCGAAACATCAATGATCGCAAGCTTTTCATATCAAAACGTCCGTAACGGCACGGGCCGAAACCCTTTAAAACACGATCAATATAGCGCATTCGCTGTTCCGACGAAACCGTCGAGGTGTTAGGCTCGACGCACTCCTTCCGAGAGGTCCCGCCATGTCCGCCGTCCAAGACAATCTCGCCCGCAATCTTGCGCCCAACGATCTGGATGCTTGGTGGCTGCCGTTCACGGCCAATCGCGCGTTCAAGAAGAACCCGCGCATGATCACGGCCGCGAAGGACATGCATTACATCACCCCCGAGGGCAAAAAGATCCTCGACGGCGTGGCGGGGCTTTGGTGCTGCAATGCGGGGCACAACCGGCAACCCATCGTGGAGGCCATCCAGCAGCAGGCGGCGGAACTCGATTTCGCTCCCGCCTTCCAGTTCGGCCACCCGAAGGCCTTCCAGCTCGCGTCGCGCATCGCCGCGCTCGCGCCGGGCGATCTCGACCACGTCTTCTTCGCCAATTCGGGGTCGGAGGCGGTCGATACCGCCCTCAAGATCGCCCTCGCCTATTGGAACGTGAAGGGTCAGGGCCAGCGCACCCGCCTCATCGGCCGCGAGCGCGGCTATCACGGCGTCGGCTTCGGCGGCATCTCGGTCGGCGGCATCGTCAACAACCGCAAGTTCTTCGGCTCGCTGCTGGCGGGCGTCGATCACCTGCCGCACACCTACAACCGCGCGGAACAGGCCTTCTCGAAGGGCGAGCCGGAATGGGGCGCGCATCTGGCCGACGAACTCGAGCGCATCGTCACCCTGCATGACGCGTCGACCATCGCCGCCGTCATAGTCGAGCCGATGGCGGGTTCCACCGGCGTGCTGCCGCCGCCCAAGGGCTATCTCAAGCGCCTGCGCGAAATCTGCGACAAGCACGGCATCCTGCTGATCTTCGACGAGGTCATCTCCGGCTTCGGCCGCCTCGGCTGCGCCTTCGCCGCCGAGCGTTACGGGGTGGTGCCGGACATGATCTGCTTCGCCAAGGCCGTGAATTCCGGCACCGTTCCGATGGGCGGCGTCATCGCGCGCAAAGGCATCTACGACGCCTTCATGCAGGGGCCCGAGCACGTCATCGAGCTGTTCCACGGCTACACCTATTCCGGCCATCCTCTCGCCGCCGCGGCCGGTCTCGCCACGCTCGATCTCTACCGCGACGAGAACCTGTTCGAGCGGACGAAGGCGTTGGAGCCGCGCTGGATCGACGCGATCATGTCGCTCAAGGGCCTGCCCAACGTGCTCGACATCCGCGCCGTGGGCCTCGTCGCCGCCATCGACCTCGCCTCGAAGCCCGACGGCTTCGGCAAGCGCGCCTACGAGGCGATGGACCGCGGCTTCCGCGAGCACGATCTGATGATCCGCATCACCGGCGAGACCATCGCCGTCACCCCGCCGCTGATCATTTCCGATGCCGAAGTCGACGAACTCGTCGACAAGCTGAAAAAGATCATCATCGCGGTGGCCTGAGGGGCTCGTCCTCCCTGCCCCTCATGGTGAGGAGCGCGGCTTAGCCGCGCGTCTCGAACCACGCTCCCGCGGTTGAGCCCCGCCCCGCCCCGTGGCACCGTCGTTGCGCAAGGTCCCGGCGATTCTCCGGGCCGCATATGCGGACGTTCATGGCCCATCGCGTCATCGATCTTTTCTCCGGCGCGGGCGGGCTCACGCTCGGCTTCACCGACGGTCGTTTTTGCGGCGGCTTCGAGAGCGTCTGGGCCGTGGATCGCGATGCCGCGGCCGTCGCCACGCACAAGCTCAATTTCGGGCCGGACGCGGATTGCGCCGACATCGAGAGCTGGCTCGCCGAAGGCCGTCCCGTCCCGAAAGCCGACGTGGTGGTCGGCGGTCCGCCCTGCCAAGGCTTCAGCCTGCTCAACAAAAACCGCGCGGGCGACGTTCGCCGTGCACTCTGGCAGCCCTTCATGGACGTGGTGGCGCTGTCGGGCGCGACCGCCTTCGTCATCGAAAACGTCGCCGAACTGAAGGCCTCGCCCGAGCATGACGCCATCCGCGCCCGCGCCGCCGCCATGGGCTTCGACACGGTCTCCGCCGTGCTCAACGCCGCCGATTACGGCGCGCCGCAAACCCGCAAACGCATGCTGATGATCGGCTTTCCCGCACGATCCGCAGCTCCCGACTTTCCGCCCCGGCCCACTTATGCCTCGCCGAAGGAGCGCGCGGCCGGCTCGAACCTGCCGGCATGGCGAAGCGTCCGCGACGCCGTCGGCGATTTGCCCGAGCCCGTCGGCACCGATCCCCGCACCGACGTCGCGCCGCCGCTCGACCTGCATTTCGGCCGCTCCCCGACGGCCGTCAGCATGCGCCGCTACCGCGCCGTCCCGCCCGGCGGCAATCGTTTCGACCTGCAGAAGAACGCGCCCGAGATCACGCCGGCATGCTGGCTGCGCAAACCGTCCGGCGGCACTGATTTGTTCGGCCGTCTGTGGTGGGACCGCCCGTCCGTCACCATCCGCACGGAGTTCTTCAAGCCGGAAAAGGGCCGCTATCTCCACCCCGAGGCGCACCGCCCCATCACCCACCGCGAAGCCGCACGCCTGATGGGCTTCCCCGACGATTTCCGCTTCGCCGGCACAAAGAGCGAAATCGCCCGCCAAATCGGCAACGCCGTCCCGCCCCATCTCGGCGCGGCGGTCGCCCGCATCGTCAAAACGATCCTCGAAGACAAGGCCCGCGCCGCGGCCTGAATCGATCCGTCATTGCGAGCAAAGCGAAGCAATCCAGCCGGCGTCCGCCGTAAGGCCCCCGCAGCCCGCCGGGCCGGACCATTGCGCGCGCGGCCTCTGGATTGCCGCGTCGCTGCGCTCCTCGCAATGACGGAAAACGGTTTGAAATGATGAACCGCGCCCCTCACCCCGCCAGAAACGCCCGCAGCCTCTCTTCAAGCCCCTCCGCATCCCGCAATTCGCATTCCCACACAACCAGCACGCGCCAGCCTGCGGCCTGCAACTCCCGCTGCGCGCGCGCATCGCGCTCCGCATTGCGGCCGAGCTTCTCCGTCCAGAACTCCACCCGCGTGGCGGGCTTCGTCGCGCGGGAGCAGCCGGGATGGGCGTGCCAGAAGCAGCCATGCACGAAGATCGCCGCCCGGTACTTCAGCAGCACCATGTCGGGCGTGCCCGGCAGGTCCCGCCGGTGCAGCCGGAAACGGAAGCCCATGCCGTGCAGCAGGCGGCGCACCCGCAATTCCGGCTTGGTATCTTTGGAGCGCACCTTCGCCATGGCGCGGCTGCGCTGCTCGGGGCTCATCACGTCGACCATGCGCCATCATAACGGGCGAAGTCGCACGGCGCAGCCCTCGGGATGACAAGCACCGCCCCATGCGCTACCACCCGCCGTCCCCTCCGGAACCGCGTCAGCCATGTCGAAACCCGCAGAAACCGCTCCCGAATCCGCTCTCGGCACCCCGTCCGAAGCGCATCGCGGCCCGCTCGCGCGCCTCCCGCGCGGCTTCGCCGATCGCGGGCCGGCCGACATCGCCGCGACGGAGCGCATGCTGGCCGCCATCCGCGAGGTCTATGATCTCTACGGCTTCGAGGCGGTCGAAACGCCCTTCGTCGAATATACCGACGCGCTCGGCAAATTCCTGCCGGATCAGGACCGGCCGAACGAAGGCGTGTTCTCGTTTCAGGACGACGACGACCAGTGGCTGTCGCTGCGCTATGACCTGACCGCCCCGCTCGCCCGCCACGTCGCCGAAAACTTCGACAAGCTGCCCAAGCCCTACCGCTCCTATCGTTGCGGCTGGGTGTTCCGCAACGAGAAGCCCGGCCCCGGCCGCTTCCGCCAATTCATGCAGTTCGACGCCGACACCGTCGGCGCGTCCTCCGTCGCCGCCGACGCCGAAATCTGCATGATGGCCGCCGATACGCTCGAGCGCGTGGGGATCGCGCGGGGCGATTACGCCGTGAAGGTCAACAACCGCAAGGTGCTCGACGGCGTGATGGAAGCCGTCGGCCTCGACGGCGAGGACGATGCCGGCCGCCGCCTCATCGTGCTGCGCGCCATCGACAAGCTCGACAAGGTCGGCGCGGAAGGCGTCGCCGCTTTGCTCGGCGCGGGCCGCATGGACCCCTCGGGCGACTTCACGAAGGGGGCGGGGCTCGCCGCCGCGCAGATCGAGCGCGTGCTCGCCTTTACGGCGGCAGGCGGCTCGGATGTCGCGGCCACGCTCGCCAATCTCCGCACCGTCGTCGCGGGTTCCCCGCGCGGCGAAGAAGGCGTTTCAGAACTCGCCGAAATCGCAGCCCTCGTCGCCGCCGCCGCCTATGACGACGGCCGCGTGGTCATCGACCCGTCCGTCGTGCGCGGTCTCGAATATTACACCGGCCCCGTCTACGAGGCCGAGCTGACCTTCGAGGTCAAGGACGAGGACGGCCGCCCCGTGCGCTTCGGCTCCGTCGCCGGCGGCGGCCGCTATGACGGCCTCGTCTCCCGTTTCCGGGGCGAGCCCGTGCCCGCCACGGGCTTCTCCATCGGCGTGTCGCGCCTGCTCGCCGCGCTCAAGGTGCTCGGCAAGGTCGGTGCGGAAAAGACCGTCGGCCCCGTCGTCGTCCTGGTCATGGATCGCGAGCGTGCCGCCGATTATCAGCGCCTCGTGAAGACGCTCCGCGATGCGGGCATCCGCGCCGAAATGTATCTCGGCGACGGCAAGATGAAGCCGCAGATGAAATATGCCGACCGGCGCGGCGGCGTCTGCGTCATCATCCAAGGCTCCGACGAGCAGGCCCGCGGCGAGGTGCAGATCAAGGATCTCGTCATCGGCGCGACCCTCGCCTCCGCGCCGGACCGCGAGGCCTATCTCAAGGCGCAGGCCGAAGCCCAGTTCGCGGTCCCCGAAGCGGAAATGGTCGCCGCCGTCCGCAAGGTCCTCGCCCGCCACGGGTGAGGCGAGCCTGCGCCTCGAACCATCAAACCATTGTCATCCCGGGCGGCGTAAGCCGACCCGGGACCCCGACTTGCGGGCATCGTGGAACAAGGCCGGGTCCCGGCTCTGCGCTTCGCTCCGGCCGGGATGACAATGGAGGTGCCGCTGCTACCCTCCTTCACCCCAAGACCCCCCTCATCCTGAGGAGCGGCCGAAGGCCGCGTCTCGAAGGACGGAAGGCCCGCGCCCCGTTTCCGAATTATTCCCCAATTGCCCCGCATGATCGGCCGTCCCGTGAACCGGAACGGATTTCATCATGCTGTTGCGCTCCACCCTTTTGATCGCCGCAGGCCTTTTCAGCCTGATGCCTTCCGCGCTTCGCGCCGAGCCGCCGCGCCTGTCGCCGCCTTTGCGCTGCGAGCCGGAGACCGGATGCTTCATCCAAAGCTATGTCGATCACGACCCCGGCCCGGGCTCGTCCGATTTCGCCTGCGGCGCGCGCACCTATGACGGCCACAACGGCACGGATTTCCGCATCCGTTCGCTGCGGGCCCAGGCGGAGGTGCTCGCCTCGGCCGACGGCGTCGTGAAGGGCGCGCGCGACGGCATGCAGGACGTCTCCGTCCGCGTCATCGGCAAGTCGGCCTTGGGCGGTCGCGAATGCGGAAACGGCGTCGTCGTCGAGCACGGCGACGGCTGGAGCACGCAATATTGCCACATGGCGCAGGGCAGCGTGACGGTGAAGGACGGCGCGCGCGTGCGCCGCGGCGACGTGCTGGGCCGCGTCGGCCTGTCCGGAAACACCGAATTCCCGCACGTTCACCTCACCGTTCGGCAGAACGGCAAGGTCGTCGACCCCTTCGCCTACGGACGCCCGCCCGCGGCGTGCAATGCGGGCGTCTCGCTCTGGACGCCCGAAGCCGCATCGGCGTTCGCCTACCGCTCGCGCATCCTGCTCGCGCGCGGTTTCGCAGACGGACCGGTCACGGGCGAGGAGATCGATACGGGAACGGTGGAAGACCGCCGCCCGATCCCGGCCTCCGCCGCCGTCGTCGCATGGGTCCGCCTCATCGGCGTCGAGGCGGGCGACGCGCCCAAGCTCGTGCTCACCGGCCCGGACGGCACCGTCCTGTCCGAGAACAAACCCGAGGTGCAGGACCGCGCCAAGGCACAAATTCATCTGTTCGTCGGCCGCAAGCGTCCGCCCGAGGGTTGGCCGCCCGGCACCTATGCCGCCGCCCTGTCCGTGCTGCGCGACGGCAAAACCGTTTCCGAAGAGCGCTTCACGATGGACCTCGGGCGCTGACGCGGAGGAAAGCCCGCCTCCCCGCCGCCGTCCCTAAATCCTTTTTCGGTCGCACCGACCGTCCGCCCCTGCTATACGCCCGGCCGGAGAACAGGGGCTTCACCGTGGTCAGGGCACGTCTATCCGCAGAGCAGCTCGTCGCGCGCTTCGTCCGCGTCGGCTATGCGCGCGTCGAACCGCCGGTGCTGCAGCCCGCCGACGTGTTCCTCGATCTGTCGGGCGAGGACATCCGTCGCCGGATGTTCGTCACCACCGATTCCGAAGGCCGCGAGATGGCGCTGCGGCCGGAATTCACCATCCCCGTCGCCCGTCTTCACCTCGAATCCGCCGAAGCCGGCAGGCGCGCCGCCTATTCCTATTGCGGCCCGGTCTTTCGTCTTCGCACCGGCGAGACGGGCGAATTCGTGCAAGCCGGCATCGAATCCTTTGGTCGCACCGACATCGCCGCCGCCGATGCCGAAATCGTCGCGCTCGCGCTCGAAGCCGTGGAAGCGGCTGACGGCCCCGCCGATGCGGATCTGCGCTTGGGCGACGTCGGCCTGTTCACCGCGCTGACGGCCGCGCTGGCGCTGCCGCCGGCCGTGCTGCGCAATCTCAAGCGCGCCTTCGCGCAGGGTGCGCTGTCCACGGCGAACCTCGCGGCCCTCTCCGCCCCGGTCACCACCACAGGGGAACATGCCGGCCTCCTCGCCGCGCTGTCGGGGCAGGATCCGCGCGCCGCGCGCGCCTTCGTCGAGGACCTTCTCAAGATCGCCGGCATTTCGAGCGGCGGCGGACGCAGCCCGGCCGAAATCGCCGAGCGCTTCCTCGCCCAAGCCGAAAACGACGCGGGCGGGTTGTCGGACGAGGCGCGCGACGTGCTCGCGCGCTATCTCGCCATCGCGGGCGACCCCGACGCCGCCGCGACCGCCATGCGCGATCTCGCCGCCAATGCCGGCCTCGATCTCGCCGAAGCCCTCGATCTGTTCGAGGCGCGTACGGGCTTCCTCGCCGCGCGCGGCGTCGCGGTCGAGCGCATCGCCTTCTCCACCGCCTTCGGCCGCAATCTCGATTATTACACCGGCATGGTGTTCGAGATCCGCGATCCGCGCCGCACGGACGGTCGTCCGCTGGTCGGCGGCGGCCGCTATGACCGGCTCGTCGAGACCTTGGGCGCGCAACAGCCGATCCCGGCCGTCGGCTGCTCCATCTGGGTCGATCGCCTCATCGGAGACGCCGCATGACCGCGGACCGGAACGATCCCCCGCTTGTCCTCGCCGTCCCCTCCAAGGGTCGCCTGCAGGAGAACGCCTCGGCCTTTTTCGGCCGCGCGGGCCTGCAATTCGTGCAGGCGCGCGGCGAGCGCGACTATCGCGGCTCCATCGCCGGCTTCGGCGACGTCGAGGTGCTCTATCTCTCGGCCTCCGAGATTGCGCGCGAGCTCGCCTCGGGCGGCGCGCATCTCGGCGTCACGGGCGAGGACCTGATCCGCGAGAACATCGCGGATGCCGAAACCCGGCTGGAGCTGATCACGCCGCTCGGCTTCGGCCACGCCAACGTCGTCGTCGCCGTGCCGCAGGCTTGGATCGACGTGCGCCGCATGGCCGATTTGGAGGACGTGGCCGCCGCCTTCCGCGTCCGTCACGGCCGCAAGATGCGCGTCGCCACCAAATACGTGAACCTGACGCGCCGCTTCTTCGCGGAGCACGGCGTCACGGATTACCGCATCGTCGAAAGCCTCGGCGCGACCGAGGGCGCGCCCTCGTCCGGCGCGGCGGAACTGATCGTCGACATCACGACGACCGGCTCCACGCTGGCGGCCAACGCGCTGAAGATTCTCGCCGACGGCACGATGCTGAAGAGCGAGGCCAATCTGGTCGCCTCGCTCACCGCCGATTGGGGCCCCCGCGCCCGTGCCGCGATCCGCTCCATCCTGTCGCGCATCGCGGCCGAGGAAGAGGCACGCACCACGCGCGAAGTCCGCGCCCGCTTCTCCCGCATGCCCGGCGATCTCGCGGCCGATGCCGAACGCGATTTTGAAGCCCGCATGGTCGATGCGCCCTCGTCCTCGGAGGAAATCACCCTCCAAGCCCCCAAGGACCGCATCTTCACGCTGACGGAATGGCTCATCGCCCAAGGCGCCGAGCGCGTCGCCGTCGCCCAAGTCGACTATCTCTTCCGCCGCACCAATCCCTTCATCGAAGCCCTCGAAGCGCGCATCGGCCGGGCCTAGTCACGACGACCCTCATGGTGAGGAGGCGCAAGGCGCCGTCTCGAACCACCGGTGCCGACCCCCGCATCGCTCGCCTCCGCCGCGTGCCCGCGTTATAGCTCGGTCGGGTTGGGAGATTTCAGATGGCGGCGGTCAATCCTCTCGTGCGCGACACCGGCTCGCCCCCGATTCCCGAGGCACAGGCTTGGCTGCGGAATTATTCCGGCACGCGCGGGCCGGGCATCGACCTCTCGCAGGCCGTGCCCGGCTACCCCGCCCATCCCGAAATGCTGGAGCGCCTCGCCTCCGCTTCCGGCACGGCCGCGGCCGCCGCCTACGGCCCGATCCTCGGCGATCCGGCGTTGCGCGAGGCCTATGCGGCCCATCTGAGCGGCCTTTACGGCGCGACGGTGCGGCCGACGGAAACGGCGATCACGGCCGGCTGCAATCAGGCCTTCGTCTCGGTCATGATGGCAGTCGCCAAGGCCGGCGACGCGGTGCTGCTGCCCGCGCCATGGTATTTCAACCACGCCATGACGTTGCAGATGCTGGGCATCGAGGCGCGTCCCTTGCCGTGCCCGCCCGAAGCGGGACTGCTGCCCGACCCGGCGGAGGCCGAAACGCTGATCGACGGGCGAACGCGCGCCTTGGTGCTGGTCAGCCCGAACAATCCGACCGGGGCGATCTGCCCGCCCGCCCGCATCGCGGCCTTGGCCGAGATGTGCCGGCGCAAGGGGATCTGGCTCGTTCTCGACGAGACCTATCGCGACTTCATGCCCGACGACGCCCTGCCGCCGCACCGCCTGTTCGACGATCCCTCATGGGGCGACACTGCGGTAAGCCTTTACTCCTTCTCGAAAAGCTACTGCATCCCCGGCCATCGCACCGGCGCGATCACGGCCGGCGAGACGCTGATGGGCGAGATCGTCAAACTGCTCGACTGCATCCAGATTTGCGCTCCGCGCCCCGCGCAGATCGCCCTCGCTTGGGCCATCCCCGCGCTTGCGGCATGGCGCGCCGGCAACCGCGACGTCATCGTGGAACGGGCGGAAGCCTTCCGCCGCGCCTTGGCGCGCACGCCGGAGTGGAAGCTCGAGTCGCTCGGCGCCTATTTCGCCTATGTCGCCCACCCGTTTCCGGGACGACTGTCGGGCGAAATCGTCCAAAAACTCGCCTCGGAGCGCGGCGTGCTGGGCCTGCCCGGCCCCTATTTCGGCCCCGGCCAGAAAGGCCACCTCCGCCTCGCCTTCGCCAACGCCGACGAAGCCGCCTTGGCGATGCTGCCGGAGAGGCTGACGGGGTTTTCGATCTGAAACGAGATCGGACTGCGCTCCCACCGGTGTCATCCCGGCCTCCACCGGTGTCATCCCGGCCGAAGCGCCGGGACCCAGCCTTGTTCCACGATGCCCGCAAGCCTGGGTCCCGGGTCGACTTCCGCCGCCCGGGATGACACTTCAGGGTGGCCGAGCCCCAACATCAAACCCTCATGGTGAGGAGGCGCGCCGCCCCGGGATGACACGTCTCCGTCATTGCGAGCGGCAGCGAAGCAATCCAGCTGAGGTTCGCCGTGGGCCCGCCGCGTTCGTCGCTTCCGGCCCTATGCGCGCGCGCCCTGGATTGCCGCGTCGCTTTGTTCCTCGCAATGACGGGCGAGGCGGTTTCGCCGCGATGCTCCTCCTCAGCTCCCCGGCAGAACCCGCACCGTCGGCCGGGGCGGCAGGGTGGTACGCGAGACCACGATCGAGGGGGAAACGTCCCTCACGATCACGTGCCTCGCTCCCATGCGGTCCAAGAAGCGCTCCAGCGTGCTGCGCCCGAAATAATGCATCGGGATGACGAGCGGCGCGCCGATGGATTCGATGACCTCGACCATACCTTCGAGATCCAGCGTCCAGCTGCCGTCGACGGGCACGAGCAGCACGTCGATCTTGCCCATGCGCAGCAATTGCTCGCGCGAAAGCGTGTGGTGGAGATGGCCGAGATGGGCCACGCAGAGGCCGCCGCTCTCGACGACGAAGATCGAATTGCCCGCGTAATCGGTGCCGCCGCCGTAGTCGCGGATGTTGGTGGGCACGTTGCGCACGCGCACGTCGCCGAGCGTGACATCGTGCTTGGCCTCGCCGCCCGCCGGCCCCCAGCCGCGCAGCAGATGCGCGATGCCGGGATCGGGGCGCGTGCTGTTGTGGGTGGAATGCGCCTTGTTCATCGTCGCGATCTCGGGCGTGATCGCCGGGCGCACATAGTCGTTGTAGTCGGTGGCGACCCGAATGCCGCCGGGGCTTTCGATCAGGAACGTGGCGTGCCCGACGAAGGTGATCGCCAGTTCTTCCGCGCCGGGCTTCGGCGTCGCGGCTGCGAGCATGATGCGCGGCGCAAGGCGGGACACCGGCGGGATGCAGCCCGGAACGGCATCTTCGGCGGCCGCCCACGGCATCGGGCCGACAAGGGCGAGCGCCGCCGCAAACAGTGCAGCGACAAGACGAAGGCTCGGCCGAAAGCAGGCGAAGGAGACGTCCGGCATCGGGGGGCTCCGGTCTTCCTGTGGATCGCGGATTTATTTTTGCGCAAATCGGGGCGCTTGTCTCATGCCGTGCTTGTCGCAGAGGCCGCGACGGCACAGGTTGACGACCTCACGCGACGGAGTCGCGACGCAGGGGGGTGCGTATGACCGAGACCGCGAAGCAGCCGATGATCGTGCTCAAGCAAAAATCGGGCGA
Organism: Hyphomicrobiales bacterium; assembly: GCA_027489535.1. Classification (GTDB taxonomy): domain Bacteria; phylum Pseudomonadota; class Alphaproteobacteria; order Rhizobiales; family Beijerinckiaceae; genus JAIXZO01. The sequence continues at coordinate 285,588 of JAIXZO010000018.1, forward strand.
AAGCGCCGACGCGTTTCGTGCGCGCGTCGCCGAGGCCGACCGTGCGGCAGCGGAGAAGGCCGTCATCTACGTCGTGCCGGCCGCCGACGCCTCGGTGAAGGCCTCCGCTCCGCCCCTGGGCTGACGTTCTCGCGGCGTGGGGTGTGCCCGCGCCGTTCCGCCGCTACAATGAGGCCGTCACTTCAAAGGCGGTCCGTCCCATGCGTCGTTTCTCCATCGTCGTCTTCGTCGTCGCGGCGGCGCTCGCCGCCGCAGGGCTGGACGGGAACGACAAGACGCTTTTGGGCCTCGGCTTCGCCGGAGCGATCCTCGGCGCGACGACATGGCGATCGGAGGCGATTTCCCGCTTTCTGAAGATTTTCGCGGGCATCTTCGCGACGGAGTATGCTGTTTTCGGCCTCACGGCGCTCCTCGCCGCGCTCGGTTCCTGGCCCGCGGCGCTCGACGCCTACAAGCCGCCGCAGAGCCTCACGGCCACGGTCGCGGTCTTCGGAATCCTCATCTACGCGATCTCGTTCATCCCGGTGATTCGCCGGATCACCGGCATCGCCGACCGCTATTTCTCCCATTCCGGCCGCACGACCGTGCATCTCTGGCCGATGGCCCCGTTCGAGACGAGCGAGCGCAAGCTGGCGACGTGGATGATCGTGTTTCTGATCGTCGTGAATCAGGCGCAGGTCGGCATCAGCGTGCGCCTGTCCTTCTTCAACCGCGATTGGTTCAATGCGCTGCAGAACAAGGATGCGGACTCGTTCTGGATGCTGCTGTTCACGGTGTTCCTGTTCTGGGCGACGATCTACATCGCCAGCGCCATCATCGAATATCTCGTGCAGTCGACGCTGATGATCCGCTGGCGGCGGTGGCTGACGGAGCATTACGTCGGCGAATGGCTGGGCGACGGCGCGCATTACAAGATGGCGTTGGCCGGCGGCGAGGCCGACAACCCCGACCAGCGCATCGCCGAGGACGTGAACCTCTTCATCACCAAGACCTACAGCTTCTCCATCGCGCTCTTGGCGCAGATCAGCTCGTTGGTCTCGTTCTCGATCATACTGTGGACGATTTCCGCAGCCTTCACGATCCCGGGAACCGACATCGCCATTCCGGGCCTGCTGTTCTGGACGGCGCTGGTCTATGCCGCCTTCGGCACGCTGGTCACCCATCTCATCGGCCGCAGGCTCGTGCGCCTCAACTTCGAGCAGCAACGTTACGAGGCGGATTTCCGCTTCTCGCTGGCGCGGCTGCGCGAATATGCGGAGCAGATCGCGCTCCTCGGCGGCGAGCCCACGGAGAGGCGCCTGCTGATGGGCCGCTTCGGATCGGTGATCCGCAACTTCTTCTCCATCGTCGCCGTGCGTAAACGCATGATGATCTTCACCGCCAGCTACAACCAGTTGAGCCCGCTCATCCCCTATGTCGTCGCCGCCCCGTTTTATTTCGCCGGCAAGGTGCAGCTGGGCACCCTGACGCAGACGGCGGGCGCGTTCGGCCGTGTCGAAGGCGCGCTGACCTTCTTCGTCGACGCCTATGTCTCGCTGGCGGATTACGCCGCAGTCCTGCAACGCCTCGTCACCTTCGACGGCGGCATCGGCCGGGCGCGGGCGCTCGGACGCGTCGCGCCGCGCATCGAATTGGAGCGCGCCCCCGAGAAGGACCTCGTCATCGCCGATCTGCGGCTGCATCTGCCCGACGGCCGCGGTCTGGTGCGCGCGGACATGAGCTTGCGCGCGGGCGAACCCGTTCTGATCACCGGGCCGTCGGGTTCCGGCAAGTCGACCCTGCTGCGCGCCGTTTCCGGCATCTGGCCATATGGAACGGGGCGGATCACCGCTCCCGAGGGCGCGAGCGTGCTGCTGCTGCCGCAGCGGCCCTACATTCCTTCGGGCACGCTGCGCGGTGCGGTCTCCTATCCCGAGCCCGCGCGCGCCTTCGAGGACGCGGCCGTCATCGACGCCCTGCAGGTCGTCGGCCTCGGCGCGCTGGTCGAGCGCCTCGACGACGAGGACAACTGGGCGCAACGCCTGTCGGGCGGCGAGCAGCAACGGCTCGCATTGGCCCGCGCGCTGCTGTCGCGGCCGGATTGGCTGTTCCTCGACGAGGCGACGTCGGCCTTGGACGAGCCGAGCGAGCGCCGCCTTTACGAACTCGTGGCGTCACGCCTGCCGAACACGACCGTCGTGTCGATCGGCCATCGCTCGACGCTGGTGCGCTTCCATGCGCGCTTCGTGGAGATGCAGGCGGAGGCGGACGGACTGCATCGGCCCAACGACCTGCCGCGCGCCGCCGAATAAGGCGGCTCGCCGCCGGATCAGAACGTGCGTTCGAACCGAAGCTTGCCCGACGGGCCGGTGAGGATCAGCGCACCGTCCTTCACGTCCCATTCCGAGGACGTACGCAGCGCGACGAGGAACGCCTGCTCGCGCTGCATGATTTGCGGCGCGCACGCCTTCTTGGTCAGCGCGACCGGTCCAACTGCGAAGCGCTGCTGATTCAGCGGATAGGACGTGGCCGAAAACGTGTTGCAGCCGCCGAAGCCGCGGGCGCGCATCTGCGAGTCGATGTTCAGCGCCGGGCGATCGGGGCCGTCGAAACGCTGATCGTTGAGGCTCACCGCCAACCACTGCGCCCCGAACGGGAACGGCAGGCGCGGCTTCGGCATCTCCTGCGCCGCGACGGGTACGGCGAGAGCCAGAGCCGCCAAAGCGGAGAGAACGAAACGAGACGCCATGGTCGGACCTTTCGCGAATTGTGCGGAGCATAGTTTCGGCGGCGGCGCACCGCAATCGGCGACTTTCCCGCGGTGATCCGGTTTCGCAAGCGCGCCGTAGACCTTACGACGCGTCCGAGCGTCCTCCCCCCAAGACGGAACGACCGTGCCCGGTCGACCCGCTCGTCGAGGCCGCCCTCCCCCGGGGCGGCCTCTTTTTTTGCTCCGCCCGCGTCCGTTCACTCCGGCCATGACGCGGGCGCAGAGCCCGCCGCTATGCGTGCGGACGATCCTCGCCTATCTTCCGACCGCCGGTCGGGAGCCGGTACCGGTCATCAGGATAAGAAACACGCATGAGTCCCCTGCTTTTCACGCCGCTGTCGATCGGCCCCGTCGAGGTTCCGAACCGCATCGCCATCGCGCCGATGTGCCAGTATTCCGCGCATGACGGCTGCGCCGAAGATTGGCATCTCCAACACTGGATGAACCTCGCGATGTCCGGCGCGGGCCTCGTGACCATCGAGGCGACGGCCGTCGAGCGCCGCGCCCGCATCACGCACGGCTGCGTGGGCCTCTATGACGACGCCACCGAGCGCGCCATGAAGCGCGGATTGGACGCGGCCCGCGCAGTCGCCCTGCCGGGCACCAAATTCGCGATCCAGCTCAGCCATGCCGGCCGCAAGTCGTCTTCCCGCCGTCCTTGGGAAAACGGCCGCGCGCTGGAAGCGCATGAGGACGCCTGGCAGACGGTTTCGGCCTCCGCCATCCCCTTCTCCGACGGCTGGCATACGCCCGAAGCCCTCGACGAAGCCGGCATCGAGCGCATCCTCGCGGCCTATGCGGAAACGGCCAAGCGCGCCGAGCGTCTCGGCATCGAGGTCATCGAGCTGCACATGACGCACGGCTATCTCGTGCATCAGTTCCTCTCGCCGATCTCCAACACCCGCACGGACAAATGGGGCGGCTCCTACGAGAACCGCGCCCGCTTCGGCATGGAAGTCGCCAAGGCCGTGAAGGCCGCCGTCGGCCCGCACACCGCCGTCGGCGCGCGCATCACGGGCTCGGATTGGGTCGAAGGCGGCCTCACCATCGACGACGCCGTCCGCTATGCCTCCGACCTGAAGGCCCTCGGCCTCCATTTCGCCTGCGTCAGCTCCGGCGGTCTCGATCCCAAGGCGCGGATTAATGTCGGCCCGGGCTACCAGGTGCCGTTCGCGTCCGAAGTGAAGCGTCGCTCGGGCATCGTCACCCGCGCCGTCGGCTTGATCGTCACGGGAAAGCAGGCCGAAGAGATCCTTCAGGCCGGCGATGCCGACCAGATCGCGCTCGGTCGCGCCATCCTCGACAACCCGCGCTGGGGCTGGCACGCGGCCGACGAACTCGGCCTCGACTTCCCGCGCCCGCCGCAATATGACCGCGCCCGCCCCAAGGTGTGGCCCGGCGCGGCCCTCGCCCGCGAGGCGTAAGCAGCAACGTCCCTTCTCCCTCTCGGGAGGAGGGACCTTTTCGGAGCCCGTATCGGCATGGCCGACGTCGACGCGATCGTCATCGGAGCCGGCGTGATCGGCATCGCCGTCGCACGCGCGCTCGCGCAAGGCGGGCGCTCCGTCATCGTCCTCGAAGCCGCCGAGGGCATCGGCACCGAGACGTCCTCGCGCAACAGCGAGGTCATCCATGCCGGCCTCTATTACCCGTCCGGCAGCCTCAAGGCGAAGCTCTGCGTCGAGGGCCGCAAGGCGCTTTACGCCTTTTGCGATTCCCACGGCGTGCCCTACCGCCGCTCCGGCAAGCTCATCGTCGCGACCGACGAGGCCGAGCTCGCAAGCATCGAGGCCATCCGCAAGAAGGGCGAGGTCAACGGCTGCGACGATCTGGTGATGATCTCCGCCGAGCAGGCCATGGGCATGGAGCCCGCCTTGTCCTGCATCGGCGCTCTCTTGTCGCCCTCCACCGGCATCCTCGACAGTCACGCCTACATGCTCGCGCTTCAGGGCGATGCCGAGGACGCCGGCGCTGTCTTCGCCTTTCACACCCCGTTCCTGCGCGCCGACGCGACCGGCAACGAGATCACGGTCGAAACCGGCGGCGCGGAGCCGATGCGCCTCACCTGCACGGTGCTCGTCAATTGCGCGGGCCTGCACGCCTCGAAGGTCGCGTCCGCCGTCGAAGGGTTGGACGCGGCGCACGTGCCCGTCACCAATTATGCCAAGGGCAATTACTTCGTGCTTTCGGGCCGCGCGCCGTTCTCGCGGCTCATCTATCCCGCCCCCCACGCCCACGGCCTCGGCGTGCATCTCACGCTCGATCTCGGCGGCCAAGCCCGCTTCGGCCCCGACGTGGAATGGGTGGAAAGCCTCGACTACGCGGTCGATCCTGCACGCTCCGAAGGCTTCGACGAAGCCATCCGCCGCTATTGGCCGGGTCTTCCCGACAACGCTCTCAGCCCCGGCTATTCCGGCATCCGCCCCAAGATCTGCGGCCCCAACGACCCCGCCCCCGACTTCCGCATCGACGGCCCGGACGTCCACGGCATCCCCGGCCTCGTCAACCTCTACGGCATAGAAAGCCCCGGCCTCACCGCCTCGCTCGCAGTCGCGAGGGAGACGGTGGAGCGCTTGGGATAGGTCGTCAGTCAAGAAATCCCGAAAGCCTCATGGTGAGGAGGCCCGAAGGGCCGTCTCGAACCACGAGGTTTTCGATTCTCGATTACGCCCGCAACGGCGCCATGAAGCGGCCGGCACCCACGAACCGCCCGAGCACCGCCCCCGTCGTCAGCAGCGCCGCCGTCGAAACCATGAAGCCTGAAACATAGGCAGCCGTCGCCGCACCCGCAGGCATTTCCGCGCCGTGCGCTAAACCGTGGAACGCGGCGAAGAGCCCGCAGGCCGCCGCCCCGAGCGCGGCCGGCACCCTCGCGCCGAACAGGGCCGCGGCGAGCAACGCGACGACGGACGCCGCGATCCCCGCTTCCGCAAACGGCACGACGAAGCCCGCCGCCGCGACCGCGAAGCCGCCGAGCATGGCCGTCAAGAACACCGCGGGCCACAGGATCCGCGCTTGTCCGCCCGCCGAGCCCGCCCACAGCCCCGCTGCAAGCATCGCCGCGACATGGTCGGCCCCGCCGAGAGGATGCATCGCGCCCGCAATGAAGCCGTGCGCCGCAAGCCCGCCGGGATGGGCGAGAGCGGGCGTAGCAGTCGCCACGAGAACGAGGGCGAGAAGGGCGCGGGAGCGGGTCATCGGAAACTCCGGAAAGCGAAAAGGTCGCGGACGGTCAAGCAAGATGCGGGCCGAAGCCGCGCTTAAACGGCGCTCGCCTTCGGGGCCAAGCCGCCGGCGCTCACGATGAAGTCGACCACCACGGCGACGCCCTCGCCCGCCCGCGTATTGGCGAACACGAAGGGCTTGTCGCGGCGCATCAGCTTGGCGTCGCGGTCCATTACGGAGAGGTCCGCGCCCACGTAAGGCGCAAGGTCGATCTTGTTGATCACCAGAAGGTCCGAGCGCGTGATGCCGGGCCCGCCCTTGCGCGGGATCTTCTCGCCGCCCGCCACGTCGATCACGTAGACCGTCAGGTCGGCCAGTTCCGGCGAGAAGGTCGCCGCAAGATTGTCGCCGCCGGATTCGATCAGGATCAGGTCGAGATCGGGGAATTTGCGGCTCATCTCGTCCACCGCCGCGAGATTGATCGAGCAGTCCTCGCGGATGGCCGTGTGCGGGCAGCCGCCCGTCTCCACGCCCATGATGCGCTCTTCGGGCAGCGCCCCGGCCACCGTCAGCAGGCGCGCGTCTTCCTTCGTGTAGATGTCGTTGGTGATGGCGCAGAGGTCGTAATCGTCCCGCATCCGCTTGCACAGCGCCTCCATCAGCGCCGTCTTGCCGGAGCCGACGGGGCCGCCGATGCCGACGCGGAGCGGGCCGTGAGAAGAGCGGGTCATCGGAAGTCCTTTCGGGAAAATCAGGAGCGGAACAGCCGCGTATACTGCGTCTCGTGCCGCATGGAGGCGATGTCGGAGCGAAACGCCGCCGCGCCCAAATCGTCGAGCGTCGACGCCTCCGCGAACGCGGCCGTGTCGCGCATCTGCGGCAGCAACGCCGCAAGAATGCGCTGCCCGTCGGTCTGTCCAATGGGGCCGAGCCGCACGACGGCGGAGACGATGTTGGAGACGAAGGCCAGCATGAAGGCTTCCAGCGTGGCGCGCAGCCCGCAGCCGTGCCCGGCGGCCGCAGTCCCCAGCGCCACGGGATAGGCGACGTCGCCGTCCCAAGCCGATTTCAGCTGTTCGACGGCTTCCGTCGGCCACGCGCCCCGCACGGCGGTGATGAAGGCGTTGCCTTGCGCGGTGGTCTCCAAGCGCCGTTCGGCGGAAGGCTGCATCGCCGCCGCCAATTCGGCGACATCGCGCATTCCGGCGGCGTCGCCCGCCGTCGCGGCGCGCCAAGCCGCCGCCAGCAGCACGGCGTCGTTGCGGCCGGAGCCGACGGCGAGCAGATCCTCGATCCACCCCCGGCACGTCGCCGCATCATGCACGTCGCCCGCTTCCACGGCCCATTCGAGTCCGTGCGAATAAGCGAAGGCGCCCACCGGAAAGGCCGGCGACAACCACGCCAAAAGCGGCAGCGAAACCGCCTCAGCCATGCTTGTGATCGTGGTCGTGCTTGTGATCATGCCCATGCTTGTGACCATGCGCGTGGTCGTGGTCGTGCGAATGGGCGTGGCCGTGTCCGTGGTCGTGGTCGTGCTTGTGCCCGTGGTCGTGAGAATGGGCATGATCGTGCCCGTGGTCGTGCGCGGCGTGGGCATGCGCGTGATCATGCCCATGCGCGTGGCCGTGGTCGTGCGAATGGTCATGTCCGCAGCCGCACGACGCGTCGTGCACATGGCCCTCTTCACCATGCGCGTGGCCGTGCCCGCCGTGATCATAGGCCCCGCGCTCGGGCCGGAAGGGCCGTTCCACCCGCGCGATCGAGCAGCCCTGCCCCCGGATCATCTCCGCCAGCACATGATCGTCCTCGATATAGATCGCGTCCGCCGTGATCTCGGCGGGCGTGTGCCGGTTGCCGATATGCCAGGCCGTGCGCAGCAGCCGCAGCGGATTTTCCGCGCGGATTTCCAACAGCTTTTCCGGCGCGGCTTCCACCGCGATCAGCCGTCCGTCCTCGAGCTTCAGCGCATCCCCGTCGTCGAGGATCGTCGCCTTGTCCAGATCCATCAGAAAGGCCGTGCCGCCCTTGCCGGTCAGTACGATGCGCCGCTTGTGCCGACCGTCGTGGTCGAGCACCACGGTATCGATCACCTTGTCGGCCTTCACGGCGGGCTTTCGGACGATGGCGGCGGCGCGCAGCATGGCGTTGTCTCCGGGAAAAGATCCTGCGGCGCTCATAGCACGCCGCTCCGCGTCAAGCACGGGGGCTTCCGGCCGCGTCCGCGACGAGCGCCGCCGGCTCGGCCGGGTTGCGCCGCAACTGCATCCGCACGAGCGCAAAAAACGCCAAGGCGGCGGTCGCGCAGGCCAAGCCCAACCATACGCCGCCCCGCACCCCGAAATCGTCGATCACGGCGGCGAACACCACGGGCGCGAAGGCATAGGCCACGTTCTGCACGAAGGCGAAGCGCCCGGCATAGGTACCGTAGGAGGCGGAGCCGAACACGTGCAGCGGCAGCGTCGCGCGCACCAGCGCCAGCAAACCCGTCGAAAATCCGTAGGCGACGATGAACACGAGCGCCGCGATCGGCGATCCCAACCCCGCGATCAGCGCGAGAAAAGAGAGCGGCAGCAGCACCGCGCTCCCCAACGCCATGGTCGCAGGCGTCAACCGTTGTCCCGCCGCGTAATCCGCCAACCGTGCGGAGACCTGCAACACGCCGAGCGCCGAGCCGAAGGCCAGCGCCGTGGCGGGCGCGAGCCCCGCCCCCGCCAGCACCGCCACCATATGCAGCGACATCCCCCATGACACGAACCCGGAAAGCGCGAACGCCCCCGCCATGAACAGGAAGGCCGTCCGCCGTCCTTGGGGCGCGACGGAGGGCGGCGCGGGCTTGGGCGCGTCCTCCGCCTCCGCCGATCCCGTCGGCGCGCGGCGCGGCAGCACGAACAGATGCAGCGGAAGGCAGGCGAACAGATGCACGGCGGCGAAGATCAGGCAGGTCGTCCGCCACCCGTAAAGGTGATCCAAAGCGCCCGTCACCGGCCAGAACACGCTGGAGGACAACCCGGTGAACAGCATCAGCACGGTCATCGCCGACCGCGCCCGTCCCCCTGCCACCTGCGCCATCGCCGTGAAGGAGGGAACCGAAAGGCACAATGTGGAGGCCAAGCCGAGACAGGCCCATGCCGCGAAATAGCCCGCGCCGCCCTGCGCTTGCGAGAGCAGCACGAGGCCGACCGCCATCAGCACCGAGCCCGCCGCCATGAAATGCGGCGCGCCGTAACGGTCGAGACGCGGGCCGAGCAGCGGCGAAAGCAGCCCGCTGATCACCACGCACAGCGTCACGCCCGCATAGACCAGCTCGCTCGGCAGGCCCACGTCGCGGCCCATCTGCGCGCCGAAGATCGCCGGCACGTAAAACGTGGTTCCCCACCCCGTGATCTGGGTAAAGGCCAGAACCGCCGTCGCGCGGCCCACTCGTGTCATGTCGTCCCTCGCGGCGGCGTCCGCCCGGCATCCGGCACGCGAGACAAGCACGGCCCGCCGCATCGAGGAACGGCACGGCCGTCACCGCAGGGCGGCGAACGCCGCATGGCGCGCGACGACGTTCACGCTCAGAACAGGAAATACCGCTGCGCCATCGGCAGGTCCTTGGCCGGTTCGCACACCAAAAGCTCCCCGTCCGCCGTCACCGCATAGGTTTCGGGGTCGACCGTGATGTCCGGCGTCGCGTGGTTGTGGATCATCGACGCCTTGGAGATGCCGCCCCGCACGTTCTCCACCGCCACGAATTCCTTCGCGACGCCGAGCCGCTCGCGCAGCCCGTTCGCCATCGCCGCCTTGGAGGTGAACACCAGCGAGGATGCCGTCAGGCTCTTGCCGAAGGCCGCGAACATCGGACGGTAATGCACCGGCTGCGGCGTCGGGATCGAGGCGTTCGGGTCGCCCATCGCGGCCGCCACGATGGAGCCGCCCTTGATCACCATGTCCGGCTTCACGCCGAAAAACGCGGGCGACCACAGCACGAGGTCGGCCAGCTTCCCCGGCTCCACCGAGCCGATATGCTTGGACACGCCGTGCGCGATGGCCGGGTTGATCGTGTATTTCGCCACGTAGCGCTTCACGCGGAAATTGTCGTTGCCCGGCCCGTCGCCCGGCAGCGCTCCGCGCTGCTTCTTCATCTTGTCGGCCGTCTGCCAAGTGCGCGTGATCACCTCGCCCAACCGTCCCATCGCCTGCGAGTCCGACGACATCATCGAAAGCGCGCCGATGTCGTGCAGAATGTCCTCCGCCGCGATGGTCTCGCGTCGGATGCGGCTTTCCGCAAACGCCAAGTCTTCCGGAATCGAGCCGTCGAGATGGTGGCACACCATCAGCATGTCGAGATGCTCGTCGATGGTGTTCACGGTGAACGGCCGCGTCGGATTGGTGGAGGAGGGCAACACGTTGGGCAGCCCCGCCACCTTGATGATGTCCGGCGCATGCCCGCCGCCCGCACCCTCGGTGTGGAAGGCGTGGATCGTGCGGCCCTTGAACGCCCCCACGGTATGCTCGACGAAGCCCGACTCGTTCAGCGTGTCGGTGTGGATCATCACCTGCACGTCGTGGTCGTCCGCCACCGAGAGGCAGTTGTCGATGGCCGCCGGCGTCGTGCCCCAATCCTCATGGAGCTTCATGGCGCAGGCGCCGGCTTCGATCATTTCCACCAGCGCGCCCGGCAGCGCCGCATTGCCCTTGCCCGAAAATCCGAGATTCACGGGGAAGGCGTCGGCCGCCTGAATCATCCGCATCAGGTGCCAAGGCCCCGGCGTGCAGGTGGTGGCGTTGGTGCCCGCCGCCGGCCCGGTGCCGCCGCCCAGCATCGAGGTCACGCCCGACATCAGCGCATGTTCGATCTGCTGCGGGCAGATGAAATGGATATGGCTGTCGAACCCGCCGGCCGTCAGGATCTTGCCCTCGCCCGCGATGATCTCCGTCCCCGGCCCGATCACGATGGTAACGCCCGGCTGCACGTCCGGATTGCCCGCCTTGCCGATGGCGGCGATGCGGCCCTCCTTCAGGCCCACGTCGGCCTTCACGATTCCCCAATGGTCGAGGATCAGCGCATTGGTGATCACGGTGTCCATCGCGCCTTCGGCATTGGTGCGCTGCGACTGGCCCATGCCGTCGCGGATCACCTTGCCGCCGCCGAACTTCACCTCCTCGCCGTAGATCGTGTGGTCCTTCTCCACCTCGATCACAAGCGACGTATCCGCCAACCGCACGCGGTCCCCGACCGTCGGTCCGAACATGTCCGCATAGGCGGCGCGGGAAAGGGTGGTGGTCATGGCGGCTCCGTGACTCAGGCGATCAAGGTGAAACAGGACGAGCGGGAGGCTTTTGGGTCGAAAACGAGCATGGCGTCGGAGGCAGCAGCGCGAGCGGACAGCAAGCCGACGGGAAGCACCCGCCTCACAGCTTCCCCATCACGTCCTGCCGGAAACCGTAAACCGTTCTGTCTCCGGCCAAAGCCACCAGACGCACGTCGCGGGTCTGTCCCGGTTCGAAGCGCACGGCCGTGCCCGCCGGAATGTCGAGCCGCATGCCGCGCGCGACGGCGCGGTCGAAGGCGAGGGCCGGGTTCGTTTCGGCGAAATGGTAGTGGCTGCCCACCTGGATCGGCCGGTCGCCGGTGTTCGCCACCGTGATCGTCGCCGTCTCGCGGCCCTCGTTCATCACGATGTCGCCGGGCGCGGTCATCACTTCGCCCGGCATCACGCGGCCGGACGAGCCGCGGATCGGCTCATGCACGGTCACGAGCTTCGTGCCGTCCGGGAAGGTGGCTTCCACCTGCACGTCGTGGATCATCTCGGCGATGCCGTCCATCACCTGATCGGCGGTGATCACATGCGCGCCGGCTTCCATCAGGTCGGCCACCGAGCGGCCGTCGCGCGCGCCTTCCACCACGAAATCCGTGATCAGCGCGATGGCCTCGGGATGGTTGAGCTTGACGCCGCGCTCGAGGCGTCGGCGCGCCACCATGGCGGCCATGGCGATCAGCAGCTTGTCCTTTTCGCGCGGCGTCAGGTTCATTGATGCTTCTTCCGTTTTTTCTTCGAGGCGGACTTTTCTTCGTCCTCGTCCTCGTCTTCATCCTCGTCGTCGTCATCCTCGTCCGACTCCTCGTCGTCGAGGTCCTCGTCGTCGGAGTCGTCATCCTCCTCATAGCCGGTCAGGCCGGCATATTCGAAGGAGAGGATGATTTCGTCGGCCCCGTCGTCGTACAGCGCCTCGCTCGCGTCGTCGAAGGCGCGCAGGAACATGGGGATGCGGTCGGGGTCCAGCACGAAGCGCTTATGGTCGCCGTCGTCGAAGGTCAGCACGATGGCCCAGGCTTCGCGTTCGATGGCGTAGACGCATTTCACGCTGCGGATCGTCTTCATGGCTCTCTCCTACCAGGACCAGATGCGCGGAACGGCGCAGTCCCGGAAATGGGCGAGCACGGTGAAGAGTTCACGCCGCAGCGACGCCGCGTCGCGGGCGCAGAGCCGCACGGCGAGCACGCCGTCCCATGCGCTCACGCCCCAGTCGAAGGTGCGATCGGCCATCATCCCGCGCAGCGCGTCGACATGGCCCGCCGCGTCGGGCGAAACGCGCAAAATCGTGGCGAAGGCCCGCGCGCCGGCGCCGGCCGCAGGCCGGTCCATCCGGTCGGCGATCGCGCCTTCGAGCCGCACCGCATCGGCATAGACGAGCCGGCCCGCCCGGCGGATGAACCAGCGGTCGGCCAGCAAGCCCGACAGCATGCGCTCGCCCATCGCCTCGCGGCCGCATACCACCGCCTCGCACAGCGTCAGCGTCGCGTCCGCCGCCATGGTCACGTCCACCCGGCGTTCGAGCCTCGCCCCGTCGAACAGGATGGTCTCCTGCGGCAGCCAAGCCAGCGACGACCCTTCGCCGACGTCGAGCGTCACGGCGATCCGCGCGGGGTCATGCTGCGCGCGATAGATCTTTTCCGCCGATTGCGTGGAAATAGTCGCCTTGGCGCCCGCTTCGCACACGGCGTCGAGCACGAGCCCGTCCCCGCCCGCGATGCCGCCGCCGGTATTGACGATCATGGCCTCGCAGCCTTCCGAACGCGGAAATTTCAGCCGGTATCCGCCGGTCTCCGAGAAGGCGAGCGCACGCGTCCCGCGCGGCGTCGGCGCAAAGCGCACCGTCAGCCGTCCCTGCGCCCGGATATAGGCGGGCATCAGGCCCGCCGGCCGAACGTCAGACCGAGAGGTGGCGCCGAACATCCGCTTCGTCCATCCCCGCCTTGTCGCCCGCCAGCACCACCTGCCCGCGATCCATAACGGCATAGGTGTCGCACAGGTCGCGGGCGAATTCGAAATATTGCTCGACCAGCACGATGGCCATCGTACCCTTAAGTCTCAGGTAGTCGATGGCTCTGCCGATATCCTTGATGATCGAGGGCTGAATGCCCTCCGTCGGCTCGTCCAGCACCAGCACCGAGGGCCGCATCACCAGCGCGCGGCCGATAGCGAGCTGCTGCTGCTGCCCGCCCGAAAGGTCGCCCCCGCGCCGGTGCAGCATGGATTTGAGCACCGGGAACAGGTCGTAGATCTCGTCCTGCACGTAGCGGTCGGCCCGCTTCAGCGGCGAGAAGCCGGTCTCGAGATTCTCCTTCACCGTCAGCAGCGGAAAGATTTCGCGGCCCTGCGGCACGAAGGCGATGCCCCGGCGCGCCCGGTCATAAGGCGCGAGCCCGTCGATCCGGTCGCCGCCCAGCGAGATCGACCCCGCCGAAATGCCCTGTTGTCCCACAACCGCACGCATCAGCGAGGTCTTGCCCACGCCGTTGCGGCCGAGCACGCAGGTCACCTTGCCGGTCTCCGCCGTCAGCGAGACGCCGCGCAAGGCTTGCGCCGCACCGTAATGCAGGTCGATGCCGTCGACGATCAGCGTGCTCATCTCAGCGCCCCAAATACACTTCGACGACGCGCGGATCGGCCGAAACCGCGTCGATGGCGCCTTCGGCCAGCACGCTGCCTTCATGCAGGCACGTCACCTTGCAGTCGAGCGCCCGCACGAAGGCCATGTCGTGCTCGACCACGATCACGGCATGATCCTTCGCGATGGCCCGCAGCAGTTCGGCGGTCTGTTCCGTCTCGGCGTCGGTCATGCCCGCCACGGGCTCGTCGACCAGCAGCACCTTGGGGTCCTGCGCCAGCAGCATGCCGATTTCCAGCCATTGCTTTTGCCCGTGCGAGAGATCGCCCGCGAGCCGCTCGGCATGGTCGGCCAACCCCACGGTGTCCAGCACCTGCGCGATGGTACGGCGCGGCACGCGGTTGCGCATGCCGAACAGGCTCGCAAAGGCGGTGCGCGGACCCTTCAACGCCAGCAGTACGTTGTCGGCCACCGTCTGGCTTTCGAACACCGTCGGCTTCTGGAATTTGCGGCCGATGCCGAGTTCGGCGATGGCCGCCTCGTCGAGCTTGGTCAGGTCCACGCGCCCGTCATACAGCACGTCGCCGGCGTCGGGTCGGGTCTTGCCGGTGATGATGTCCATCATCGTCGTCTTGCCCGCGCCGTTGGGGCCGATGACGGCGCGCATCTCGCCCCGCCCGATCACGAGCGACAGCCCGTTGATGGCGCGAAAGCCGTCGAAGGACACCGAGACGGCGTCAAGATACAGGATCGAATCCGTGAGGTCCGGCTTGAGGTTGGCCACGGCGCTCATCGTGCGGGCTCCGCTGCGGGCGTTGCGGGAAGCGGCTCGGGGTTCGGTCTGCGCGCCCGCGCCTGCAACGTGCCGACGATGCCCTTCGGCAGGTACAGCGTCACCACCACGAACAGCGCCCCGAGCGCGAACAGCCACACCTCGGGCAGCGCGCCCGTCAGCCAGGTCTTGCCGAAATTGACCAGCACCGCGCCCAGCGCCGCGCCCACCAAGGTGCCGCGACCGCCCACGGCCACCCAGATCACGGCTTCGATGGAATTCGCGGGCGCGAATTCCGACGGGTTGATGATGCCCACCTGCGGCACGTAGAGCGCCCCCGCCACCCCCGCCATGCAGGCGGAGACGGTGAAGGCGACGAGCTTGAACCGTTCCACCCGGTAGCCGAGAAACCGCGTCCGGCTTTCCGCGTCGCGGATCGCCAGCAGCACCTTGCCGTAGGAGGAATTCACCATCCCCCGCGCGATCAGATAGCCGAGCGCCAAGGCCAGCGCCGAGGCGACGAACAGCGCCGCGCGCGTGCCCTGTGCCTGCACGCCGAAGCCGAGGATGTCCTTGAAGTCGGTCAGCCCGTTGTTGCCGCCGAAGCCCATGTCGTTGCGGAAAAAGGCGAGCAGCAGCGCATAGGTCATGGCCTGCGTGATGATCGAGAGATAGACGCCCGTCACCCGCGAACGGAAGGCGAACCAGCCGAACACGAAGGCCAGCAGCCCCGGCGCCAGCAGCACCATCAGCATCGCGTAGCCGAAGGAGTCGAAGCCGTACCAGGTGATCGGCAGCTCCTTCATGTTCAAAAACACCATGAAGTCGGGGAGGATCGGGTCGGCATAGACGCCCCGCGTCCCGATCTGCCGCATCAGATACATGCCCATCGCATAGCCGCCGAGCGCGAAGAACGCGCCGTGCCCGAGCGAGAGGATGCCGCAATAACCCCAGACGAGATCCAGCGAGACCGCGAGCAGCGCGTAGCAGAGATATTTGCCGAACAGCGACATCGCATAGGTCGGCACGTGGAACGGCGAGTCGACGGGGAGGAGCAGGTTCAGCATCGGCACCGCAATGCCGACGGCGAGCAGCACCCAGAGGAAGATCTTGCCCGAGGCGTCGAGCTTGGAGAGCAGGCGCAGCGTGATCATGCTTCCACCGCCCGGCCCTTGAGCGCGAACAGTCCGCGCGGCCGCTTCTGGATGAACAGGATGATGAAGACGAGCACGAGGATCTTGCCCAGCACCGCGCCCGCAAAGGGTTCGAGAAACTTGTTGGCGACCCCGAGCGACAGCGCCGCGAACAGCGTGCCCCACAGGTTCCCGACGCCGCCGAACACCACGACCATGAAGCTGTCGATGATGTAGCTCTGGCCGAGATTGGGCGACACGTTGTCGATCTGCGACAGCGCCACGCCCGCGATGCCGGCGATGCCCGAGCCGAGCGCGAAGGTCAGCGCGTCCACCCACGGCGTGCGGATGCCCATCGCCGCCGCCATGCGCCGGTTCTGCGTCACCGCGCGCATCTTCAGCCCGAAGGACGTCGCCCGCAGCACCACGAACAGCGCCGCGAACACCAAGAGCGAGAACACGATGATCCACATGCGGCCGTAGGTGACGGCCACGCCCATGAACTCCGTCGAGCCGCTCATGAAGGCCGGCGCGCCGACCTCGCGATTGTTCGCACCGAAGATCGAGCGCACCGCCTGCTGCAGGATCAGGCTCACGCCCCACGTCGCCAGCAGCGTTTCCAGCGGCCGGCCGTAGAGATGGCGGATCACCGTGCGTTCCAGCACCAGCCCCACCGCGCCGGCGGTCAAAAAGGCCAGCGGCAGCGCGATCAGCAGCGACCAGTCGAACAGCGCGGGAAAGCTCGTGCGGATCACCTCCTGCACCACGAAGGTGGTGTAGGCCCCGATCATCACCATCTCGCCATGCGCCATGTTGATGATGCCCATCACGCCGAACGTGATGGCGAGGCCGATGGCGGCGAGCAGCAGCACCGAGCCGAGCGACAGCCCGTACCAGGCGTTCTGCACGCCTTCGAGCAGCTTCATCCGCCGCTCGATGGCCGCCGCGCCGGCCTCCACCTTGACCTTCAGGCTTGCGGGCGCATTGCCCTTCACGGTGTTGAACAGGCCCAGCACGTCCTGGTCGCCGCGCTCGGCGAGCACGTCCACGGCGGCGATGCGCTCGCCCTCCGGCGCGTCGGCATTCGCAAGCAGGGCGGCGGCGCGCGCCTGCGCGAACAGCTTCTTGATTGCCGGATCGGATTCCTTGCCCAGCGCCGCGTCGAGCGCCGGGATCGCCGTCGCGTCGCGGGATTTGAACACGGATTCGGCCGCCGCGCGGCGCTTGGCCGGGTCGGGCGACATCAGCGTGAGGGAGCCCACCGCGGCGTCGAGCGCGCGGCGGATGCGGTTGTTGACGCGCACGGGCCTGAGCCCGCCCGGGGCTTCGCTCACCGCCGCGCCGGTCTTGGCGTCGAAGGTCGCGCCCGCCTTGTCCTTCCAGAAGACCTGACGGGCGGGGGAGAAGAACAGGCGGCCGTCGGCCATCGCTTCCAGCGCCGGGGCGGCGGTCGGGGCCCCGCTCGACGCGAGCGCCGTGATGCCGGCCTCGATCCGGTTGAAATTGTCGCTCGCCAATTCGGCGAAGGCCGCGTCCGCATCCTGAGCGCGATCCTGCGCGCGCGTCGCGGGGACGCTCGCCAGCAGGCCGATCAGAGCGGCGAAAAGCACGACGAAGCGTGACGCACGCATGAAGTTCGATCCTCGGCCGCGGTCGTCTGCGGCCCTCGTGTCTCGTTGGAAGAAAGGGCGGGGCCGAAGGGATCGGCCCCGCCCGCATTCAGGGTCGGAAGGCAGGGCTTACTTGCCCGCGCCGCCGCACTTGCCGGTCTTCACGTTGAAGTTTCCGCAGGACATCGGCGCGCGCCAATCGGCGATCAGGTCCTTGGAGCCTTCGAGGTAGTCGGACCATTCGTCGCCGACCACGAGACCGGCCGTCTGCGACACGATCGAGAACTGGCCGTCGGCCTTGATCTCGCCGATCAGCACCGGCTTGGTGATGTGGTGGTTCGGCATCATGGTCGAGTAGCCGCCCGTGAGGTTCGGCACGGAGACGCCGATCAGCGAGTCGATGACCGCCGTCGTATCCACGGTGCCCGTCTTCTCGACCGCCTTCACCCACATCTCGAAGCCGATCACATGCGCTTCCATCGGGTCGTTGGTCACGCGCTTCGGGTTCTTGGTGTAAGCCTTCCACTTCTCGATGAAGGCCTTGTTGGTCGGGTCGTCGACCGACTGGAAGTAGTTCCAGGCGGCGAGATGGCCGACCAGCGGCTTGGTGTCGATGCCGGCGAGCTCTTCTTCGCCCACCGAGAACGCCACGACCGGGATGTCCTTGGCCGAGATCTTCTGGTTGCCGAGTTCCTTGTAGAAGGGAACGTTGGCGTCGCCGTTGATGGTCGAGACCACCGCCGTCTTCTTGCCCGCCGTGCCGAACTTCTTGATGTCCGCCACGATCGTCTGCCAGTCGGAATGACCGAACGGCGTGTAGTTGATCATGATGTCCTCGGCCTTCACGCCCTTGGACTTCAGATAGGCTTCGAGGATCTTGTTGGTCGTGCGCGGATAGACGTAGTCGGTGCCGGCGAGCACCCAGCGCGTCACCTTCTCGTTTTCCATCAGATAGTCGACGGCCGGGATCGCCTGCTGGTTCGGCGCGGCGCCCGTGTAGAAGATGTTCTTGGACGATTCCTCGCCCTCGTACTGCACCGGGTAGAACAGGATGCCGTTGAGCTCCTCGAACACCGGCAGCACCGACTTGCGCGACACCGAGGTCCAGCAGCCGAACGTCGCGGCGACCTTGTCCTTGGTCAGAAGCTCGCGCGCCTTTTCCGCGAAGAGCGGCCAGTTCGAGGCGGGGTCGACGACGACCGCTTCGAGCTTCTTGCCCAGCAGGCCGCCCTTCTTGTTCTGCTCCTCGATGAGCATGAGCATGACGTCCTTCAGCGTGGTCTCGCTGATCGCCATGGTGCCCGAGAGCGAATGAAGGATGCCCACCTTGATCGTGTTCTGCGCATAGGCGCCGAAGGAGGTGAGCGCGATGCCGCCCGCAAGCGCGGCGGCGGAAAGCGTCTTCAGAAATGTCGTCATGGGTCGAGGGTCTCCGGTCCGTGTTGGTCACCCGGAGACCGTTTCGCAAGGGGTGTGCCACGACCCCTTTTCCTTGAGTCGTCGGACTCTTTTTGCGGCACCGCACAAAAGATGCTCACGAAAGAGGCAGCAGACCGCTCGTTTAGGCGGCACGGCGCTGCACGATGCGTGTGCGCCGCCGCCGTCGTTCAGGCCCGGCGATGGGGCGCGAACCAGCCCAATCCTTCGAGCGTCCCCGCACGCGGCACATATTCGCAACCGACGAAGCCGGTGTAACCGAGCCGGTCGAGTTCGGCGTAGAGGAACGGATAGTTCAGCTCCTCCCCGTCGGGCTCGTTGCGCGAGGGCACGCTCGCGATCTGCACGTGGCCGACGATGGGCATCAGCGCGCGTAGCCGCATCGTCACGTCGCCGTGGATGATCTGACAGTGATAAAGGTCGAATTGCAGCTTCACGTTCGGCAGGCCCATGGCGCGGATGAAGCCCGCCGCCGTGCCGAAATCGTTCAGGAAATAGCCGGGCATGTTGCGCCCGTTGATCGGCTCGAGCACGAGGTCGAGGCCCTTCTCGGCCAGCCGCTCCCCCGCATGGCGCACGTTTGCGAGATAGGTCGCGACCGCGACCGGATCGCGCGGGTCGCCGTGGCCCGCCATCACGTGCAGCCGCTTCACGCCCGTCGCCTCGGCGTAGCGCAGCGCCGTGTCGATGGACGCGCCGAACTCCGCCTCGCGACCGGGCAGCGAGGCCAGGCCACGCTCGCCCTTCGCCCAATCGCCGGGCGGCATGTTGAACAGCGCCTGCGTCAGGCGATTGTCGGCGAGCCTCCGCGCCACGTCCTCGGGCGCGTGGTCGTACGGAAACAGAAATTCCACCGCCTCGAAACCCGCCTCCGCCGCGGCGGCGAACCGGTCGAGAAACGACCATTCGTTGAACATCATCGTCAGATTGGCGGCGAAGCGCGGCACGGCGGATCTCCCGGTCGGTTCTTTTTGTTTCGGAAAGCGAAAGGCGTCCTCCCGGGGGAAAGCTCCGCCGGGAGGACGCGGGATCGGCCGCTTACGCGCCGGGATCGGCCTTGAGGCCCACGCCGGCGATGCCGGCCAGCGCTGCGGTCTCGTCATTGTCCGAAACGTCGCCCGAAATGCCCACCGAGCCCAGCACCGTGCCCGCCTCGTTGCGGATCAGCACGCCGCCCGGCACCGGCACGAAATGCGGCGTCAGGCTCTGCAGCGCATTGACGAAATGCGGGCGGTCGGCGGCCATCTTGCCGATGGTGCGCGTGCCCATCCCCACGGCCAGCGCCGCCAAGGCCTTGCCCTGCGCCATTTCGGCCCGCTTCAGGCTGGTGCCCTCTTCGGCGCCGAACGCCTTGAGCGCGCCGCGCGCGTCGAACACGGCGACCGCCAGCGGCATGAAGCCCTTGTCCTTGCGGCAGGCGAGTGCGCCGTCGATGATCTTTCGGGCGGTGTCGAGGTTGAGTTCGGTCATGGTGCGCGCATCTCTCCGGTTCGCGTTCTTCGTGCGCACAATCTCGACGGCGGATGCGGGAAGTCAATGCGCCCGGCCCGGAAACCGTCTCCAAACCGCGATGCGACCGTCTCGCGTCTTGCGCCGGCGGCCCCGCAGCCCGATCTTCAACGGCAGGCCCCTGTCGCAGGCCTTTCTCGAACCGCCCCCCGGCGCATCGGAGTCCGGAGTTCCCATGAAGACCGCCGGCGTCAATCTCGCCATCGACGGCATGACCTGCGCCGCCTGCGTATCCCGCGTCGAACGCGCGCTCTCGGAAGTGCCGGGCGTGGTCAAGGCCGAGGTCAATCTCGCCACCAAGAGCGCCCGCATCGAAACCGACGGCATGGCCGCCCCGGCCGCGTTGGCCGCCGCCGTCGAAGACATCGGCTACGGCGCGAGCATCGTCGCCGCGGCCGACATGGCGGCACAGGAGCGCCGCGCGGAGGTCCGCGAGAAACGCGCGCGCATCGCTGCGCTCGCGGGTCTCGTCGTCGCGGCGCCCTTCCTCGTCGCCATGGCCGCCGCGCCGTTCGGGCGAAACTGGATGCCCTCGCCGCTCATGCAGGCGCTGCTCGCCGGCGTGCTGCAATTCGGCCTCGGCGCGCGGTTTTACATCGGCGCGTGGAAATCCATGCGGTCCGGTTCCGCCACGATGGACCTTCTGGTGGCGCTCGGCACATCCGCCGCCTACGGCCTCAGCCTGTATCTTTGGCAGGACGGTTACGGCCATGAAGGACACGTCCTGCACCTCTATTTCGAGTCCTCCGCCGTCGTGATCGCCTTCGTGCTGCTCGGCAAATGGCTGGAGGAGCGCGCCACGTCCGAGACTGCCTCCGCCATCCGCGCACTGGGCAAGCTCCGCGTGTCCGTCGCCCGCATCGTAACCCCGGCGGGCGAGGTCGAACGCCCCATCGAGGAGGTCCGCGTCGGAGACCGGGCCGTCGTGCGCGTCGGCGAGCGCATCCCCGTCGACGGCCGCATCGTCGAAGGTTCGGCGGGCGTCGACGAGTCGATGGTCACGGGCGAAAGCCTGCCGGTCTCCAAGATCGTCGGGGATTCCGTCATCGGCGGCACGGTCGATCTCGACGGCCGACTCGTCATCGAAGTCACCGCGACGGGGTCGGAGACCATGCTCGCCAAGGTCATCCGCCTCGTCGAATCCGCACAGGCGTCGAAGGCCCCGGTTCAAAAGCTCGTCGACAAGGTCAGCGCCGTCTTCGTGCCCGTCGTCGTCGGCATCGCCGTCGCCACCGTCATCTTCTGGGGCTTCTCGACGGGGGACGTGGAGCTCGCGCTCGTCAACGCCGTCTCGGTGCTCGTCATCGCCTGCCCCTGCGCGCTCGGTCTCGCCACGCCGACCGCCGTGCTCGCGGGGACGGGCGTCGCGGCCAAGGCCGGCATTCTGGTGCGTGATGCCGCAGCGCTCGAACGTGCCGCCGGCGTCGGCGTCGTCGTCTTCGACAAGACCGGCACGCTCACCACCGGCGAGCCCGTCGTCACCGCCGTCGATGCCGTCCCGGGCGAGCGTCCCGAAACGGTCATCCGTCTCGCGGCGGCCTTGGAAGCCGGGTCCGAGCACCCGCTCGCCCGCGCCGTCCGCGCGGAAGCCGAGGCGGGCCACATGGACCGGCTTCCCGGCGTCGACGATTTCCGCGCCGTGGTCGGCGGCCTCGAGGGCATCGTCGAGGGCCGCGCGCTGCTGTTCGGCAATACCGGAGCCATGGCCGCGGCGGGCGTGCCCGTCGCTCCGCTGAAGGCCCACGCCGACGCCCTTTCGGCCCAAGGCCACGGCATGTCCTGGCTTGCGGATCGTGACTCCCGCAGCCTGATCGGGCTCGTCGCCTTTTCCGACGCGCCCCGTCCGGAGGCGGAACAAGCCGTGGCGATGCTCCGGCGCGAGGGCATCGGCGTCGTGATGCTCACCGGCGACGGTCGCGGCGCGGCCGAACGCATCGGCACGAAATTGGGCATCAAGGAAATCGTCGCCGAGGTGAAGCCCGCCGACAAGGCGCAGGCCGTCGAACACCTGAAGGCGCGCGGGCTCGTCGTCGCCATGGTCGGCGACGGCGTCAACGACGCCCCCGCCCTCGCCGCCGCAGACGTCGGCATCGCGATGGGCGGCGGCACCGACGTCGCCATCGAGACGGCCGGCATCACCTTGATGCGCAACGATCCGCGCCTCGCCGCCGCTTCCGTCGATCTCGC
The DNA here is from genome assembly GCA_027489535.1 of Hyphomicrobiales bacterium. Lineage (GTDB taxonomy): Bacteria > Pseudomonadota > Alphaproteobacteria > Rhizobiales > Beijerinckiaceae > JAIXZO01. The sequence continues at coordinate 308,025 of JAIXZO010000018.1, forward strand.
CCGCCGCACGGTCTCCACCATCCGGCGGGGCCTGTTCTGGGCCTTCGCCTACAACGTCGTGGGCATCCCGCTCGCCGCGGCGGGCATCCTCTCGCCCGTCTTCGCCGGGGCGGCGATGGCGCTGTCCAGCGTCAGCGTCGTGCTCAACGCCCTGCTGCTGCGCCGTTGGCGGCCGAAGCTGCCCAACCTTCGGCCTTGAGCGGAACCGCGCACTCGCCTAGCGTCTCATCATGAAACGCTCGCTCTTCACGCTTCCCACCATGGGCGGCAACGCCATGGCCCGCCTCGACGCCTTGTCCGCCATCAGCGACGAGCCCGGGCGGCTGACCCGCCTCTACCTTTCTGCCGCCCATCGCCGCGCCGCCGATCTGGTCGCGACCATGATGCGCGACGCGGGTTGCGACAGCGTGGTCATGGACGATCTCGGCACCGTGATCGGCCGCTACGAAGGCGCGGAGCCGAACGCGCCCGCGCTCGTCATCGGCTCGCACATCGACACGGTTCGCGACGCGGGCTCCTATGACGGCACGCTCGGCGTGGTCGCCGGCATCGGCATCGTCGAGAGCTTCAAGGCCATCGACCACCGCCTGCCCTTCGCCATCGAGGTCATGGCCTTCGGCGACGAGGAAAACGTCCGCTTCCCCACCAATCTCTCCTCGTCCCGCGCCGTGGCGGGCACGCTGCCGGAAAACACGCTCGACGCCCGCGACGAGGACGGCATCAGCGTGCGCGACGCGCTCGTCGCCTTCGGCTGCAACCCCGAGCGCGCCTTCTCGCTCGGCCGCCGTCGCGAGGACGTGCTGGCCTATGTCGAAGTCCATATCGAGCAGGGCCCGGTGCTCGAGGCGCGCGATCTCCCGGTCGGCGTCGTCACGGCCATCAACGGCGCGTCGCGCCGCCGCGTCTCGCTGCAGGGCATGGCCGGGCATGCCGGCACCGTTCCCATGTCGATGCGACGCGACGCGCTGGCCTGCGCCGCCGAAATCGTCCTCGCCGTCGAGCGCCTCGGCGCGGTCGATCCGCACACCGTCGCCACCGTCGGCCGCCTTCTGGTCCACCCCGGCGCGATCAACGTCATCCCGGGCGGCGTGGCGCTCACGCTCGACCTGCGCGGCCCGGCGGACGACATCCGCGAAAAGATGGTCGAAGTCATCGAAACCGCCGCCCGCGGCATCGCGGACCGGCGCGGCATCGACATCATCATCGAGCCCTTCTACGACGCCGCCGCCTGTCCCTGCGACGAGCGCGTCATCATCGGGCTCGAACGTTCCATCCATCGCCTCGGCATGTCGCCTTATGCGCTGCCCTCCGGCGCGGGCCACGACGCCATGGCCATGGCCGCGCTCTGCCCGGTCGGCATGCTGTTCGTGCGCTGCGCCGGCGGCATCAGCCACAATCCGGCCGAGTCGGTGACCGAGGAAGACGTCGACGTCGCGCTGCGCGTGCTGCTCGAATTCGTCCGCGATTTCGCCGAAGGCAACTGAACCTCACTCTCTTCGAGCATTTCATGTCCGTCGTTCCCGCCTCCGCAGACGTCGTCATCGTGGGCGGAGCCGCCATCGGCTCGTCCGTGGCCTATCACCTCGCCTCCGACCCCGCCTTTTCCGGCCGCGTCGTCGTGGTCGAGAAGGATCCCACCTACGCCCGCTCCGCCTCCGCGCTCTCCGCCGCCTCGATCCGCCAGCAATTCGGCAGCGCCGTGAACATCCGCATCTCGCTGCACGGCATCGATTTCCTGCGCAGCATCGGCGACCGGCTCGAAGTCGACGGCGACCGCCCGAGCATCGACCTGCACGAGGGCGGCTATCTCTATCTCGCCACGCCCGAAGGCGCGTCCGACCTCGCCGCCAACCACGCCCTGCAAACCGCCGAAGGCGCCGACATCGCGATGATGGACGCCGCCGCGCTCAAGGCCCGCTTCCCCTGGCTCGAAACCGCCGATCTCGCCTGCGGCACATGGGGCCGCACCGGCGAGGGCTGGTTCGACGGCTGGGCGCTGATGCAGGCTTTCCGCAAAAAGGCCCGCGCGCTCGGCGTCGTCTACGTGCCCGGCGAAGTCATCGACATCGAGCGCGAAGGCGACCGCATCACCGCCGTCCGCCTCGCCGACGGCGCGCGCATCTCCTGCGGCACGCTCGTGAACGCCGCGGGCTTTCACGGCCGCGAGGTGGCGGCGATGGCCGGCGTTTCGATCCCCGTCGTGCCGAAAAAGCGCTTCGTCTTCACCTTCGCCTGCCGCGGCGACGTGTCCGGCTGCCCCCTGCTGATCGACCCGTCGGGGGCATGGTGCCGCCCCGAAGGTCGGCCCGGCCCCGAAGGCCAGCTCTTCATCGGCAGCGCGTCGCCCACGCCCGACATGGCCGATCCCGCCATGCATCCCGACGATTTCGACGTGGATTGGGCCTTTTTCGACGATTTCATCTGGCCGTCTCTCGCGGCCCGCGTCCCCGCCTTCGAACGGATCCGTCCCGGCCGCGCTTGGGCGGGGCCCTACGACATGTGCGAGCTCGACCACAACGCCATTCTCGGCCCGGCGGGCGACGTCGCCAACCTGATGCTCGCCAACGGCTTCTCCGGCCACGGCCTGCAGCAGGCCCCCGCCGTCGGCCGCGGCCTCGCCGAAATGATCGTCCACGGCCGCTGGACCACCCTCGACCTCACCGACCTCGGCTTCGCCCGCATCGCAGAAAACCGCCCGCTGCTCGAGCGCAACGTCATCTGAGCGTCAGTTCTTCCATACCGCCGCGGAAACGCCCGCACCCGCCAGCAGCACGCCTCCGACGCGGTTCATCGTCCTGATCGCGCCCTCGTTGCGCACGACGTGCCGGGCGCGGCTCGCCAGCAGCGCGTAGCCGAGCGCATTGGCGAAGGCGAGCACGAGGAAGGTGCTCTCGAAAATCGCGAGCTGCGTCCAGAAATCCCCCGCCGGGTCCATGAATTGCGGGAGGAACGCCACGAAGAACGTGATGCTTTTCGGGTTCAGCGCCGTCACCGCCCAAGCATGCAGCAGCATCTTCGTCCCGCTCGCCGCATCCGTGCGCGGCTCCGCGGCGAGCGTCCCGCCGGCGCGCCACAGCTTGATGCCGAGCCAGATCAGATAGGCCGCGCCCGCCCAGCGCAGCGCTGCATAAAGCGTGGCCGACGTCGCCAGCAGCGCGCCGAGCCCGAGCATCGACAGCGTCATCCCGGTAAAATCGCCGAGCGCCACCCCGACAGCCGTCGGCAGCGCCGTCCGCCATCCGCGCCCCAAGGCATAGGACACGACCAGCATCACCGTCGGCCCCGGAATGACGATCAAGACCGCCGAAGCCGCCGCAAACGCAAGCCAAGTCTCGACCGTCATCGCCGATCCCTCCGCCCGGCAAAAACCCGGCTCCGACCTTCCCGTCCTTCGAGACGCGGCCTGCGGCCGCTCCTCAGGATGAAGGCTCGCTCAGGATGAGGGCTCGCTCGTGAGCCTCAAGAAAACCTCATGGTGAGGAGGCGCGGAGCGCCGTCTCGAACCACGAGGTTTTCGTTGCGCTCCCTCACCCCGCGAAGGTGTAGGCCGTCTTCACCACGGTGTAGAACTCGCGGGCATAGGCGCCCTGTTCGCGCGGGCCGTAGCTCGAGCCCTTCCGGCCGCCGAACGGCACGTGATAGTCCACGCCCGCCGTCGGCAGGTTCACCATCGCCATGCCGGCTTCGCTGTTGCGCTTGAAGTGGGTCGCATATTTCAGGCTCGTGGTGCAGATGCCCGACGACAGGCCGAAATCGGTGTCGTTGGCCACCGCCAGCGCCTCGTCGTAATCCTTCACCTTGATCACCGTGCCCACCGGCCCGAAGATTTCCTCGCGCGCGATGCGCATGGAATTCGTCACGCCCGTGAACAGGGCGGGCTGGAGGTAGAAGCCGGGCGTCTCGCGGTTCAGGAGCTCGCCGCCCCATGCCAGCGTCGCGCCTTCGTCCTTGCCGATGGCGATGTATTTCAGGTCCGTGTCGAGCTGGCCCTGATCGACCACCGGGCCGATATGCGTGCCGGCCTTCAGCGCGTCGTCGACCGTGAGGCCCTTCAGCCGCTCGGTCATCGCCGCCACGAAGGCGTCATGGATGCCCGCCGTCACGATCAGGCGCGAAGAGGCCGTGCAGCGCTGGCCGGTCGAGAAGAACGCGCCGTTCACCGCGCATTCCACCGCCGTCTTCAGGTCGGCGTCGTCCAGCACCACCAGCGGGTTCTTGCCGCCGAGTTCCAGCTGCACCTTCTTCATCGGCGTGGAGGCGACGCAGGCCGCGGCCACCTTGCGGCCGGTCGGCACCGAGCCCGTGAAGCTGATCGCCGAGATGTCCTTGTGCTCGAGCATGGTCTGGCCCACATCGGCGCCGCGGCCCATCACGAGGTTCAGCACGCCCGCCGGCAGGCCGGCGCGGACGAGAACGTCCACCAGCGCCCAAGCGCAGCCGGGCACCAGATCGGCGGATTTGAACACCACGGTGTTGCCGTAGGCGAGCGCCGGCGCGATCTTCCAAGCCGGGATGGCGATGGGGAAGTTCCACGGCGTGATGATGCCCACCACGCCCACGGCCTCGCGCGTCACTTCGATACCGACGCCGGGGCGGATGCTGTTGACGACTTCGCCGTTCAGCCGCAGGCACTCGCCCGCGAAGAAGGCGAACACCTGCCCCGCGCGCATGGCCTCGCCCACGCCTTCGGCCAGCGTCTTGCCCTCTTCGCGCGCCAGCAGGCGGCCGAGTTCGTCCTTGCGGGCGAGAATTTCGTCCGAGGCCTTTTTGAGGATTTCGTAGCGCTCCTGCGGCGTGGTGCGCGACCAAGCCGGGAACGCCGCCTTGGCGGCCGCGATGGCCTCCTCCGCCTGCGCCTTCGAAGCGCGGGCGTAACGGCCGACGATGTCCTTGGTGTCGGAAGGATTGACGTTCTCGTTGACGCTCGTGCCTTCGACCCACTGGCCGGCGATGTAGTTCTTGAAGATCTCGGTCATTTTTTCGTCCTTGTTCGGGTCGGGTGCGGAAGCGTCAGATCAGGCCGCGCGCCGCGAGATTGCGCATGAGGTGGGAAATGCCGAAGGTCCAAGGCGCGCATTCGTCCGTCCGCTTCATGCGGTTGACGAGCGCCCCGAGCTTCGGCGCGGAAATGGTCACCACGTCGCCGAGCTTGTGCGTGAAGCCCTGCCCCGGCGCGTCGCGGTCCTCGACGGGCGCGAACAGCGTGCCCGTATAGAGCACCGCGCCGTCCGGATATTGGTGGTTCTTGTTGAGCATCTGCCCGGCGAGATCGGCAAGGTCGCGGCTGATCTTGGTCAGCGAGGACGCGCCTTGGAGCTTGAACCCGTCGTCGCCTTCCACCGTCAGCTTCAGCTCGCTCTTGCGCAGGTCGTCGAGCGAGAAGGTCGCATCGAAAAACCGGATGAACGGGCCGAGCGTCGCGGAGGCGTTGTTGTCCTTGGCCTTGCCCAGCAGCAGCGCCGAGCGGCCTTCCACGTCGCGCAGGTTGACGTCGTTGCCGAGCGTGCCGCCGACGATCCGCCCGTCGGACGCGATCACCAGCACCACTTCCGGCTCGGGATTGTTCCAGGTCGAAATCGGATGCAGCCCCGCATCCGCGCCCGTCCCCACCGCCGCCATCACCGGGGCCTTGGTGAAGATTTCCGCGTCCGGCCCGATGCCCACTTCGAGATATTGGCTCCACGCGCCCTGCGACACGAGCAGTTCCTTCAGCCGCATGGCTTCCGGTCCGCCGGGCTTGAGCTTGGAAAGGTCGTCGCCGACCTTCGCCAAGATCTCCTCGCGGATCACCGCCGCCGCCGACATGTCGCCGCGCGCCCGCTCCTCGATCACGCGCTCGAGCATCGACACCGCGAAGGTCACGCCCGCCGCCTTCACCGATTGCAGGTCCACCGGCGCCAGCAGCCAAGGCTTGGAGGCATCGCGCGCGTGCTCCGCCGTATTGGCGAGGATCGAAGCGAGATCGCCGACCCGCTCGCCCGAAGCCGCCTTCAGCGCCGCGGCCGGATCGGCCGTCTCGCACAGATCGCGCATCGTCGGAAACGTCTTCGACAGGTCGAACACCCCGTCCGCCCGAATCGCCACGACGGACGGCCCCTTCGCCTCCGGCCGCCACACCCGTCCCGCCAGCGCCCCCGCAGTTCCGTCGGCGGGAAGGGTCGAAGCGGGATCGAGTTTCACCACGGGCATCGGCAAGGTCTCCCTGAATCGTCGAGAGCGGCTCTCCGGCCGCTTTTCGGTTCGGGACACTGATTGTTGCCAGACAAGTTTGCAAGTCCCGCTTTTCAGCTCCCCGCGATGCAGGCCCCGCTTTCGACCCTCATGGTGAGGAGCGCCGAAGGCGCGTCTCGAACCACCTTCCACCGCACCCGCAATCCCCGTGGTTCGACACGGCCCTGCGGGCCTCCTCACCAGGAGGGTCGGATCGTTTTCACCGCGCGGTTTTCTCCCGCAGGCGCATGCATCCCCCTTCCCGCCCCCATGCCTCGCGCATAGAATGCCCACGCCGCGCCGCCGTGTACGGCCAAAAACCTAAACCGTTTCAGGAGACGTCCATGAACGCCCCCGTCGCCCATGCGCCGCGCACCGTGCGGCTGTCCGATGCCGACAACGTCGTGGTGGCGGTCGATCCGATCCTGCAGGGCAATACGGTGCACGGCGTCGAGGCGCGGGCGCGGGTGCCGCGCGGGCACAAGATGGCCACGGTGAAGATCGAGACCGGCGCGCCGATCCTCAAATTCGGCCAGATCATCGGCTTCGCGGCCACCGACATCCTGCCCGGCGACTGGATCCACGAGCACAATGTCGAAATGCACGATTTCGACCGCGACTACCGCTTCGCCGAAGACGCGAAGGTCGAGGAGATCCTCCCGGTCGAATTGCAGGCCACCTTCGAGGGCTTCCGCCGCGCGAACGGCAAGGTCGGCACGCGCAATTATATCGGCATCCTCACCTCGGTGAACTGCTCGGCCTCGGTCGCCCGCTTCATGGCGGAGGAGATCAACCGCTCCGGCCTGCTGCGCGATTTCCCCAACATCGACGGCGTCATCCCGCTGGTGCACGGCGGCGGCTGCGCGCTCGACATCAAGGGCGAGGGCTACGAAATTCTCAAGCGGACCCAATGGGGTTACGCGTCGAACCCCAACATGGCGGGCGTCGTCATGGTCGGTCTCGGCTGCGAGGGCTTCCAGATTTCGCGCTGGAAGGAGGCCTACAACCTCACCGAAAGCGACACGTTCCGCACCATGACGATCCAGGAGGTCGGCGGCACCAAGAAGACCGTGGCCGCGGGCGTCGAAGCCATCAAGACCATGCTGCCCATAGCCAACGCTACCAAGCGCGAGACCGTGCCGGCCTCCGAGCTGATGCTCGCGCTGCAATGCGGCGGGTCGGACGGTTATTCCGGCATCACGGCCAACCCGGCGCTGGGCGCGGCGGTCGATCTGCTGGTCAAGCACGGCGGCACGGCAGTGCTCTCCGAGACTCCGGAAATCTACGGCGCGGAGCATCTGCTCACCCGCCGCGCGGCGACGCGCGAGATCGGCGAAAAGCTCGTCGGCATGATCAAGTGGTGGGAGGACTATACCGCCCGCAACAAGATGGAAATGAACAACAATCCGTCGCCCGGCAACAAGGCCGGCGGCCTCACCACCATTCTGGAAAAGTCCCTCGGCGCGGCGGCCAAGGGCGGCACGCGCACCATGACGGGCGTGTTCCACTACGCCGAACAGGTCACCGCCAAGGGCTTCGTCTACATGGACACGCCCGGCTACGATCCCGTCGCCGCCACCGGTCAGGTCGCGGGCGGCTGCAACGTCCTCGCCTTCACCACCGGCCGCGGCTCCGCCTACGGCTGCAAACCCACGCCATCGATCAAGCTCGCCACCAACAGCGAAATCTACCGCCGCATGCTCGACGACATGGACATCGACTGCGGCACCATCCTCGACGGCGTCAGCATCGAGGAAAAGGGGCAGGAGATCTTCGACAAGGTCCTCCGCGTGGCCTCGGGCGAGCTCTCCAAATCCGAAGAACTCGGCTACGGCGACGCCGAATTCGTCCCCTGGACGGTCGGCGCGACGATGTGAACCCATACGGTTCAAACCATCCCGGAGATGCACCGAGCCTCATGGTGAGGAGCGCCGAAGGCGCGTCTCGAACCATCGTGGCCGCGAAAAGCCGTGGTTCGAGACGGCCCTGCGGGCCTCCTCACCATGAGGGTGTGTTTCAACTCAGCCCTTCCGGTGTCATCCCGGGCGCGCAGCCACCCGGGACCCAGCCTTCCTTCCAATTCCCGACACCTTGACCCTCATGGTGAGGAGCGCCGAAGGCGCGTCTCGAACCATCGTGGCCGCGAAAAGCCGTGGTTCGAGACGGCCCTGCGGGCCTCCTCACCATGAGGGTCGGATGTTGTTCACGCCCGCTTGGGAATTTCGGGCCGTCGCCCCTATCCCCGCCCGCACTCCCCCAACAGCCACTCCCTGAACGCGACCAGCGCGGGCCGCTCCGCGCGGGCTTCCGGATACACCAGCCAATAGGCTTGCCGGCTCTCGATCGGCCGGTCGAAGGCCACGGCCAAGCGGCCGGCGGCGATCTCCTCCTCCACCAGAAAGCGCGGCACGATGGCCATGCCGAGCCCGGCGGCGGCGGCTTGGGCGACCATGGCGAATTGCTCGAAACTTGGGCCGGGCTTCGCCCATTTGGGGTCGAGCCCCAGCGAGGCGATCCACTCGGCCCATGCGGTCGGCCGCGTCGCCTGCCGCAGCAGCGGCACCCGCAAAGCATCGGCCGGGTTCGTCACACCTTCGCGGGCGAGAAATTCCGGGCTCGCAACCGGCACGATGGTCTCGCCCATCAGCCGATGCAGCTTGGTCCCCGCCCCCGGCCAGACCGGATCGCCGAAATGGATCGCCGCATCCAGCCCCTCGCGGCCGAAATCGAACGGCACGATCCGCGTGGAAAAATCGATGGTCACCTCGGGATGCTCGCGGAAGAAGGCAGGCAGGCGCGGAATCAACCACCGCGTGCCGAAGGTCGGCAGCACCGCCAAGGTCAGCGTCCCGCCCACCACGCCCCGCCCGGCCATCGTGTTCAGGGTCGCCGCCGAGAGCCGCGAGAGCACGTCGCGGACCTCCTCGGCATAGGCGGCGCCGGCCGGCGTCGGCGATACCCGCTGCCGCACCCGCTCGAACAAGGCGACCCCGAGCAGGTCCTCGATCAGCGCGACCTGCCGGCTCACCGCGCCCTGCGTGAGGTTCAGCTCCTCCGCGGCGCGCGTGAAGCTGCCGTGCCGGGCGGCGGCCTCGAAGGCCTGCAAAGCGGGGATGCCGGGGAGGAGGATGCGGGACGAGGTCATGAGCGTTTCTCATGATGTCGTGAGAAAGCATCGTTTGCAACGTCTCGGATTTCGGCTTCTTATCGTGATAATTCGACGTTCGAAAAGCTTAATTCGGGCTCGGATTCTTGTATGTTCGGGGGGCTGTTTCGGCGCAATCCGCGTCCCGACCTGCACGCCCCGAAGCGACGATCCGAGGTTCCATGCTGCCCGTTCGAGACGACGCACTCGCCATCCTCAACCGTCTCGGCGTCCCCGATTCCGCCTTTTCGGACAAGGGGTTGGCCGCGCGCTCGCCGATCACCGGCGAGGTGATCGCCACGGTGCGCGAGACCGCGCCGGAGGAGGCGACCGCCGCCGTCGGTCGCGCCCATGCCGCGTTTTCCGAATGGCGCAAGGTTCCCGCCCCGCGCCGCGGAGAACTCGTCCGCCTGCTCGGAGAAGAGCTGCGCGAGTCTAAAGACGATCTCGGTCGTCTGGTGACGCTGGAGGCCGGGAAGATCATCTCCGAAGGCCTCGGCGAAGTGCAGGAAATGATCGACATCTGCGATTACGCGGTCGGTCTGTCGCGCCAATTGTTCGGTCTCACCATCGCGACCGAGCGTCCGGACCATCGCATGATGGAGACTTGGCATCCGCTGGGCGTTTGCGGCGTCATCTCCGCCTTCAACTTCCCCGTCGCGGTCTGGTCCTGGAACGCCGCCCTCGCCCTCGTCTGCGGCGACCCCGTGGTGTGGAAACCGTCCGAAAAGACCACCCTCACCGCCCTCGCCACGGCCGCGATCTTCAAGCGTGCGGCCGATCGTTTCGGCGGCGTTCCGGACGGATTGCACGAAGTGCTGATCGGCGGCCGCGCCGTCGGCGAGGTCTTGGTCGAGGACCGTCGGGTCCCCGTCGTCTCGGCCACGGGCTCCACGGCCATGGGCCGTCAGGTCGGGCCAAAGCTGGCCGGCCGCTTCGCCCGCGCGATCCTCGAATTGGGGGGAAACAACGCCGCGATCGTTGCGCCGTCGGCGGATTTGGACCTCGCATTGCGCGGCATCGCCTTCGCCGCGATGGGCACCGCCGGCCAGCGCTGCACCACGCTGCGCCGCCTTTTCGTCCATGAAAGCGTCTATGACGCCCTGCTGCCGAAGCTGCGCAAGGCCTGGTCCTCGGTGAAGGTCGGCGATCCGCGCGAGCCGGGCGTGCTCGTCGGCCCGCTGATCGACAAGGCCGCCCACGACGCCATGGAACGGGCGCTGGGCGAGGCCCGCGCGGCCGGCGGCGAGATCACGGGCGGCGTGCGCGAGCATGCAGAAGCTTTCCCGGAGGCCCATTACGTCGCCCCCGCGCTCGTGGAAATGCCCGCCCATGCCGGCCCGGTGCTGCGCGAGACCTTCGCGCCGATCCTCTACGTGATGCGCTACTCGACGTTCGAGGAGGCGGTGGCGATGCAGAACGCGGTCGGCGCGGGGCTCTCGTCCTCGCTGTTCACGCTCGACATGCGCGAGGCGGAACGCTTCATCTCGGTCGAAGGATCGGATTGCGGCATCGCCAACGTCAATATCGGCCCCTCGGGCGCCGAAATCGGCGGCGCGTTCGGCGGCGAGAAGGAGACGGGCGGCGGCCGCGAGGCGGGCTCGGACAGCTGGAAAGCCTATATGCGCCGCGCCACCAACACCATCAATTACGGAACGACCCTGCCGCTGGCGCAGGGCGTGACCTTCGACATCGGAGACTGACCATGACCGCGATGCCCAAGGCCAAGGACGCGCACCGCCCCGCCGCCTTCAAGTGGGACGACCCGTTCCTGCTCGAGGATCAGCTGACCGAGGACGAGCGCCTGATCCGCGACACCGCGCGCGCCTATGCGCAGGAGAAGCTGCAGCCGCGCGTGATCGAGGCCTATGCGCAGGAGAAGACCGACCGCGCCATCTTCAACGAGATGGGCGAATTGGGCCTGCTCGGCGTCACGATCCCCGAGGATTACGGCTGCGCCGGCGCGAATTACGTCGCTTACGGCCTCGTGGCGCGCGAAATCGAGCGGGTGGATTCGGGCTACCGCTCGATGAATTCCGTGCAGTCCTCGCTCGTGATGTACCCCATCTTCGCTTATGGCGACGAAAGCCAGCGCAAGAAGTACCTGCCGAAGCTCGCCTCGGGCGAATGGGTCGGCTGCTTCGGCCTGACCGAGCCGGACGCGGGTTCCGACCCCGCCGGCATGAAGACCCGCGCCGAGAAGGTGGCCGACGGCTACCGCCTCACCGGCTCGAAGATGTGGATCTCCAACTCGCCCTTCGCCGACGTCTTCGTGGTGTGGGCAAAGTCGGTCGCGCACGACAACGAGATCCGCGGCTTCATCCTCGAGAAGGGCATGAAGGGCCTCTCGGCCCCCAAGATCGGCGGCAAGCTCTCGCTGCGCGCCTCGATCACGGGCGAGATCGTGATGGACGGCGTGATCGTGCCGGAAGAAAACCTGCTGCCTAACGTCTCGGGCCTCAAGGGCCCGTTCGGCTGCCTCAACCGCGCGCGTTACGGCATTTCGTGGGGCGTGATGGGGGCTGCCGAAGACTGCTGGTTCCGCGGCCGGCAATACACGCTCGACCGCAAGCAGTTCGGCCGTCCGCTGGCGCAGACGCAGCTGGTGCAAAAGAAGCTCGCCGACATGCAGACCGAAATCGCGCTGGGCCTTCAGGCCTCGCTGCGGGTCGGCCGCCTGTTCGACGAGGGCAAGGTCGCGCCGGAGATGATCTCGATCGTCAAGCGCAACAATTGCGGCAAGGCGCTCGACATCGCCCGCGTCGCCCGCGACATGCACGGCGGCAACGGCATTCAGGAAGAATATCACGTGATGCGTCACGCCCAGAACCTCGAAACGGTGAACACCTACGAGGGCACCCACGACGTGCACGCGCTCATTCTCGGCCGCGCGCAGACGGGTCTGCAGGCGTTCTTCTGAGCATGACGCGTCCTCTCGAAGGCATCCGCGTGCTTGAACTCGCCCGCATTCTCGCGGGACCGTGGATCGGCCAGACTTTGGCCGATCTGGGGGCCGACGTGGTGAAGGTGGAGCGGCCGGGGAGCGGGGACGATACGCGGAGTTGGGGGCCGCCTTTCGTCGAGGCGGCCGACGGGGGGCATCTCTCGGCGGCGTATTTCCATTCCTGCAATCGCGGGAAGCGGTCAATCACGGTCGATTTCGAGACCTCCGAAGGCCAAGCCGTAATCCGGCGGCTGGCGGCCAAGGCCGACGTGCTCTTGGAGAATTTCAAGGTCGGCGGGCTGGCGAAATACGGGCTCGATTACGAGAGCCTGAAGGCGGTCAATCCGCGCCTGATCTATTGTTCGGTGACGGGGTTCGGTCAGGACGGGCCTTACGCGGAACGTGCGGGCTACGATTTCATGATTCAGGCCATGGGCGGGATCATGGACCTGACGGGCGACCCGGACGGCGAACCGCAAAAGACCGGCGTCGCCTTCGCCGACATCTTCACCGGCGTCTACGGCGCGGTGGGCGTGCTGGCGGCGTTGCGGACGCGGGACGCGACGGGGCTCGGCTCGCATATCGACATGGCGCTGTTCGACACGCAGGTCGCGGTACTGGGCAATCAGGCCTTGAACTATCTGGTGTCGGGCAAGGCGCCGCGGCGGATGGGCAATGCGCATCCCAACATCGTGCCCTATCAGGTGTTTCCGGTGGCGGACGGGCATGTGGCCATCGCCGTGGGCAATGACGGGCAATTCACCAAGCTCTGCGCCGTGCTCGGCGAACCCGCGCTGGCCGCGAACCCGGATTACGCGAACAATTCCCTGCGCGTGAAGCATCGCGGGGCCTTGGTGGCGCGCATCGCCGGGCTGACTTCGGGCTTCGCGCGCGCCGACCTGCTGGCCGGTTTGGAGAAGGCGGGCGTGCCCGCGGGGCCGATCAATACGGTGGCGGACGTGTTCGCCGACCCTCAGGCGATCCATCGCGGAATGCGCGTGGACCTGACGAGCGCGGCGGCGGCTGCGGGAAGCATTCCCTCGGTGCGCACGCCGGTGATGCTCGACGGCGTGCCGCAAGTATCCGCACGGCCTTCGCCGCGGCTGGGGGAGCACACGGCCGAGGTGCTGGCCGATCCGGGTTGGACGGGGTGAGGGTAGGCCGCCTGAGTTGTCATCCCGGGCGGCATATGCCGACCCGGGATCCAGACTTGCGGCGGGCGTCGTGGAACAAGGCTGGGTCCCGGCTCTTCGGCCGGGATGACACGGCGGGGCGGCCGGGACGACGGTTGAACGGGGAACGAGATGATGCACGACGCCGCTTATGCGAGCCGCACCGGCGGACAGTTGATCGTGGATGCGCTCGAGGCGCAGGGCGTCGAGCATGTGTTCTGCGTGCCGGGCGAGAGCTATCTGGCGGTGATCGACGCGCTGCACGACGCGGCGATCAACGTGACCGTGTGCCGGCAGGAAGCGGGCGCGGCGATGATGGCCGACGCCACGGCGCGACTGACCGGGCGGCCGGGCATCGTGATGGTGACGCGCGGGCCCGGCGCGACCAATGCGGCGCACGGCATCCACATCGCCGAGCATGATTCCGTGCCCCTGATCATGTTCGTCGGGCAGGTGGAAGCCGGCGTGCGCGGGCGCGGGGCTTGGCAGGAACTCGACTACAAGGCCGTGTTCGGGCCGATGACGAAATGGGCGGTCGAGATCGACGACCCCGCGCGCATTCCCGAGATCGTCTCGCGCGCCTTCCATGTCGCGATGCAGGGCCGGCCCGGCCCGGTGGTGATCGCGTTGCCCGAAGACATGCTGCTGGAGACTGCTGCCGTCGCCAAGATCGCGCGCGTCGAACCGGTGGAGACCTGGCCGGGCCTGACGCAGACGGCCGAATTGCAGAAGATGCTGTGGGCGGCCGAACGCCCGATCATGGTGCTGGGCGGCAGCGGTTGGTCCGAAAAGGCCGTCGCGAGCGTGGTGCGCTTTGCGGAGCGTTTCGACCTGCCGGTGGCGACCTCATTTCGCCGCGCGATGCTGTTTCCGGGCGACCATCCCAATTACGCGGGCGAATTGGGGCTGGGGCCGAACCCGAAGCTGAAGGCGCGGTTCGAGAAGGCCGATCTCGTGATCATGGCCGGCGGGCGCATGGCGGAGGTGCCGTCGCAGGGCTACACGCTGTTCGACATTCCGCTGCCCAAGCAGAAGATCGTGCATGTGCATGCCGATGCGGAGGAGCTGGGCCGGGTGTATCACCCGACGCTGGGCATCCACGCCTCGCCGCGCGGCTTCGCCGCCGCGCTGGAAACCGTGCAGCCTCCCACCGCGATCCGCTGGACGGCGGAGACGCGGCAGGCGCGCGAGGATTATCTCGGCTGGACCGAGCAGCCGCCGCGCGTGCCCGGCAAGCTCGACATGGGACAGGTGATGGTGCAGCTGCGCAATCGCCTGCCGGAAGACGCCGTAGTGTGCAACGGCGCGGGCAATTACGCGATCTGGGTGGGGCGCTTCATGCGCTATCGCCGCTTCGGCACGCAGCTCGCGCCCGTGTCCGGCTCGATGGGCTACGGCCTGCCGGCGGCGGTGGGGGCGAAGCGGCAGTTCCCCGAGCGCATGGTGGTGGCCTTTGCAGGCGACGGCTGCTTCCTGATGAACGGGCAGGAATTTGCGACCGCCGTGCAATATGACCTGCCGATCGTGGTGGTGGTGGTCGACAACGGCATGTACGGCACGATCCGCATGCATCAGGAGCGCGAATATCCCGGCCGCGTGGCCGCGACCGCGTTGAAGAACCCGAATTTCGCCGATTACGCCCGTGCGTTCGGCGGCCACGGCGAACGGGTGGAGACGACCGAGGAGTTCATGCCGGCCTTCGAGCGGGCGCTCGCCTCGGGCAAGCCCGCTATCCTGCATTGCCTCGTCGATCCCGAAGCGATCACGCCGTCGGCGACCATCGCGAGCATTCGGGAGACGGCGCTGAAGGGGAAGTAAGGAACAGCTGCGGCCGCGCCCTCTCCTTCGCGGGAGGGATTGTGTGCTGCACGCGCTTACCGACCACGAGCGGCTTCGGCCTACGGCCTGCCGTCGAGGTCACCGCAACGCGTCTATCTCTTCGAGCGCATGCAACACGGCGTTGCCTTCGGCTTCTTCGATGCGCTGCGTCGCGTTGCGTTCCTTGTCGTCTTCGCTCGCGATGGACTGGTGCTCGGCGTCGGCTTCGAGGGCCGCGAGTTCTTCGGCCTTGGCGCGTTCGATGCGCGCGAGGAAGGCGTCGAGATAGGCGTCGAGCGCCCCTTCGGCCGTCATGCGCGCATGAATCTGCGGGTGCTTGTCCTTGAGCGCGGTTTCGAGCGCGCGGCGCAGGCGGGCGGGGGTCATGCGGGCTCCATGCGGGCGGCGATCATGGCGCGCAGCGCGTTCAGATCCTTGGCGAATTGGCGGATGCCTTCGCCGAGCTTCTCGGTCGCCATCGCATCCTCGTTCATGGCGAAGCGGAAGGCGGGCTCGTCGACGGCGATGCGGTCGGGGCCGTCCTTCGCCGCGGTTGCGGGGTCGAGCTTGCGCGGCAGCGCGCCCGTATCGTTCGCAAGCGCTTCCAGCAGTGCGGGCGCGATGGTGAGGCGGTCGCACCCCGCAAGCGCCTCGATCTCGCCGGTGTTGCGGAAGGACGCGCCCATCACGACGGTCCGGTGCCCGTGGCGCTTGTAATAGGCGTAGATGCGGCGGACGGAGAGCACGCCGGGGTCGGTTTCGGCCTCGTAGGGGCCGCCGCCCGCCTTGACGTGCCAATCGAGGATGCGGCCGACGAAGGGCGAGATGAGGAAGGCGCCCGCTTCGGCGGCGGCGGCGGCCTGCACGAGCGAGAACAGGAGCGTGAGGTTGCAGTCGATGCCCTCGCGCTGGAGGATTTCCGCGGCGCGGATGCCCTCCCACGTCGAAGCCAGCTTGATCAGGATGCGCTCGCGCCCGACGCCGCGCGACTCGTAATCGGCGATGATGGCGCGGCCCTTGGCGACGCTGGCCGCCGTGTCGAAGGAGAGGTCCGCATCCACTTCGGTCGAGACGCGGCCGGGGACGATCTTCGACAGTTCCGTGCCGAAACTGACGGCGAGACGGTCGCAGACGGCGGCGACGACGGCGTCGCGGGAGCCGGGGCGCGTCTTGCCCCACGCCACGGCTTCGGCGACCAGATGGTCGTAGCCCGGCATCTGCGCGGCCTTCAGGATCAGCGTGGGATTGGTGGTGCAGTCGGTCGGCCGGAACGCGCCGATGGCCTCCATGTCGCCGGTGTCGGCGACGACGACCGTCATGGCCTTCAATTGATCGAGCTTCGACGCCATTCCGCGCTCCCTGCGTTTCGCACAGGGGTTACCACGCGGAGGGCCGGGGCGGAACCGGGAGCTTGCGGACACGGCCGAAGGGAGGGGGCGTAAGAGAAGCGATGTGCCGTAGCCCTGCGCCGATCACGATGCTAAACGGGAGTTGATCGAGGCGGTCGATTTCCAATTCGCCTCCAAACGACAAGCCCTTCAGGGAGCGAAGACAATGGTCGCGGAACTCACGCATTTCATCGGCGGAAAGCACGTCAAAGGCACGTCCGGCCGCTTCACCGACGCCTTCTGGCCGATGACCGGCGAAGTCGCCTCCAAGGTGCCGCTGGCCTCCGCCGCCGAAGTGCGCGCCGCCGTCGAGAACGCCATGGCGGCGCAGCCCGCCTGGGCCGCGACGAACCCGCAGCGCCGCGCGCGCGTGCTGATGAAGTTCCTCGAGCTGGTGCACAAGGAATATGACTCGCTGGCCGAACTGCTCGCCAAGGAGCACGGCAAGACGGTGGCCGACGCCAAGGGCGACATCCAGCGCGGCCTCGAAGTGGTCGAGTACTGCATCGGCGCGCCGCAAATGCTGAAGGGCGAGTTCAGCGACGGCGCGGGCCCGGGCATCGACATCTATTCGATGCGCCAGCCGCTCGGCGTCGTGGCCGGCATCACGCCGTTCAACTTCCCGGCGATGATCCCGCTGTGGAAGGCCGGCCCCGCGCTGGCGTGCGGCAACGCCTTCATCCTCAAGCCGTCCGAGCGCGATGCGGGCGTGCCGCTGCGCCTCGCCGAACTGTTCCTCGAAGCCGGCCTGCCGCCGGGCGTGTTCAACGTGGTGCAGGGCGACAAGGAGGCGGTCGACGCCATCCTCGACGACCCGGACGTGAAGGCCGTGGGCTTCGTCGGCTCCACGCCGATCGCGGAATATGTCTATGCGCGCGGCTGTGCGGCCGGAAAGCGCGTGCAGTGCTTCGGCGGCGCGAAGAACCACATGATCATCATGCCCGACGCGGACATGGACCAGGCCGTCGACGCGCTGATGGGCGCGGGCTACGGCTCGGCGGGCGAGCGCTGCATGGCGATCTCGGTCGCCGTTCCGGTCGGCCACGAGACGGCGGAACGCCTCGTCTCGAAGCTGATCCCCCGCGTCGAGGGCCTGAAGGTCGGCACCTCGCTCGATCCCACGGCGGATTTCGGCCCGGTGGTGACGAAGGCGCATCTCGACAAGGTGAAGTCCTATGTCGACGTGGGAGTGCAGGAAGGCGCGGCGCTGAAGGTCGACGGCCGCGGCTTCAAGATGCAGGGCTACGAGAACGGCTTCTACATGGGCGGCTGCCTGTTCGACCACGTGACCGAGGACATGCGCATCTACAAGGAGGAGATCTTCGGACCCGTCCTCTCCGTAGTGCGCGCGCCGAATTACGAGAAGGCGCTGAAGCTCGCCAACGATCACGAATACGGCAACGGCGTCGCCATCTTCACGCGCGACGGCGATGCGGCCCGCGATTTCGCCTCGAAGGTGCAGGTGGGCATGGTGGGCATCAACGTGCCGATCCCCGTGCCGCTGGCCTATTACACCTTCGGCGGCTGGAAGCGCTCGGGCTTCGGCGACCTGAACCAGCACGGCCCGGACGCCTTCCGCTTCTACACCAAGACCAAGACGGTGACCTCGCGCTGGCCGTCCGGCATCAAGGACGGCGCCGAGTTCATCATGCCGACCATGCGCTGAACGACAGGGCCGATCCGGCAAGGATCGGCCCTTTTTTCTTGCCCCGGAACGCCGCGTCGAGACGCCCCATGACCCTCTTCGCCCTGACGGAAGACCAGATCGCCATTCGCGACATGGCGGCCGCATTTGCGGCGGAGAAGCTCGCGCCTTTCGCGGTGGAGTGGGACCAGACCAAGCATTTCCCGGTCGACGTGATGCGCGAGGCCGCCGCGCTGGGCATGGGCGGGGTGTATGTGCGCGAGGACGTGGGCGGCTCGGGCCTGTCGCGGCTCGACGCCACGCTGATCTTCGAGGCGCTGGCGACCGGGTGCCCGACCGTCTCGGCCTTCATCTCCATCCACAACATGTCGTCCTGGATGATCGACGCCTACGGCTCGGACGAGCAGCGGCGGCGGTGGCTGCCGAAGCTGGCGACCATGGACTTCATCGCGAGCTACTGCCTGACCGAACCCGGTGCGGGCTCCGACGCGGCGGCGCTGAAGACGCGGGCGCGGCGCGACGGAGACCATTACGTGCTCGACGGGACGAAGCAGTTCATCTCCGGGGCCGGCACGTCCGACCTCTACGTCGTGATGGTGCGCACGGGCGAGGACGGGCCGGGCGGCATCTCCACCATCGTGGTGGAAAACGGCACGCCGGGGCTCTCCTTCGGCGCGGAAGAGAAGAAGATGGGCTGGAATGCGCAGCCTACGCGGCAGGTGAATTTCGACGGTTGCCGCGTGCCGGTGGAAAACCGGCTCGGGCCGGAGGGCATCGGCTTCAAGATCGCCATGGCGGGGCTCGACGGGGGGCGGCTGAACATCGCCGCCTGTTCGCTGGGCGGGGCGCAGGCCGCGCTCGACAAGTCTCTGGCCTACATGGCCGACCGCAAGGCCTTCGGCAAACGGCTCTCGGATTTTCAGGCGCTGCAATTCAAGCTCGCCGACATGGCGACCGAGCTGGAGGTGGCGCGGACGTTCCTGTGGCGCGCGGCCTCCGCGCTCGACGAGAAGACGCCCGACGCCACGCGGCTTTGCGCGATGGCCAAGCGCTTCGGCACGGATGCGGGGTTCATGATCGCCAACGAGGCGCTGCAGCTGCACGGCGGCTACGGCTATCTGGCCGATTACGGGATCGAGAAGATCGTGCGCGATCTGCGCGTGCATCAAATCCTCGAAGGCGCCAACGAGATCATGCGCGTCATCATCGCGCGCGGCATGATCGGCCGCGGCCAAGGAAGCGGAACCTGAGATGATCGCCATCGTGAAATCGGTGCTGCTGGGGCTGGTGCTAGTATCCGCCATTCTCGCGGTCTTCGCGGCCTACGGGACGACGTTCTTCATCGACGGACGCAGCCCGTTCCAGATCAATTTCGCCGTCGGCGCGGCGCTGGGGCTGCTCGTCGGCTGGATGGGGCCGCGCATGGTGGGTGCGCGGGTACACGACCATCTGCGGTCGGCCGTGCTGATCGCCGTGCCGCTGCTGGTGGTGCAGGCCGTCGTGACCTCGCATTTTCAGGTGGTGTTCAAGGGTTTGAACCCCGTGATGGACAAGGTGTTCGGCGCGCTGATGCTATGGAGCGTCGCCTTCGTGCTGATCGGCGGAACGCTGCGGCGCAAGTAAAAAAGCGAAATTGCGGGAGGACGGCATGGCGAATATCGGCTTCATCGGCTTGGGCAATATGGGCGGGCCGATGGCCGCCAATCTCGTCGCGGCGGGGCATCGCGTCGTCGGGTTCGACCTCGTGGCCGAAAATTGCGCGGCGGCGGCGAAGGCCGGCGTGAGCGTCGCCGCATCCGGCCCGCAAGCCGTGAGCGAGGCCGAGATCGTGGTGACGATGCTGCCCGCCGGGCGGCATGTCCTGTCGGTTTGGAACGAGGTGCTGGGCGCCGCGCGGCCGGGCACGCTGTTCGTCGATTGCTCGACCATCGACGTGGAAAGCGCGCTGGAAGCGCACCGGATCGCCGCGGCGGCGGGCATGGCCTCGCTCGACGCGCCGGTATCGGGCGGGGTGGGCGGCGCGCAGGGGGCGACCTTGACCTTCATGTGCGGCGGCGCGGACGACGCCTTTGCGCGCGCCAAGCCCGCGCTCGGGGCCATGGGCAAGAAGATCGTGCATTGCGGCGCGGCGGGCGCCGGGCAATCCGCCAAGATCTGCAACAACATGATCCTCGGCATTTCCATGATCGGCGTGTGCGAGGCCTTCGTGCTGGCCGAAAAGCTGGGCCTGTCGCATCAGGCGCTTTACGACGTCGCCTCGACCTCCTCCGGGCAATGCTGGTCGCTGACCACCTATTGCCCCGTGCCCGGCCCGGTGCCGACGAGCCCCGCCAATCGCGACTACGTGCCCGGCTTCGCCGCCGCGCTGATGCTGAAGGATTTGAAGCTGTCGCAGGACGCGGCGACCGCATCCGGCGCGGCGACGCCGTTGGGCGCGCATGCGGCGGAACTCTACGAGGCGTTCGAGGCGGCGGGGTTCGGCGGGACGGATTTTTCCGGGATCATCGCGTTTTTGCGCGAGCGGGCACGGGCGTAGCGGCCCCGCCTCTCACGCGAACAAGGAGAGGATGCCGACGACGGCGAGATAACGCGCGAGCTTCGCGACGGCCACGATGACGGTGAACAACAGGAAGGGCGTACGGAACACGCCGGCCACCACCGTGAGCGGATCGCCGAGGATGGGCACCCAGCTGAGCAGCAGCGACCACACGCCCCAACGGCCGTACCAAGCGGCGTAGCGCTCGAAATCCGCCGGCTTGACGGGAAAGCGGGGATGATCGCGCCGCCCGGCCAGAAACGACCCGAGCGCCCAATTGGCGCATGAACCCAAGGTGTTGCCGACCGTGGCGACCGCGACGGCGGGGACGACCTGCACGGCATTTGCGGAGAGGAGGCCGACCAGCGCGGCCTCCGACGAGCCCGGCAGCAGCGTGGCCGAGAGAAAGCCCGCGGCGAAGAGACCGAGCAGTTCGAGCACCTTGATCCTCCGGACGGGCGACGGCCCGTGCGGGACGAAATCGCCGATGATGCGGGGCGGCCGCCGAAGCGGGGCCGCATTCCCGCCCTTTATCGCATATTTGAGGCAGGAGTGTTGCGCCGCGCATACAGACGCGCGCCATGCCGCCGGCCTAGATTGAGGAGCAGATTTTGCCTGCCCGGAATTCGCCATGGCCGCGCGCCCGCCTTCCCTTCCCGTCGACCCTGCGACGGATGCCGCGCGCCTGATGCAACGCATCGGGTTCGCGGCCTTGGCGCTGTGCCCGCTCGCGGCGCTGACCTCGCGGCGCGGCCTCGTCGTGCTGGCGCCGTTCGGCCTCGTGATGATCATCCTCGCTGGGATCATCGGCACGGAAGGGCGCGAGCCCTCGACCGCGCTGCGCCGGCACGCGGCGAGCGGCACCGGAGCGGCCGCGGCGTTTCTGCTGCTGTGGTCGGCCCTGTCGATCGTGTGGACGCCGTTTCCGCTCGAGGCGGCGGCGCGATGGATCAACATCGCCGCGTTGTCGATCGGCGCCTTCGCGACCGCAGCCGCGCTGCCCGCGCATGTGCGCGCCACGAACCTCAATCTGCTCCCCATCGGGCTGGGTGCCGCCGCCGTGCTGACGCTGGTGCTGCTGATGCGCTACGGCTTCGATCCGGCGCTGGAGACCGACCGTGCGGTGCTCGACCGGCTGCCGCTGCTGTTCGGGCTGCTGCTGCCGCCCTGCGTGACTTGGCTGATGTCGAAGGGCCGCCTTGCGGCGGGCGGCGCGCTGGCCGCCGTGGTGACCGCCGCGCTCACCGCCGCCGGCGGCTTCGCCGTGCTGGGGGCCTTGGCCGTGGGCGGCTGCATCTATGCATTGACGGCGCTGCGCCCGACGGCGGGCCGCCTCGCCGCGACGGCGCTGACGGCGGGGTTGGTGCTGTTCGCGCCGCTCGCGCCCTTCGTGCTGCGCCCGCTCGGCAAGCTTTTTCTCGGCCAGACGCACCCCTCCGTGGAAGCGGTACGGGTATGGGCGCGCACGGTTTCCGACGATCCGGTGCGGCTGATCACCGGCCACGGCTTCGACACGGCGATGCGCGCGCGCGACGCCGGACTGGTGCCGGCCGGCGCGCCACGCGGACTGCTGTTCGAAATCTGGTACGAAGTCGGCGTGCTCGGCGCGCTGGCCTTGGCCTATCTGCTCGCCCGCGCGGTGAAGGCGGCGGCCGCCGGCGCACCCGCCGCCGCGCCGGGCGCGGTGATGACCGTGGTCGTCGCCGTGATGCTCGCCGTCTCCGGGCAAGGGGCGCTGCAAAGCTGGTGGATCACCATGCTCGGCCTCTCCGCCGTCGTGCTCGTGGCGGTGGAAAACGGGCAATACCGCACGGTGCGGCCGCGCACGCAGCGCGCATCCATCCTCCGCAACGCGCCGAATAGTACGGGCGACGCGGTTTCTTAGGCGCGATCAGTCACCTGTCCGCGCGCCCCTCATCCCGTCGCGCGCAGGTCCGCGCGGCCTTCGTGGACGGCGTGGCAGGCTACGCCGTCGAGGGCGACGGGGGTTTCGGCGCGGCAGCGGTCGTTCGCGAGCGGGCAGCGGGGGTGGAAGGTGCAGCCCGAGGGGGGCGAGATGGGGTTGGGCACTTCGCCCTGCACCGGCACGCGCGGCTTGCCCGTCATCGCGAGGTCGGGCACCGCATCGAGCAGCATGCGGGTATAGGGATGGCGCGGGGCCTTGAACAGCTGTTCGGCCGGGGCGATTTCGACGATGCGGCCGAGATACATGACGCCGATGGTCGCCGCCATATGGCGCACCACCGCAAGATTGTGGCTGATGAACAGGTAGGTGAGGCCGAGGCGCTGCTGGAGATCCTTCATCAGATTGAGGATCTGCGCCTGCACCGACACGTCGAGCGCGGAGGTCGGCTCGTCGCAGACGATGAATTCGGCATCGGCGGCGAGCGCGCGGGCGATGGCGATGCGCTGGCGCTGGCCGCCGGAGAATTCATGCGGGAATTTGACGCCGTCGGCCGGGTGCAGGCCGACGAGGCCGAGCAGTTCGCCCACCCTCGCCTTCTCCGCAGCGGGGCTCGCGGCGAGGCCGAAGGCGCGGATCGGCTCGGCGATGATGTCCTCCACCCGCCAGCGCGGATCGAGGCTCGCATAGGGATCCTGAAAGATCATCTGCAGGCGGCGGCGCAACGCGCGCGGATAGCCCTGACGACCGGACAGCACGTTGCCGTCGATGGTGATGGCGCCGGCCGACGGCGGCATGAGGCCCACCACCATGCGCGCCACGGTGGACTTTCCGGAGCCGGACTCGCCGACGAGCGCGAAAGTCTCGCCCTTCTTGATGGCGAAGGTGACGCCGTCGACGGCCTTCAGAAGCTGCTTGCGCTCGCCGCCCAGCACGCGTTCGAGCCAAGGCTTGGACACGTCGAAGGTCTTGCGCAGATCGGTGACGACGAGCATCGGGCGGTCGTCTTCGCGGGGGGCGGGGGCGCTCATGCCGCGGTCTCCGCACGGGCGACGGTGTCGCCGTCATAGAGCCAACAGGCGACGCGGCCCGCGCCGCTTTCCAGCAGCACCGGCTTTTCGACGTGGCAGCGGGCGAAGGCGTGCGGGCAGCGCGGATGGAAGGCGCAGCCCTTGGGGATGGCGGCGAGGCGCGGCATGGAACCCTCGATCTGCAACAGGCGCTCGCGGCTCTCCTCGAGCGAGGGGATCGAGCCCATCAGGCCCTTGGCGTAAGGATGCTGCGGGTTTTTGACCACCTCGCGCACCGGGCCGATCTCGACGATGCGGCCGGCATACATCACGGCCACGCGGTCGGCGGTTTCGGCGATGACGCCCATGTCGTGGGTGATGAGCATGACGGCCGTGCCGCGCTCGCGGCAAAGGCGCTTCAAAAGCGCGATGATCTGGGCCTGCACCGACACGTCGAGCGCGGTGGTCGGCTCGTCGGCGATCACCAGATCGGGCTCGGCGCAGAGCGCCAAAGCGAGCACGACGCGCTGGCGCATGCCGCCGGAGAATTCGTGCGGCCACCCGTCGATGCGGCGCTCGGGGGCGGGAATGCCGACTTCCGCCAAGAGGTCGATCGCGCGCTTGCGGGCCTCCTCCTTGGTGACGGGCAGATGCGTCATGATGGTTTCGACGAGCTGGTCGCCGACGCGGAAAAGCGGGTTGAGGCTGGTCAGCGGATCTTGGAACACCATGCCGATGCGCTTGCCGCGCAGCCTGCGCATCTCGCCGGGGGGCAGATCGTCGATGCGGCGCCCCGACAGGCGGATTTCGCCGCCGGCGATGCGGCCGGGAGGTTCCAACAGGCCGATCACGGCGGTGCCGGTGAGCGACTTGCCTGCGCCGGACTCGCCGACGACGCCGAGCACTTCTCCGGGCGCGATGTCGAAGGAGATCGCGTCGATGGCGCGCAGCGTGCCGCGCCGCGTGACGAATTCGACCGTGAGGTCGCGGACGGAAAGGACGGGCTCGTTCATCGCAGCCTCGGATTGAGCGCGTCGCGCAGCCAGTCGCCCAGCAGGTTCACGGCGAGGACGAACAGAGCGAGGGTGAAGCCGGGAAAGGCCACGATCCACCAATCGCCCGAGAACAGATATTTGTTGCCGATGGAGATCAGCGTGCCGAGCGACGGCTGCGTCGCGGGCAGGCCGACGCCGAGGAAGGACAGCGTCGCCTCTGTGATGATCGCGAGGCCGATATTGATGGTGAGGATGACGAGCACCGGGCCGATCACGTTGGGCAGGATGTGACGCAGCATGATGACGGGGGTCGACATGCCGACGAGGCGCGCGGCCTGCACGTAGTCCTTGTTCTTCTCCACCAGCGTCGAGCCGCGGATGGTGCGGGCGTATTGCACCCAGAACGACAGGCCGATGGAGAGGATCAGCACGCCGAACACCGTCTGCTCGCGGGGGATGCCCTTGAGCAGCGCATGCACGACGCCGTCGATCAGCAGCGCCACGAGGATGGCCGGGAAGGTGAGCTGCACGTCGGCGACGCGCATGATGATCGCGTCCGTCCGGCCGCCGACGTAACCCGCGACGAGGCCGAGCGTGATGCCGATGGTGGCGGCGAGGAAGACGCCGCCGAGGCCGATCATCAGCGAGACGCGCATGCCGTAAAGGATCGCGGAATAGAGGTCGCGGCCCTGATCGTCGGTGCCGAAGATGAAGCGCTCGTCGCCGCCCTCGGACCAGCGCGGCGGGATGTTGGCGTCCATCAGGAACACCTGCGCGGGATCGAACGGGTTCATGATGGCGAGAACCGGCGCGAACAACGCCGCGAGGGCGAGCGCGAGCACGACGAAGGCCGCGAGCATGGTGAGCGGCGACGAGCGGAAGCTGTGCCAGATGTCGCTGTCGCGCATGCGCGTGAGCAGCGAGGCGGGCTTCACGGGGGTCGCGGCGGCGGGTGCGGGAGCGGCGGACACGGTCATCTCACGCTCCCTTCAACGTGGCGCGCAGGCGCGGATCGACCATCGCGTAGAGCAGGTCGACGGCGAGGTTGATGACGACGAACAGTGCCGAGATCATGACGAGGTAGGCCGCCATGATCGGGATGTCGACGTTCTGCACGGCCTTGAGGAACAGCACGCCCATGCCGGGCCATTGGAACACCGTCTCGGTGATGATGGCGAAGGCGATGATGGAGCCGAGCTGCAGACCGGCGATGGTGATGACCGGCACCAGCGTGTTCTTCAGCGCGTGGCCGAAATGGACGGCGCGCGTGGAGAGGCCGCGGGCGCGGGCGAATTTGATGTAGTCGGTGCGCAGCACCTCCAGCATCTCGGCGCGCACGAGCCGCATGATCAGCGTCATCTGGAACAGGCCGAGCGTGACGGCGGGCAGGACGAGCGCCTTGAGACCGGACCAGGTGAGCAGGCCGGTGGACCAGCTGCCGCTGATCTTGACGGTTTCGCCGCGCCCGAAGGACGGCAGCCAACCGAGCGTGACCGCGAACAGGTAGATGAGCAGGATGCCGATCAGGAAGGTCGGCAGGCTGACGCCGACCAGCGACACGGCTTGGAAGACGCGCGCCAGCACGCCGTCGCGACGCAGCGCGGTATAGACGCCCATCGGGATGCCGACGAGCAGCGAGAACAGCGCGGAGACGAAGGCGAGTTCCAAGGTGGCCGGCGCGCGCTCGGCGAGCAGCGTCGTGACCGGCTGGCGGAACTGATAGGAAATGCCGAATTCCATCTGCGCGGCATTCGCCACGTAGCGGAGGAACTGCACGATCACGGGATCGTCGAGGCCGAGGCTCTCGCGGATCTGGCGGACCTGTTCGGCCGGCGTGTCCAGACTGACGAGCTGGTTCACGGGATCGCCGACGAAGCGGAACATCGCAAAGGCGATGAGCGCGACCGACAGCAGGACGAGCACGGACTGCATGAGACGGCGCAGAATGAAGGCGAGCATGGGGCTCTTTCGATCGTCCGGGCGGCAAAGCCCCGAGGGGAGCGAATGTTCGACGCGTCGCCGATCGCCGCGACGGCCGAAGGGGATTTTCTAAGGAAATTCTTGTCGCCGAAAAAGAGGAAAACGGCGGCGGACGGGAGAATGTGAGGGCGGCCGCTCCGGAGCGCGGCCGCCCGTCACGTCAGTCCTTGGTGATCCACTGGAGCAGCACGGAATTGTCCGCGCGCTGCGCCACCTTCACCGACTTCGCCACGCCCCAAGCCAGCGCCTGCTGGTGCAGCGGAACATAGGCGTAGTCGTCATAAGCGATCTGGAACGCCTGCTTGATCAGCTGGTCGCGCTTCGCCTTGTCGGATTCGACGAGCACCTGATCGGTCAGCTTGTCGAGTTCCTTGTTGCAGTAGCCGCCGAGATTGGTCTCGCCGCGGTTGGACGTGGCGTCGTCGCGGCAGCCCATGATGTCGTAGAGCACGTTATGGCTGTCGAAGGTGCCGGGCGTCCAGCCGAGCAGGTAGGTCGAAGTCTTGAAGCCGCCCGACTTCAGCACCTTGGCGAAATACTGCGCCTTGGGCTGAGCGTTGAGGTTCACCTTGATGCCTGCGCGGGCGAGCATGCCGACCACGGCCTGACAGATCGGGCCGTCATTAACGTAGCGGTCGTTCGGGCAATCCATGCCGACTTCGAAGCCGTTGGGGTAGCCCGCCTCGGCGAGGAGCTTCTTGGAGGCTTCCACGTCGAACTTCGGACGGGTGAAGTCCTTCGAGAGGCTGAACAGCTCCGGCGCGATCATCAGCGCGGAGGGGGTCGACAGGCCGCGCATGACGCGGGTCTTGATCGTCTCGATGTCGATGGCCTTGTAGAAGGCCTCACGCACGCGCTTGTCCTTGAAGGGGTTCTTGCCCTTCACGTTGGACTCGAGCAGCTCGTCGCGCATCTGGTCCATGCCGAGGAAGATCGTGCGCAGTTCGGGGCCGGTGAGCACCTGCACGTTCGCGCCGGAATTGACGCGCTGGATGTCCTGGATCGGAACCGGCTCGATGATGTCGACTTCACCCGAGAGCAGCGCCGCGACGCGCGTGGCGTCGGACGAGATCGGAGTGAAGATGACTTCGGTGAGATTGTGCTCGGGCTTGCCCCACCAGCCTGCATTCGGCTTGAAGACGGTCTTCACGCCCGGCTGATGGCTCTCGATCTTGAAGGGGCCGGTGCCGTTGGCGTTGAGCGCGGCGAAGCTCGGCGTGGTCGCGGAAGCGGGGGTCGGCGCGGCGGAACCGTTCGCCTCCGCCCACTTCTTGGACATGATGTACCAAGTGTCCCACTGCGAATTCAGGATCGGGTTCGGCGAGGAGAGCACCACGTCGATGGTGTGATCGTCGATCTTCACGAACTTCGCGTCCTTGGGAACGCGGGTGGTGAAGTTGGAGCCCGTCGCGCGCACGCGGTCGGCCGAGAAGATCACGTCGTCGGCGGTGAAGTCGTCGCCGCTCTGGAACTTGACGCCCTTGCGCAGATAGATGCGCCAGCGGGTCGGCTCGGGGGTTTCCCAGCGCTCGGCGAGGCCGGGCAGGATCGCGAGATCCTTGCCGCGCTTGGTGAGGCCCTCATAGACGTTGCCGAGATGGGCGTTCGTCGTGGTCTCGTTGAGGGTATAAGGGTCCAGCGACTTGAGATCGCCTTGGTTGGCGTAGCGCAGGGTCTTCGCGGACAGCGGCGAGGCCGCAAGAAGTGTGACTGCGGCCGCGGCCAACAGCATGGACCTGAGTTTCATCTTCTCTCTCCCGCCGTGCGCGCACGGCCTCAACCGGATGGTGACGGGCCCTTTTCGGACTCTCGGGCGAGAGATTAGACATGCGGTTCATGGCCCGTCCAGCGTCTTGATGAAGACGAGCGATTGACCCGGAGCCCCGCTCTTTGCTTTGGTGTAGAAGAGGGGGCGACGCAGGACGTCGCCCCGAACGTTTCGAGACCGAGGACCAACATGCCCATCGTGAACCGCGTCGCCGCCTTCGCCGAAGACATCGCCGCTTGGCGCCGCGACTTCCACGAGAATCCGGAGCTCGACTACGACGTGCACCGCACGGCGGGCATCGTGGCCGAGAAGCTGAAGTCGTTCGGCTGCGACGAAGTGGTGGCGGGCATCGGCCGCACCGGCGTGGTGGCCGTGATCAAGGGTCGGCTGCCGGGCGACAAGGTGATCGGCATGCGCGCGGACATGGACGCGCTGCCGATCATGGAAGCCACGGGCAAGCCCTACGCCTCCAAGACCCCGGGCAAGATGCATGCCTGCGGTCATGACGGCCATACCGCCATGCTGCTCGGCGCGGCCAAATATCTCGCCGAGACGCGCAATTTCGCCGGCACCGCGGTGGTGATCTTCCAGCCTGCGGAAGAAGGCGGCGGCGGCGGCAAGGCGATGGTCGACGACGGCATGATGGACCGCTTCGGCGTTACCGAAGTCTACGGCATGCACAATATGCCCGGCCTCCCGGTCGGCGCCTTCGCCCTGCGTCCCGGCCCGCTGATGGCGGCGGCGGACCGCTTCACCATCGAGATCGAAGGCAAGGGCGCGCATGCGGCCAAGCCGCATGACTCGATCGACACCGTGTTCATCCTGAGCCAGATCGTGTCCGCGCTGCAGGGCGTCGTGGCGCGCAACGTCGATCCGCTCGAATCCGCCGTCCTGTCGACCACGATGATCCACGCGGGCGACGCCTACAACGTGCTGCCGCAATACGGCTCGCTCAAGGGCACCGTGCGCACGCTGAAGCCCGAGGTGCAGGATCTCGTCGAACGCCGCATCTCGGAAGTGGCTCAGGGCATCGCCGCGATGCACGGCGCGAAATGCACGGTCGATTACGCGCGCGGCTATCCGGTGACGCGCAACCACGAGAGCCAGACGGCCTTCGCGGCGCGGGTGGCGGGCGAAGTGGTCGGCGGCGACAACGTGAACCTCGACGCGCCCCCGGTGATGGGCGCGGAGGACTTCTCCTACATGCTGGAAAGCCGCCCCGGCGCGTTCATCTTCATGGGCAACGGCGACACCGCCGGGCTGCACCACCATGAATACGATTTCGACGACAACGCGATCCCGGTGGGCGTGAGCTACTGGGCGCGCTTGGTCGAGACCTCGATGCCGACGTAAGGCCGGCGACTCCGACGCTTGAAAAGGCCCGCTTCGGCGGGCCTTTTTTATGGCTCAATGGCTCTCGCGAGGAACCGCCGCGCCCCGGCATCCGACGAGGAAGTCGAGATCGGCGCCTTTGTCGGCTTGGAGGACGCGCTCGACGTAGAGGGACTGCCAGCCGCCCGTCATCGCGGGCGCAGGCGCGGTCCACTCCGCCCGGCGGCGGTCGAGTTCCGCGTCGGGCACTTCGAGCACGAGGCTTCTTGCGGGGACGTCGAGGGCGATCATGTCGCCGTCGCGGACGAGGGCGAGATTGCCGCCGGCGGCGGCTTCGGGGGCGGCATGCAGCACCACGGTGCCGAAGGCGGTGCCGGACATGCGGGCGTCCGAGATGCGGACCATGTCGCGCACGCCTTGTTCCAGCAGCTTTTTCGGCAGCGCCATGTTCCCGACCTCGGCCATGCCGGGATAGCCCTTCGGGCCGCAATTCTTGAGCACCATCACCGAGGATGCGTCGATGTCGAGCGCGGGGTCGTCGATGCGGCGGCGATAGTCGTCGATGTCCTCGAACACCACCGCCCGGCCGCGATGGACCATCAATTCCGGCGTGGCGGCGGAGGGTTTGAGCACCGCCCCGTCGGGCGCGAGATTGCCGCGCAGCACGGCGATGCCGCCTTGCGGGGTCAGAGGCTTGTCGCGCGGGCGGATGACCTCGTCGTCATACACCTCGGCATCGGCGATGTTGTTGCCCAAGGTCGCGCCGGTCACGGTCATGACGTCGAGATGGAGCAGGTCGCGGATGCGCGTCATCAGCGCGGGAATGCCGCCCGCATAGCAGAAGTCTTCCATCAGGAATCGGCCGGAGGGCATCAGGTCGAGCAGCGTCGGCACGTCGCGGCCGCAGCGGTCCCAGTCGTCGAGCGTGAAATCGACGCCGACGCGTCCGGCGAGCGCCAGGAGATGCACCACCGCATTCGTCGATCCGCCGATCGCGCCGTTGACGCGTACCGCGTTCTCGAAGGCCTGTTTGGTAAGGACGGCGGAGGGCTTCAGATCCTCGCGCACCATGTCGACGATGCGGCGACCGGTCATGCGGGCGAGGCGGTTGCGGCGGGCGTCGACGGCGGGCCAGGCGGCGTTGCCCGGCAGCGTCATGCCGAGCGCCTCGGCCATCGAGGCCATGGTGGAGGCGGTACCCATCGTCATGCAATGGCCGGCGGAGCGGGACATGCCGCTTTCGGCGGCCATGAATTCCGCTTCGCTCATCACGCCGGCGCGCACGTCCTCCGAGAATTTCCACACGTCGGTGCCCGAGCCGAGGGTGCGGCCCTTGTAGCGGCCGTTCAACATGGGCCCGCCCGAGACCAGGATGGTCGGGAGATCGCAGGAGGCCGCGCCCATCAGCAGCGAGGGCGTGGTCTTGTCGCAACCCGCCATCAGCACGACGCCGTCGAGCGGATTGCCGCGGATCGCCTCCTCCACGTCCATCGAGGCGAGATTGCGAAACAGCATCGCGGTGGGGCGCAGATTGCTCTCGCCGCAGGAAAAAACCGGGAATTCGAGCGGCAGACCGCCCGCATCCAGCACGCCGCGCTTCACGAATTCCACGAGTTCGCGGAAATGCGCGTTGCAGGGCGTCAGCTCGGAAAAGGTGTTGCAGATGCCGATGACGGGGCGGCCGTCGAACGCGTCGTCGGGCAAGCCCATGTTCTTCATCCATGAGCGATGGATGAAGGCGTCCTTGTCGTGCCCGCCGAACCAGGCCTGCGAACGAAGCTTGCGGGTCATGAGGGTCTCACGCGACGGCGGGGAGGCAGGACGGGCCGATGGGCTCGAAGCTCTTGTAGGTCAGGATGAATTCCTGATGGCCGAGTTCTTCGGAGCGGGTACGCCCTCCCCGGCCGAGCCCGACCGTGAGGTCGAAGATCTCGCGGCCGACTTCGTCGAGCGTGGCCTTGCCCTCGAGGATGCGGCCCGCATCCACGTCCATGTCGTCGGACATGCGGCGATAGGTTTCGGGGTTGGCGCAGATCTTCACCACGGGCGAGATCGCCGAGCCGACGACCGAGCCGCGGCCGGTGACGAAATAGACCGCATGCGCGCCGCAGGCGATCAGTTCGGCGATTTCGGCATTGTCGTTGATGTTGGGAAAGCCGAAACGGACCTCGCCGTCGGGCACCACGTCGAGCAGATAGAGCCCGCCGCGCGGCGGCACGTCGCCGGGTTTCAGCAGGCCGGAAATGGGAGACGCGCCGGATTTGGCATAGGCCCCCATCGACTTCTCCTCGATGGTGGAGAGGCCCCCGTCGGCATTGCCGGCCGCGAACGAGCCGTAGCCCAGCGTGGCGTAGTATTTGGCGGCCTTGGCGACGCTCTCCTCCAGCACGAGGCCGAGTTCGGGCGTGATCGCGCGCGACGCCATGATGTGCTCGCAGCCGATGAGTTCGCCCGTCTCCTCGAAGATGCAGGCCGCGCCGGCCTTCACCAAGAGATCGAAGGCGCGGCCCGCCGCAGGATTGCCGGTGATGCCGGAGGTGCCGTCCGACCCGCCGCAGACGGTGCCGACGACGAGTTCGTCGACGCGCATGTCGACCGTGGGCATGGCATCGAGTTCCGCCTTCCGCTCGGCGACCCATGCGCGGCCTTCCGCGATGGAGGCGCGGGTGCCGCCGGTGGCTTGGATGGTGAGGGTCTTCACCGGGCGGCCGGAGGCCCGCACGACGCGTTCGAGGCCA
Source organism: Hyphomicrobiales bacterium (assembly GCA_027489535.1). GTDB lineage: Bacteria > Pseudomonadota > Alphaproteobacteria > Rhizobiales > Beijerinckiaceae > JAIXZO01. Next base: position 340,609 of record JAIXZO010000018.1, read on the forward strand.
TATTTGTTGAAGCTTTCGCAGCCGAGCGAGACGAGCAGCACCGCCCCGACATTCGGATGCGTGCAGAGCCCCTCCATCATCCGCTGCGCGTAGTCGTTGGGGTAGCAGCCCGGAAAGCCGATGACGTGCACGCCGTCTTCGCGCAGCGGCAGCGCGATTTCGCGGGCGACGTGATGGGCGCATTCGACGAGGTAGGCGACCGCCACCGCGTTGCGGATGCCCTTGCGGCCGTCGGACCGCAGCCAGCCCTGCATGGTCATGCCGCATCTCCCTTCTGCGAATCGAGCGTGTAGGTCGGCGTGTAGTCGCTGCGGACATTGTGGACGTGGACATGCGCCCCGGCCGGAATGTCCGCCGTCGCGACGCCGACGGGCGCGCCGTATTTCAGGATCTTCTCGCCGGCGCGGATGTCGCGGCGCGCGAGCTTGTGCGCGAGGGGAACATCCTTTTCGGCGGGCACCGACGCGTCCTCGACGGCGAGAACGTCGCCCGCGCGGATGCGGGCGCGCACCACCAGCACGTTGTCGCGGGGATCGAGCAGGATCAGACGCGGGTCTTCGGTCATGGACGGTCTCGCGCAGGACGGGCGGGAGGCCGAGGCGGCGCGCGCCGCCCCGGCCGCGGAAGCTCGAATCAGAACTTGCCGAATTCGAGATAAGCCTTTTGCGGGTCCACGCCCGAGAGGATGGCCGTGCGGACCTTGTTCTCCGTCGCGACGGCGGCTTCCGCCTTGGTGACGACCTCCTCGACGATGGCCTTTGGGATGCGCACGAGGCCGTCGCGGTCGCCGAGCAGATAGTCGCCCGGCATGATCGAGACGGGTCCGATCTTGATCTCGACGTCGAAGGCCTTGGGCAGCCAATAGCCGACGATGTCGCGGGGCGTGTAGCCGCTCGACCAGGTCTGGAAGCCCATTTCGATCAGGAAATCGACGTCGCGGACGAGGCCGTCGATGACGCAGCCGAGAACGCCCTTGTTCTTCAGGGTCTCGGCGGAGAGTTCGCCCATATTGGCGATGGAGCGGTCATTGGGCTGCGACACCCAAATATAGCCGGCCTTCGCCTTCGAAAGCAGGCCCGTCCATTCGAGCAGGGTTTCATGCGGATCGGCCTGCGGATCGACGCGGCCTTCGATGGTGAAGACCGGCCCGGCGAGGCGGATTTCCGGGAAAAGCGGGCGCAGTTCCGGGGGAAAGGTGAAGTCCTTCAAGCCCATGCCGCGCATGACGTCGTGCACGACGCCCGTATAGCAGGCGGCCAAGCGGGCCGTGATCGCCTCGTTCAATGCTGTGTCCTCCGTGCAGATGGCGGCTTGATACCGCGCTAAATCGATTTATGATCCGCGAACCGCAGCGTTCCATTGACGCCGCCGCATGCTTGGTCCGATAGTTGGACCACAAAAAAAGAGGGTGCGGAAGTGGACCAAGTCCGCTCCGCACGGGCCCCAACGGCCCGGGGGAAATGTCCGGCGGAATCACGGAACGCGTTTCCGGGGTTCTCGTCGTCTTTGCGCAACAGGACCTCGTCCGGGCGCATGACCGTCTCCTCACCGAACTGCCGCACGGCTCGATGCGCGCATCGAAACGCTGCGCACCTCGTTGAAACGAAGCGTCCCGTCCGTTCGGCGCGATCGGATCGGCGGCTTCGTGACCAAGAAGTCGACCGGCGCAAAGACCGGCCATGATCCGGGCGAGAGCCCGACATCGTTCCGCAGGAGGAAACGACCGATGAAGAAGACGACATTCCGCAACGCCGCCTTCGGCGTTGCAGCCGCGCTGAGCTTCGGCGCCGCCGCTCCGGCCTTCGCCCAAGAGACGTTGAACGTCTGGTGGGTGAAGGGCTTCTACAAGGCCGAAGACGACGCGCTCTTCGAGGCCATCAAGAAGTTCGAAACCAAGACCGGCGTGAAGATCGACCTGTCGCAATACGCCATTCAGGACATGATCCCGAAGACGGTGGCCGCGCTCGATTCCGGCACGGTTCCGGACGTCGCCTATTCCGACACCTACGACTTCCAGGTGACGGGCAAATGGGCCTTCGAAGGTCGCCTCGCCGACATCTCGTCCATCATCAACCCGATGAAGGACAAGTTCGCGAAGAACACGATCGAGACCACATATCTGTGGAACGACAAGGACAAGAAGCGGGCGTACTACGCCTATCCGATCAAGCAGCAGACCATGCACGTCCAGTACTGGAAGGACATGCTGCAGCAGTCGGGCTTCAAGGAATCCGACATTCCGAAGGACTGGAAGGGCTACTGGTCGTTCTGGTGCGACAAGGTGCAGCCCGGCCTGCGCAAGGCCTCCGGCAACCGCGCCTTCGGCATCGGTCAGCCGCTCGGCGTCGACGCCACCGACAGCTTCTACTCCTTCCTGACCTTCATGGACGCCTATGACGTCAAGCTGGTGAACGACGAAGGCAAGCTGACGATCGACGACAAGGCCAAGAAGGGCCTCGCCGGCGCGCTGAAGGACTACACCGACGTCTACATGAAGGGTTGCACCCCGCCGTCCTCGACGAGTTGGAAGGACCCGGACAACAACGTCGCCTTCCACAACAAGACCACCGTCATGACCCACAATGCGACGATCTCGATCGCCGCGAAGTGGCTCGACGACTCCAACAACCCGACCCAGACGCCCGAAGCCCGCGAACAGGCCAAGAAGAACTACAACGAGCTGATCGCCACCGCCGGCTTCCCGAACAAGCCCGACGGCAAGCCGATGCAGTATCGCGCCGCCGTCAAGACCGGCGTGATCTTCGACAACGCCAAGAACAAGAAACGTGCGATGGAGTTCGTCGCCTTCCTGATGGAAGAAGAGAACCTCCGCCCGTACGTCGAGGGTTCGCTGGGCCGTTGGTTCCCGGTCAAGAAGGAGTCGATGGAAAGCCCCTTCTGGCAGGCCGATCCGCACCGCAAGGCCGTGTACAACCAGTTCAAGGCCGGCACGGTGAACTTCGAAATGACGAAGAACTGGAAGTTCACCATTCTCAACAACGAGAACGTGTGGGCCAAGGCCGCGAACCGCGTGATCAACGAGAAGGTCCCGGTCGACAAGGCCGTGGACGAGATGATCGCCCGCATCAAGGAAGTCGCGGGTTCCTGAACCTGAAAACGACGGCGGCCGCCTCACGGGCGGCCGCCGTTTCCTCTCCAGCAAGGCACGCGGATGTCCACCGTCACACTGACCGCACGCGATGGCGCAACGGGCGCAGTTCCGAGCAAGGGCAAGATTTCGTCCTGGCAGCTCTGGGGCATGATCCTCGTCACCCCCTATCTGCTCGTCTTCGGCCTCTTCGTCATCTATCCGGTGATCTACGCGTTCTGGCTGGCCCATGAGCCGCAGAGCTATGTCGAGCTTTGGAGCGACCCGATCTTCCAGAGGTCGGTGGTCAACACGCTGGTGTTCCTGTTCATCGGCATCAATCTCAAGATGGCCCTGGCGCTCATGCTGTCGGGCTTCTTCCTGATCCAGCGCTGGTGGATCAAGGCGCTCACCGTCATCTTCATCCTGCCCTGGGCCGTTCCGTCGATCCCGACCATCCTGTCGGTCCGGTTCATGCTCAATCCCGAATGGGGCGTCATCAATCAGACCTGGTTCAAGCTGACTTTCGAGGACGGCCCGAACTGGCTGAACGACCCGACGCTGGCCCTGTTCTTCGCCATTCTCGTCCATGTCTGGAAGTCGCTGCCGTTCTGGACGCTGATCCTCCTGTCCGGCCGCCTCGCGATCTCCGCCGACCTCTATGAGGCGGCCTCCGTGGACGGCGCGTCGAAGCTGCAGAAGTTCCGGTTCATCACCTGGCCGTCGATGAAGCAGCTCTATTTCACGAGCCTGACGCTCTCGACGATCTGGTCGCTCGGCGACTTCAACAGCGTGTATCTGCTGACCGGCGGCGGTCCCGCCGACCTCACGCACGTGCTCGCCACGCTGGGCATCCGCTATCTGCGGCTGGCGCAGGTCGATCTCTCCATGGCGACGATCGTGTCGGCTCTGCCGCTGATCCTGCCCCTCGTGTACTTCATGATGAAGCGGCTCTCGAAATGACCACGACCGTGTCCGCCGCCCCCGCGATCAAGAGGAAGCGCAAGAGCCGCTTCCTCGCCGACGCCACGACCGAGGCGAAGCTGCTGCTGGTCGGCATTCCGTTGTTCATCTGGACGATGCTGCCGGTCTACCATCTTTGCCTGTTCGCATTCTCGGACAAGCAGTCGGCCTTTTCGGGCAATTGGTTCCCGGAAAAGCCCACGCTGCGCAATTTCGAGATCGTGTTCGGGCAGAAGCACTACTTCCTGAACCATTTCTGGCAGCAGCTGTGGAACTCGGTGTTCATCGCCACCATGGTGGGCGTGCTGACGCTGATCGTCGCCACGACGGCGGCCTTCGCGATCAGCCGGCTCAAGGTGCGGGGCGGGCGGACGGTGCTGAACATGGCGCTGTTCACCTATTTCATCCCCGCCGCCTTCCTCGCCGTGCCGATGTACCGGACCATGGCGTTTTACGGCCTGCTCAACACCGATTGGGCGCTGATCCTCGCGATGCTCGCCATCGCCTCGCCCTACGCGATCTGGGTGCTCAAGCAGGCGTCGGACAAGCTGCCGCTGGAATTGGACGAAGCCGCGATCATGGACGGAGCGACGCCGCTCCAACTGTTCCGGCTCGTCTATCTCCCGCTCATGGCCCCGTCGCTCGTCGCGGTCGGCACCTATGCGGTGCTGCTGGCATGGAACGAATATCTCTACGCGTTCCTGCTGCTCTCGAAGGAGAGCACGCTGACGCTGCCGGTGGCGCTCGGCAACTTCCTCTCGGCCGACGACTCGCCGTGGGAGCTGCTGATGACCACGGGCCTGATCTACGCCCTTCCGCCGGCCGCCGTGTATTACGTCTTCCGCAAATACATGGTCTCGGGCCTCACCGCCGGCGCGGTGAAGAGCTGACGCACGCCGACGACCAGACAACGAAAAGCCCGCCTCCCGGCGGGCTTTTTCTTTGCGGGTCCGGGCTCTTTGCGGGGCGGGCTCTTTGCGGGGGAACGGGTCGCCCGGTCAGGCTCCGAGTTCTTCCTTGAGCATTTCGAGTTCGAGCCATTCTTCCTCGGTCGCCGCGAGGTCGGCCTGCGCCTTGGCGAGAAGCGCGGTCGCCTTGTCGAAGCGGCCCGGGTCGCGGGCGTAGAGGCCGGGATCGGCGAGCACGGCCTGCAGCTTTTCGATGTCGCGGCCGAGCGCGTCGATGCGCTGCGGCAGGGTTTCGAGAGCGTGCTTTTCCTTGAAGGTCATCTTCCGGCGGGCTTCGGCGGGCGCGGCCTTCGCGGCTCCGCCCGTCTTGTCGTCGGGCTTGGCTTCGAGCCGGCGCGCCTGCACGCCCTCCCCGCGCTGGCGGACCATGTCCGAATAGCCGCCGGCATATTCCACCCAGCGGCCCTCGCCTTCCGACATCAGCACCACCGTGCAGACGCGGTCGAGAAAATCGCGGTCATGGCTGACGAGCAGGATGGTGCCGGCATAGTCGCCGAGCAGTTCCTCCAGCAGGTCCAGGGTCTCGAGGTCGAGATCGTTGGTCGGCTCGTCCAGCACGATCATGTTGGAGGGCGTCGCGAGGGCGCGGGCGAGCAGCAGGCGCGCGCGCTCCCCGCCCGACAGGGCGGAAACCGGCTGGCGGGCCTGCAGCGGCTGGAACAGGAAGTCCTTCAGATAGCCGACCACGTGCTTGGGCACGCCGTTGACCATGATCGAGTCGCCGCGCCCGTCGGTGAGCGTGTCCGTGACCGACAGCGTCGGGTCGAGCGCCGCGCGCTTCTGATCGATGGTGACGACCGCGAGCTTGGTGCCGAGGGTGACGGTGCCGGAATCCGGCTGCAATTCGCCCGTCAGCAAATTCAGCAGCGTGGTCTTGCCCGCCCCGTTGGGGCCGACGATGCCGATGCGGTCGTTGCGGAACACGCGCAGCGACAGATCGTCGACGATGGCGCGGTCGCCGTAGCTCTTCGACACCCCGTCCGCGACGATGACCTGCGCGCCCGACGTTTCCGCCTCCGACGCCGTCATGCGGACTTGGCCGACCGAGCGGCGCGCTTCCGTGCGCTTGGTGCGCAGATCGGCGAGATCGGCCATGCGGCGGACATTGCGCTTGCGGCGGGCGGTGACGCCGTAGCGCACCCAATGCTCCTCGCGCACGATCTGCCGGTCGAGCTTGTGCCGCTCGGCCTCTTCCTCCTCGAGCACCTTGTCGCGCCACTCCTCGAACGCCCCGAAGCCCCGGTCGAGCCGACGGGTGAGACCCCGGTCGAGCCAGACGGTCGCGCGGGTAAGGTTCTGCAGAAAGCGCCGGTCATGGCTGATGAGAACGATGGCGGAGCGCAGGCTGCGCAGTTCCGCCTCCAGCCATTCGATGGCCGGCAGGTCGAGATGGTTCGTAGGCTCGTCGAGCAGCAACACGTCGGGCTCGGGCGCGAGGGTGCGCGCCAGCGCGGCGCGGCGCGCCTCGCCGCCCGAGAGATGGGCCGGATCTTCGTCGCCCGTCATGCCGAGCTGTTCGAGCAGATAGCGGGCGCGATAATGCTCGTCGCCCTCGCCCATCCCCGCCTCGACGTATTCGAGCGTGGTCGCGAAGCCCGAAAGGTCCGGCTCCTGCGGCAAATAACGGATGGTGGCGCCCGGTTGGATGAAGCGCGTGCCGCCGTCGGACTCGACGAGGCCGGCCGCGATCTTCAGCAGCGTCGACTTGCCCGACCCGTTGCGCCCGACGAGGCCGATGCGCTCGCCCGGCGCCACCGCGAGTTCGGCCGCCTCCAAAAGCGGCGTGCCGCCGAAGGTGAGCGCGATGGACTGAAGATGGACGAGCGGAGGCGAGGACATGCGGACCGGGGGTTTTTCGGGGACGGCCCCGGGTATGGAGGACACGGCCCTCCTCCGCAAGCATCATCCCCGCAATCCCGACGTCCCGAACCGCCGTCGGCATCGGTTCCCCGAAAGAGGTGCGCGCGTTCGCGGGCCTGCCCTTCGCGGGGCACGGAGACAACACGTCCGTGCGGGACTATGAGTCACTCCGTTTCCCAAGAGCCCGGAGCATCACGGCCGCATGCACGCCCCCTCGACGACCGCGCTCGATCACAAGGACATCCGCAAGATCATCATCGGCATCGTGATGGCGATGTTTCTGGCGGCGCTCGAGCAGACCATCGTCGCCACGGCCTTGCCGAGCATCGGCCGCGAACTCGGCGACGTGGAACACATGTCGTGGGTGGTGACGGCCTATCTGCTGGCGGCGACGACGGTGACGCCGCTCTACGGCAAGCTCAGCGACATCTACGGCCGCCGCATCACGCTGCTCGTCGGCATCGCGATCTTCATCGTGGGCTCGATCGCCTGCGCGCTCGCGCCGACGATGCTGCTGCTGATCGCGGCGCGCGGGCTGCAGGGCCTCGGCGGCGGCGGCCTGATCGCCTTGGCGCAAACCATCATCGCCGACATCATCCCGCCGCGCGAGCGCGGGCGATATCAGGTCTACATCGCGGGCGTATTCGTAGCTTCGAGCCTCGCGGGTCCGGTGCTGGGCGGGCTCGCGACCGAGCACATGCACTGGTCCGTGATCTTCTGGATCAATCTGCCGCTCGGCCTCTGGGCCTACGCCTCCACGTCCAAGGCGCTGCGGAAGCTCCCGCGGCGGGAGAAGAAGCACAAGCTCGACATTCCCGGCGCGCTGCTGATCACGGCGGCGACGCTGACGCTGCTTCTCGCGCTGTCTTGGGGCGGCATACGCTTCCCGTGGTTCGGACCCGAGATCATGGGAATGGCGGTCGTGTCGCTCGCCTTCTGGCTGCTGCTCGCGCGGCGGCTGAGCACCGCCGAGGAGCCGCTGATCCCGACGGAACTCCTGCGCAACCCCGTGGTGCGCTGGGGCACGCTGTCGGCCTGTTTCGGCATGGGTACCTTCATCGGCCTGACGATCTACGTCCCGATCTATTTCGAGGCGGTCCTGCATCTCTCCGCGAGCGACTCGGGCCTCGCGCTGATCCCGCTGATGTTCGGCACCGTCGTGGGGGCGACGATTTCGGGGCGGGTCATGGCGAACATGACCCATTACAAGCGCCTTCCCGTCGCCGGGCTGTCGGTCGCCGTTCTGGCGACGGGAGTACTCGCCTATGATCCGCGCGGGCTGTCTCTGCCCGCGGTGGAGGCGCTGCTCGGCGTGCTCAGCCTCGGCTTCGGCATGCTGCTGCCCGTCACCACCGTGAGCATCCAGAACGCCGTCGCGCCGCACCAACTCGGCACGGCGACCGGGATGGCCAATTTCTTCAGGCAGCTCGGCGGCGCGCTGGTGGTGGCCGCATTCGGCGCCATCGTGCTGAATGCCTTCGCCGATACGGGCGAGATCGTCACCTTCGAGACGCTGGCCCGGCTCGCCGGCCGCGACGGATCGCCCGTCTTCAGCCGCGTGTTCTGGGCCGCGGCCGCATGTCTGGCGATGGCCCTGTTCTTCATCCTGCTGATGGAGGAAAAGCCGCTCGCCGGCCGTTCCAAACGCGCGGCGGAAGGCGCGATCGCGGACTGAATCGGCAGATCGGCCCGCAATGGAGCCCGCCGCGTCTTCACGCGTTGCCGGGAACGGTTGCGGAGACGGCGCATGGACCATCGGACGGAAGACGGCGGCGAATTGGGGTCCGTGCTCCATCGCAACATCGCCGCGCTGCGCGAGCGGCGCGCGCGCGGCGAGCGCAACGCGGGCTTCGGCGAGCGCGCGGCAGCCGCGATCTCCCGTTTCGCGGGCAGCATCCCGTTCGTGCTCGTTCACGCCGGCATTCTGGCCGTATGGATCGCGTGGAACGTCGGCCTGCTGCCCGGCGCGACGCCGTTCGATCCGAGCTTCGTCATTTTGGCGACGGCGGCCTCGGTCGAGGCGATCTTCATCTCGACCTTCATCCTCATCAGCCAGAACCGCGCGGCCGCGGAGCAGGACCGGCGCGACGAGTTGGACCTGCAGATTTCCCTGCTGGCCGAACACGAGATCACCCGCATCCTGCGCCTTCTGGGCGCGGTGGCCGAGCATCTCGGCGTGCCCGAAGGCGAGCGTCCGGAATTGGCGGAATTGAAGCGCGACGTCGCCCCGGAGGCGGTGCTCGACCGCATCGAGGACGAAAAAGCCGGCGGCTCCTCCCCGATCCGCGATTGAACTCGCGCGCGACGATGCCCTTTCGGCGAACCGCGCCGCTTGCTAAGCGGTATCGTCGCAGGGAGACACGACCATGATCAATACGCCGCGGTCCCGCAGGGGCATGGTGACATCGCCACACCATCTGGCGAGCGAGGCCGGCTTGCGCGTGCTGCGCGAGGGCGGCAACGCGATCGAGGCCACGGTGGCGATGGCGGCGTCCTTGGCGGTCGTCTACCCGCACATGACCGCCATCGGCGGCGACGGATTTTGGCTCGTGTCGAAAAAGGGCTCGACGCCCGTGGCGGTGGACGCCTGCGGCGCGGCGGCGGCGACGCCGGAGCTTTACGCCTCCAAGGGCCTCTCGGCGATTCCCTGGCGCGGGCCTCTCGCCGCCAACACCGTGGCGGGCACGATCTCGGGCTGGGGCGAAGTGCTGAAGCTGAGCGCCGAGCTCGGCGGCAAGCTGCCGCTGTCGCGACTGGTCGAAGACGCCGTGTGGTCGGCCGAAAACGGCTTCGCCGTCACCGCCAGCCAACAGGATCTCACCGCGTCCAAGCTGCCGGAACTGAAGGACGCGCCGAACTTCGTCTCCACCTTCCTGCTCGACGGCCGCTTGCCGCGCGAAGGCGAGCTGATGAAGCTCCCCGCGCTCGGGCGCACGCTGAAGCGGCTCGGCCAAGCCGGAACCGAGGACTTTTATCGCGGGGCGATGGCGCGCGACATCGCGGCCGATCTGGCCGCCGTCGGCTCGCCGGTGACGGGCGCGGATTTCGCCGCCCATCGCGCGACGCGGCGCGAGGCCCTGACGGTTCCGGTGAAGGGCGCGCGCCTGTTCAACTTCCCGCCCCCGACGCAGGGCCTCGCCTCGCTGATGATCCTCGCCTTGTTCGACCGCTTGGGCGTGCGCGAGGCCGAGGGCTTCGACCACATCCACGGCCTCGTCGAAGCGACCAAGCAGGCGTTTTTGGTCCGCGACCGCATCGTCGGCGACCCCGCGAGCATGACGGCCGACCCGCGCGATTTCCTCACGCCCGAAACGCTCGACGCGCTCGCCGCGAAGATCGACCGGGCGAAGGCGCTGCCTTGGCCGCAGCCCGCCGAAGCCGGCGATACGGTGTGGCTCGGCGCGATCGACAAGGACGGCCTCGCCGTCAGCTTCATCCAAAGCATCTATTTCGAATTCGGCTCCGGCTGCGTGCTGCCCAACATGGGCTTCGTGATGCAGAACCGCGGCGCGAGCTTCCAGCTGTCCGGCCGCGGCCCGCGCGTGCTCGCGCCCGGCCGCAAGCCCTTCCATACGCTCAACCCCGCGCTGGCGCTGTTCGACGACGGCCGCAGCATGGTCTACGGCACGATGGGCGGCGAAGGGCAGCCACAGACGCAGTCCGCGCTGTTCTCGCGCTACGGGATGTTCGGGCAGGGCCTGCAGGCCGCGATCACCGCGCCGCGCTGGCTTTTGGGCAAGACGTGGGGCGAAAACAGCGTCACTCTGAAGCTCGAAAGCCGCTTCGATCCCGCGCTCGTGGCGCAGTTGCGCGCGGCGGGTCACGACATCGAACTGCTGGAGGATTTCACCAGCACGATGGGCCATGCCGGCGCCGTCGTGCTGCATCCCGACGGCACCTTCGAGGGCGCGACCGACCCGCGCAGCGACGGTGCGGCGATGGGCTTCTGAGGATCCGGACAAGCCGGGCGGAGACATGCGGATGCGGCGGCAGGTCGTCATCATCGGATCCGGCCCGGCGGGGCTGATGCTCGGCGCGCTTTTGGGCCGCGCGGGCATCGACAACGTCATCCTCGAACGCAAATCGCGCGACTACGTGCTCGGCCGCATCCGTGCGGGCGTGCTGGAGGACGGCACCGTCGGCCTGCTTCGCAGCCTCGGCATCGCGGGCCGCTTGGATGCGGAGGGCCTGCCGCATCACGGCTTCGCGCTGGGCTTCGCTCATCGCCGCCTGCGCATCGACCTGACGGAAGGCACCGGCCGGCACGTCACCGTCTACGGCCAGACCGAAGTCACGCGCGACCTGATGGACGCCCGTCTCGCCGCCGGCATGGAGACGGTCTACGAGGCCGAGGACGTCGCGCTCCACGATTTCGACGGCCCCTCCCCCCGCGTGACCTACGCCAAGGACGGCCGCACCCACGAGATCGTCTGCGACGTCATCGCGGGCTGCGACGGCTTCCACGGCGTCGCGCGCGAAAGCCTCCCCGCGTCGGCCCTGACGACGTTCGAGCGCGTCTACCCCTTCGGCTGGCTCGGCGTACTGGCGAACGTGCCGCCCTGCTCGCATGAACTGATCTACGCCGCGCATGAACGCGGTTTCGCGCTGTGCTCCATGCGCTCGCCGACGCGCAGCCGCTACTACGTCCAATGCGCCGCCGACGAGAAGGCCGAGGCCTGGTCGGATCAACGCTTCTGGGACGAGCTGCGACGCAGGCTCGATCCCGAAGCGGCCGCCGCCGTCGTCACCGGCCCGTCCATCGAGAAATCGGTCGCGCCGCTGCGCAGCTTCGTGGCCGAGCCGCTGCGTTTCGGGCGGCTGTTTCTGGCGGGCGACGCCGCGCATATCGTGCCGCCGACAGGCGCGAAGGGCCTCAATCTGGCGGCCGGCGACGCGTTTTATCTCGCCGAGGCGCTCGAAGAATTCTTCGTCGAGCGTTCTGAGGCCGGGATCGACGACTATTCCCGCCGCGCCCTCGCCCGCATCTGGAAGGCCGAGCGCTTCTCGTGGTGGATGACGTCGCTGCTCCACCGCTTCGACCATCTCACGCCGTTCGAGCGGCGCATGCAGGACGCGGAATTCGCGCTTTTGGAAAGCTCCGCCCTCGCCCGCGCCGCCTTGGCCGAAAACTATGTCGGGCTTCCGTATTGAGGGCTCGCCTCACATCCGCTTCGGAACGGTGACGCGCGCGAACGTTCGGCCCGTCGCTTCCGGAAGGCGCCCATAGGGCTTCAACCCGTTCCGGCCGGGAGCAATTCGGCCAGCAGCCTGTTGGGGAACCGGCGCTTCTGCACGATGGCGTAAAAGCGTTCCGTCACCTCGGGAATGCGGCAATGCTCCACGAGGATGCCGGCCTCCAATTCGTCGCGCACCACGATCGGCGGCACCAAGGCGACGCCCTCGCGCTCGCGGGCGAGCAGACGCAGCATCGCCATGTCGTCGACCTCCGCGAGAATGATCGGCCTGATTCCGGCCAATTCGAGCACGCGGTCGAACGCGACGCGGATGTCGCTGTCGAGGCTCGGCAGCAGCAGTGGCTCGTTGCGGAGGTCCGCCGGAAACGAGAACGACCGCCCGTCGGCCCGGGGACGGCCGACGAGGCTCACGGGTTGCTCGTTCAAAAGGTGATTGCGCAGCGACGAGCGCGCGTCGAGCGGGGCGGCGCTGTTGGCGAGCACGACGTCGACGGCATGCGCTTCCAACTGCGCGAGAAGATCGCGGATGTTGCCGGACCTGACGATCAGCTCGACGTCGGATCGGTCGACCAGCGGCCGAAGAAACTCCAGCTGGAAGTTGCGCGAAAGCGTCGTCAGCGCCCCCACCCGCAGCACCTGCCGGCTGGCGGAAGGCCGCCCGCGCAGCGTGCTCATCAGTTCGTCGCCGGCCTCGAACACGGTGTCGGCATAGTCGAGCGCGATCCGGCCCGCCTCCGTGAGCAGCAGTCTTTTGCCTGCGCGCTCGAACAGGGGATGTCCGACTTGATGCTCCAGCTTCTGAATCTGAACCGAAAGCGCCGATTGCGACAGGTTCATGCGCTCGGCAGCCCGCGTGAGGCTGCCCTCATGCGCGACCGCCCAGAAATAGCGGAGATGGTTGTAATTCAGGTCCCTCATATCGTTCTATTAAAACGAATGATTTCGTCGGAACAATGAATTTTTTTCAGGTTCGCGGCTCGGCTACCCATGTCGCCGAAACAGATTCTCGCTCGAGGGCCATCCCGTGTCGATCCACTTCGCACTCTTGTTCGCGCCCGCCTCGCTGCTTCTCGCCGGCATCGTCGGCTTCATGAGCGACAAGCGCCGCCCCCGCCTCGTCGCCGCGACCGCGGAAGTCGCCGCCCTTCTCGCCTTTGCGGCGGCCGCCGTCTCCGCCGCCGGCCTGATCGTATCGGGCCAAACTCAAGCCTACCTGCCGGGGTCGCGCGACTTCGGCTTTTCCGTCCGGCTCGATGCGGTCAGCGCCGTGATGATGCTTCTGGTCACCTTCATCGGCTGGGTGATCGTGCGCTACGCACGGACCTATCTCGACGGCGAGGCCCGGCAAGGGCCCTTCACCGGCTGGCTCTGCCTGACATTGACCGCGGTGCTGCTGCTGGTCACGGCGGGCAATCTGGTCCAGCTCGTCCTCGCTTGGATCGGCACGAGCCTCTTTCTCGATCGGCTCCTGCTGTTTTACCCGACGCGGATCGCCGCACGCCGCGCCGCGCGCAAGAAGTTCGTCACGGCCCGGCTGGGCGACGTCTCGCTTCTCGGCGCGGCCGGACTGCTGGTCGCCGCCTACGGCACGGCCGACATCGCGACGATCCTGACGGCGGCCCGCGCGGGTTCCGGCGGCACGCTCGCCACCGCGGCCGCGGGCCTTCTCGCGCTCGCGGCGGTGCTCAAATCCGCCCAGTTCCCCGCCCACGGCTGGCTGACCGAGGTCATGGAAACGCCCACGCCTGTCTCCGCGCTTCTGCATGCCGGCGTCATCAATGCGGGCGGCTTCCTACTGATCCGCTTCGCCGACGTGATGCTGCAGGCCCCGGGCGTGCTCGCCGCGCTGGTCGTCGTCGGCGGCTTCACCGCGCTGTTCGGGAGCCTCGTGATGCTGACGCAGCCGGCGGTGAAGACCTCGCTGGCGTGGTCCACGGTGGCCCAGATGGGCTTCATGATCTTCGAATGCGGCTTGGGGCTCTTTCCCTTGGCGCTGCTGCATCTGGTCGCGCACTCGCTCTACAAGGCGCATTCCTTCCTCGCTTCCGGCGGGGCCGTGGAGCGGGTCGCGGCGATCCGCAGGCCGGGGCCCGTCGCTGTGCCCGGCGCGGGCGCGGTCGGCCGGGCCTTCCTCTCGGCGCTGGCCATCTACGTCGCGGTCGGATCGGTGTTCGGCTTCCACGAGAAGTCGCCGCAGGCCATCGCGCTCGGCGCCATCCTGATCTTCGGCGTCGCCTACATGCTGGCGCAGGGTTTCGCGGATGCCGCGCCCCGCGCGCTGACCCGCCGCACCGCCGTCTACGCGGTAGCCACGTCTGCGGGCTACTTCGCCCTTCAAGCGGCGGCCATCCGGCTCACCGCAGGCGTTCTGCCGGCCACGCCGCATCCCGGCCCGCTGGAATGGACCCTGATCGTGACCGCCGTCGTCAGCTTCGGTCTGGTCGCGATCGTGCAAGCGATGTTCCCGCTCTGGGCCTACCACCCGGCCGCCGCGGGCCTGCGCGTCCATCTCTCGAACGGGTTCTACGCGAACGCCCTGTTCGACCGCAGGCTCGGCGGGTGGTCGCTCGCCGATACGTCCCGCCCGCGCTCGTCCTGATCGCCCCCGTCCCGATCGCAAAGGAGGAATGAACATGACCCTCGCCGACAGTTCTTCGCCCGACGCTCTCCCGTTCCCGGACGCCGCGATGGATCGTGCGGCCCGCGCGATCCCGCCCGCTTGGCCGCTCGCATCCAGCGTCGCCGTCAACCCCTTCCTGGGCCAAACGAGCGAGCGCCTCTTCGAGGTCGGCGCACGGCTGGCGCGGGTCGCGGGTGCGCCCGTCACCCTGCCGCGCAGCCGCCATCTCGCCGAAATCGCGGCCGGGACGATCTCCGACGAGGATCTCGCCGAGGCCTTGGCGCGCGCTCCGGCGTATCTCCGGCCGGCCGGTCTCGCCGCCTTGAAGGCGGCGGCGGCGGTCGACGTTGCGCCCGGCGAAGCGCCGGCCACCGTGGCCGACCTGTCCGCCCGCATCTCGGGCACCGACTGGCCGGGCATCATCACCGAGCGGTTCGGGGCATGGGCCGCGGGCTATTTCGACGAAGGTCAGGCGCTCTGGTCGGCCCCGCGCGGCAAGGGCGCTTACGCCGCTTGGCGGGCGGTGGCCACGCATGACCTCACGCCGGAGATCGCGGGGCTGTCGGGCTTCGCGCTGCACGTCTCCGAAGCGCCCGAAACCGCGTCCGCAGTCGTCGCCCGCGTCGTGGAACGGCTCGGCCTCGAAGCGGCTGCGCTGGAAACCTATTTCCACCAGATGCTCATGACCTTGGGCGGCTGGTCGCAATATGCCCGCTACAAACTCTGGCAAGCCGAGCTCGCCGGCGGGTCGGACGAGACGATCACCGACCTCCTCGCGATCCGGCTGATCTGGGAAGAGGCGCTGTTCATCCGCTACGGCACGCGGATCGCCGAGGAATGGGACCGCGTTCGGCTCGCCCATGCCGCACCCCTCGCGCCGACCCCCGATCTGGTGATCGACGCCGTCCTGCAGGAAGCCGCGGAACGTTCGGCGCAGAGGAAGCTGGCCGCGACGCTGGCGGCGCCGGCCTTGCCGGCCTTCGACGACCGCCCCGCGCTGCAGGCGGCCTTCTGCATCGACGTGCGGTCCGAGGTCTTCCGGCGGGCGCTCGAAAGCGTCGATCCCGCCATCCGCACCTCGGGCTTCGCAGGGTTCTTCGGCCTCACCGCCTCGCATCGGCGGTTCGCCTCCGACGTCGAGGAACGGCGGCTGCCCGTCCTGCTCAATCCCGGCATCCGGACCTGCTCGGGCGGTCCCGAGATCCATGCCGAGGACCAATCGGCGCGCTACAAGTCGCGGGCGAAGCGCGCTTGGGGCCGGTTCAAGCTCGCGGCCGTCTCCTCCTTCGCCTTCGTCGAGGCGACGGGCCCGGTCTATGCCGCGAAGCTCCTGACCGACGCGCTGGGCCTGCAGGGCGCACCCGCCCCGCATGATCCCGCGCCCCGTCTCGACCCCGGCCTCGACCCCGCCACCCGGCTCAAGGTCGCCGAGACGGTGCTGCGGGCGATGTCGCTGACGGGCGATTTCGCACGTCTGGTGCTCTTGGCGGGTCACGGCGCGGGCGTGGTCAACAATCCTCATGCGAGCGCGCTGCATTGCGGCGCCTGCGGCGGATATTCGGGCGAGGTCAATGCGCGCCTGCTGGCCGGGCTGCTCAACGATGCGGATGTGAGGCAGGGTCTCGGCCCGCGCGGCATCGCCATTCCCGCCGACACGCTCTTCGTGGCCGCGCTGCACGACACCACCACGGACGAGATGACCCTCTACGCGGCGGATCACCCCTCCGAAGCGCATCGGGCCGACCTCGACCGCGCCGAAAAATGGCTCGCTGCGGCCGGGAAGATCGCGCGGACCGAGCGCGCCCTGCGCCTGCCGCGCGCCGCCGGCGGCGACGCCGTCCGGGCGCGGAGCCGGGACTGGGCCGAGACGCGGCCCGAATGGGCGCTGGCGGGATGCAGCGCCTTCATCGCCGCACCGCGCAGGCGCACCGCAGGCAAGTCCCTGAACGGGCGGGCTTTTCTGCATGACTACGACTGGAAGCAGGACGGAAGCTTCGGTGTTCTGGAGCTGATCCTCACCGCCCCGGTCGTCGTCGCGAGCTGGATCAGCCTGCAATATTACGGGTCGACCGTCGCGCCGGAGGTGTTCGGCGGCGGCAACAAGCTGCTGCACAACGTCACCGGCGGAATCGGCGTGGTGGAAGGCAACGGCGGAATGCTGCGCACCGGCCTGCCTTGGCAATCCGTCCATGACGGAGAGCGCTACGCACATGATCCGCTGCGGCTTTCGGTCTGCATCGAAGCGCCGCGGGAGGCGATGTCGGACATTCTCGCCCGGCATGACGGCGTCCGCGCGCTCTTCGACAACGGCTGGCTCCATCTCTTCGCGCTCGACGAGGCGGGGCGGATGGCTTGGCGCTATGTCGGCGACCTGAAATGGACTCCGATGCCCGGCTCCGATGCCGGCCTGCCGGCAAGCGACCTCAAGATGGCCGTGTAAACGGGCGAAGGACCGATCTCCGGTTGTTTTGATCACGACCGGATTCAGCCCTTCGATCGGTTTGTTCAAGGTGAATTCACACCATGAACAAGCCGGATTTCACCTCGCCCGGATCACTTGCACCGATCCGGGCGGAGGGCGACCGGGTCGGTCGACGAAGCGGTGAACTGCGGCGACCGCATCCGCGTAAGCAGAGCATCGCCGATCATCCGATCACGCCGTCTCTCCTGCCGAAGGCATTCGACCCGCTCGTGACCCGACCGCTCGACATCGTCTGGTTCAAGCGGGATCTGCGCGTCGCCGATCATTGCCCCCTCGCGGAAGCGGCACGGACGGGCCCGGTTCTGCCGCTTTACATCGTCGAGCCCGAGCTGTGGGCGCAGCCCGACGCGTCGGCCCGGCAATGGGCCTTCGCGGCGGAAAGCCTGCGCGAGCTTCAGAATTCTCTCGCTGCCTTGGGGCAACCCCTGTGCGTCATGACCGGCGACGCCGTCTCGATTTTCCGGGATCTCCATGCGCGGTACGGCATCGCGACTTTGCTGAGCCATCAGGAAACGGGCAACGGCTGGACCTTCGCGCGCGACCTGCGGGTCGCGGCATGGGCGCGCGAGGCGGGCGTGCCTTGGCACGAGCCGCGGCAGTTCGGCGTGATCCGGCGTCTCAAATCGCGCGACGGGTGGGCGCAGTCATGGGACAGCGCCATGGCGGAACCCGTCACGCCGCCGCCGGCGGCTCTGCACCCCCTCGACGGGACATGGCCGACGCATATTCCGACCGGCTCCGAACTCGGCCTTGCGCCCGATGCCTGTCCCGGTCGCCAACCCGGCGGCCGGACGGCGGCGCTGGCGACCTTGGACGGCTTTCTCGCGGAGCGCGGACGCGACTATCGCTACGAAATGTCGAGCCCGATCACCGCATTCGACGCCTGTTCGCGCCTTTCGCCGCATCTTGCATGGGGCACGATCTCGATGCGCGAGGTGTCGCAGGCCGCCGCGCAGCGCATCCGTTCGGTCGGCCATTTGAACGATCATGCTTCGAAGAGCTGGCGGGCTTCGATGATTTCCTTCATCGGACGGCAGCATTGGCATTGCCACTTCATGCAGAAGCTGGAGGACGAGCCGCGGCTGGAATTCGAAAACCTGCATCCCGCCTATGACGGCCTACGGCCGGACGTGGCCGATGCCGGCAGGTTGGCCGCCTGGTGCGCGGGCGAAACCGGATTTCCGTTCGTGGACGCCTGCATGCGGGCGCTCGACCGGCACGGATGGCTCAATTTTCGGATGCGCGCGATGTTGATGTCCTTCGCGAGCTATCACCTCTGGCTGCCTTGGCGCGACACCGGGCTGCATCTTGCGCGACGGTTCGTGGATTATGAGCCGGGCATCCATTGGTCGCAGGTGCAGATGCAGTCGGGCACCACGGGCATCAATACGATGCGGGTCTACAACCCCGTGAAGCAGGGCATCGATCAAGATCCCGCCGGCACCTTCGTGCGCGCTTATCTGCCGGAACTCGATGCCGTACCCGACTCCTTCATCCACGAGCCTTGGCATTGGCCCGGCGCATCCTCGCTGCGTTACCCGCCGCCGATCGTGGACCATGCGGCGGCCGCAAAAGCGGCAAAAGACGCGCTCCATGCGCTGCGCAAAGGATCCGGACACCGGGATGCCGCCCGCGAAATCGCCGCAAAGCACGGCAGCCGCAAGGCGGGCATACCGATGACGGGCCGCAAGCCGAAGGCCGCGCCCGAAGCGGCTCCGGTCGCGCAGCTCTCGTTCGATCTTTGAGATGTCTCGGAACGAACATCGGATCGTACGGGCGCGGACGGGCGTGATACTGATGGATGCATTCGCAGGAACGTTCCGTCACCGGTGACGCACGAGGCTCTTGCCGACAAAAGGTGCTCGCCATGACGCAAAGGTCTTCAAACGGCCTCCTCTTCGCTTGGGGCTACGTGTTCGATCACGAGATCAGCCCCCTGCGCCACATTCCCGACGTCGCCGTCCGGCATCACGTGCTGCAGATCCTCGGCTTCATGTGGGCGGTCAGCTTTTCGGTCGCGATCGGAAGCTATTCGTTTCTCGCCGCAAGCATCGTCGGACATGCCGTCTTGATCGCCGCCGCCGCAATCACCGTCGCGACGTGGACGGCGGCGACGAAACGCCCGCAAATGTTCGGCGGTCGCGGCCGCCAAGCCGACGGCGAGCATCAGTGATCGCCGAGCCCGGCTCACGATGCCGATAAGGCGACGCTTCCGATAAAGGCGGCGCCGGAAGACGAACCCGGCGCCGTTCAGCCGCGGCGGGCGTGTCGCCGCGTCGGCCGGCGCGCCCTTCAATAAGCGAAGGCGAAGAGCGCGTAGAGAGCCGTCCACA
Organism: Hyphomicrobiales bacterium; assembly: GCA_027489535.1. GTDB lineage: Bacteria > Pseudomonadota > Alphaproteobacteria > Rhizobiales > Beijerinckiaceae > JAIXZO01. Next base: position 360,118 of record JAIXZO010000018.1, read on the forward strand.
GGCTCGCGTAAATTCCGATGAAAAGGCGCTTGGCGGCGATATAGCCGCGAATGCGGCTTCGCGGTTCACTGCCCAAAATGAACCAAATCACCGACAGGGCACCGATGATCGCCCAGAATCCGGTCAACAAAAAACCAATGTTGATCAAAGCAATTCCGATGTCGGATGCACCGACAAGACTGAATGCCGGAAAAGTGGAAATAAAAGGCCAAAGCGCAACAATCGGAAAAAAGGCAAGCCACGCGAGCGTACGGTGAATTTGTTCTTTGAGTTTTGAATTCGAAGTGGTCATGCCGATCCCGTGGTTTCTTGAAATTTGTATATACACAAATTTTTGTATCGGAAGGGGATCGAGCTTTAACCGACGCGCGGCTCGGGCTTGGTGATTTTTTGCTGAAGGAGCGCCGTGACGGAAAACCGGCGGCTCCGCCTCGGCGAATTCAAGTGAAATGCTTCCGGGGCCGCCGCTGCCGCGCCCGGCCGTGACGCTCCTCGGGGATCATGAGGTGCTTACGTCCCCGACACCGCAGCCCGAAAGTGACGGACGATCCGAGCATTACGGAACCAAGCGGCCGGGGGGCAATTAGCGGGGCAACCCGGATCGGATTTATGGGCCGTCGAATGACCGACCCATGGCGATGAAGCCCGGCAACGCAATTCCAGTCACCGCGAAGGGGTGCCGACATGTTCATGCGCGTCGATAAACTTCAGGCCGAGTTGCCCGCACCGAAACGCAGGGATCCGAACGCGGCCGCCGCGCTGCAGGAGCTGCTCGGCGGGAAATACGGCGAGATGAGCACCCTCGGCAACTACATGTTCCAGAGCTTCAACTTCCGCAGCAAATCCAAGTTGCGGCCTTTCTACAGCCTCGTGGCGAGCATTACCGCCGAAGAGCTTGGCCATGTCGAACTCGTCAGCAACGGCGTGGCGATGCTGAACAACGGGCCGGACAACGATGGCGACGAAGCCGACGGAGGCGACATTTCCGGAGCGCCCTTCGAGGACATGAAGGATATCCGTCTGGCTGCGGCTTTTCTTTCCAACGGCGGAGGCGTGACGCCGGTCAACAGCAACGGTCAATCGTGGAACAACGATTTCATCACCACCACCGGGAACGTCGTCTTCGATCTCCTGCACAACTTCCATCTGGAATGCGGCGCGAGACTGCACAAGCTGCGGGTCTATGAGACGCTCACCGACCCGACCGGGCGGGAGGTTTGCGGCTACCTTCTCGTCCGCGGATCCGTCCATGCTCATGCATACGCCTTGGCGTTGAAGAAAATCACGGGCGTCGAAATCGAGAAGATGCTTCCCACGCCCAACATTCCGCTCGGCAACATTCCCGAGTGCCAAAAATATCTTCAGGAAGGATCACACCGGCGGCTCTATACGTTCAGCCCCGACGATTACAAGGAGATGTCGGGAATTTGGGGCAACGGCGAAGCGGCATTGCCGGACGACCCGCCGGGCGAGCTCCACGTCGTCGACGGCATGCCGGACGGAGGCAAGATTCACCAACTTACGGGAGTGCCTTCCGCCTTCACGCCCGACTACGCGCCTGAGGAAATGTTCGAGATTGCAGAAAAACTCTACAAAATGTCGCGCTGACATATTCGCCGTAAACCGGACATTCTGAAGAATGCATCAGCCCGGCAGGCGACCGGCGGAGGCCGCCTGCTTTTCCTGCGACTGAAATTCTGCTGCAACGTCGTCGCTCGGGGACAAATTCGACACGGCGACTGCCGAAACACGGTTTCGACCAAGGCGTGAGATGCACGGCGTCAATTTCGCCGGCGTTTCCGAGCACCATCCCGTCGCGTCATTTTCCGTCGGGCGGAAAGAATTCGGGCGTGTCGAGGTCGGGCCGTGTCGACGCCCTCTCCATCATGGAACGAAGCATTTCAGGACGCATTTCTGTACGGGCGGGCGAGGGACATCGCTCCCGTCTCGCGGAGGCGGTCATGGCGGTATACTACTGGCCCGACGGCGAATCCGGAATCCGGATCGGCTCTGCGGGCGACGACCAGTTCGTCATCTTCGATTGGTATGCGCCTTCCTCGTCCACGCTCGACGGCGGGGAAGGCTTCGACACATTGATCCTGCGTGTCGACGCGACCGTCGTCGCGAATTTCTCGGCACTGCCCGCGCCGGCCCGCATCACGTTCCACGACTATTCCGGAGATTTCGTGGGGACGCTGACCGTCGAGAACTTCGAAAACGTGTTTCTGGACGCCGCAGGCAGCTACGGCCGTCATGCGATCACCGGCGGTCCTTTCGACGACACCCTGCAAGGCGCAGATGGGGCGGAGCTGAGAGGCGGCCCCGGAAACGACGTCATGCTCGCCGGCTCGGGGAACCTCGACGGGGGCGCGGGAAGAGACACGATTTTCGGTTTTTACGATTACGGAGGAACCGCCGTCGGCGGCTCGGGCGCCGACCTGTTCGTGCCCCTGCTCGAAAAGGTGGTGGAAGGTTATCCGCGACCGCCCGAGCCGATGACCATCGGGGATTTCACGACCGGCCCCGGCGGAGACCGCATCGGCGGGTTCGGGAACCTTGCCCTGCTTCAAGGCGCGGTCCGGTTGGTCGACGTCGGCGGCGACACGCGGATCGACGAATGGTTCGAGGTCCGCTACGAGGAGCCCCGCTGGGTGCCGGTCGCCACCGTCGCGAACAAGGATCCGAACGCGTTCACGAGCGGGAATTTTGAAGGCGGGATGGCGTTCGGAGGGCCCGTGCGGCCCGCGACGAACGCCGCCGACGTGATCGCAGGCACTTTCCGGGACGACGGCTTCTCCGGCGGCTACGGCAACGACACCCTGAAGGGTTATGCGGGAGACGACACGCTCAGCGGCGGACCGGGCGCCGACCTGCTCGACGGCGGCGCCGGGGCCGATGTGCTGCGCGGCGGCGACGGGAGCGATTTCCTCCGCGGCGGCCGCGACGGCGACATCCTGGACGGCGGTACGGGAGACGACAGGCTGGAGGGAAGCGCCGGAAACGACCGGCTGAACGGACAGGACGGAAACGATCGCTTGGCCGGCGAAGACGCGGACGACGTGCTCTCGGGCGGCGCGGGTGCGGACCGGCTCGCCGGAGGGACCGGGAACGACGTCCTGCGTGGCGGCGTCGGGGAGGACGTTCTGCAGGGCGGTTTCACCGGAGATTTCTCCACCGACGACGACGTCTTCGTCTACGGGGCGGGTGACGTGGGCCACGACAGGATCGAGGATTTCGGACTTGACGGTCCATATCGCGGTGCCGACGCCGTCGACCTGCGCGGATGGGGAGTTTACTCCGAGCAGCAAGCGCTCGCGCTGATCAACGATGATGCGGACGGAAACGCCGTTCTTTCGATCGGCGGTCTTTCCATCACCTTCGTCGGGCTCGGTCGCGTCCAGCTTAGCTTCTATGACGGCTGGATCGTGTGAACGGTACATCGCCGCGGCGCGCAGTGGTTCGTGCGCTACTGCGCCGAGGAGCGCACGCCCCAAGCGAGATACTTCGACGGGATCGCGATGCACCCTCGCCTGCGGGGCTCGCATCGTTTGAGGCAAGGAAGCGGCGATCGTCTCCGCATGTCGAAAGCCTTCGAGCGGCGGGTTCTCGAATTGAAGCGCGTCAAGCCTCGGCGTGCCGTGTATGCGTCCCGCAGCCTCAAGCACGACGAACCGGACGAAGCGGTGAAAGGGCCTTTGCACCGAACTGCCGCAACACGCGAACCCCGCGCTGCCACAGGCCCCGGCCCGCCGTCCGCATAAGCGCCCGCCTCGCTCGAAAACCGCGTCGGTGGCCATTCGGTGGCTATTGGAGCCGCCCGCACGGAACGGTTTGATCGGAGGCTTTCCGAAAAGCTATTGCAAATGAGGGAGTTAAGTGGCGCGCCGGAGAGAATGAAGAAGAGAAATTCTATGTTTTTGATTTTGCTATCTAATCATCTACTCGCCCGATATACGGCGATCAAAGACGGCGACCCTGACGCGATCTAAAAATTGGGGCCGCCATCGCGAAAAGCGCGGCGCGATGCGCCGGCCCGCCGCTTCGACGAGGTACTTGGAACCGGTGACGGTCCCGGCCCCGACCAACGAACGTAAGCCGCCCCGCGCGATCTCAGCGCTTCTCGTTCAGCATCGGGAAGCCGCGCTGGTGCCAGACCGGATAGGCCGGCGTCACGTCGCTGGCGTCGTCGAGGGCCGCGCGATGCTCGGCCGACAGGTTCCAACCGACCGCCCCCAGGTTTTCGACGAGCTGCTTCTCGTCGCGTGCCCCGATGATCAGCGACGAGACCGTCTTCTGCTGCAGGAGCCAATTGAGTGCGATCTGCGGGATCGTCTTGCCGGTCGCCTTGGCGACCGAGTCCAGGGCATCGACGATGCGGTAGAGGCGTTCGGCCTCGAATTTCGGGCCGGTCTCCGGGATCTGTGCCGCGCGTGTGCCCGCGGGTGCAGGCTGGCCGCGCCGGATCCGGCCGGTAAGTTTGCCCCAGCCGAGCGGGCTCCACACGATCGCACCCACGCCCTGATCCTGGCCGAGCGGCATCAGCTCCCACTCGTAGTCGCGGTTGAGCAGCGAATAATAGGCCTGATGCGCGACGTAGCGCGGATAGCCGTAGCGGTCCGAGACGTTGAGGGACTTCATCAGGTGCCAACCCGAGAAGTTCGAGCAGCCGATATAGCGGATCTTTCCGGCCTTCACGAAACCATCGAGCGTGGCAAGGGTCTCCTCGACCGGCGTGTTGTAATCTTGGCCGTGCAGCTGGAAGAGGTCGATATGATCGACCGCAAGCCGCTTCAGCGCCTTGTCGACGGCTTCGGTCAGGTGTTGGCGCGACGAGCCGTAGTCGTTGGGGCCCGCCCCCGTCGGGAACGTCGCCTTGGTCGAGATCAGAACGCGCTCGCGCTTTCCCTTGATCGCCTGCCCGAGGATCGTCTCGGCAAGTCCCCCCGAGTATCCCGACGCGCTGTCGAACATCGACACGCCGTGGTCGAGGCAGATGTCGACCAACCTCGAAGCGCCCGCCGCATCTGTCGAGCCCCAAGCCTTGAAGAAATCGTTGCCGCCGCCAAACGTGCCGGTGCCGAAGCTGAGCGCGGGCACGCGAAGGCCCGAATTTCCAAGACGACGATATTCCATGTGAACGACCTCATGAGCGCGCCGAACAGGGCAGACGGCCAGCGTTCTTGTCAACCCGCTCCAATCGGGACCAAAGCGAGTCGCGCGACCTCCTCCATCAGAGGCTCATGGTCCGTTTCTACTAGAGGCAGATCAGACCGTACTGCTCACCAGCTGGGATAGCTTCCTCTCTACAATTCTCGGAAAAATATACACTCGAAGAAATTCGTCCTTCAATTGTAACATTTTCCGATGAAAGGCGGCCAATCAACCTCTCTGCTGGGGAACCGCGTTGTTCCCCATGACGGCAGTCGCAAGCATCGCATCGCGACTCCTCAGAACCGCATAGGTGGCCGCCCTCACCAAGGCGCACCTCGAACGGACGGCATCGTGCAGCGCCGACCACAGAATTTCAGCGCCGCGGTGCGCCTTAGCCAAGCGTACCTCGACAGATCCGGTCGCCGCCTTGCTCCAAGACACAGCCGATCGGTCACGAATTTTCCTCGCGGTGCTACCCCGGTGCTACCCGCAGCAACGCAGCGAGCCACGCGGCGAGGAACTATTTGCTTTTCGCTTTTTTTTCAGGGAGTTAAGTGGCGCACCCGACAGGATGAAACTGGGCACCACTATGTTATTGTAGGTGCAATATAAAATTTTCTTGAACCAGCAAGCCCGCACCGGCGGATGTGTTGTTACGCCTTCGGCTTCCGAATCTGACGCCCCATACGCTCCACGATAGGAATGGCCCCGAGGAGAGCGCCGGGCGCAACTGAATAGCTGGCACCGTCGAGGTAGCTACGGTCATCTCTCGTAAAGCCTGCAACCACCCGTCCACCGCACACCGAGAGTTCAAGCCGCTGCAGAACCCCGCCGATGCTTTCGGCAAATTCGGACTCAATAGTGGAGAGCATTTCTTCCTCGGTGGCTTTTCGTTCCGCCAGATCGTGACGGGCAATCTCAAGGTCACGCGCAAAGGTGCCGTCTGCGGTCGTTGGGGCAGGCTTTTCAGAAATCCTTTGCCTATGTTTTTGGATTCGTTCCCGCCAGTCATTCGCCCGCTGCTGGAACAGTGAATCCTGACCGATGGTCTCCAGCATTTCGTCTGTCGCCCATACGAATGATGATTTGATCCCTCGCGTCTTGTCCCCCGTGATCCGTCCGATCCACGGTTTGGCTTCGTCGAAACCAAAGACGAGAAACAATACAAGCGGATCACCATCGCCGCTATGATGACTGAAAAAGCTCTCGCAGAGCTTGGCAATCAGGTGGACCAGACCTTCGCCCGTTGGCTGAGGCTTGTCCCCATTGGGCGCAACTAGTGAAGCCAGTGACTGGCTGACGTGGGCGATCACCGTGAGGGCTTCAAAGCAGGACCCCGAAAAGCCCAAACCGATTGTCGTTTCATAGTAAGGATCAGCCCAGGCGCCCACCACGGGTGTAAGGCTATCGACCGCGTAGCACCGGACGGGAATCGCGAATTGCTTTTGTGTCGTGTCAGAAACGGTCTTGAAGCTGCCGTCCGTCCGGCGGATCGATGCCCGTGTATCGGCCAGCGCCGTTATGCGCGGGAAATTAAAGCTCTTCTCCAATCTAATGCACACAAGGGTCATGGCTTTGGGCTTTCACAATCTGCTTTAGTTGAAATCAGCGAAGCCTAGGCCTACGCAATTCTGCCTGGCAATGCCGTCACATTAACGCCCGCCTCCTCAAGCCGCCGGAGGGCGGCGGCCACCACGGCCTCGTCAAACGCACCAGCATGACGCAGCACGATCGCTTCCCCGGTCAGTTCCGGCATCGACCGGTCCAGCAGCATCTGGAACCCGTCGGTGTTTTTGTCGCTTAGCGCCCAGTCCTTGAGGGTCTGGATGACGCCGACGCGGCCGACCTTCTGCCTTGTCCGCGCGAGGCGTGTTGTCTTGCCACGCTCCTCGGTCAGGACATGCTCGAAGGCATGGATGGTCTGCCAGAAATCATGCTCGATGGTACCGGGCCGCTCCTGCGGCAGGATTGCGATCAGCCGCCGGAAGGCCGCATCCGCGAGGCCGGCCTCGCCCTTGTCCCGCGCATTGACGATCCAGCGCCTCAGCTTTTCGGGTTCGTTGCAGGCGGCGATCTGGGCCTCGATCCGGGCGTGGTCCGTCATGCCGTCCTCCGTCTAACCAATTGTTATCATTGCACAAATCGCCAGTTTGTCGGGCGATTGTTCTATATGTTTTTTTAGCCCTAGAAGGGCTAAATTGCAATACAGAACACTCCAATTTCTTGACCCGAACTCCTCATATCGATTATTCTATATAGAAGATAAGCCTCTGGAGGGCTAAAATCATATGCAAAACACTCTCCGCACCCTCGGCCCGGCCGAAAGCAAGGTCATCCTCTCGCTCCGCGAGGAGGGGCGGTCGCTCGTGCATACGCCCGACATCATGGCGATCCTCGGTCCCGACATGTCCGAAAACACGGCGCGCAAGGTAATCCGCAACCTTGTCCGCAAGGGCTGGCTCTCCCGCATCGTGGGCGGGCGTTACATGCTACTGCCGCCCGAACACGGCCCGGAGAATCTCGGCGAGAACAACGTGCTGGCGCTGGCCGCCGGGGCGGCGGAGCCGTCTTATATCGGCTGGTGGTCGGCCGCCGCCTACCACGGCTTCACAACCCAAAAGCCGATGACGGTCTTTGTTGCCGTCACCCGCCAGAAACCCGCGCGGACCATCGAGGGCACCGATGTCCGTTTTATCAAGGTCGCGTCGCGCCGATTCTTCGGTTTTGAGAACTACGATATCTACGGCCGCACGGTCCCTGTCTCTTCCCCGGTCAAGACGCTGGCCGATTGTCTTGACCGCCCGGACCTGGCGGGCGGTCCGGCGGAATTGACGCGCATTACCCATGCCGCCCTCGGCGAGATCGACCCCCAGGCTCTGCTCGATGCCGTTCTTGTCATGAAGTCTCGCGCGGCAATGCAGCGTCTTGGCTTCCTGTCCGATCTGGTCGGCCGTCCTTTGCCAGTGGAATTTCGCACCGCGCTGCGCGCCGCGATCCCCAAGAGCTACCGTGCCTATTTCGGGCGCAAGGAGCGTCGCGACGGCGACATTGGTTATGTCACGGCCTGGGGCCTGTACGTCCACGCGCGGCTCACCGACCTGCTCGCCGAAGTGCCGCGCATCCGTGCAAAGGAGGCCCCGTCATGCTGACCGCCAACGAGCTGCGCAAGGTGGCAGCACGCTCAGGCGCGCGCGACATAGGCAATGTGGAGATCGACGTCATCCTCACCCACCTGCTGCAGCTCTTCGCCGACAAGGGCATCACGGACCATGTCGCCTTCAAGGGCGGCACCATGCTTCGCAAGATGGTCTTCGGACCGCGCGGACGGCTTTCGACCGACCTTGATTTCACCTGCCGGACCGACATCCCCATCGACGACCTGATGCTCATGATGCTTGACGCGCTGGGCGCGCCGTATCACGGCCTGTCCTTCCGGTTCGACAAGGACAAGGACTGGTATCTGACAGACGAGGGCTGCGCCGCGAACCCGGTCTGCTTTCACGCAGACAACGAAAAGGGCGTCAAGATCAAGCTCCAGGTCAGCGCCCGCGAACGGCCCGTCCTGCCGGTCGCGCCGGTGGCACAGATCGCGCAGGACTACTTCCCGCAACTGGGATTTGCGCCGGCGGCCATCCCGTCACTCGCTTTCGAGGAAGCGGTCGCGGAAAAAATCCGCGCCGCAAGTCAACGCTCCAAAATCCGCGATCTGCATGATCTGTCCGAGATCGCCGGCCGGCCGCTCAAACGCGACCTGATCCGCGGTCTTGCGGTTGTCAAGCTGTGGAACAGTGGCGGCCCGGGCCTCAGCTATGACCGCCTGTGCGAACAGGTTCGGGGCGCAGCCGACTATGACCTCGGCGACCTCACCAACCTGCTGCGCCGCGACCAGAAGCCGGACCTCGACGGCATGATCCGCCGGGTGGTGGATGGCTTTCGCTTCCTTGCCGATCTTACAGAGGTCGAAAAGTCGCTGGCCGCCGATGAAGCCCGGAAAAATCGAAAAGACGCTGAGGCTCTGGTCGTCGCGCTTGCCGCAGCCTGACCTGTCAAAAAAGAACCGTACGGGTCGATTCCAGGAGCAGTCCGCAGTTTGCCGGCCAAAATCATCCCGAACGGGATGACTCGCGAACCGGCATCCTGGTCACGCCGGCAAGAAAGAAATCCGTGTCGGAATCTCCGCCCTTGGCGCGGAGATTTAATAGCGATCTGAAGCCGAAAGCTCGCCGCTTCGGCATGGCGGGGGGGCAGCCTACGCCCCTTGCGGAAAATGACGCTCGCGGGGCTCAGCCGTGCTCACAAAGAAACGCGCCAGCGTCTCCCGGTGCGCTTCGAAATGCTCCAACGCGCGCGCAGGCAAAGTGGCAAACGCACTATCATAATCGTCCAATTCGATCAGGGCATCGGCTTGCTCCGGCTCGATACGCAGGCAGCGCTCAGGCCCCAGCAGCAGCTTGGCCTGCGCAGTGGCATTATCAGTCGTCAGGAACATCGCCGCCTTGATCGCTTCGCGCCATGCTATCGCACCGCCCAGCACCTTCGGCCTATGCAACGCAAAAGGCGCATTGCCCGTGCCGATGCTCAGTATCTCAATCTGGTCGAAGCTCACGTCGTAGGCGCTCACGGCATCGACGAGCGCGACCATGACCGGGTTGTTAGCCCACACGCCGCCGTCGATGAAGATGCGCCCGCTTTCCTCATGCTCAAAGCCTTTGAGGTAGGTCGGCGCCGCCGAGGTCGCCCGCGCCACCTTCCACATCGGCGTCAGGTGGTCGTTCTTGAAGTCCCTGTGATGATCGGTCTTGAACACGGCTATCTCGGTCTTCGGCATCAAGAAGGCCGGGATCACCAGCCGCGTCATCGATTCCCCGAGCAGATGTTCGCCGAACCGCTTGCGCAGTGCGTTCTCCAGTTCTTTGTGCTTCAGGATCGGCCCGGCAAGCCAAGATGCAAATCGCCATTTGCGTGCCAACCACCATCCCGGCAGTGGCGGAAATATCTGCCGCCCGTCATTGCGGTAAAAGCCCGTGATCTCCGCGGTGGAGATCCCGAGGCCTAACCCCAGTGCGATGATGCCGCCGGTCGAAGTGCCGGCGATCATGTCGAAGCAGCGCCCCAGCTTCTGACCGCCGCATAAGGTCTCCTCGCAGCGCCGCAATAGTTCAGCGGTGTAGATTCCGCGGATGCCGCCGCCATCGAGGGACAGGATTTTGAAAGGTTTTCCCGCCGGCCAGGGCTGGCGCTCGCGACGCGTTGCGCGGCTGTTTGCGCGGCGATCAGTGAACATCGGCTTTGACCTCCCTGATGATCTGCGCCTCGGCCTCATGCATGTGGGCAACACTTTCGTATCCGACACCAGGCGCAAGCCAGCTGCCCGTCAGATGCCATAGCTCGTAGTAAAGCAACCACTCCGACGCCCAGTGGATCGTCGTTTCCGCGATCAGGCGTGCGGGCGACCACTCGGCCCCTTCGGGATCGAACAGACAGAGCCCCGACCTTGCCGGGTCGTCCTGGTCGAAGATGAGATGCGGAATTTCCGCGAAAGTCCCGCCCGGGCGTGGCTGCAACGGTGGCTCGACCACCATGACATAAGGCAGCGCCATGGCGCCCGGCTTCCAGAAGAGCAGCACGTCATAGATGAGCGCCTTCGGCCGAAGCGGTCCGCGCCAGACGAGCGCGCCGTTCCCCAGCCTGCAACCCTGAAAATCCGGCCACTGCAATGCCATGGCCTTCAATTGCGCATCCGGCGACCGCGCGCCGGGACTAGACCCCATCCCGGCCATCCCGCTTACCGCGCATGAGAACAGGATGGAAGTTGTGACGGGGCACCTCGCGCATCCGTTCCGGGGCGGCCACAACCGCGGGCGCATAGATGCCGCCGGACCGCGGCGCTGACAACACCGGCGCGACGCTCTCACGGCGGTCGTAGCGTTCCACCAGCAGCGTGCGCTGCGCGCGCCCAATACGCTCGCCGAAGAGTTCATCTATGGTGCGGGCGATGTCGGAAAGCGACGCGCCCGCCATGAACACAAGGCGATCGGCAAGATGTTCGAGCGCCTCGGCCAGCGTCTTCATATCGGCGCGGCCTGCGGCGTCCGGGCGCGGCCAGCGGTCATTGATGACGTCGGCCGGATAGGACGGATTCACTTCCTGGGGGCGCGTGCCGCGCGCCAGATGCTCCCGCATGATCTTCGCCGTGCCGTCCGCCAGCACATAGAGCTGCGCGGTCAGGCCGGCCGGCACGAAACCGACGCTACCGGCCCGCTTTGTCAGGTAGATCGACGGCGGACGCGGCTGCCCCTTGTCCTCGTAGTGCAGATTGAGAAACCGCTTGAGCAGCTTCAGCGCGACTGCCTCCTGCGCGTCGATGGCGTTCGGAATCGCCGGCGGGAGGTCATGCTGGTCGGCCTTGGCGACGACCTGCCGTTCCTGTTCATCAAGATACTGCAGGCGGCTGCGTGAGGCTGTCGCGCGATGGCGCCGCAGCTGCTCTGTGAACAACGCCTGTCCCACGCCGACCTGGCTCCGGAACCAATCGGTGAAGCCCCAGGGATTCGACGGCACGCGCAGGTCCTCTCCCTTGTCAGGAGAATGAAAAATCTCACCCGCGCGGGCGATGGCGAGCCGCTGCCGCCGGTCCATGACCGTGACGTCCATGTGCATGAACGGAAACTGCAGCTGGACGCAGCGCGTGCAGCGCACGATGGCCGTCACGCCCGGAAAGCCCTGCAGCGACTCCTCCAGCAGGTCGAGCGCCCGGCTGTTATCCCAGTCATCCGGCACGTCGATCTCGACAATGGCATCGACGTCGAAACGGTCGTCTTCGGTGCCGCTGAGGATTGTGGTGCTCGTAGCAATGGAGCCCTGTGCATAGATCAGGCTGGCCCCGTCAACCAGGTAGGGCGCTATCTTGCTTGAAGGCCGCTCCAGATGGGTCTTGAGCCGGCGATAGCGGTTCTCGGCGACCTTGCGGTCATGCGGGCTCAGCTCGATCAATGCCGCGACGTCGAGAAGCACCTCGTCGAGGGCGGCGGGACTATGAAAAGGGTCAGGCTCGGCCATGGGCGTTCGTTCCTCTGATGGGCGGCCCGGCCGTGCCGGACGTCGCCACGTTTAGCTTGCGTATGTCGCTCTCGACATGAGATACATGTCTGACTATATGTAGGAACGATCTTACAACTCGTCAAGTAAAGGATGGCGAACAAGACATGACCGAAAAGTCCGACTCTGCCGCGATTTTCCAGCAAAGGCTTAAAAAGGCTCGTGAATTACGCGGATGGAACCAGGCGGAGCTTGGGGATAAAGCGGGCATGCCCGCCAGCTCGATTGCCCATTTCGAGACCGGAACGCGCAAGCCGTCCTTCGAATCGCTCCGGCGGCTGGCCAACGCGCTCGAAATCACGACCGACTATCTGCTCGGCCGCGTGGACAGCCCCGACCTGGCACAGGCCGGCGACCCGCTGTTCCGCGATATCGGCAAGCTGTCCGCCGACGACCGCGAGATCGCCAAGGGCTTCCTGGAAATGCTCGCCCAACGCAAAGCGAAGAAAGACAAGGACCCGTGAAGCGCCCCTTCAGCCTCAAGATGGCCCGGCAGACGGCCGAAGCCTTCCTGAAGCGCGAAGGCATCGTCACGCTGCCCGTCGATCCGTTCGCCATCGCCGACAGTCTCGACATCGCGGTCGAGGGCAAGCCCGAAGGCGCTGATGGCGTCTCGGGCATGCTGCTCCGCCACGGCAACAGCTTCGGCATTATCTACACAACGCATATTCCGAGCCCGGGCTTTCAGCGCTTCAGCGTCAGCCATGAACTCGGGCATTACATGCTGCCCGGCCACCCGGAACAGATATTCACAAACAACATCCACGTCTCCCGCGCCGGCTTCGTCACCAACGACCCCCGCGAACTGGAGGCGGATCATTTCGCGGCGGGCCTTCTGATGCCGGAAGCCCCGTTCAAAGCCGAAATGAACCGCCACGACCCTGGCCTCGATGCCATCGCAGCCGTCGCCGACCAATGCCTCACCTCTCTTACTGCGACCGCCATCCGCTTCGCCGAACTCAGCGACACGGCCGTCGCCGTCATCGTCAGCACCGGCGGAATCATCGACTACAGTTTCCTGTCGGAACCGATGAAAGCGCTGCCCAAGCTCGACTGGCTGCGCAAAGGAACGAAGCTCCCTGCCGGCACCACTACCGCGCGACTCGCCGCCGATCCCGCGCAAGTGCGCGCAGGCAACCGCACCGCCGATGCGGTGGATGTGCGCGATTGGCTCGGCGGAACGACGAAGGCCGAAGTCTCCGAAGAATCCATCGGTCTCGGCGCTTACGGTAAAGTGCTGACCGTCCTTGTCTCCTCCAGCATCGGTCAGGACGACGACCCGGACGAGGACGAGGAAAGCGACGATGAAGTAGTCGAACGCTGGACGCCGCGTTTCCGGCGGTAAGTACCGGCCGCGCCGAAGGCGCGGCCGGTGGAAAGATCAGGCCGCTTCTTGGCGTTCAACGTCCTGCTCGTCACGCAGGCGCATCGCTTCCGGCAGCCAGCCAGTCCCGGCGATCTCGCGAGCGGCAAAGGCCGCAAGTTCGGACTTTTTCATCTTTTCCCAGGACGGCGCCGCCGGTACGCCCTTCGCTTCGCACAGCGCCGATATGATCTGCGCCCCGCTGATGCGCGAGAAGTAATTCTCGACGCCGGGTGTGAAAGTCTGCGTCATGTCGATCCCGAGCGCGCGCGCCAGGGCATCAGCATGACCGATGCGCGGGCTGTTCACCGGATCAGATTTGCGGCGGACAGCATCGACGCTCTCGGCTGCAACATGGGCAAGTAATGCCAGCAACCTTTCCTGCGGCTGCGCAAGGCACCAGGTCCAGAGCGCTTCCGGCTCCTGTGGCAAGTGCCCGGCCCAGCCGCGATCTGCGTCATCGCCGCAGCCCGGTCCCGCATCGCGTAATACGATCTGCAGGCAGGACTGCTCGCGTCCGAACCTGTAGAAGACCGGCAGCGCCAGCGCATGGACGACCGCGGCCAGCGCGACCACCGGATTCTCTGCCAGCGCCCGCGACACAATGGACGATTTCTCGGACGTCAACGATTCAACCAATGCCGCTGAGATCACCGCAGGTTTCCGCGGCGACGATTCGTTCTCCACGACAGGATGCTGCGGCTCGTCGCCCCGGCGAACAAGACCCCGCACGACGTCCGGCGACCCGTCATAGGCCAACGTGACAACCGCACCGGCAAGGGCGAGTACTTCGGCCGGCCACACGGTCCGGCCTTCCTCAATCGCGGCAAGAGCCTGATCGATTTCGTCGAGCCGTGCCAGCACAGCCTCATCGCCGTCATCGGCTTCTGCCGAGTCAGCCAGAGCATCATACTCTTCGGCCAGAGCCGCAGAGAGACTTTCTTGCTCCTCCGACAGTTCTTGCTGCACAGGCTTCGCACGACGAAAATCCGTCAGCATCGAACGGTCGAAATCGCCGGCGATCTCAACCCACGCCCAGCCCTCGGCCCGCACGTCTGCGGCCAAGGCTGATAGCTTCTCGGCCACAAGGCTGTTGAGAAGCGCTTGGTCGATGATCGTGCCACTGTCTTCGTCGTCGAACAGGTCACGGCGAACAGCACCACCTGCCTGCTCGTAGGCCTCAATGCCTACGAAGCGCACGCGCTTGTCGGTTGCGGGGATTTCACCTTCGGTCAGATAGCGCCGGATGGATGACGGAGAACGTTGCCACTCGGGCAGATCGGCCAGAACGCGTTCCTGCGCGACATGATCGTCTGAGATTGCAAAGGCCTGTGCATCTTCAAGGTCAATCTCACCCTGCCGATAGGCCTCAAGCACGACGGGGCTCAGACGACCCAGCTTCAGGCGTTTGACCACAACGGATTCAGTGACGCCGAACCGGGTAGCGACGGCAGCCACATCGACCCCACGATCAACGAGTTCACGGAATGCGACGAACTGGTCCGCAGGATGCATGGCCACACGCACCACGTTCTCAGCGAGGCTGATTTCACCAGCATCGGCATCTGAAGCGACAAGCTGGCACGGCACGTCCATGTCAGAAGCGATGGCGCCTTGTTCGGCAAGCAGCTTCAGCGCGAGGAAGCGGCGCTGCCCGGCTACGACGGCGAACTTGCTGCCTTTGATCTTGCGGACGATAGGCGCCTGCAGAAGGCCATGCGCCGCAATCGACGCAGCAAGCTCCTCGATGCCGTCCGAAATGCCGGTTTTTCGGACATTGCCGTTCCACACGGTGAGTTTGTTCAGAGGGATAGTAATTGTCTCGGTCATGACTTTCTCCTTTGGTTGTCGGTGGGCTCAAGACGCCAGGGAGAAAGGCTGGGCGGACAAGCCGCCGGGTCACCGCTGCAAGCGGTTACGGCCAACACGGCCCGGCAACGCCGGGGTGGTGCGGGCAGGCCGTTGACCGGGCGGCGCGCCCGGCCGTCATGGCGTCATGGATTGAGCCAACGGCACGAAGGAGATGAATACGGGCTATACGTTGCCCAGAACCTTCATAGCTGCGGTTTTAGGATCGCCATAAAAAATCGGGTCTACATGCTCCATGATGTCGGCACTCACGTCGAGAAAGTTTCGCTTATTTTCAATGGGAATGAGAGAACGCTTCGCACCGTTGTCTTTGGCGACCTGAAGCGGTTCCGTGAGTGAACGAAGAGGCTTGATGTTTCCCTGCACGCTCATGTCTCCAAGAACGAGCAACCCTGAACTGACGGGCGCTTTCCTGAGTGCTGAATAAGCTGCAACGAACAAAGCTACCCCGACCTCGGCCTCCACGCGGTTCCCCAATAGATCAATCACCTCGACATGCATATCCGAAGTCTCAAGGTCTCGCGCGATGCCAAGCTCGGTTTTCTTAGCTTGGACATAGCTGAAAGCGCGCTGTACGGATTCCTTCATTGCCCCGGAAATGCCTCCAGCCATTTTGAGCTTCCCGGTTCCACTCGAAACTGAAACTTCCATACGGTAGAGTCCAACAGTCCCGTCAGATGTCACGCCAGCCGTATAAACGGTTCCAGGCGACAACGGATCGGCGGAAATCAGGTCGCGACCGCCTTGCTCGGGAACGCCGACAAACTTCTCCTCTCCAGTGTCCTGGAGCGTGTAGCTGAATGAGGTCTGATAGTACTCAAATGACCCCATTTTCTTGAGCTGTTCCTTCACGCGTCGCCGACCTTCTAGGGCCAACTCCAGAATTTCCGAAAGGTCTTCCTGCGTGACGTCTCCGTGCGGGTGTAAAATCTTCATCAAACCGGACACGGTTTTCCTGACGGCCTTGCGATCACGCGCGTTGAGATGGGCGCCAAGTGAAAAATGACGGTCAATGATCTCCGTAAAATTGTGTTTCCTCATCTCGCGCAATGCTTCGGCGAGATAGTCCACGACGAATCCATAGTGATCGGTAAACAACTGGTTCCGCATCTGCGGAATTTCCCATCCAGGAACATAGAAATGAAGGCGATCGATGAAAGCCATGTCATCGCGAATTGTGTCAGGCATCGGCGCAAATAAGTGGCCAGTCTGAACCATGACGTCGATGGGTTGATTGGTATTGCCAAACATGGCGATACTGGCATCACCGGCGACAGCCTCCTGACCCCGCTGGAATGTTCCAGACTCACAGTAGGTTTTCATCGTGGTGATGACTTCTTTAGGCATCTTCTGTAGGTCTGCGACCTCATCGAAACCGACCACATCCCATATCTGGACCATACCCTTCTGACGGCCCGACATATGACCGAAGAGATTGGCTACCGTACTGCCGCCCGTTAGGAGCGCCGTATAGGGCGAAACTTCTTGAACAACATAACTCTTTCCTGTTCCGCGCGGCCCGAGTTCGATGAGGTTATAGTTCCGCTCTGCAAGGGGAATGAGACGGACGAGAAAAAGAAGCTTTAGTCGCCTAGACATATCCTGAGGCTCATATCCCATGCTGCGAATCATGAGATCGATCCACTCGTCGGTCGAAAACTCCTTGCGCACGTTCCGATATTCATCGAGGTCGAAGGTGGCGATCTGGATTGGCGTGAGCTTGTCGATCCAGAACGGGTTCTTGCCCTTAGATTCCTCATCGCTTTCAAAGCGCATATCAACTTGCGCCCAGACGCCGCCCATTAACAGACGCTCGTAGTCGCGTACGTACTGACTGGGAATATGAAGGAACTTGTTGTTGAAGTTTACGCCTTCAGCCCAGTAGTCCGAGTCGACAAGGCGTACCTTCAGCTTATCTATAAAAGAATATTTGCCGCGTTCTTTTACCTTACTCTGTGCTTTAGCTGACTCATCGGGCCTGATGTAATTGTTTGCGAGCGTATCATTGACTACCTGCAAGCCCATCTGGATAGAAACTTCATCTGAAGATGCACAGTATTTTCCAAGCAAGAACTCCAGCACGAAAACAGGTACGTTTGCACCCACCTTCACCTTTCGGACGAGGTCCTTGCGGACGACCTTACCGGCAAAGAGGTGATTTGCCTTGTCGTCGAGACCGTCGCGGGTCGGCGGGGTTCCATTACTCATGCTTAAACTCCGAGGCGAATAGGTATGTCAGTGGGGGAACGGAACAACTCCGCGTCTGTGGCTGGGTCTTGAATGACGATACGCAGGCTGGGCACACTCTCATCACTGAGCAAAAATGCGACCGTGATCGGTTTTCCGGCCTGAAGCTTGACGCAGCCAGTCGTCCGATCAAACTCCCCGTCTACAGCCATGCCGACAGCGCCAACTTGTTTGCCTTCAGATACCAGTAAGGGCCGTACCAGCAGCTCGTTCGAAAAGAGCGAGAGGTTCTTACCGTCTAGGTGAATACTCACGCTGAAAATGCGGTTCGTTACGGCATCGGGGATGCCCGACGCAGCTACCGGACCAACCGAGGAGCGTTCGCGTTCTGGGGCTTTCATACGCACCGTAACGACCGGTATGATCAGCTCCTGTAAAGATGGTCCGCCATGGTGAAAGGCGAGATCGCCGCCAGCTTTGAAGACCCCACTGCTGGTAGGAAACACAAAGTCCAGATCGGAATCGTAGCCAAGAGCAGCAGCCGTCACACGGATGCAGCCCGCCGGTGTCGCACCACCACGCCCAATCCAGCATCGACGATGCAGTTCAACCTGATCCCCTCCAGGCCCCTCAATTCTCATCGATTCGTCGCGGTCGGACGGATGGAAAAGATGTCCATGATCCGCTGTGACAACGTAGTGCTCGATACCCGATGCTGCGAGCTTGCGGATCGCTCTCGCCAGATTGTCGATGACGGTGTCCATGACCTGGCGGGCCTGGAACGTGAACCCGCGTTCGCCGGCATGATCTATCTCTTGCGAGCGAACGATCACCACCTGAGCGCCGTCGATCTTCTTGGATAATCTCGATGGCTGAAGGCTCAATAGTTCGTCGAGCGCCATATCAGCTAAGCCGGGAATGCGGGAGGCAGCGAATTTCTTGCGAGCGGAGAGGTCTGGAAGGAAGGCGTCATCGATTCTAACGCCTAGCGTGCCTTCCTCTTCCACCACGCTGAAGCTGGAAGATGCGCCCGGATGAAGCGCCGCCATGCAGATCGGTGTGATGCTGGGAAGAGCACATACGGCGGGCCGGACGCTCACTTCGACTGTCTTTGGCAGTCGCTCCGCCAGCTCCACCCCCATCTCAAAGCGCATAGCATCAACGAAAAAATACGCGACCGGCTTAGGCTGGGCTGACACGACCTCGCTATAAATCCGCGTCTGATGCAGGGCGTCTGGAACTGTCCAGTTGGCAGCTACAAGAGCCTTCGTGAAGCCTTCGGCCATCGTACGGCAGGCGTCATCATAGACGCTTCGTACAATACCGAGAGGACGTTCATCAGGCTCGTCGTCGAGATTGGTTATCCACGCCTCGAGGCGCCGCTGCGCTTGGTCCAAGCGGAACCAGCCATCTTTGCACGCATAGGCTTCAACCCATGCGCTCGCGTCCCCTACGACTTTGCTTGCCGCTGCAAGAACGGCGACACCAGCCCTGCCCAACTCTGCCATGCGGCGGCAGGCTTCCCACTGGGCCTTGCGTCCGACATCTCGATCCAACCAAAAGCTGTGTTCCCGGTCACCAATTATGCTGAGAGCCTCGTCGAATTTGCGACGTGCTACGAACTCCCCGCAATGTGCGAGCAGCACCCGCTCTTCGAACCTGAACGTATCAATCGAGCCGAGAGCACCGGCGGGAACGGAGTCGTCACGAAGACCAAGCTCTGCCTCAACGCGATCCGCCATCCCTGGATACTGTCCGGGAAATTTGGACCGCAGGCTGCGGGCCAGTTCACTAGTCGCCGCCGCCTCGTCCTTGGTTTTTGGCGTCGGGAGGGCATCGAGCGCCGAGGGAGCTGGACAGCGCAAGTCACCTCTGAATTCCCCGGCAAGCACATAACGGAGCGTGATAGATCGTAACTTAGGAAGCGTTGCATCTTCTGGAAGCTCAAGACCGAGTTTTGAGCGGATGAGCTTCAGCAGTTCCCGCGTTGCTTCCTTTGCCTCCATCTCTGCGTCACGTTCATCACTCGCCAGCCAAGCGGCGATAATCCCATCCTGACCGATATTGTGAAAAATGGCCCGGAGAACAGATGGACCTTCGGCCGATGACGTATCCGAGGCCGCGCGCGCTAGATCGTCGTACGAAACATGTTCTGGCGCCATCATGTCATCAATGACGCCATCGGTATAACGCTGACGCAGGACATTTCGAGCAAGACGCTTCAGCTGTGGCTCGTAGCACTCCCCGGCTTTCTCAAGCTCCATCAAGACAGAGCCCTGGCGATCACGCTCGCAGCCGGGTAGATAAATGATCACGTTCTCTGAAGGCGTGTCTCCGCTGACATAGGGCTCCGTAACGGCGCGAAGTTCAAACATTGATCCATCATGTTCAGTCAACCGGACAGGCACGCCCGAAACGGTAACCGGCACGGCTTCTGGACCGGTGCGGACTCCACCGCGGACTTCGCGAACATACGACACGAATTCCCGGCGATGGTCATACCAAACGACGACTTTGCGTAACTTTAGCTTCTCTGCGAGCTGTTTTGAGATGTAATCATGAAGCGGATTCATTCAGCCTGTTCCTCCGGAGTCGACCTTGGACAGCTCTTGGAAGCGGGCTGCAAACCATCGAATTCGTGCAATACCGTCGGAAACGGCATCACCTGACGTTGACACAATGTAAGGGGCTACCTTCTGCAAAAGTAGCACAAGCAAGAGATCGGAAGAGTTTCGATCAAGATTAAAGCGCACGTCACCCCGTGCTGTCAGCTTTGACGCAAACTCATCAAGTGTTTGCTGCGCTGCTGCTGTCATAGGTTCTGGAACCGTAATCTGCTTCCGGATACTCTCTGGTGATACAAGCCGCACAGGCTGCAAAGCCTCGTAAAGCGGGCCAGCATTTCGGCCAAAATCGACCTCTGGGAACCATCCGCGAACTCGTGCGACAAAGTCATAGACGTCGGTGAATACGCCGCCATGTTCGCGCTGACGACGCTCAGTTTCCGCAAACAGACTCCCGATCGTCATGTCGCCCTGACGAACGGCGTGGCCTAGCATCACAAGAAAATTGCGCTCAGGCTCCGACAAAGAACCCGTCACTGGTTTGTAGCCCAGATCATGCTCGATCTCGTTCCAGACGTGCGCCATCATGCTACATACCTGAACTTCACAGGGCACATCAGACACGTTGGCGTAAGTACCGATCACATCGGAATCGGGCAGAAACGCTTCGATATGTGACGCACGATAGAAATTGCTGTGGTCAGCCGCATTCTTGTCTTTACGTTCTGGAACTGGAGGCTTGCCTTTCAGATCAACAAATCTCTTGCAGACCAATTGGACGACCTGATCCTCATGGCGCTGCTCGTAGGTCGCTATACGAACTGCAGCGAGATCACGGATTTCGTCAAAAACTGACTGCACACTCGGCAGGTTCTTCTTCCCGGAAGCCAAAAACCGACGCAGTTTGCCCTCAAGGCTCTTAGGGCTCTTGGCACGGAACGTGACCTGCGCGCGGATCGCGTTCCCCTCGACGATCTCGAAACGGCATATCTCGGCCACGCGCGCAGACAGCTTCAAATATCGGTCATACTCACGGTGGTAGCGAAGAACAGCGCTCTTTATGGTGTCTTCGGAGATCGCCATTATGCCGACCTCCTTGCGTTGGCGGCAATGGTGAGAGGCGCTTGAATGAACTCGTGCAAGGCTGCCTTAACCGCTGCTGATGTTCGTTCTCGAACAAGCTCTTCAACTGTGCGTTCTAGTACGGGTCGGGGCTTTGCCTTTCCATCATCGCCGACACTCCAAAAAAGATCATCGAGTCCATGAGCAATCGCAAGACTCCGATCTAATTGGCACTTCGGAATAACTCGCTCTGGCCACAAATGCATAGCGAGGTTCGCCCAGTCATGTTCTCCGGACGCAATTTCGTCCCACTTGCTCTTTAGCTCCTTCTGCCACGACTTAGGTTGAGGCACGAGCCTCCAGAGTAGCGCCATGTTGTGGACGACACCATCATCTAGTACTGGCTTCCAAAGCGGGGCAACACGCTTGACCTCCTCCAAGAATGTACGAAGCTCGTCGATGAACGCTTGGTGTGCAGCAATTTCCTTTCGATCCTTTGCCGAGGGGTTCGGTCCGACCTCTTGGAGTCTGGAGACCAGCTGCCTCTCTTCAAATGCAAGCTTCGGTGCGATATAGTCGTTTTGAACCCGGAACAGCGAATCCGTAGACAATGATTGAATGTGAAGCCAGACTGAATAGCTTGCGGAAGGCGTCGCCAGTTGCCAATACACTGGTGCCGTTCGCCCAAATCCAGAGTATGAAACTAGATGCCGCGCGAAAAACACTCGCGCAAACCAATGCCTAAGGGAGCGCGCCCCGATAGCACGTTCTAATAGAGCGACATCACTATCCGTGACATCCGGCAGATATGATTTTAGCGCGCTTGTAACCGCGGTATACAGATCATCTGCGTGACCCACATCATCGACTAAAATCTGCCGTTTGGGAGCATCACGTTCCCGTGCCGGCTGCCATTGCGGAGCAGATGCGTCTAGCTTTGGAGAGTATTCGACTGAACATACAGACCATCGTCCGAATGCAACTCCAAGCAGGAAGCTTGCCAGCGCCTCCCCCGGTGTCTGCGAAAACGAAAAGGGCGGAGGAAACCTCCCACCTGCCACCTCGTCGTCGTCGGAGCGCTCACAACGCTCAATGTCGGCTTCACTTACGCCGTAGAGCTCCGAAATCTGTTGGTCGATTGCTCTTTGGCTGAGCGACAACGTATCATTCAGCGACCGTTCGAATTGGTCACGCCATGCAAAGAACTGTGATATTGATCGAACACTGTCTTTGACACTACTTGGAACTAGTCCAGAGAAGAACGGATCGGTTTCGAATGTCGCAAGACGAACGCGGCACTCAAAAAATGCTTCAGCAGATGCCTTCTCAACAGATTCTCGCACAACATCGTCCGGTTCGACCCACCGCAGCTCCTTTAGTACCCCGGAGGTATATGTCTGAGAGGCAGTCTGCATCTGAATGAGCGCCCGCACCAGCCGACTATTAAAGAAGGCAAGCAGGTAAGCCTGAGATGCTGCAAGAGGAATAACGGCCGGCCCACGAACAGAAAACACGTAGTTTGCGGGGTGCCACCTGACAGAGAATTGTACACTTCTGTTTGAGAAAGATATTGCCGGCCGGAAGTAGTACGTTGAAGCACGCCTGGTCTGGGCAACTTGACCGTTTGACTGCCTATTTACCTCTGCCATTTCGGCAGCGTTGTCTTCCCACTTTACAACGGTGTTTGAAACACCTCCGTAAGGGAAATCGTCCCCACCCTTGCTCATAAACACCCATCTATCCAACGTTCCGATTCGCCTCGGCTCCAGCTCATAAAACAGACGACAGAATCTTTCGTCATTGAGCGTGGTAAGCCCATAGCGGGGCGTACATGCACGATTTTCGAGCGCTTCAGCCGCCGTATAAATGTGCCAAAGCCGCGATGGCAGCCAATACAGAAATCGACATAGCGGCAGACTACGAAAATTCTCGGCCCCAATGTCAAAGCATCGCTGGGGCTGACGAATTTCTTCAAGTAAGCGGCTCTCACGTTGAGGCAGATCAACTAAATCTATAAAGTGAGTCGGTTGATCTGATTTCGGCTGGGAGATGACATATGCTGCGACCCGAACGGTTGCGGCGTCCAGCACCCCTAAGCCGAGGTCTGCAACGAGTGACAGATGATGCTGAAGGACCAAATCACGCCAACCAGCTAATGTTTTCTTGAAGAAGCCGTCGCGAGGCGTAATTGCACCAACAAGACCGTGCGGGTGGGTCAATGCTAATACGCGTTCGCAGAATACTGCGAATAGGTCTAGACGGGTTTGAGGATAATTCTCCTCCAGATATTGGACCGTGTCGGATGTGGCATCTCCAAACGGAGGGTTCATAAGAACCACATCAAATTTAATCCGAACTAGGTCGATGAGGGCGATACCCTGAGCGGCGTCTTCAGCAAAAAGTCGACGCCGCACGCCGACACTCCCTGTTGCTGTTTCAGCAAACGCGCGCAGCGCCTCAATGATAATGTTCTCGGCCTCTTGAAAAAAGCGATCGTCATCTATCCCGGAAAAATCCAGAGACCCCTGCTTCTGAATCGGCTCCATCCCGGGCAAGAAAGCAGAGGTACTGCGTAGACGAACGAATTCATCACTTGCGCTTTTCAGCGCTGCAGCGATACCGTTGTCGATGCGAAGAAGCGCGCCCAATTCTCCCGCAAAGTGACTTTCGCTTACCATCTTTTTGAAAAAGCCACGCAAAAGCGGAGGGTTGAGACGCGCAGCAAATTCGTTAACTAGTGAATCGTCGCCGAGCATCGGCTCTGCCACTACAATGTGTGTCCTAGAAATGCGTGGCCTGTCGGATGCCCCAATTCCATTTTCTTTCCACGCACGCTGGGCACGCAACCACAGCGCCAACGCTGCAATTTGTGCGCACCTCGCGTCGATATCCACACCATAGAGGTTATGTTCGACGATCAGCTGTGGAACTGCACGGCGTAGATCCTCAAGATTCGGATAGTCGTCCTTTAATGAACGTCCGGTCGCTTCTCTTGGGTTTGTCGTTCCTTCGATCGCCCAAGCTTCTTCATAAATAACTAGCAGGAGATCGAAACTATAAAGGAGAAAATGTCCAGAGCCGCAGGCAGGGTCAAGAATACGAAGGTCCCGTGGGTCCTTTAGCGAGCGTCTTTCAATGAGCTTATCGGCCGATTGGTAAAGATATTCACAGATTTGTCCCAGGCGCGATTGCCTGCCATACATCTCAAGCCACATACGACCAAGTGTGTTATCGACAAGAAAGCGCACTATATACTTGGGTGTGAAAAATTGATTTCGAACGGCGAGTTCGCGACTGCTTTTTGGAGCGGAGTTGGAATCCCGCATTTCCTTTCGCTCACTAGAGCTATTGAAGAATTGATAGACCCAGCCAATCGTTTCGTCCTCGCTCCAGACCGAAGTTAAATCGGACGCATTCAGGACACTCAGCAGGGCTTCAAACGTCTGCCGTTTCGGCCACAGCACTGAGGCAGCATCACGCCGGTCAAATAGGACCTTGATCTCGGTCGAGAATTCGTCGAACAGGCTTTCCACATAAAGGCGATACCCAGCGCCGTCGGGCAGTAGCGCCAATCCGGGTGCCATCCCGCAGAACTCCTTGTACCCGCCAGATTGCTCGCCCTTCGTTATGCACTCCTGTACCAGCTGACGGGCTTCCAGCATCTTGAGCGCGACAAAGCGGTTGAGAGTAGTGAAAGCGGCATCTCGGACATAGTCGGTGATCGCCTCCACGCTGGTCGACCCTGCTGCCATCTTGTGCTCAATGGCGGCAACGATCTTTCCCCGCTGTGCCTTCTGGCGGGCCGAAAGGTGTGCGCCGCCTTCAGCCGCTATAACGCCGCTGCGCAGAACGTCGAAAGTGCCTTCGAGCTGAGACGAGAAATCCTCATCAAGCAGCTTGCGGGCCTGCTGGGTCGCGCGTTCAATCGCGCTGCGGGTTGCCTTATCCATGATGCACACCCGTCATTGAACAATCACTTTCTTGCCCGTGCCAATCAGGCGGGTACACTCCTCCCGGATGCCCGCAAGCGCGGCGTCGAGCTGCTCCTCGGTCTCGATCCCTCCCGAAAAGTACCCGCCCAGCTTCACAGTCGCGACCCGGTCTCCGTCCACAATGCGGTGCAGCTCTGCGATCGCGTCCTGGAATCGGCTCTCACAAGCATCCAACTCCGACCGCAGTTGAGGAATGGACACCTTGTCCTGATTGCGGGTCGCGCCACGCTGAAGCGGCGCCGCCAGCTTGTCTCGGCGCTCCTCAGTGATTTCTCCCCATCCTGGCGTATGCGTTAGTCTGTCCAGAGCCTGAGAGTAGGCCGCAACCCGCGCGTCCATCGCATTCTCAAACCGGCGGCCGTACTCAGCGTTAATCGCTGTCGCATGCTGCTCGATTGTCGGCAGTTCACGGTAGAAGGTTTCCCGTTGGAGAAAATCTCCCAGCTGCTCGGCCTTCGCCCGCAGCTCGTCGGTAATGTCGGGCTCGCTTTGGAGGAAGGGCCATGCTGCGCTCTGGGCGTCACGCGCCCGTTCCAAATCCTTCAATCGCGGCTCCGTGAGAGCCTGCTCAAGCTCTGTTGCGCGCTTGATGGCGTCCTTGATTGAGCGGTGTGAGGCATTGAAGGTTGCGATGGCGTTGTCTTCCGAGCCACGCAGAACGGCCTTCATCTCGCCTATCGCCCCTTCGAGAAGAGCGGCGCCAGGCAGCCGGTTGGAGTTCAGCTGCCCGAGGGCAGAGGTAACGGCGTCTTCGTGACGGGCAATCTCCTTGCGAAGCTCGGAGACGATGGCGCCCGCGTTCAGCTCGCGGACCTCGGTTCCGAACGTATCTCGGAACGCCTCGGACGCTTTTATAAGCTCTTCGAACTCGATCCCTTTCTTGGGCCTGAAGGAGGCCTGGCGGAAGAAATTGTTATTCGAGAATGTATCACGCGCTTCGATGCCGGTTGCGGAGTCTATGGTCTGACCGCGGCTTGTGACCTGTATCTTTCCGGCGCGCAGCAAGGAAAGAACCAGAAGCCTGACAACTTCAAAGTCCCAGCCAAACGGCTCCTTGGCAAACTCGTCGGCAAGGTAGCGCCCACTCGCGGTGTCGCCGTAGTTTGCCCTGTCCTCGATGCGCGTTAAAACTTCGGCCATTGCGCCGCTTTCAACGCGGAAGACGGTTTTGTTTTTCTCATCCCTTAGAAGTCCCAGCGTACCGAAAACGGCGGGAAGCCCCTGCAAGTTTTCGGCGACAAAGAGCGCGTCGACGCCCTTCTTGACGTCCGCGGGCCGCGCGGCAGCGTCCTTGAACCGGTCAAAAACCTCTGGCAATACGTCGCCGAGAATGTCGGCTGCACTCTTGCCCACATCGACAGCTCGATCATCTGGGCTTCGATCATTCCCACGGAAACTGACGCTCCCGGCAAGGCAAGCCGACCTCAATAGGCGCCGCAGCTCATCCTGATGGCGCCTTTGCCGAATTTTCTCTTCGCCAATGAGTGCAGTCTCATCCGCCGTCTTTGCTTCGCGCTCCTTGCGCGCCAGCATTTCCTTGGAGCGGAACAGCTCAACGATCTCTCTGTCGATGGCGTCGTTGAGCGAGACGGCCCAGAAGACGCTCTTCCGCTCCTGCTGGCTACGGGTGCGGAGTTCCGCGGAGAGTGCCCCAAATGTTGCCCCGTCGTCGGCTAGATGCACATGAAACATCATGTCACCGTCAACGATTGGGCGTCCGTGAATCGCGAGACCTGCTTTGAATGTCTTGGTATCAAGGAGCGTGTGGCTGGGCTGGGGCTGCCAGAAGGATGCCAACACCTCCGAATAGATCCGATGAGCGTCGCCCGGTTTTGGGCTGATGCCATTGCGAATGCGTTCCCAGTCATCTTCTGCTGGCGTAGGAATACGGTATCCATCGTCTCCGAGCCGGACTTTATTGGCCGCTTCCAACTGACGGATCGCTTCCTTCACCGCCGCAAGTTGGGAATCGCCAGCAACGCCGGGATGTAGCGCCGCTGCGATATTCTCTGCCGTGCGGTGGACGCTCTTCACATACTGGAGGAGGCAGATCACCTTCGCGACGGGTTGCGCGAGGGGATGCTCAAGCTCCTTCGAAATGGCCGAAATCTTCGCCCTGACCTCAGAGCCAATGTTTCCTTCAACCAGATCGTAGACCTGATCCAGCCGGGCCACCGAGCCCACCGTCTGGTCGGCGAGATTTACAGCCGGGTTAATCAACAGCTGCTGGGCGAGCTTGATGATGGTGCGGTTAGCACCACCGACATGTTTGCTCGCCCCACCCTGCGTCCGGAGGCCCGAAACGACCTGGATGATGAGGTCGATCTGATAAGGAAGGAGCGGATAGAGATCGATGAAACCGTCACGCGTGAGCTCGGGCAACTTGATGTCAGCCGTCAGACGCGTGTGCTCCGTGAATCGCCCGCGATGCTGGTCAAAGAGATCGCCGAGGACCTTCTCGGCCGGTCCATTTTTTGAAAGGACGCGTTTACTCGTCACCTCAGAAATGTCGGAGGGCTCCAAGTGGACCTGCAAAGGGAAGCGGTCCATCAGTCGTGCAAGTTCGATTTTCTTGTCGTCGAGACCGCTCACCAGCTCGCCGAGCTTCTCCTGCGATGTGACAACAATCCAGTGCTTGCCACGACCCTTCACGCCCAGGCTCTGCACGACAGCTTGCAGATCAAGCATTTTTTGAACATCGCGGGCGACGAACTGCCCAACCTCGTCGATTACAAACATCAGCGACTGGCCAGGGCGCCTACGCTTCATCAGTTCATTCGCCCGCTCGGCAAGCTTCCCGGGCGATATATCGGCTTTATTTTTGACCGCCTTTACCCACGAATCCGCCATGGGATAGGTTTGAGGATCAAGGCTATGCAGGACGCGGCTTGCTTCGCTCAACGCAAATGCGACTTTACCCTTTTCGGATGCCCACTCCTTGTCGAACAGCTTGCGATACTCGGCTTCAAAATCCTCAAGCCGTCCCTTTTCCTCCAGGGCTATCTCAAGCTCGGATAAATCCAGATCCTTGGCGTAGCCAAGGCTCTGGAGAAATAGACCATACATGATCTCAGTCAGAGACTGATTGCCTGTCCGTATGCCGCGGTCAGTTGAGACGTCGAAGATAACCGCGTGCGTCGGAATTTTTTCGTTAATTGCCTTAAGAAGAACCTGAAGCTTGTTGTCACCCGCCCTTTGTACAAATCGATCTGCCGCAGGAACGCCAGCAATTGGACGATTTTCGATTGAGAGGCCGAGCATCTTTGCGAAGCTCGACTTACCCGATCCGAAGAAGCCTGACACCCAGATTGCGATACCTTCGTGGGGCTTGTTGGGCGTTTGACTATAAGCATCGAAAATGCCGGTGTAGTGAGATCGAATGGCATCGGTCACGACATACTCGCTGATTTCCTCGCGCAGCACGTCGTCCGTGGTTTGATCGACCTTGATGACTTCTTCGATGCGTCGATGAATATCGTTTGCGAACAGGTTTTTGATTGTTTCAGTCATTGCTTTGGCCCTGTCAGAAAATTTTGGGGCGATAGTTATGTTCAGCCGCCAGCACGCCCATAAAGCGAAGGCCGGCTGCCCCATCCAGATCGCCTGGATAGAAGAGCACTGTCGGAACAGTGACGCGCCCTTTCAGTTGTTCCAGTAGCGAGAAGGTTCGATAGACAGGGAAAAGGGCCCCCGTGCGCATAATGAACACAATGTCGGAAAGAGGATCGGGATCATCCGGCATCTGCTCGGCGACGAGGTCTACAAGCGGCGTGTATTCTGAAAGAACCGAGTGCACGGTTTCGACTATTGTCTCCGTCCCTTGCTCTCGCTCAGTATCAAACCACTCTGCAAGGGGACGCTGTGCCATCATCGCCTTGTCCAGGCATGCGGCCAACGAGATGCGCTTGATGCGCTTACCTCTTTGAGTAAGACGTGTCTCTAACAGCGTCACCTGCCTGCGCAGCTCGAACTCTTCCTCTGGCTCATATCGGAACAGAGCATAGGGCATGTCGTGATATGCACTTATGCGCTCGCGAGGATCGGGAAGTTCGAGAACAGTCTCAAGACTGGTCTTGATCCGGTGCAACAGATCACTCATGCCGCCATCCTCTCCGCATATTCAGAGGCAGTGGCGCAAGGCAGTGTCAGCTGCACCAAGCTTCCGGCAATCTGGTAATCCAGCTTGCGATACTGATGCAGGCGCAACAGGTGATCGTGCACCCGCTCTTGATCGAGCATGAGCAGCTTCCAGAGATTGCTGACAGGAACCCGTGAAGTCGACTTTTCCTCCGTCGCGACGGCATGACAAAAGTACAGGAACAAGTCGTCCGAGAGCTGCACAGAGGAAAACTTCTTTGCGGGGCCTTCCCCTTCCAGGATTCCAAAATCTCGTGCCATGCGCAGGAGATCGCGTGCGGTTCTGACCGCGCCATACTCTGACAGCGGAGCCCGCGTTGCGTTCAATGTCTTCCATGACTGCTGGACATATGGCAGAGCATCTTCTGTTCGAAGAAGAAGGCGACCCGATTCATATTGGGGAAATAGCCAGTTCTCTAGGAAAAGGCCATATATTGTCTCGCGCTGCGCAACCCAAAAATGAAGGCAGAGCTTCCAATCGAGTAGATTATAGTTTCTTTGCGCAAGTTCGATGAGTGGCTTTGCGTCCCCTAGATCACGAAACCGGCGGTGCAGAGTCGACCGCACTTCTTTCTTCCATCCTTCACTACGAAAATGACCATAGAAGATGCGATCAAAGTTCTTGTCGAAAGAGTCCCCTTCTGTCCACTGTCCAAATAGGGTGTAGGTCTCCTCGACAAGGGCACCCTTGCGAAGAAGTCTTTGCGAGAATGGTTCGGTCACACTCCTCATGACTAGGCCATTTCCGAGTAAGGAACCGCCAGCGCGCCCGGCTCCCCGCGCCCGAAGCCAAGTGCAAGCATGGCGACATCCTGGTCGGTTCCCGTAAATGGCGCCGGTAACTGCACGGCGCGGCCTTCGGCCGTGCGTCGTAAACGCACGAACATCTCTTGCTCAGCGTCATTGATTGATACGAGCGATTGGAGCGCCGCTTTCAAGTCACTCTCTTGGAGGTTTTCCAGCTTCTGGAAAAATGGAATCCATTCATCGGCATTATCAAGCCAATGCTCCCACCGCGCCTCGAACTCCTCTTCAATCTCCTCTGGAAGATGCCAAAGTGTTACGCCCGCAGGAGGGGCGAAAACTTCACGACAGCGGTTGCCTGCAACAGCAAATACAGAACGGGCCTGTGCGAAGGAATGCGTGCGCGGGAAACCGCGGCGGAGAGCGAGCGTGCCCATCCGGCCGAGCTGGCCGCGTGTGTTCCACCATTTGGCGATGTCCATTTCGCCGAATCTGGCGACGACCAGGCGGAATTTGAGCAACCTATCAAAATTTAGGGCGGCGTTCGTCAATGATCGCGCTCCTGAAGATTGGGATCGACGTTCTCGTCGCCCTCGCCACCAAAGCGCGAGGCCGAGACTTGTACGACTTTGAACCGCCCCCCTGACTTACTCCCCAAGCGTCTTCCCCCTTAGCGTTTTAGCCTATTCAACTCGCCCTCACGGTGTGCAGTCGACGCACGCCTCCGATCATCGTCAGGACTTCCTACATGCCGGGCGACATAATCCCGCATGAACTCACGAAGCACCTGCGCGGCGGGCTTATCATCTGCCCGACAAGCGTCCAGGAATTGCTCGCGAAGCTCGCGCTGCACCCGTATACGGAGACCGGCATCCTTCATGCGGTGGCAGTGTAGCCAACGGATACACAGATTAATAGGGGTTTCTGACGGTTAGCCACAATCGCGCTGAGCTTTGGCTTTTTCCGTAAAGCAGGGGCTTTTCAGCTTCTGATGCCTGCTTCGTCTGGAGCCGTCCGTCGCCCTCACCAAGCTGAGGGGCGCGGCGGAAACAGCCGAAGCCAAGGTCCTGCTTTGGTGGTGGGCTCCCGAGCCCTCGCTATCCTTGCGCGAAGGATCGTCACCCGCATGGGCCGGGACACTCCTTGGCCCGGGGCGAAGCCTAGAGCCTGATCCGACAGGACGCGCTCCCTAGGAATACGTCCTCCTAGGCCAATGCGCCTTCCTTCGCATATGTTCATGAAATGTTCTCATCAAACAGAAACGACAAAGTCACCTATTTCGGCATGTGGGCCGATGCCGCCCGCGACCGATCTTATCGCCAGGAAGCGCTGCGCATCTGTACCGAAGCAATCGAACGCTCCATCGATCTGGACCTGCGGACCTGCCCGCAGGTCCAACAGGCACTCACCTATCTGGGGCAAAACTCCGACCGGCCAGGCCCCGTTAACCGCTTCCGCCGTGCCCTCGAAATCCCGGACCCGCTGAAACGCGCCGCAGAGATCGAGGCCGCCAGCAAGGCGATTGCCCGCGCCACTGCAATTAGCCGTACGGCTGGCAGTTCCTATCTTGACTGAGGTTGATGGCCATCCCGCCAACTGCGCTCACGCCTATGGCCTGACCGGCACAAGAAGCCGGTCGCGCCTAATGCGTTGGGCCTTTCTGTCCAGAGTCATCCACCGGCAACGATGCGGCAAGATGATTGTCCGCCACCGCGTTGTACGCACTCCGCAACGATGCCTGCGCCTCCCTGACTTTCCCGTACCAGAACGGATTGAGCAGCACCGCACTATGTGACAGCAGCTCCCGATCGATCATATCGACGACGACCTGCGTTACATGCAGGGCCTCATGGCACCCGAACGATCCCGGACCGAACCGCGCCTCAAGGCTTCGGTGATCCGACCCCGCGAACTCTTCCGTTCGCCGTTCTGAGAGCGCCTGAACCCGCTCCTTCTCATATTCATCCGCCACCGCCCACTCCCTCCATCTCTGCTCCTGGTACCGCTACACACATTCCGCGCGCCAGCCAGATAGCTGAATACCTCTCACCTCTCCCGATCAAAATCCCCCCGCCGCCGGGACCGATCTTGCCCCCGCTCACTGCTCCTCGTGGCGCGCGTAATCCGCGGCCCGCTGTCATCCCCGCCGCTGCTGCTCTCCTCATCACTGCGCCCATCATCCGCAGCGTTCGTAAACTCCGCCCGCAACGCGATGTCGGTCTCAACCGGCGGCGCCAACATCGCCTCCGCCCGCTCCATTTCTTCCCGCAGAACCCGCTCCTCCCGCTGCTCCGGCGCCTCCGCCTTCTGCCGCTCTTCCCGCTCCCGCAGGGCGTCCTGATACCGGTTCTGCGCCTTGCGGACGGACGCCCGCCGCCGTCCCGGCTTCATCTCCAGGCTGATAGCGGGCATATGCTGATGACCGCTGCGCTCGATGATCCGCTGCTCTCGCACGCGCTTTTCTTCAAGCGCCTTGCGCTCCCGCGCATCCACGGCATCGAGCCCCTTGAGCTTGCGCGCGACCTCAACCCCCTGAAGGTCATGCCGGTGCTTCAAGGCCACCCGCTCCACCATCTGACTATGCGCAACATCCTGCTTCCTCTCCCGGAAGGCGAGATAACGCTTCGCGTCCCGATACCGCTGCACCCGGGCGATCACCAGATTCATGCCGGTCACACGTCCTAAGAACGCCGCCAGCCCTGTCGGCCGGGCGTCGTCCCGCTGCTGGCGCACCCGCGCCATTTCCGCCCTGAACTCTGCCCGCATCTGCTGCCTCACAGCCAGCTGCGCCCGCGACAGCGCCTCCATCTCCTGACGCTGCCGCTCCTTCATCGCCGCCTGCTCGGTAAGAACCTGCTCCCGGCGCGCCGCCTGCGCCCGCGCGAGCTGCTCTTTCTGCCGGCCATCATCCCGCGCTTTGGCAAACTGCTCGCGCGCCTTCCGGTGCTCGGCAACCAGTGCCTTCGCCTCGTCGACGCTCGGCAGCGACTCTGGCGGGAACTCCTTCTCAAGGAAGGCCCGCACATCCTTGGTCTTCACGCTGCGATCATCGATCAGCCTCGTGAGCGCATTCATGCCGCCATAGATGTCGACCAGCACATAGGGCCGGTCACCCGTTGCCAGCACATAGCCCATCTCTTCGAGCGCCCGGACAAAGGCCCGCGGGCTGTCACTCTGCTGCCAGGCCTGCGTGACCATGAGCTTGCGCTCCTCTTTGGTCAGGCCCGTCGCGCGCTCCTGCGCCCGGTCATAAAGGCTGACCTTCTCACGCCGCTTGTCGAACCGGTCCGGACCATAACCACCCGGCAGCGACAACCCATGCTCGCGGGCAAACTCCCGCGTCACCATCAGGAGCTTCTCCCGGTCAAAGGCGATATGGACGGCCTTCTCCTGCCGCGCATCGATCCGCGACCAGACCACATGGCAATGCTCGCGCCCCTCCTTGATATGGAAGATCACCGCCCGCGGCTGACCTTCGAGACCAAGCGCTTTCTCCGCGCGCCGGACGTAATCAAGATACTGCTCACGCGCGAGAGGCCCGCCCTCAGGGTCCGGATTGACCGACATACTGTAGAGGTAATTGCGGCACCGGGTCAGGTTGACGGCCAGCACCTCCCACTCGGCAAAGGCCCCATGCAGGTCGTCAGCAATGGCACCCCGGACCTCCGCCACCTCG
Source organism: Hyphomicrobiales bacterium (assembly GCA_027489535.1). Classification (GTDB taxonomy): domain Bacteria; phylum Pseudomonadota; class Alphaproteobacteria; order Rhizobiales; family Beijerinckiaceae; genus JAIXZO01. The sequence goes on from JAIXZO010000018.1 coordinate 393,961, forward strand.
ACATACTCGTTGTCGAACTCATTCAACAAATGGGTGGCAAGGTCGCGTCCCCCGCCGCGCTGGCTCGCCTTGGGGATCATGGCGCACGCCGCAATGCCGCAAGGCAGGCGGCCCTGATTTCACGGAGGTCGCGCGCGGCATCTTCCAGCAGCGCCGGATCGGCATCGCCGACGAGACCTTTCAGGCGCTCATTGAGCAGCGCGGTCTCGGCCAGAAGGCGGGCGATATCCTGCCGCTGCGCGCTTGCCCGGCGGCCAGTCTTCGGCGCGGACTCACCGAACACGGCAGCGGTGATGAAGGCGTTGACCGAGAGCCCCGACTCCTCGACCCGCGCCCGGAACTGCTCCCGCAGTTCACACGGGGGGCGGTAAGAGATCGGGGCCTCACGCTTCTTCTCGGTCATGCCTCATCGATAGCGCCGTCGCGCCGCCCCGATCCGCGCGCTTTCCACGCGCGCGCATAGCCGTGATCGGGACGCTGCCGCCGCCATCGCCCGCGCCGTTTGCGAGGGTCCGGGGAGCGCCATTCCCCGGTCGATGGGTTTGCAAAGGGAGAGCTGAAGTCTCCCCTTTGCTCGAAGCCGGTGGCGAAACACCGGTCGTGGTCCAGGGCGCGAACAGCCCTGGCCGCAAAGCCCGCCATAGCAATTTCGCGTCGGCGGGTTGGGTTGCAAGGGGGCGCGGCCAGCCCCTTTGCGCGATGGGTCCAGGGAGAGCGGCAGTCTCCATGGTCGGGATGCAACGCCGAACACGTTGCCCTCAGCCGCAAGGGCTCGATGCCCGCACGCGGCTGACCGCATCCCTTGCCGCATAGACCGTCACCAGGACGGACTCATCGGCTTAGGGATGCCCTGCAGGGGGTCCGCGGGGAACCGGAGAGTTCCCCCGGCAAGGTGCGCGTGGTACTACCACGCACACCTTGTGCTCTTCTCTGCCTAGGATAAGCCCACATTATGATTATGCCATAAAGCGGGGCCGTATTGGAAATGTACATCGCCACTATAGCTGCGCTATTTGCTCCGTACACTGCATTTTTAAAATAGCCGAGACGAGGAAAGCACGAGGAAACCTGTCCGGGATCGCTGCCAGTGTGACCGCCATTCAAGCCCGGCGCCTTCATAGATTTTGGAGTGTGCATTCCAAAATGAGGGGCCGGCCGGAAAGGATGGTCCCCATGACTGAAGCCAAAAAGACAAAGCCGGTCACTGCTTCCCCCGACCAGGCTGCATCATCGATCAAACCCACCAAGGAAACTTATGACCGCCTGCAGCAGGCGCATGAGCATTTCAACAAGGCGCTGTTCGGCGGCACGCTGCCGAACGCGCTGATTACCTTCCAGCGGCGCAAGGGCTCGTTCGGGTATTTCGCGGGCGGGCGGTTTGCGAACGAGGACGGCCACAGGGCCGACGAGATCGCCCTCAACCCCGCGCACTTCACGAGCCGCAGCCAGAAGGACATTCTGGCGACGCTCGTCCACGAGATGGCCCATCAATGGCAACGCCATGAGGGCCAGCCGGGACGCGGCCGCTACCACAACAGGGAGTGGGCCGAGAAGATGAAGGAGATCGGCCTTTGCCCCTCCGACACGGGTGTCGAGGGTGGCAAAGAGACCGGCGAAGCGGTCAGCCATTACATCATGCCCGGCGGCCCGTTCGACGTGGCCGCCGACAAACTCCTCAACAAGGGATATGCTTTGTCCTGGAAAGAGGCACTCGACCCCACTGCCATCACAGGCGATGGCAACGCCGAGCCTGCCTCCCCAAAGTCCGGACAACGCGTGCGCTACTGCTGTCCGCAATGCGACCTCAAGGCCTGGGCCAAGCACGATGTCCGGCTGCTCTGCGGCACGGACAACGTGCAGATGCTCCCCTCGGAGTAAGATTCGCAAAATGCAAATGGCGGCGCGTGGCTCGTCCCCGCGCCGCCTTTCTTTTGCGCCGTCCGCCCGCGCAAGCCGGGCGGACGGCGTTTCCGGTCTTCAGCGTGTGGCCGCCTGCGGCCCACGCGAGACCCGGTTGAAGGACGATGTCGTCAGACAGGCGGCACGACCCCATCCATCGATCAGGAGATGATAGGGGCGCGTCATGACGCGCCCCCGATCTCGTGCTGGTAGTGACCGCGGGCCAGATAATGGCACTGGGCGTAGTCGAGCCCGGCGGCGTCGCAAAGGTGGCGGATGTCGATCAGGAGATCGATCACCTCGTCTTCGGCGATGGCGGGGCGGGTGCCGCGGGCGTGGGTTGCGCTCGTCAGGGCGGCGCGGGCGGATTCGATACGGCGCATGGGGTTCATGGCATCTCTCCTTTCGGGTGAGAGGGGGCGCTTACGCGCCCGCCTCCTGTTCGGTGTTTTCGGACGGGGCCCGGAGGATGATGCGGCCGCCGGAGACCGGGAGAAGATCCAGCTGGAGGGTCAGGCCCTCACCCTTCTGGTGCCGCCAGGCGGCGCCGATACGGGACCAGAACTTCTTCTCGCCGCGATCATCGACATGGTAGGCGATGTAGGCCGGAGAGCGGGATTCCGCGGGGGCGTTGCTGGTCTGGTTGGTCTTGCGTGTCATGATGTAGCTCCTTTCGCTATAAGTTTTCCTCGACACGCCACATTGAGGAGCGGGCGGAAAAGCGGGCGGTTCATGGCTGGCGCGGGGGTGGGGAATCACCCGGCTTGCAGGGAGCAAGGCGACCGAAAGTGGGGGATACCCCCGCGCCACCCCTGCAAGGGGCTTGGCCTTGAAGCGGCTGCGCGCCCGATCAGGAAGGGGGCGTGATTGTCGAGGGGAACTGGTTTTCGGCGAAGGAGTGTGGCCGTCATGGCAGGACCGGCCAGAACAGCCTTAGAACCAAAGCCAGAGTCTCCGGCCGCCATTCTTCACCTGCCATAGATGCGGCGTGTTCAACTCTTCCCCGTATCGGCAGAGCCGTACCAGATTGGGCCCTTGCCGCTTCCTGCTGCGTCTTCGGACAAATCGGCCGCATCACCCGGGACCACCGGACCGGCGGTAAAGGAGGCGACAAAAAGATGTACCCTCCCGCCAAAGGAGGTCGCCAATGAACTCAGCCACACAATCGAAGAAAGGACACCGCAGCCAGAGCAAAGCAGAAGAGATCGTCACTTACGCCATAGAGATCGAAGACTGGGACTGGAGTTATTCATTCGGACTCAATTCGCTAAAGGACGATGATCCTTGCTTTGATTTTCGCCATCTCGACATTCTGGGTCGGGTCCTGCGACCGACGAAGCTGAAGGCACAGAAGGCGCGTATCACACTCCTTCCCACCCCCGAGTATGACCACGGTCAACGGAAAGATCTAAAACTCTTGGCGGTAGGTTCGCTACGCCTGAAGCCGGATGAACTCACCGGACTGCTGTCCAGTCCCGCTGATGCGCTCGCTCCGATTCTCACAGTCCTTGGTGCGGGACGCCTGCGGTATGTAGTCATGCGCGGCGCGCCGCTCAAACATCGCCAAGCGCGGCTCAGGAGCTTTTCACTCGATAAGACAATCAACGAAGATGATCTGCCACCCGAAGAATGAAAACCGCGGCGGTCGCCAGGACCGCCGCGGCAAGGGTCACCACCAGGAGGTGTAGCAAAGGGCAAGGCCCGCAGCGAGGGCCTGCCTCGCCTTCTCGATGAAGGCGAGATCGTCGTCTTTCTCGCTACCGTCAGACTCGCCGAAGAAGAAGCCGGAGGTCGACGGCAGATTGCCGGCGCGGATATCGGCTTCAAGGCGGTCGAGGTCGTCCGCGGTAAGCTGCAGGTTGACGCAGTTGAAGGTCTCGTCCTTGCCGCCCTTATCGCGATAGAGGTTTTCCATCCAGCCGTGAAGGTTGGGGTGTTTCCGCCAGTAGTGAACATCCACATATCCATCGACCTTGAAATCGACGGGTGCATCCAGCACTTCGCTGGTGGTGAAGGCGTACATATCCAGGCCCATGAGGCTCTCCTTTCGTTCGTTGTTGACTGTCCCGAAGGACGCGAACGAAGAGCCGGGCGGCTTCAGCCGCGGCGGTCATGACCAACACGGGCCTGAGCCTGCAGGGCGAAGGCTGGTGCGGGCCGGTCATTGACGGCAAGGCGCCGTCCGGCAGGAGCGGACCATCCTTTGGGCTGTCAACGAAAGGAGAAGCCTCTTTTCCAGGGATAGGCATAACGCCTGACGAGGAAGTCGCGAGGCTTCCCGGGAGCGCGCTGGCATTCGAATCCAATGGCGAACTGGCCGCCCTGACCGCAGAGCGGCGGGCGGCACTCGGCCAGAAGGTACGCCGCAGTCAAAGCAACGCACCCGCAGATATCCGCCGTCAAAGGCCGCTACGCGCGCATATCGCGTGTCACGAAGAAACTTCTCCTACACGGCCGCTTCTCGGTGTCCTTCCAGTATAATTTGCGGCGGCCTGAAAGGAGCTACGCGTTATCGCCTGTAGTTTTTAGGCGGCGATCAGATTGCCGTTGGTTTCGAGCGTGGCGACCGACGAAAGACCGGTGACATTCTCCAGCTTGATGATCTGCGCCATGCTGTAGGTGCCTCCAGTGCCGTCACGGTCCACGGACACGAATGTGCTGCCACTGCTCTCGCTGAAGGAGATAAAGTCGGCGATATCGTCGGTCAGCGGATCGTAAGCAGTGCTCAAAATGTCCGTAAGGTCGATTACATCGTCGTCGGAGACGCTGAAATCCCGGATGACGTCCACATTGCTGAAAGCACTCGCGGTATGGAACTTGTAGGTGTCCGCTCCCGCCCCACCATGCAGGGTGTCCAGTCCAGCCTCACCATAGATCAGATCATCACCAGTCCCGCCATAGAGGAGGTCTGTGCCGTCATCTCCATCCAGCGTGTCGTTGCCAGCGCCGCCATGAATATCATCATCACCTGCGCCGCCCGCCATGTTGTCGTTGCCGGCGTAGCCAATCAGGGTATTGGCACTGGAGTTTCCGGTGACAGTGTCGTTGCCTGAGGTGCCCTTGACCCAGGAATTGTAGGTTGCCAGTTTAGTCGAGAACCCGTCATCAAAACGAATAGTGTCAACCTGAACCGCAACACTTGAGCGCAGACCCTCGATAATCAGCTGGCCTGACTGACCACTGATCGTCAGCTTTGCATGAGTGCTAGCTTCATTCACGACCGAAATATCATTGATCGTATAGTTTCCTCCGATCCGCAGAATGTCTGCACCGCTGCCGGTTTCACTGGCGGAGTCGCTTCCTTCATTTGGTACCCAGAAGAATGTATCGTCGCCGCTCCCTCCGTTCAGGTCGTCGTCACCTGCACCGCCATACAGCCAGTCATTGCCATTGCCCCCATCAATGTAGTCATCACCGTTATCCCCATAGAGGGTGTCGTTTTCCGTACCGCCGGTGATTGTATCGATCCCGTCACCTCCATAGATCGTGTCATTGCCTGCGCCTCCGTCTAACTGGTCATTGCCAGCGTATCCGTAAACAAAATCAGCTGTACTCGCGTCGCCAACAGTATAAGCAGCAATATTGTCGTTACCGGATGTTCCGCGTGTCTCAACTTCGATACTCGAAAGCAGCCACTCGGTCTCGTCGAAGAAGATTAGTTTTTCAATAGAGCTAGCGGCAGCGTAGAAGTGATTTGCCACGCTTAGCGTATTGCCATTGCTATCTGCGACTACGAGGTCCCTGAATTGAGTACCCGCGCGGTAGATCTGGATATCAGTGGGCATGACTCCTTCCCGGAATCGGACCACATCAGTTCCGCTACTGCTCTCCTGCACCACATCATTGCCAGCCGAGAACCAATAAGTATCATTTCCTTCATAGCCGCCAAGAGTATCGTTACCCGCACCACCATCCATGATATCATTTGTGCTTCCACCGGATGTGATCTTGGTGAGGGTATCATTCCCACTCGTGCCTATTGTCTCAATCGACATAGTCGAAATAGAAATCGCAGATGAACCGTTGAAATCCAGCGTCTCGACAACACCTCCGCCCGCACCAAATTGGGCCGAGATTTCGACTTGGCCCAGCCCATCGACCATAACAATCAATGCGTTGGGCTTTGAGGAAAGCCGAACAAGCGACACAGCGCTGGCGTCAAAACCATTAGGAAGTCGCAGAGTATCGCTACCTCCACTCTCCTGGATAACATCGAACCCCGGCGAGAAAATATAGACGTCATTGCCCGCCCCTCCTTCGAGAAGATCGTTTCCTATCCCCCCATCCAAAAGGTCGTTGCCATCATATCCTTCGAGGTTGTCATCGCCGGCGAAGCCATAAATATTGTCGTTGATCTCGACCGTAGTCTTTACACCCATTATGTAGTCGTTTCCGCTAGACCCAAAAGTGTCGAGTGAAGTGAATGCGGTCAACCCGAGTGTAGTTGAATTTGAGAACGTCAAAGTTTCAATTAGATAAGTGGAATTCTGATTCCTTCCGTTCGAAAATACATTTTGAACCGTGATGTAGTTATCGCCATCAATTCTAATGCTCAAATCCTTGTAGTATGTGCCCGTATCCGGACTTTCTCGGAAGAAATACAAGTCACCCGCAACAATCCCGGCTTCAAGCGCGATACTGTCAGTTCCACCAGTATCGTAGTACACGTCATCACCGCCACCATGAATGTAGGTGTCATTCCCCGTCTGGCCGTAAGCGAAGTTTCCTCCTGTTCCTGGCTTCAGAGTGTCGTTCCCTGTGTAGCCGGTCAGAATGTCGTTTCCAGCTCCTCCATCAAGGGTAGATGCACCAGACGTTATGATTTCGTCGTCACCATCTCCGCCGTAGATCTCATTGGTTCCCAAGCCACCGGAAATCCAATCATCCCCGGCTTCGCCGTAAATTAGATCGTTTCCGCCATCTCCGAACACTTCATCATCACCATCTCCGCCGTAGATGGTATCGTTACCGTCATTGCCATCGATTGTGTCGTTGCCAGCGTCACCGTCAAGGAAGTCTGCGCCGCTGGTACCAGTCAAATTGTCATCGTCGGGAGACCCGAGATATGCCAACCCCACCCAATCCGGGACCGACCGATGATATATGTAGTCCCAAGAAAGCGTTGCATCAGTATTGACGATTGCATCGTCCAGCATTGCCGTCTCAGACACATCGAGATTTGAGAAGCCCTTGGTGAAAGAAATAAATTCGGCGACTTCCTCCCAATAATCACGGAGTTCGTATCCAGAGGACGGAGCTGCTGCTTCGATTGCACTAATTGCATTTTGGGAGAGGGCCATGTCCCCTTCCAATGCGCCGGAAAACAAATTGTAAATTATTGTTACGCCGTAAATTGCACTACCCCCGGCTTGTACAATCAACTGCGCTTTCATAGCATAGAAAAGACGCTCCCAGGCCTCTTCTAACTTAGCCGCAGCATACACATACGGATTTGCATTCGAGCCTAGTTGTAGGAACTCTTCTCCAAAAAACTCTTCCATAAATTCGAGCTTGCGTGCGTCAATGCCCCCTCCACGACTGTTAGCGGCAACTCCCTCTACTCCGGCCCACATCCACAAAATTTCCTGAACGTCGGCGTCCAAGGATGCCCCGTCCTCAAAACGGGCAATATCCCAATTCAGCGCAAATTCCTGCACCAGATCGAGCAGATCCTCATTCTGGCTCATTGCTATATGAAGGTCTGCCAGTTCGCCGAATCCGCGCAACGTCGGTAGGGCGAGCGTTCTGACGTCAAGGGTATAGTCCTCGACATACGCGGTATTTACATTGTCATAGACGAACCAGGCATCCGCAATCGTGCGCGTCGTTCCGCCCGACAAGGTGTAAGTGCTCGTGTGGCTGATGGGGTTGCCGCTGATAGTGGAGTTTGATGCTGTTACCCCCGCGAGGTCAAAGCTCACGATGTTCAGCGAGGCGAGCGAGTGCAGCTCGCCGGCATCTGTCTTGGCGTCACCATCCGCATCCTTCCAGACGACGAGATCGGTCCAGGCGTCGTCATACTGATTGATGACGTGATCCCCGTTGTCATCGAGTTCTGCCAGAAGCGCAAAGCCGTCGACGTCAGGGCTGCCGAACAGTTCCTCTACCGAGTCAATACTGCCTGACTCATCCAGGTCACGTGCCAGCAAGCCGTCATCGGCACCAATCCATGCTGTCTGCTCCGCGAATCCGTCGCCGTCGATGTCGAAAAATGTCGCCGTTGTAGACGCGCTGAATGTAGTCAGTTCGATCCCGTCACCGTCCAAGTCGATTGTAAGGGGGCTGCCTGTTGTAGGGGCAATGCCCCAAGGCACTAGTGCGTCACCAACGGCTATCGGTATTGCAGGGCACCAACCGTTTTCATCACCCAAGTCTCCTAATTCTTCTGCAAGGCCAGGAACCCCACTCACAACTTCACCAAACAGCGCCTGCGCCGCAGTGTCATCAAGGGCCCAAATGCCATCGACATAATCGCGCATTGCTTGTAGCGCCATATCGATCGCTTCCGCAGCATCGACAGCGTTGTTGATGATGTCGTCATGAACGTCGGCCCAGACGTTCTCGAAGAATTCCCTACCTAGGATAGCACCTGCAGCCGCTCCAACAGCAGCACCGAGACCGGCTCCCCAAGGACCGGCGACGGCTCCGATTTTAGCGCCAATCTCTCCTCCCAGGATCATTCCGCCTAACGTGAACCCCTGTCTCTGACCCTCGTCATTGGGGGTCGCAGAGTGGAAAACCTCGATTGCACCAGCAACGATGGTAGCACCCAAGGTTATTTGAGTGATTGTTTTGGCAAGTGTCGCTGCGTCGGAAAGTGATGTGAAGAATTCATTCGAGTTACCAGACAGCATATGGCCCATTAGTTGACCGAAGGTCGTCGGGGCAGAGGTTGGCCGCACTGCGTAAGTTGCTTCAGTCATTTTTGCCAAATCGTAGGCAATCGCCGCGAAGGCGAAATCGCCAAGACCGTCCTGCACATAGCTACTGGTATCAGTCATAAAATCTGTGGGCCCTTGATCGGGATCATACGGAGGCATGTATGACAGGCCGTTGGATATTGCAGTGTTGACCTCGTCTTCGATGAAACCGTTCAAATAAGACATAGTGCCCGAGTAATCCGAATACTCGCTCGCAAACGCGTCGCTGACGCGAGTCATTGCAGATGTGTATTGTGTAGTTACGGATGTCATTCAGTTCCCCTGCTGTATTATCGGTAAATTACAATCTGTAGAAAAACATGCTAAGTAGACTTCTCGTCAAAAGTACGGAGCCATAGACGAACATCTGACAAAAGAAGGTTTGATACGCTATCCAGTATATCGCCATGAAGACGTGTAAGTTTGTTATGGTATGCGCTCGGAAATCGTGAACGTAGTTGTATAGTTCATATGCACCCAAGAACTCTGGGCCGGCATACATCAATCGGCCGGTGAGAATGCAGAACGCTAACACTGCGATCCAAAATATGGGGGTATGTTTGTAGAGTTGTTTGTTCCTATGGGTGACAGGCACCGGTTCACTGAGGATTCTGGTTCTTGAAAGAAAGTCTGTTTTAGACAGAAAGAGCGCCAGCGAGTACACAACGGTGACCCACATGAGTATGGGAAAAACTTTCGCTGGATAACCGTATACAAACTCGTTTGTGGCGGCGTCCGCCCGATAGACTATTTCAAAAATCCCGAGGTCTATACTTCGCTGCAACCTAAATGACCAGTAAAATGCCAACATAAAGAAACAATTGATGACAAGATTTACGACAAAGACCTTATAGAATAAATACGATTCTACGTGTTGTCTGTTATAATCTATGTAAATAAAGTGCCGCATGAAGCTCCGTATCTCCGGACGCTGCTCTACAGGCGGAATATCAAAGAGCCATTTTAGCGGAAATGTGATTCTAGCTAGGAGAGTCATCTTTCAAATCTCCCGTCAGTGTGTTTTGAAAGGATACGTGTGAATGAACAGGTGCAACACGTAAATGTAAGTTCTGACAATTCCGCATATGAGGATCAGACAGGTGCTCCAGCTTATAGTTATCGTATTGAGTAGTTACATTGTTCGTCCTGATAATATTCTTTAGTATGCGTGCACAGTCAATCGCTTTCAATTTTTGGTAGAGTTATCGAAATACGGATTGGCTGCGGGTTTTGGATATCCAGAATTTTGCGATTGCGTTGAGTGGCCGCTTTGCTCTGGAGAAAGTCCCAGCATCCAGCGTGAGGCCAGAGCCGCCGGGAAATTGAGCAGCAGCCGCGCGCGGGTGGTGTCCGACGACAGCACCTCGCGTTCGAGCAGGCCTAAATTAGTAAAGTATGCAGGCCTAATGTTCGACGAGGAAGTCGCGAGGATCAACCCAGCTCGGAGTCGTCATGGTCTCCTGAAGATCAAGGAGCTCACAATGCCGAACTTTGTCACCGACTTCACCCACGATGTCCCGCGCGGCGTCAGGACGCGATTTCTGGATCAGCAGTCCGTGCCCCAGGCGACGTGGGAGACGCCCGAGAATATCTACAGTAGCCGCGCCCTGCATTTCGATCCAGACAGTCCGGGCGGCAAAGTCCTGTTCGGTGCACTTGGGGATAAGCTCATCGGTATTGCCGATAACAGGCATGTGATGACGGTTGCCGGTTCGCGATCCGGCAAGTCCGTTACGATCACCAACAACATGCTGTTCTATTCCGGGAGCGTGCTGGTATTCGACCCCAAGGGCGAGCTGGCCGCCCTGACCGCGGAGCGGCGGGCGGCGCTCGGCCAGAAGGTCTGCATCCTCGATCCCTTCAGCATCACGCCGGAACGGCTTGCGCCCTATCGCCGGAGCTTCAATCCGTTGTCGTTGCTGCGTGCAGCCAGCGAGACGATCATCGAGGATGCCGGTCTCATCGCGGACGCCCTCGTCGTTGCGGGCGGCAAGGACCCGCACTGGGATGAAAGCGCCCAGAACTGGATCGAGGGCCTGCTGCTGCATATCGCAACCGATCCCGCCTTCGATGGGAAGCGCACGCTCCTGTCCCTGAGCAAGTTGCTCCGCGACGTGTTCGTGCCCGCTGGCGGCGGGAACGAAGACGCATTTGCTCTCGAACTTCAGATGTTGCGCAACGCGCAGCGACTGCAGCGCGATGACAAGCTCACAGATGTGGGCGATGTCATCGAAGGCGCAGCCCGTGACTTCTATGAGCGCGCGCCCAATGAGCGGGCCGGCGTTCTGTCCACGACGCGGCGCCACACCAAGTTCCTCGACTACCGCGCCATGCGCCGGGTGCTGTGCGGGCATGACTTCGATCTTTCGGAGCTCAAGACCGCCAAGGCCGGGATGACTGTTTATTTGTGCCTTCCCGCCAACCGCCTCAAGAAGTGCAATCGCTGGCTTCGCCTGTTCATCAACCTACTGCTCGACGCCATGGAGCGCGAGCGGACGATACCGCCCCATCCGGTTCTGGCCTGCCTCGATGAGTTTCCGGTGCTGGGCCATATGAGCCAGCTTGAGGATGCGGCGGGCCAGATCGCGTCCTTTGGCGTCAAGCTCTGGGTCATCCTTCAGGACTGGGGTCAGGGGGTGGCGCTGTACAAGGACCGGTGGGAGACCTTCGTCGGCAATGCCGGGGTCCTGCAGTTCTTCGGCAACAACGATATGAGGACAACCGAGTATATTTCAAAGCGGCTCGGCAAGACCGTGGTGAAGGTCGTCCGCCAGGGTGAAACCGCCCCCGACCAGAAGGCCACAGGCGTGAGTGGGCGATCGGAATCTCTTGAGCAGTTTGACCTGCTGACGCCGGATGAGGTCGGGCGCCAGTTTGCGCGCAGCGACAGGCTCAAGCGCCAGCTGATCTTCTGGGCGGGGTATCATCCACTGATGATCCAGCGGGCGGAGTATTTCGATAAGCAGAGCCCCGTGCATCGGCATTTTGCCGGCAAGTACGGGTCACTCTAGCTCTTCTTCGCTTTGGGCCTGGCCGCCTTTTCGGCGGCGGCCGGCCCCTTCGGTCACAACCTTGTTGCCGTACTGCAGGTCGTAGAGATAGCGGCTGACGGCAGGATTGTTGGCAACAATCATGGCGAGGCGCGCAGCGGTCCGCCCCTCCCCATCCTTGAGATCGAACCGGCAGCGGCCAGTTGCGACCAGCAGGCGCAGAATCGCCATGGCGTTGCGCGCCGCCGCGATGTGCAGGGCCGTGAGTCCGGTCCCGTCTTCGATGAAATTGACGTCGATCTTAGAGTCCTGAAGGAACTTCCGGACCTTTTCGGTATCGCCGCGATTGACGGCCTCCATGAAGCGCTGGTGCAGCCGTAAATGGTTGGGGTCCTGCGGACCGGGCCTAGTCGCCATGTCCCGGCTCCTTCCTGAACTCCCAGAGATTGTCGCGGACGCTGGCAAGCGTGCTTTCGACAAGTGTGACGGGCGCGCCTTTGGGCAGGGCCTGCATCAACTCCATTTCATAGCCGGCGCCTTTGTTTCCAAAGTCGTTGGACTTGATGACGAAAAGGCGCTCGGAGTCCTTCTTGTCCAGGACTTGATGGCGGATAACGGTGTAGAGGCGCGGCGCGTCTCTGCCGAGAGAATCCTTCAGGGCAAGGCAGGTCTGGCCGTTCCAGTGAAAGAGCCAGCCTTCATACCGCAGTTCGCTGCCGCCCGTGCGACGCAAGGCGCGCCGGAGGCCGGCCTTCGTCTTCGCCGCCGCATCGGCGATCTGGGTGTATTCGGTGTCTTCGACATCGATGATGGGGCCGCTGCCCTCCGTCACCCGGAGGATGCTGATCTCCGACAGCTGGCCCCGTTTGCGCCGGACGGCCTGGTAGTGGCCTTTGATCCTGGTCGTGGTTTTTGACAAAGGCTTGTCGTTGGAGCCCAGAAACTCCGCGAACGCCCGCGCAAACGAACGCTGCCTTTCGCCCGGACGCAGGTCGTCCTCTGATAAGTAACCTTTCCCGATCAGGTACTGGCCAATGGCTTTGAGCCGTTCGGGCGCCGGTACCTGCGTCCCGAGTACAAAACGCCGCAAGGACTCGCCGAGTGATTTGTTGGGATCGGCGAAACGGTCCTCGTCCTCATCGTCGAGGTCGGGCGCTTCGATAAAATCCAGATAAAGGTCAAAGGCGATCTTTGACCACGAGCGCTTGTGACCGTCATGACCGGTCGCCGCGTGGTATTCGGTCAGGGCGTCGCGGATGCGCGCCAGTACATCATCAGAATACTCCATCCCGAGCCCTTATAGCGGCGAGGAAAGCGCGAGGAAAACCCAAGGCAGCTTTGGGCAAATTCCCACTTACCGGAGCGGCTGGCAAGGCCGCCCTGGGGAAAGGGATCAAGTGCCATGTCCGACGTGATCAAAGCATTCAAAGGTGGGCCGGAGACAGTGTTCTCGCAGGAGGATGGCGGGCAGGTCATCACGGTGACCGCCAAGCATCTGCGGCCGTCGGATGTGCAGAACAACGACGCCGCTTGCACGATCATCGGCTGGGGCGGCGTGATCCTTGCCGGATATCTCGCCTCCCAGGGCGCAGGCGAAGGCGCGCTGTGGTCGCTTGGCGCGGGTATTCTCTTCGGCCCGGTCATGAAGGTATGGCACCGCCAGGACGGCCACGAGAAGACCAACATCCGGTTCACGGAAAAGCAGATTCAGATCCAGCGTGCGCCGAAGTTCATTGAGAAGGTCGAATGGGAGACCTTCGACAGGCGGCTGCCGCACCGCTTCATGGTCGTAGAGCACGACCGGGCGCGCGAAGAGCGCGACGATATCGAGTTCAGCATCCGCACCCACCCGGGAAAGCGCATCGTCCGGTACTACACCGATGCCTGGATCGTGGTGCTTGAGTATCTCGGCCAGCGTTTTGACATCGCTGAAGTCATGGGCGCGCGCGATGCGCGCGCCATCATGGAGCGTCTCGCCCTGTGCGACGAGTACATGAACGCCCTGCATGGGACCGGCTCCCGCGTGGCCGTGGAGCCAGCGCAGGAGTGGTCACCTCCCACCAGCCCGCTTCCGCGATGAGGGTGGTGGACATGAAACAGGCTACGGCAAGGACCAGCATATTGGGAAGCCGCCGGTCAGGCGGCTTCCTCCGCGGGACGGCTGAAGCGGCTGAGATAATCAGCGGCGCGCTGGGCATGAGCGGCGGCGGCGAAGATCGCGCGCTTGTCGTCCTTCAGGACCGACAGCCAGTGGCCGATATAGGCCGCGTGGTCGGTACGATCTTCCAGCTTGAGCCCCAGGTCGGCGCACAGGAAGGCGGCACCCAGCTCGGCTACGAGCTCTTCGCGGGCATAGCCTTCATCGCCCATGCGCTTGCGCCCGAAGTCGCGGTCAAGGCGCGTCGTGTGGCGGGTCCAGTGCGTCGCCTCATGGGCAAGGGTTGCATAGTAGGATTGGGCATCCCGGAACGCCTCGAAGGGCGGCATCTGGATGTAATCAAGGGTCGGGCTGTAATAGGCGCAGTCACCGCCATGGCGGATATCGGCGCGGGTTGCGGCGAAGAAGGTTTCGGCCGCAGCCAACCGCTCGTCCGGATTGGCCACAGGCGTGGCCAGGGCGTGGAAGTGCTCCGGCAGGCCTTCGATCTGCTGGACGTTGAAGACCGTGTAGGACTTCAGGAACGGGATGACACGCTCGGCATCCTCGCCGGTGGCGTTGTCGGTTTCGGTGCGGCGCAGGGTGTCGGCGTAGACGACGGGCGATCCCTTCTCGCCTTTGCGGACATGGCCGCCAAGCTCGATGGCCTGCTTGAAGGTCATCCAGATGGGCGCCGTGTAGTGACCTGTCATGGCCGAGGCCCAGAGTGTCAGGACGTTGATGCCGGCGTAGGGCTGGCCGGTGTGGCGCAGGGGCCGGGAGACATGGCCGGCCGCGTGGGCGGCATTCCAGGGCTGGGTCCAGGGCTTCACGCCCTGCTCAAGGGCTTCGATGATCTGGTTGGTGATGCGGCTGTAAACATCCTGCCGAGGGGCTTCAACTGTGTCCGACATGACCTTGCTCCTTTGCGTCGGGGTTTTCCTCAAGACGCGGGCAAGGAAGGCCGGGGGATTAAGCCGGAGGGTCAGGCCCTAACACGGTCCCGCCCCTTGAAGGCGGGAGTGGTGCGGGCGGGGTTTGACCGGACGGCGCGCCCGGCCAGAAACGCGCGTCAATGTTTGAGGAGATCCCCAGCAAAGAGCGGTGTCGGCTGCCGGAGAGCCGTAACGGCCCTAGGCAGGACCACGACAGATATCCAATCCAAAGCAAGAGAAGCCGGCATGCACGGACGCTTCCGCCCTGCCTGCAGGCGGACAGGAGGTAGCAATGCGAGATGAGCTGTTGAATAGCCTATGGCGCTACGACGCCATGACAGGCCTTGTCGACTGGACCAACGACGACGATCCGGGGCGGGAGGACAGAGACCGGGCGGTCTTCGGCAAGGAGTACGGGCTGGTTCGTTATCCAGACGGCCAGGATTATGTCTGCAACGGCAGGGTCGTCCGCTTCCTTGTCGAGGTCTGCGGCCACTCCTACGAAGAAGCCGTGGAAGCCCTCGTGGAGCATTTGCAGAGTCAGCCCCACGCCTACCGCGCTGCGCCTGATCCCAAGGCTGATGCCGCGGCCATCAGGACCGGCGCCCCGAATATCATCGAGGCGCTGTTCAGCCTGAAGGTCGACCGACTCGTAAGCGAGGGCGACCCCGTGGCGCTGGATTTCAGCTGGCGGGTCACGCGCGCTTTGATGGGAATACAACGGCCGGAGAAATTGCCATAAGCATGACTGGCTGCGCCGCAGCCGGATGTCGCGAATCTGGCGAAGACGTCGTGACTTCGATTTTGGATTCGCCACAGGCTTGCCACAAGCCCATACGGGCCGCGCCAGACAACCGAGGATTTCTGCGGGTTTCAGCGGACTCCCCAGATGTGGCAAAAGCGGCTCCGAAGAGCCGCTTTTTCCAACTTAAGACCGCTAAGTCTTTGATCACAAATGGCGCGAGCGACGGGACTTGAACCCGCGACCTCCTGCGTGACAGGCAATATTTTAGGCCAGTGTTTCTGCGGCCTCCAGCCGATTTGCCACAGATTTGCCACATGAAATTCCAGCCAAGGTGGCGAGCATGCCCGTACGCTTTTCCGCTGCCGATTCGACCCTCTCGATCAGGTGTCCGTAGACATTGAGCGTCGTTTCAATTTTCTCATGGCCCATCAGCTTCTGAATGCGCTTAAGGTTCACTTTGTTCTCGATCAGCATTGATGCATAGAAGTGCCGAAGGTCATAAGGGCTGAATTTCGGTTTCTCGACAATTTCGCCATCTAACTCGATTCTTTCCATAAGCGCGGCTTCTTCACACGCGACGTAGAATCCGCGCTTACGCCAGTTGTCAGTGCTCTGCCAGTGACCGGAAGCCGTGGGAAACACGAGGTCGTACTTACTTACGATTCCATGATTGTCAGCGTAATGCAGAACCATGTCAGTGACATGAGGACTTAATTCAATGAAACGCCGACCCGCCGGAGTCTTGGTAACAGATATCCTGTCCCCGCCTCGCTCCAGCGCACGATCCACCTTCACGCCGCCATCGGCCAGGTTGGCTCGCGGCACAACGATGTATTCCTGAGGTCTCATGCCTGTATCGGCGGCCAAGTACAGCATGGCGCGATATCGTTCCCACGTCTTCTGAATGCGTTTGCTCTTGGAGTTGGCCAGACGATCAGCTGCTGCGAGCAGGGCTTGGACCTCTGCTTCTTTCGGTATGACAACCGGCTCGTCATATCGGGAATCGCCCCGGATACTGACGCCGACGACGATATCGCGGTCGATCACGCCGCGTTTCATCATTTCGAGGATCATTGAATGGAAGGACGATAGCAACTTGCCAGCCACATCGCGGCTGTAGTTACGAAGCAGCCACGATCGGAATTCGACAATGTCAGGCGTCGTCAGATCACAGAGTGGCTTGGACCAGCCGAATGAGACAATGTGGTCGCGCCGCCACTGATAATTCTTGAGCGTATAGCCAGTAACGGGGTCGCGCCCATCACGTCCCTCCTTTTCGCAGATGTCCAGCCACTTTTGGAGTGCCTGTTCGACCGTTCGGATTTCTGATCTGTGCGAGGTGTTCGGCTTCTTACCAGCTGAACTGTCGCGAAAATCCAATGCTTCCTTGCGGGTAGTGAAGGTTGCATATGAGTAGCCCGACGGAGCGGCTGCGTCGGGGTATCGAACTTGGTATGTGGTCCCTTTTGTCCCTGTGCGCTTCCTGATGTCTGCCATAAAACGAGTGTTGTTATTGTTATCTAAACTATAGAACAAATAATGAACGTATTAGTCAATCTCTATCTTCATAATCCTGCAATGCTTCGTACTGAAGTCGCTGATAAATCTCCGTCAGCATGCCTTTTTCTATTTTCAGAGTTCCCTCGATAGGGTCCACGAAGAACGGCAGCTTGCGGTTTCCCTGCGCGTCCTTGTCAGCGGCGCGCTTCATCTGGCGCGGCGATAGTTCGACGCCAATTTCCGAGAGAGCTTTGCGGGCCTGCTCAAGCCCGACATAACAGGGTGCCGGTGGCAGCTTCATGCAGCTGCGTTCCTTTCTTCAGTGCTCTCGCGGTCAGATGTGATATTCAGCTGCCGCAGAACGGTAAGCGCCCTTTTTCGTTACGCGCGATACGACCGCGCCCAGGCTGTTCCTGGGCACGACGATCTCACCGACTTCATTGGTGGGATTGATGAACAGGGTCACATTCCGTGAATGGCGGACCGCGAGTTCATCTTCGATCTCGCATAAAGTTTCAAAAAGAGCCTGGCGTATCTCGGCCATCGACAGATCGCCGCGCACGCAGATCATAATAGACACGTTAAATCCATAAAGTATTAAGTCTCAAATACACTTTCAGTATATCACGGTCCGCGACTGTTTCTCAAATTCTCATAGCCAAAAAGCCAGGAAGTGGTGGTCGCACATTCGTGCGCCCGCGGCGGCTGTCAGGATTGCGGGGCCGGCAGCACCTGGTTCGGCGCGCCCGGCCTTTGATCTTTCCGGCCTCAATGTGCAGGCCACCGCCTTTCCCTTCCTCTTCCGCCCGCCATCGGTGCTTTCTCCCGATGATCTGTGTGTGGGGCTCCAAAGGCCCCGAGTGGCGGGGCCGCAAGAGAAAGGAAACCTCGATGTCCCGCACTTTCACCCTTCAGGACCTTCAGGCTCGGTCGCTGTCCGAACTCCACGTTCTGCGCGGTGCCCTGATCCAGGAGCTTGCCTCGGCGGCGCCGTATTCGGCACCGGCCAGGCAAATCCTCCATAGCCTGACCGTCGTTGATCTCGCCATCAAGCGGCGCGCTCCCCGCGGCCCGCGGCTCTGACAGCCGCCTTGCGAGGAAAGGGCGAGGAATCCCTCGTCCTATCGCATGTACGTTGCCCTGCAGGAAGACAGGAGGTGCAACGATGACGCGTGGAAATCGACTTTGGCTTGCCATGGCTATTCATGGGCTGATTGAAGAGCGGTTTGCGCGCATTCAGTCGACCCAAGAGCTTGATGGGTCCTACTTTGATCACTTGGCGGATGTTGTGATTTCGGCGGCGCACGTGATGGACGCTGATACCTGCCCCGAGCACTGCAAGGTGGAAGTCGTTGCGTGCTTGAAGGATTTCATGACAAACCTGGACCGCGGAGGCGAATACTGCGCCGAAGCGGTAGATATCGCTACCGAGGTCCTGCAGATGGCATCCGCAATTCTTGCTAAGAGCAGGGAGCACGGCCCGGATGAGTCCGGGTGCGATCCCGGCGGCGGGCCTATGGCTCCAGACGACCGCGACCTGAACGATCCCTGGTAGGGGTCGTTCTCTCCACCTTCTGATTTCAACCGGAAAATGAGGACGCAGGGATGCGCGGACGTCTGTCCAGCGAACGCATAGTGCTGTCTGCTGCAATCGGCCCCGAGGCCGAAGCGGCGGACAGGCTGCGTCTTCTGGATGCCGCCCCGGTCCGCGAAGATCTGCCTATTTGCGCAGCGGAGCTGGATGCCATCGAAGCGTTTCTTATGCCGCAGATACTCGCCATCTTGAACGCAACTGATGACACCCAAAGAGAAGACTCGAAACCGCCTCAAAAACCGGGAAAAGTGCTGGCGTTGTCAGAGGTGCCGCCATGAAGAATTTCACCCGCGCGAAGACCGGCCAGGAAGCGACCGGCGAAGGCCTGCGGGCAGCGATTTATATGCGTGTGTCCACAGGGCGGCAGGCCGACCATGATCTTTCGATCCCCGATCAGCGCCGGCAGGGCATTGCCTATTGCGCCGGGCGCAACTGGACGGTCGTCGCGGAATTCGTCGATGCCGGCCGGTCCGGTACGACGGACAATCGGCCCGAGTTTCAGAGGCTTCTGGAAGTTGCGACTTCCGGTGGCGCGCCGTTTGATGTCGTTGTTGTCCACTCGCTAAGCCGCTTCATGCGCGATGCGTTCGTGCAGGAAATGCACCTGCGCCGCCTCGCGAAAGCGGGCGTGCGCGTTGTGAGCATCACGCAGGACCTGGGTGATGACCCCGTAGGCGTCATGGCGCGCAAGATGTTCGCTCTCATGGATGAGTACCATTCGAACGAGACGCGCAAGCACGTAAGCCGCTCGATGAACGAGAACGCCCGGCAAGGCTTCTGGAACGGCTCGGCTGCGCCATTTGGCTACAAGACGGTCGCCGCCGAACAGCGCGGCGCCAAGATCAAGAAGAAGCTCGCGATCGATCCCGTCGAAGCCGAAACTATCCGGCTTATTTTTCGACTGCTCACCGAGGGCGACGGTACAAGCGGTCCTATGGGGATCAAAGCCGCCGTCTGCTGGCTCAATGAGCGCGGCTACCGTACGCGCGGTGGCGCGCGCTGGGGCATCGGCCCACTGCACAAGTTGGTTGGCAACACTGTCTACAAAGGTGAAGCCGTCTTCAACCGGACGGATTCAAAAACGCGGCAGGTCAAGCCCGTCTCAGAACACATCGTTGTACATGTCGACCCGATCATTGATCCAGCTGCCTTCGATGCGCTGCAATCGCAACTGAAGGCGCGAAATCCGAAGGTCACTGCGCCGCGCGTCGTGACCGGGCCAATTCTCCTGACCGGCCTTGCGACCTGCGCGACTTGCGGCGGCGGCCTGACGCTCCGCACCGGAAAGTCCGGCCGCTACCGCTACTATGTATGCGCGTCGGCAGCGCAGAAGGGCAAGGATGCCTGCACTGGCCGCGCGGTGCCGATGGATCGCCTGGACCAGATCGTATCGGAACGCATCGGCGAAGAACTTCTCACCCCCGAGCGCGTCGCGCGCCTTCTGCGCGGGCTTGTGGACCGGCAGACCAAGAAGGACGGAGACTTCGCCACCCGCCTCACCGCCCTGCGTGCAAAACTGTCCGACGCGGACACACGTCTCGGGCGTCTCTATAAGGCGATCGAAGACGGCATTGCCGACGCGGACGATCCGACCCTGAAGGATCGCGTCACGGCGGTGAAAACCGAGCGCGATATCGCCAAGGCTGCTTTCGAGCGCGCTGTCGGTGAAATGCGCCCGGAAGCGCGGATCACTGAAGAAAAAATCGCTGCCTTCGTGACGACGATGCGCCGGAACGTCCTCTCAGGCGAAACGGCCTTCCGCCGCGCCTATCTGCGGGCGGTCATCGACAAGGTCGAAGTGGATGACGCGGAAATCCGCATCCATGGCCGCCGGGCTGTTCTTGAAAACCTTGTGATGGCCGGAGGGGCTACCCCGGCTGGAGTGCCCAGTTTTGTTCGCAAGTGGCGCACCCGACACGATTCGAACGTGTGACCTTTGCCTTCGGAGGGCGCTTCGATTGCTTTCATTTTACTTGATTTTAGTTAATTTTGCTGTATTTTCAAAAACTAGCACTGCACCTACCTTTCCGTTGCAGTCCTCCCAATTCATTTCAATTCCATTCAACTGCTTCCCGCACGATTCCCCGGGGTTCGTATATTCATGTCTAAAATCACGAAGAAAGTCGTGGATGCGTCGCATCCGCAGGAGTCCGACTATTTTGTCTGGGATGCCGAGCTGCGTCGCTTCGGGCTGCGGGTCCGCACGTCCGGTCACAAGAGCTATGTCGTCCAATACCGATGCGACGGGAAGGTTCGCCGCTACACCATCGGCTCGCATGGGCCGTTCACTCCCGACACTGCTCGCGCCAAAGCGCTTCAGCTCCTGGCGGAGGTCGAGAACGGAGCCGACCCGGCGGAGCGCAGGGAAACGGCTCGGACCGCGATGCGGGTCACCGAATTGTGCGATCTCTACGTCGCGCAGGGCTGCACGACCAAGAAGGCCTCGACCCTTGTTACCGACATGAGCCGGATCGAGCGGCACATCAAACCTCTTCTGGGCCACAAGACGGTGGCGGGTCTGACCTTCAGCGACATAGAGAAATTTGTGAGAGACGTGACGACCGGGAAAACTGCTCGGAACAAGAAGACGTCGTTCCGCGGCCGCTCGATCGTACGCGGAGGCGGAGGAACGGCCGCGCGGACCGTCGGTCTCCTCGGCGGCATTCTGACTTACGCTCAAAAGCGAGGGCTGATCCCCAACAATCCCGTGCGCGGGGTTGAAAGACGCCGAGATGCAAAGCGGTCGCGCTTCTTGACCCGCGAAGAATTCGGCCGCTTAGGACAAGCGTTCGATGAAGGGGTCGCGAGGGGAGCCAACAAGATCGCGATTGCGGCGTTACGCTTTCTCTTGCTGACCGGCTGTCGGAAGAGTGAGGTCTTGACCCTCGAATGGAGCTTTGTCGATTGGGAAGCGCGCTGCCTTCACCTGCCGACGTCCAAAACCGGACACAGGACAATCCAGATCTCGGACGCGGCGATCCGGCTTCTTGAGGCGCACCCTCGGATCGAGGGCTGTCGATTCGTGTTTCCCGGAGCCGATGGGGAAAAGCCGTTTTCGGGTCTCCACGACGTTTGGGAAAGCATCAGGAAAGACGCGGGCATTCCCGATGTCAGGATCCACGACCTGCGCCGAAGCTTCGGAAGTTTTGCAGCGCAGCAGGGGTTCGGTCTGTTGGCAATCGGCAAAATTCTGGGGCATGCCGATCCCAAAACCACTCAGATTTACGCTCACCTGACGGACGAGGGAATTCGCAGCGTCGCAAACGTCGCTGCAGACGGGATCGAGCGGGCACTGGCCCGATGATGCTGCAGTCAGGAAAAGAGACTGTACCAGTGGCTGTCGGATCGCTGAGGGGCCCTCTTTTTTATTCTGGAAAGAGTGGCCCCGAGCAGCCGCGCGTTTTCCTTGATTTTTCCTATCAACTGGCAGCGGAATTCCTCGATGTCGTCGGCCTCCGTGAACGCCCCCAGCCAACTCTCGGCCATGGAATACATCACCGTGAGCTCTTCGAAGGCCTTACCTTTCTCGCCGAGACATAGGAACTTACGGAAACTGTCATCGAGTTTGTTCATCTCGGCATAGATCTTATTTTGATTGGCAAGCGAGACCGCGATTTTAGTCGCGCCCTTTTCCGTCACAAATTCATAACCCAGAAAACGGATCCCTTCGAAAAGGGATCCGCTCTGCTTCATGACAAGACGAAAATTCCCGCCCGGGATCGCCTGCACGGCTTGCACGAGTTCCTCGCCTTTTTCCGCGAGCCGACCGGCGGAGCGGGTCAGCAGCAGGAAGTCGTCGACGTAGTTCAGCAGGCAAAAATCGTGGCCTACGGACCACTGCATCTTTGCCAACGTGAACTGCCCGACGATCGGGGAGCAGTGCGAGCCCTGAGGGATGCCCGAGCGGGCCATGGTGATGAGTGTATTCTCATAGAGAGAGAGAGAAAGATCATCCGCACCGGCCGGTCCATTCTTGTCGATGAAATCGACCATGTCCGACTTATGCAGTTTGATATTCTCCTTTCCTCCGAGAACCACTCTTTCAACTACCTCCTCGGGAAGAGGCAGCTGCGCAGCAAGCGCTTCGCCTTCAAAGCTGCCGTAGCAATCTTTGATGTCGAAAACGCCGGCGTGGGTGAACCCGAGCGAGCCCATCTTGCGTGCGTATCGCACGGCTGGGGCTACCGATCGGGAATACTGGAAATGGGCGGGCTCGAAATGAATCTCGAGGATCCGCTTCACGATGAGCTGAGCCGTCCTGTACATGGGACCGTACAAGTGGACCATGCGAAAGCCGGACTTCTTCGGCACGGGAAAAACGGAAACTTTCTCCGGAATCTCCGCGAAAAGATCGAGGGTCTCCGCAACGCGGAAACAACTCCGGAGACTCACACGCCTCTGCGGGGGAACCGCCTTGTTCCCCATGACGGCAGTCGCAAGCATCACATCGCGACTCCTCAGAACCGCATAGGTGGCCGCCATCACCGAGTTGCTCCTCGATCGGACGGCATCGTGCAGCGCCGACCACAGAATTTCAGCGCCACGGTGCGCCTTAGCCAGGCGCACCTCGAAAAGATCGGGATCCATCGGAAATCTCGGCTTGTGCAATCAATTGCAAATCGGGGAACTAGTTCTCAGACGTCGAGCGACGCCGACCCGCCTCGAGCCACGCGTCGAGATCGCGGATGTCGTAAAGGATCATCTTCGCCCCGACCTTGACGTAGCCAGGACCCTGTCCCGTCACTCTGAGCTTGGCCAATGTCGATGAAGAAAGGCCTACGTATTCCGCAGCCTGCACAGGACGCAAATATTTTCCGCTCATGTAATCTATCCTTCCAATATATTCCGAACAAAAAAATGCAGCGGTTATATATTTTGGTAAATAGATTTATTTTCTTCTGGTATTATCTTCGTTCCGCTCGTTTCCGTAGGGCTTTTTGTTGAAGAGCTTCTATTCTCGTTCCCGGTCAACGACTTGGATAAGACACGCTTGCTGCTGCGACTCCCCGGAAGACTCGCCTGAAAGCGCGCAAACAGCCGACGCAGCGCCGAATAGCGCTGGCCGGAGAATATGTTGCACCGCACATAAATACAAAAACACCGTGCAATTCGATCTGGAAATTTTCGGACGAAATCGATTTTTTTGAATTCAAAATATCGTAGAAATCGACTGATTTCGGCGCTATTTTATGGAAAACTACGAAATATGTGTAATCATATTGAGGTAAATACTTCAATAAATCAGGATATTTCCCGTGAAATTCAGCAATAATAACGAAGATACATTTAATGCAGCGGTGGAGCACGCCAACGACATTCACAAGCATTGGTTTTCCCTCGGAACATCCCTGTCCATACTTAGGGCTGAGGGTATCGACCTGTTCCGGCGCTTGTTGGAGGAGAGCAAACTGTCGCGGAAGGACGCCGAGCGTCTCATTCGCCTCAACAGACTGCTTTCATGCCTATCGGACGAGGATCAGATCCGCCTCAAAAAGGTCGGCTGGTCGAAGCTGAAGGAGATCATCGGTCACGCGAACAACCTGAATATTCGCGATCTGCTCGAATTCGCCGAGGCGCACACCTCTTCCGAGATTCGGCGCAATTTCAGGAAGATTCCGTACGCGCCGGGGTCTCGCACCGTGATGCTCTATCTGGAGCCGGAAGAGTATGAGTACGTGATGCTCATTCTTGGCCTCTTCGGGGCCGAGAAGCTGACCGATCGCCTTTATACCGGGAAGGAGTTCGCCCTTCTTTCGGCGCTTCGTGAACTCGCGAAACTGGCCGGCCGGTTCAACAGCGAGTACTCGTCATCTCTGCCCAAGAAGGATCCCGCGGACGACGATCAGCCGTAGCACTCACGACCGAGAGTACGGCGCGGCCTGTGCAGTTAATTGCACCGCAGCCGAGAAGCCGCCGATCTCCCGTCAGCGCTGCTTCTGAGAGATGCAGGTCCGAGCGGAAGGCGGCAGCCGAACAGCGGCAACCTGCTGTTTTACATGCGATCGAAAGGGCGCCCCTCGACCCCGGATCGAAGGGCGCTCGTTCGGTTGAGTGCCCCCAGCCCGCAGGCGACACGCAGGTCAGCAGCGCAGGCCGTGATGCGTAATCAATCGCCGCAGAAGAAGGTCCAGGCGGATCAAGGTCGCGCAAGCACCGATTTTCGTTGCCTTCGTATGAAGCGAAGCTAGCTATGGAGTATATTTCATCCGTTGCTGGGTTCGGCGTCGACGGGCTTTTTCCCAGGATGCCGCCATGCAGAATTCCGCGCACGCTTCACCCGTTTTCGTGACCCCCGACGGCAAGGCCCGAAGGCTCGCCACCGATGCCGCCTCCGTAGATGGAAAGCAGCGCGAATCCTTCATCCAGAATCTGGTTTTCGATCACGCCGACGTGATCCCGATGGACGAGATCGAACCTGCGTTCACACCGCTGATCTCGCTGTGCAAGGAGCTCACGACCCCCGCCGGCTCCGTCGATAATCTTTGGATGACGCCCGACGGCGCGATCGTCATCGGCGAATGCAAACTTTTCCGGAACCCGGAAGCACGCCGTGAAGTGGTCGCACAGGCGCTGGATTACGCGAATGCCATCGCTCGGTGGAGCTACGAGGATCTCGACGCCGCCGTTCGACAGAGAACCAAGTCCGATACAAGTCTGTATGCTCGGGTGACGCAGGCGACGCCGGAAGCGGAGCGCCTGCCGATGCAGGCTTTTCACGACGCGGTCGAACGACGCCTCAAGGCGGCACAATTTCTCGTGTTGATCATCGGGGACGGCATCCACGAACGCGCCGAGTCCCTGACGTCATTCCTCCAGATGCATGCCGGTTTACGCATCACTCTTGCGCTGGTCGATCTGTCGGTTTGGGTTCTTCCGGAAGGCGGTCGCCTCGTAGTCCCGCGGATCCCGATGCGGACGACGCTGATCGAGCGCGGAGTGGTGAAAATCGAGGACGGTGTGGCGACCGTAAAACCTCCGCCGGAGCCCGACCCGCGTCCCGGGCGGCGGGCTTACGGCACGACCCTGTCGGAAATCTCTTTCTACGAGAAAGTGCGTGTCGACGCCGCGCGCAAGCACGAGCTCCGGGAATTCGTCGCGGGCCTTTCTGATTTCGGCGTTGCGCCGCGTATGGAACGCTTATCGATGAATCTCGAGCGCGACGGTTTCTTCATCGGGCGTATCGAAACCGGTGGCGGGCTGTGGGTCGAACCCATCCTGAAAGCTCTCGGAGGTCCTGCCCCGGTCAGTACGGCAGCGAAGACCTATCTCGATGCCCTCTACAGGATCGCGGGGAAAAAGGACGGCACCCTGTCCGTCCCCGTTCGGGATCTTCTCGAGAGGCCGGCCGAGTGGCGTGCCGCTATCGAAGGTTTCTTGTCGTCCGGCGATCATGGGACCTCTTGGTGATCCTCCCGCAAGAGCAATGATCCGGTCCGGTTTCGGGTGTAAACGGCATGGGTGGACACATAGGTTCTGTTTCAGAGCAACTACCCCCGGCGGACGTCCGAACCCGGATCATTGCTGCAGGCTTGGCCGCCGAAACGGCGGTGCTTGCCCGAAAAAAGCATGCAGCAGCCGAACGACCGGAACCCGAGGATCCCGAGTTGGTGATCCAGAGGCTCCAACGGGAGATCTCACGACTGGAGGGGGAGGTTCATGCCTACGCTCACCAAGTCAGGATGCTCGAAAGCGTCGTGGAGCCTCCTCGGAAGTCGAACCCGATCGTCATGCTGATTGCGCTTGGAATTCTCGGCCCGATCCTCGTGTACGGGATCCCTATCCTCCTGCTCATCGTCATCGCGCTCTTCAAGTTGACGTTCGGGTGACCGAAGATCGGGCTGAGGCGGAGGGCGCCCGCGGCCTCTCGAGACAATCCTGTGCAATTAAATGCACACGGACCTACGCGGGGGTTTCGAACGACAAGACCGGGCCGGGTCTAAAGCGGTCTCGTTTTCGAAAATTGCAGACAAGGCGGACTCTTCAGCTGCCCGCGTTGCGGCAAGGGACGCAAACCGAAGACTGAACTCGCGGACGAAAGTCCGACCGTCGACCGTCAGGCCGAATGGCAGCGTCGTACGGAAGTTCTTGCAGCCCTGGAGCGTGCTTAAGCTACGCAAGCAGCTGCTCGCGGTGGGGAACGCCTAACTCGAACAGGAAAAACCGGCTGCCGCGATCGCCGCCAAGATCAACCCGTCCCCCGCCATCTAGAAGAAGCCGGAACCGGGCTGGTTCGCACATCTGCTTTCAGTGTTCGTGCTGCCGATCGTCGTGTTGGCATATTATTCGGCTGGTGCTGATCGGAAACATTTTTTCCCGGTAGGCGAAACTCATCGTCCCTAAGCACGCCACTGTGACATCGTTATCCTTGTGCCCCCACAACCGACCAAGAACAGCTTGCTCATGACTGGCCCTCCGTGTTCCCCGCACGCACGGGGATGAACCGGCTAAAAATGTCTCACATTGATCCGAAGGCCGGTGTTCCCCGCTTGCACGGGGATGAACCCGTCACTTCCGTGCAATCAATTGCACAAGCCACTCGGATGGGGGCTGCGCAACTTGTTCTTGCCCAGACTACAGCTTTGCTGTTCATTTCAGGCGCCGCCGGCTAATTCAGGCTGGAGATAGCCGATCCGGGGTTTTTCGCTTTGTTTGAAGTCACACTTCGTCAGATGTTGTCCATGCATCCGCGGGGCGCGACCGACGACCAGATCATCTGGCGTCTGCGCACCGGCGGGCTGAGGATCGACGCGAGCGAACTGCTGCAGGGGCTCACTCGCCTTTCAGAGCGCGGAGAGATCGTTCTAGACGGACGCGGCCGCTGGAAATTGGCCGAGTTCACCAAAGCCGCACGGAAAACAACGGCCGGAGACGGATCGGGTCCGGCGCTCTCGACAAGTGACGGTCTGCGGGCGGCGGAGGCAATATGCCGCTCGGCCGCTTCGGCGGACATAACGGACCAAACGGAAGCCGCGGAAGACGGCTTCCCGGACTGGTCCTCCATCCTCGCCTATTACGCCGCAACCCAACGCCACGATCCGCGCGGCCAGATCGAGGAATTCGGCGATCGGCACGGCAAGACGTGGAATCTCGTCCGGACTACCGGTCGATGGTGGTCCGGGGCGGAACTGCGCGTGCCGAGCGGAGCATTTTCGGAGGATTTCCGCGTCGCCTTGGCGGCCCGGAAAACGAGCTCGGCGGCGCTGGGTTGGCCGGTGAGCGTCTTCCACGGCAAGAGCGGTGCTTCCTTCGTTCCCGGCCTCATCGTCCCCGTCGAATGGGCTTTCCATGGAGACGAGGTCGTCTTTTCCGTCGACGCAACCCTCCCGGCCCTGAATCCGGTCTGGATGCGTGAAGTCCGGGCCCGCTCGTCCTGGTCGGAAACGGCGCTGCAGGAGTGCCTTTTGCCCGAGGGCGAGGAACTCGATCTCGCCGCGGTGGGTGAACGCATGAAGCACGCGCTCGCGACTTTGGGAGCGGCCGCTCTGAGACCGGGCGATCTTGCGGGAGAGGTCTCGACGTCGGGCAACGGCATTCGGAATGCTGCGGGCATCTTTCTGCCGGAAGACGGCTCCTTCACGAAGGGAGCGGCGGAGGATCTCGAAACGCTGCGGTCGTGGGACCGAGAGAAAAGAGGGCGGACCGCCCTTGCGGCGCTCATCGCCCCTGCGATCGACGCCTCCCGGGCGCCGGAAAGCACCGAGGCGATGATCCCGCTGCTTGCCCCCAATCTCCTCACGCCGAGTCAAAGGGAAGCGGCCGAGACCGCCTTGGCCGGACCCGTTACCGTCATTCAAGGGCCGCCCGGGACCGGCAAGAGCCAAGTCATTCTCGCTCTTCTGCTCTCCGCCGTCGCGTCGGGACGGACCGTCCTCTTCGCGGCTAAAAATCATCAAGCGGTCGACGAGGTGGAGAAAAGGCTCAAGGAGATCGTAGGGGACGCTCCACTGCTCGTCCGAGGGCGCGACGCCGAGGGCGAGCGTGACACGAGCTTCCTCGACGCCTTGGCGGAGATTGCCAAAGGGGCCGACTGGAACCCGCGCAACGAGACGGACCCGGGCCCCGCACGCCGCGCGCTGCTGGCCGGGGCGGAAACCGAGTCCGACCTGCGCAGGGCGGCTCAGCGGTTGCAGCGATTGCAAGTCGAAGCGTGCGATCTGGTCGAGCAGCTCGAATTGTTTCGAAAATACCCGACCGAAAGCGATGCGGGAGAACCGCGCGCCCGGGCGGCCTGGGTCCGGCTGCTCGAGAGATTTCTTTCACTGTTCCGATCGCATGCGACGCCGACCGGGGCACTCCCACAAAACCCGAGTCTTCGACAGGTCGCGCGGCGTCTTGCCGACGTGAAGGCCGAAATTGCGGCCCGTCCACCCGAAGGAGACGCATTCGCCAAAGGGGAGGAGCTCGCAAAAGACCTTCTCGAAACCTTCCCGAAGCTTGCCCTGCGAATCACGCTGCCGGATGAGGGCGACAGAACCTTCGCGGCAGAGCGGCTCAAGGAGATCGAGTTCGAGAAGGTCAAAAGCGCGAGACGGATGAAGGTCGAAGACGCGATGCTGGTGCTGCGTCATCGGCCGGTCTGGGCCATCAGCACGCTGTCCGTCCCGTCCCGAGTCCCGCTCGTCCCTTGTCTGTTCGACTACGTCATCTTCGATGAAGCGAGCCAGTGCGACATCGCGTCGGCCCTCCCCCTTCTCGCGCGGGCGCGAAAGGCGATCGTCGTCGGCGACCCGATGCAGCTGCGCTTCGTTCCCAGCCTCGGGAACGCGGCGGAGCATGCTCTGATGGACGCGGCGGGGCTGCCGCGTGCCGGCCGCGCGTCCATCGCTCAGAGCGTGAATTCGCTTTTCGACTTCGCCGACCGCCGCCCCGCATCCCGGCGCCTGTTCTTGGCCGATCAGTTCCGCTCCGCTCCGGCTATCGTGGATTATTTGAATCAGGACTTTTACGGCGGGAAGCTGATCGCTCGGCGGGAGGACGACCACTTCAAACCTCCGTCCGCCTATAAACCCGGCCTTTCGTGGGAGAACGTCGCCGGGGACGTCAAATTCAAGGACGAGGGCAACGTCAACAAGGCAGAAGCGGCGCGGATAGCGGCGCTCGTGCGGAGCTTGGCCGAAGATCCCGGCTTCACGGGATCGGTCGGCGTGATCTCGCCTTTCAATTCGCAGGTTGCGGAAATTCGTATCGCCATCGACGCCGCCGTTTCAGAGAGCGCTTGCAATCGCCTGAAACTGCGGGTCGCGACCGTCGACAAGTGGCAGGGCGCCGAGACCGACATCGTTTTCTTCTCGCTCGTGGTTTCTTCCGGTTCACCCGTCAGCGCGCGGACCTTCCTGCAGCGGGAGCGCCGTCGACTGAACGTCGCCGTCAGCCGGGCACGAGCGGTATGCGTCGTGGTGGGCGACCTTGCCTTCGCCAAAACCTGCGGAATTCGCCATATCGAGTTTCTGGCTCACAAGGCGACTACACCTTGGTCTCCGCCGAAGCTCGATCTGTTCGACAGCGAGTGGGAGCGACGCCTCGACACGGCGATGCGCGCCCGCGGCCTTTCCCCGTTTCCGCAATTCCCCGTCGGCACTCGCTATCTCGATTTCGCGCTCGATCCCCACGGACGAAAGCTCAACGTCGAGGTCGACGGTCGTCGCTGGCATACGGACGCCTCCGGCAATCGGAAGGTCGGGGACATTCTGAGAGATCGAGAAATGCGCGCCCGCGGATGGAAGGTCCTCCGCTTCTGGGTGCACGAACTGGCAAACGACATGGAGGCGTGTGTTGACGGAATCGAACGTGAACTCGGCGAAGCCTGACGCCCCGGCGGCAGCGCCGTCATCTTCGGGAAGTCGGCTTGTCATCCCCGCGATCATCGCGCTCGGCCTCGCCGTCGTGGGGCTGACCGTCGTCCTCTTCATGAGCGTCGACGCGCATGTCCGATCGATGGATGCGCGCGAAACACAGCTTCGCAGGCGCGAGGTCGAGATCGAAGGCGTAGAGGCACGTAGGGAGACGCTGGTCAGGGAGATTCGAGACCTCGATGAGCGACGGACGAAGGCCCGCGTCGGGGCGGAAGACGCGGAGCGTGAGACGCAGCGACTAAAAGCTGAGCGAGACCGCATCGCGGGCGACCTCGAACGCTTTACTGCGCAGAAGAACGACACCGACAAGGAACTGAGCGGTCTTCGGAGCCAGTTGAGTGGGATCCAGAGCCAACTCCAGCAAGTGAGAGCGGAGGAAGCGGCCGCACGGAACGCATTGGTCCAACTGAAGCGGGAGACGTCGGACGCTCAAGAACGTCGCAGTCAGGCAACGAACGAAGCTCGTGAGCAGGAGACGAGGCGCGACAAGCTCAAGACCGATACCGATGCGGCGCAAAGAACGGCCGATGCCGCACAGAAAGCCGCTGCGGATGCGCTGAGATCAAGGGATGCAGCCGTTCGTGAGTTCGAGAGCGCAGCGCAGGAACTGAGCCGGCGGCGAAATGAGGTCGAGAATCTCGGGCCCAAGATCACTGGACTGAGGGCCGAGGATGCCCAGCTTCAGCAAACGATCACTGCGCGCCGCAACGAAACCAAAAACGTAGACGAGCAAGCACAGGCTCGCCGCGCGGATCTCGCTGAAATCGAGAAGCGCATCGACGGATTACGTCGACAGTTGCCGGGGGCGGAGAAGGCGGCCGATGAGGCACAGAAGGCGCGATCCGACCGAGACGCCATGGGCCGCGATTTGGAACGACTTCGCACCGAGCTCGCCGGATTGAACTCGGAATTTGCCCGACGGACGACCGAGACATCGGCTCTCAAGGATCAGGAAAGCTCCCTCAAGCAGATCATCTCGAGCTTGAACGCCACTGCAAAGCAGGCGGAGACTAATAAGAGCGATGCTGAACAGAAGGCAGCTGCCAGACAAGCCGACCTCGACGCTCTGCAAAAGCGGTTCGATGCCCTGCAGAAACGCTTCGATGTCGCAAATGCAGAGTTCGAGCGTGTCGAAGGTCTTAGGAAAACGATCATTGCTGACGAGGCTGCAGCCAAGCAGGCTCGTGAAGCCAAGAACGCAACAGAGAAGACGCTGTCGGACCTGAGGGCCGAGTTGACGGGGACGCAGCAACAGACCGCCGACGCGCGCGCAGTTCTGAAGTCCTTGCTGGACGAAGCAAGAAAACTTTCCAGCGCGACGCCGCGCGAGTGACCAGGACCGCACGCCATGAACATTTTCGAACCGTCCTCGCTCGCGCTCGCCGTCTCCCTCGGCGTCATCGCCTTATCGTCCGTCATGGGCTTTTCAGCTGCCGGCTTCCGGTTGCGGCAGGCGAGGTTACCGGATGCCACGGCATATGAAGACATCCGTGAACGACGGATCGCGGAGGAAAAGCGGATCGCCGATCTGCGGGCCGAGGCACGGGCCGTTGAGCAGCAGATCAAAGAAAAGGACCGGCTCGTAGCCGAAGTCGCTTCCCTGCTCGAGAGACGGGAAGCGATCACGATGGAACTCGCCAACCTCGATTCGGCGCGTGCAGAAATTGAGGATGTCAAACGTGAAGCCGCTGACGCGGCAGGCGAACTGGCGACTGCGCTGCAGGAATGCAGAGATGCGGATGAGAAACTCGCAGAGATCGAAGACCAAATCGGGATCGGGCGCAGACAGCTCGAAACCCTTCCAGAACGCATTGCGGCGCTCGAAGAGAGCGCGAAATCGCTTCAGGAGGAGAAGCGGACGCTAGAGACCGAGCTCCCTAAACTGCGTATCGAACGTGATTCAGCCATTCAGCGCATCGAAGAAGCCCGCGCAGTCCATGCGCGGAGAGCGTCGCTCGACCTCGAAATCGAGAACCTCGAAGATCAGATTGCGGGCCTCTCGGAGGAGCGCGAGACGCTCAGCGGTGAAGCTGCAGAACTCCGCGCAGCAAGAGACGAGCACGCACGTCTGCGCGAGGATGTCGGGCGTATCGAGGCGCGCCGCAATTCTCTGGAGGCGGAGGTGGCCGACCTCGACGAGCGCCGGGCGGCGTTCGGCAAGCTGAAGGCTGAGATGGATGAAATGCGTTCGTCGGTCTCCACCCTCCGCGAACATCGCGCGGAACTGGAAGAGTCAATTGCACGCCTTGAGGCCCGCCGCGAAAGGTCGGCGGTCGAGACCGGGGAGAAGACGAAGGACACAGCACTCCTGCTCGGGGACATCCGGCAGTTCCCGGCCTGTCTTGCCGCACCCGCGCTTGCGTCGCGTGCGCAGAAGACTGAAACCGAAACGCTTGCGGCGGCAGCCAAGTATCTCAAGGAATGCGGCCTCGAATACGACTACCGGACCGTTCAGGCTTTCCACACCTGCCTGAAGATCAACGATCATGCTCAGATTACGGTGCTCGCGGGCGTGTCGGGGACTGGAAAGAGCATGCTCCCCAGACGATACGCAGAAGCCATGGGGATCCATTTCCACCAGATCGCGGTCGAGCCCCGCTGGGACAGCCCTCAAGACCTGCTTGGTTTTTACAACTACATCGAACAGAAGTATCGGGCGACAGACCTCGCCCGCTTGCTCGTCCATATGGATCCTTATCATTCCGTTCCGGTCGAGGAAACGACCGACGATCGGCGGGACCACATGGCGCTGGTTCTCTTGGACGAGATGAACCTTGCGCGCGTCGAGTACTATTTCTCGGAGTTCTTGAGCCGGCTTGAGGTCCGGCCGCGTCTTGCCGACGCCGGCGATGAAATTCGTCGCAAGAACGCGATGATCCCCATCGACATCCGCGGCTACGACAAGACGCTGGCCTTGTTCCCTGGCCACAACGTCCTTTTCGCGGGCACGATGAACGACGACGAGAGCACTCAAGCGCTCTCCGACAAAGTCCTCGACCGCGGCAACGTCATCCAGTTCGCCGCTCCGAAAAAATTCAACATTCAGGTCGGTGTCCGGGCGCCCTCGGTCCCGAACGAAGCGCTGAGCTTTTCGACGTGGGGAGGTTGGATCCGGAACTTCGATGGACTAGGGGCATCTCGGGAGACCGCGGACAAACTGGTCGTCAAACTTGCTTCCATCATGGACGACTGCGGCCGGCCGTTCGGGCACCGATTGAGAGACGCGATCCTGAGTTACGCGGCCAACTATCCTAAAGGCCCGAACGGCGCACGAGATATCCGCGACCCCCTCATTGATCAAATAGAGCTTCGGATCCTGCCGAAGCTTCGTGGCCTCGAGATCGACGGACATGCCTCCCCTATCGCCGATTTGGTCGAGTTGGTTCGTGAACTCGGCGACGCACAGTTGGCTGATCGTCTCGACGCCACTGTGGAGCGTCAGAAGAGTGCGAACGGCCTCTTCGTCTGGCGCGGCTTGACGCGGTCCCCGGGATGAGCGCTCCGACGCAACTCTGGAGCCGTACTTGGGCGCTGGCCGACAGGACCAGTGTCCATCGCCGTACGCTGAGCAGCGGCAAAGTCACCATAGGGGCCGAGCACCGCGCGCCACTTTGGATCTATGAAACTTCGGGTAAATCGATCCTCATCAACGGCACCGAAAAAGGCGGCGAGAAGGTCCGCGGCTTCGACCATTCCAATACGCCGCGTACACTCGTGCATGTGCCGTTGCCGCTGAAACGCCGCCCGGGCACCTCGGTCAAAGTCGGGAACCTCGAACTCATTCTCGATTGGCCTTCGTTTCCCGAACGCCCACCCGCTAAACACCAGCCGCAGAACGAGGACGAAAAAAGGAGTCACGACCTATTCTTAAGGGCGTATTCGGTTTGGGACCGACTGCGCGACGTGGACTCCGCGTTGGCCGATCCGGCCTGTCTCTGGGAAGAGCTCCGGCGCCGATGGACCGCTAACGACAAGTCCGAGCCGCAGATGGACATCATCGTCGAGCACGCCAAGAAGCTAAAACGAACGATCGAGGAGTTGGATCGGGCGCCGCGGCGAATACTCCGCCGCACTCACCGACAAGTCCCCCTCTCGCGTGTACAGGAGCTCGACCGACGTTCCATGACCTGGCTCGTCCGTCAGCCGGGAACGTCGCTGGCAGAACGAGCGGGTGATCGTCAGAGCATCCTCGCGGTGGCCCGCGAAGACAATTTCGACACACTCGAGAACAGAGTGCTGCGAGCGTATGGAGAACGCGCAGCTTTCATCGCCGCCGATTATTTGGCCAGAAACCGGTCAAAAGCAAAAAGCCGCCGCGCGTTGCTGGTCGACGAATACGGGCGGCGTTGCAAGCGTCTTGCCCGCGACCTTGCGGAACGCGGTGTCCGGTTGGCAGAACCGGGTGTCCTGCCGAACTTTGTTTTGCAGCAGAATCCTCGATACAACCAAATCTGGGACGCTTGGGGTGAGCTCCTCAAACGCGAGCGGCTCAACGACGACCTGTGGCGTTGGCAGGGACGCTCTTGGGAAGAGTTCTGCGCCCTCGCCGTGATGGTGGCACTAGTCGGTATCCCCGGCGCAAAACTTGTCGCGTCCGCTCCTTTGACCTTCCGCGACGAACAGACACAGGGTCGGTGGCTCGAACATGACAACCCGCTCGGGGCCTTTTACCTCCAAAAACAGGGGCTTGTCGTCGAAGTGCGTTTCGACATGGAGCGCCCCGGTACCGTCCGGGCGGATTTCGGCGCACCAATCTGGATCACGGTGGGCAAGGCGGGAGACGGTGCCGAGTTCCTCTCAAGCGTTGCCGTCTGGCCCGTCTGGGACCATCGAGGCGGACTGGTGCCGGGCGAAGCAACCGAACTGCGGTCCATCCTTCTCCCCTACGAAAAGAAGACCGGTATTACAGCGGCGCTTGTCCTTCGCCCCGCTTCCCATGGCGGGGCCCAGCTTGAAGAAGACGGGTCCATACTGGCTCTCTGCCTAGGAACCCAAGGTCCCCCGCTTCATACCGCCATTGATCGTCTTTCGACCTTCTTCTCGTCCCGTATCATCGGGGACCCGAACCCATGAAACTGATGGGATTGGACGTGACCGGCTGGCACGACGTCGCTGCGCGCGACTGGGACATTGATGCGCCGGACGATCGTCTGCCGACGTTCAAGACGATCGACGGAGGGGCCGGCTCGGTGTCAGTCCGAGACGGTACCCAACGTTGGCTCGGCGGTCCGCAAGCAGCATTAGCGCCTCACGGTCTCGGACAAGGCTGGGGCGACCTCGGCGGCAATGATCGCCGTATCCAGATCGCAGATTGTTATGCCGCTCTGGTCGGCGGGCGCGAGTGTGTACGGGAAGCCTACGCTGCAGGGATCGAGAGCTTGACCCGGCACGCTGACGAAGCTGTTTTGAATGTCGCGGACACCCCGGATTACGACGAAGCCGCCAGGTCGCGCATCATTACGGCGTCACGCGGCAAGCTCAGGCGGATCCGATTACTCTGGCGGCCCGTCGCGCTGTGTTTGGAGGCATTGCGAACGGGGCTGATCGGGGGCGAAGACGTCGGCAGCTGGTTCGGATTTCTGATCCACTCGGGCGACGGTTTCGAATTTCAGCGCCTCCGTCTTCGAGAAGACAGCGACCACCTTGGACATTATGCACCGGAACGCGAACAATATGGAGTTACGTTCCGGACACCCCTTGGCCTTGCCTCGCTGACCAGTCGCCTGAACGACGAGATCATTCGGGCCAATCCGGTTCTCAAAGAGAAAAGCTTCGGTAAAATTGAGCTTGCGCCGAGAATCCTCGGCGGCCGGATCGCGGCGGGCACCCGCAGCGTCGTCCGCCATGACAACAGAAGTTGGATCGAGATCCGCGCACCGGAATGTCCTGCGCTTCCCGAGGGCGATGAACTGCGGATCCTCCTTTCGGAGGCGTTGGTGAAGCGCGGTTCGATTTCGAAGCTTTTCTTTGCATCGCCTATTGCGCCGGACCTCGCCGAAAAAATCGTAGCATCCCTTCTCCCGGTTCAACCCGAGTGCATCCGAATGCATTGGGAAAGCCTGGCTGCCGGGGCGCTTCAAGCCGGGCGGATCATCGAGAAAGGCCTCCCTCACTACTTCGACCGATTGACGCCGATTTCACTGGCGGTCTTCCAAGGAGATGAGCCGATCTTCACGGATTTGCTGAAGGGCAACGCCACGCTGCCCGCCAACAAGGAGTATGTTTCGCCTCCCTATCGCGACCTCGAATGGCCCCGAGGAAAGAAGGAAGTCGAATTCAACGTTCTTAAGGCAGACACGGAGGTGAGACGTTGGGTCGTTTCCGTCGAAACCCCGCCGGCAACCGAAATGCCCGTCGAACTCATCTTCAGGCAAACGCCGGGACAGAGCTGGGCCAAGCTGCATTTGGCCTCAGAGGAATGGGACGTTCTCCAGCGAAGCCCAGTCGCGCTCGATTGGGAGGCTCTTCATCCCTCAGACGAATCCAAGGACGACGTTTTGAAGCGGCTTCGAAAGCCGCCCCCGACAATTCCGATGCGGATCGTAGAGCCACCAACGCTCGAGTTCTGGACGGGCAATCGGAGATATGCCGGACTGAGGCAAGTCATGGGGGCGCAACGTTTCGACCTCGCGGCGTTTGCCAAGCTGCTTCCTCGTTCGATGCGCATGAGACCCGAGGAGGAACGCCCGGCAGTCCGCATGTGGACGATTGGAACCGATGGCGCTTTTCCAGACGGATTGTCCGAAACGGATATCTCGTCCTTCGACCGGATAGCTCGCTCGCTCGAAGCCGCGCTGGCGTCCGCCATTCGCGCACGGCGACCGCGTCCGAACAACGATGAACTCAAAGCTTTGACCTGGATGTTCGTCCGCTGTCCCGACGGAGTGCAGACAGCCATCGTAGAGGCGCTCGAAGCGGATCTGAAGGGACACGGGCACCCGCTGTTGGCACCACCTCGCGCAAGGACCGTTCTTCTCCAAGGTGCAGGAAGAGCCGTCACCGGCGTGGATCGGATCCGGCGCGTCCTGCGAGTGCTGACTGCGGTCGAGCCATTCGGGACTCGCAAAGCGAACAACAACACGTTCAGTTCGCTCGCAATGCTTCTGGCGCGGAGGCCCGAGGCACCGATGGCTCTGGACCCGGTGTCGGTGGGAAAAATCGCTGCCGTCGTAAGCGCAGAACTGTCGGGTTTGGCTCAAAACAGAGGAACGAAGGGTTTCCAAAACCGGTTCAAAAACGCGTTGTCGGCGCTTGCCGGCCTGTTCAGGTACCGCGAAGTGGAGCCCTATGCACTTCTGAGAGGGACGGATCAAGCCGCGACGAAGCTGTGGGATGACTTGACCCTGATCCGGGAAACACTCATCGCGCGTGCTGCAAACATTTCGCAATCCGAGACAAAGATCGACCTTGTCGGCGAATTGATCAGGCACCTTGAAGGGCGCGGCGATCCCAACGTGCTCATCCGCATCGAGTACTCTGAAGAATCGCTGGAGGAGGACGAAGAGGGCGAATGATGCTCGCGTGCAATTGATTGCACTCCGGGTCGCCCCATTGACGCTACGGTTCGCTCACGTGCGAACTCCGGATCGTACGGTTCACCCGCCGCCTGCTTCCCACATGCTTCCCGAGCCCTTTCAGGCCCGTTCCGCTCGCCGCCTAAGTCATTGACTATGTTGGCGCGCCGGACAGGATGAAACTACAAACTCGCATGTTGTTGTAATTGCTCTGTGATCTTTCTTGGCTCTGCAATGTGCAGTGCTGCGCTTTGCTCCTCGTCAGCATTAAATTTGAGAAGTGCCCATTGGGCGGGCTGGATAAACCGCGGCGGGCGGCGGATGATCCATCCGTCATCGTCATCGATCGCGACGAAGTCACCCGTTGCGACACACAGCGCGGAAAGCGTGCAAATGAGGGCCGCGCGGTCGTCGTGATTCACGACGCTGGTGAAGTCTTGCGCCAACCGGCGGCCCGGCAGGCAGTGTTCGACCAGTGAGCGCAGAATACCC
This sequence comes from Hyphomicrobiales bacterium, assembly GCA_027489535.1. Taxonomy (GTDB): domain Bacteria; phylum Pseudomonadota; class Alphaproteobacteria; order Rhizobiales; family Beijerinckiaceae; genus JAIXZO01. The sequence goes on from JAIXZO010000018.1 coordinate 432,539, forward strand.
TCAGTCGCAAGATGCCGGAAGAAGGTATCGGATCTATCGCCTCTGCGCGCAGCAAGGCGCGCCGGGCCCTTAATCATCATACCTAGAAACGAACTGGGGATCCATCGTCCTACCGCTATTAGCTGATCGCGGGAGCAGCTTAGTGCGAAAACGGCCCAGTACCGAGTTTCATACCCGGCCGTGCGCGCAAACGCACGGCCAGCTCATTTCCTATGAAAAGTGCAACGGGTGCTGTAAAGCCACAATCACACGCTTATCGCGGGCAGCTAACCTACCACTTACCTTTGGTCCGGCAGCGATTAGAGCGTCGGCGGATCTGCTCCGCTCCCATTCTTTGAACCGCCTGCGGCTGGAGTTTCCGGCCTATTTTCACGCCGGCGGGCTGGCTGCGCCGCCGGAGTTCTGCAACGAAATCCGCGGCTTCTTGCCGATCGCCCCGTGCGGGCGGACCTTCGTCTAGTATCTGAGCCGATCCTCCATCATTTCCCGTGCACAACGAACGTAAGCAGCCCCGCGCGATCTCAGCGCTTCTCGTTCAGCATCGGGAAGCCGCGCTGGTGCCAGACCGGATAGGCTGGCGTCACTTCGCTGGCGTCGTCGAGGGCCGCGCGATGCTCGGCCGACAGGTTCCAGCCGACCGCCCCCATGTTCTCGACGAGCTGCTTCTCGTCGCGTGCCCCGATGATCAGCGACGAGACCGTCTTCTGCTGCAGGAGCCAATTGAGTGCGACCTGCGGGATCGTCTTGCCGATCGCCTTGGCGACCGAGTCAAGTGCATCGACGATGCGGTAGAGGCGTTCGGCCTC
>JAIXZO010000006.1 GCA_027489535.1 Hyphomicrobiales bacterium
CAGCGCGGGATGGTGAAGGGTCCGCTGTTCATCCAGACGGTGTTCGGCCTTCTGGGCGGCATCGGCGCGCATCCCGAAGACGTGATGCACATGAAGCGCACCTGCGACCGCCTGTTCGGCGACCAGTACCGCTGGTCGGTGCTCGGCGCGGGCCGCAATCAGCTGCAGGTCGCGGCGATGGCCGCGGCCATGGGCGGCAACGTGCGCGTCGGCCTCGAGGATTCGCTCTGGGCCGGTCCCGGCAAGCTCGCCGAATCCAACGCCCAGCAGGTCCGTCTCGTGCGCCAGATCATCGAAGGCCTCGGCCTCGAAATCGCCACCCCCGACGAGGCCCGCGAAATCCTCGCCCTCAAGGGCGGCGACAAGACCAACATCTGAACGTTGGCACGCGGGGGACGGCTGCGCGCCCCCCGCAAACATCAAACGAGAACCCGGGAGGTTCGAATGTCCAAGAATGATTTCACGATCAATCGTCGTGAGGCGCTGGCAGGCATCGCGACGGCAGCGCTCACGGCGGGATCCATTGTTCCGGCGAGCGCCCAGACACAGCAGCCCATCCGCATCGGAATGGGCATGGCCATGACCGGCGGCCTTGCCGCTCTGGGCAAGTCCGCGCTGCTCGGAATGCAGATCTGGAAAGACGATTTGAACGCCCGCGGCGGCCTTCTCGGGCGCAAGGTCGAGTTCGTGACCTACGACGACCAGAGCTCTCCTGCCGTCGTTCCCGGCATCTACTCGAAGTTGATCGACATCGACAAAGTCGACCTCGTCGTCTCGGGATACGCTACGAACCAGATCGCAGCGGCGATGCCGACGATCATGCAGAAGAAGCGCCTCTTCATGACGCTCTTCGGCTTGGCAGCCAACGACCAGTTCAAATACGACCGATACTTCCAGATGCAGCCGAACGGTCCGGATGCACGCATGGAGTTTTCGCGGGGCTACATCGAGACCGCGATGGCCATGAACCCGAAGCCGAAGACGATCGCTCTCGTCGGCGCGGATGCGGAATTCCCCAACATCGCCCTCGACGGCGCGCGGGAAAACGCGAAGAAGGCCGGACTGAAGATCGTCTACGACAAGATGTACCCGCCGAACACGATCGATTTCGGCACCATCGTCAGGTCGATCAAGGCCACCGAAGCCGAGCTGGTCTTCGTCGCCTCGTATCCCCCGGACAGCGCCGGGATGGTCCGTGCCGCACGCGAGGTGGGCCTCAAGTCCCGCATGTTCGGCGGCGGAATGATCGGCCTTCAGTCTGCGGCACTGAAGACGCAGCTCGGCCCGTTGCTGAACGGCGTCGTCGGCTACGACCTGTATGTTCCGGAACCTACGTTGAAGTTCCCGGGCATCGAAGAATTCCTGAAAAAGTATCAGGCCGAAGCAGCGAAGCAGGGCGTCGACCCCCTCGGTTTCTACATCGCTCCGTTCGCATATGCCGAGATGCAGGTTCTTGAACAGGCCATCGTCGCCGTAGGGTCGCTGGACGAGGCCAAGTTGGCCCAGCATATCCACAAAGCATCCTTCGACACCGTCGCCGGTACGATCAAGTTCCAGGAGCGGGGCGAGTGGGCCGAGCCGCGCGTGCTTCTGGTTCAGTACCAAGGCGTGACCGGAAACGACGTCGAGCAGTTCAAGCAGACCGGCCGCCAGGTGATCCTGCATCCGCCGAAATACAAGTCGGGCGACATCAAAGCGCCGTTCGGCGACTGACGACCGGCGCCCCGATCCTTCTTCAACTCCGGAACACAAGCGATGTACGTGACTTGGGACTTGATGGCCAATGCCATCGTGGCCGGCATACTCCTCGGCGGCTTCTATGCCGCCGTGGCCGTCGGCGTGACGATAGCGTTCGGCATGCTCGACATCGTGAACATCGCCCATCCGGCCGTGATGATGATCGGGGCGTTTCTCGCCTATCTGGCCCTGAATACCTTCGGCATCGATCCCATGATCACCATGGTAATCCTTGCCGGGGTAGGCTTGGCGATCGGCCCCTTCCTCTATCGCGGCTACCATGCCCTGATCGAGAAACGCGGGGATGAATCGCTTCAAGGCTTGGCCTTCTTCTTCGGCATTCTCTTCATCGTCGAGATCGGCCTCGTCATGACCTTCGGCGTCGACTACCGGGCGCTCGAACTGTCCTATCTCTCGAAAACCTTCGAACTCGGTGCCGTCAGCATCCCGGCTCGCATGCTCATCCCCTTCGTGGTCGCGATGATCATGTGCGGCCTCTGCTACGCATACCTCTTCTACACGTTCACCGGCCGCACGATCCTCGCGGTCGCGCAGGACGTCGAGGCCGTCCGCCTCATCGGGGCCGATCCGCAACGCAGCAAAAGCGTCGCTTTCTCCATCGCGATCGCGACCGGCCTCGTCGCGGGGGTGCTGCTCATTCTCATCCAGCCGGTCGAGCCCTCGATAGGCCGCGAATTCATCGGACGCGCCTTCGCCGTCTGCGTGCTCGGCGGCATCGCCAGCATCACCGGCACGGTCACCGCCGCGATGATCCTCGGCGTGGCCGAGACGCTGACCGCTTCCTTGATCGGTCCATCCTGGTCGCCTGCGATTTCCTTCGGCCTGCTGCTTCTCACGCTGGCCTTCCGCCCCTCCGGCATTTTCGGGCGCTGAACGATGAACATGGACCACACGACAGTGACGTCGGGCGTGACGCAAACCGACAAGCGTCGCCGCCGCACGACCGAATTGATGATCGCGGCTGCCGGCATCCTGCTGAGCCTGCTGCTGATCGTCGTCGGACGCACGTATGGCGACTACTTCTACGTCGCCAGCTACGTCGTCCTCCAATTCGTTCTCCTGGCCACGGCCTGGAACGTGCTCGGAGGCTATTCGGGCTACGTGAACTTCGGCTCGGCAGGCTTCTTCGCCGTCGGCTGCTACACGACGATCCTTCTCGGGAAGCTGTTCGATGCGCCGTTGGCGGTCTGCGTTCCCGCGGCGGGCATCGTTGCGGGCCTGATCGGGTTGGGAACGGGCTATCTCAGTTTGCGGCTGCGCGGCGTCTTCTTCTCCATCGCGACGCTCGCGCTCGCGGTCATGCTGCAAACCCTGATCGTCAACTGGAGCTATGTGGGCGGCGCGCGCGGCGTCTACGTCCTGCGACCGGATACGAGCGGCCCCTTCGATTCCTACGTTCAGCTTCTCGCGATCGTGATGTGCCTCATGGCGACCGCTGCGGTGATCGTCGCCGTCGTGGTAGAGCGTTCCTGGATCGGGTTCGGCCTCGCGGCGCTGCGCGACGACGAGACGGCGGCCGAAGCGGCGGGCGTACCCAGCCTTCGGCTCAAGCTCATAGCCACGACCCTCAGCGGCTTCCTGATGGGCGTCGCCGGAGCGCCCTTCCCCTACTACATCACCTATGTCGATCCGGCCTCGGCCTTCAGCCTCGCCATCGCCATCAACACGATCGCAATGCCTTTGATCGGCGGCACGGCCACCTGGTGGGGGCCGGTGGTGGGAGCATTGCTGCTGGGCATCACCCAGCAGGTGCTGACCGTGACGATCTCGTCGGCTGCCAATCTGCTCATCGTCGGGGTGCTGCTGGTAATCTTCGTTGCGGTCGCACCCAACGGCATCGTCGGCCTCGTCCGCAAATTCAGGGAATCCCGCCGATGAGCGAATTCATCCTGTCGGCCAAAGGAATAACGAAGCGCTTCGGCGGCTTCACCGCGCTCAAGGGCGTCGATTTCGAAATGGCGCCCGGAGAACGGGTCGGCCTGATCGGCCCCAACGGCTCCGGCAAGAGCACCTTCGTGAATTGTCTGGCCGGCGCACTGACGCCCGACGAAGGGTCGATCGTCTTCCGCGGCGACGACATCACGACTTTGCCGAGTTGGAAACGCGCCCGTGCGGGAATCGCCCGCAGCTTCCAAATTCCGCGTCCGTTCAAGGGCCTCACGGTCCGCCAGAACATCGAAGTCCCGTTGCTCTTCATTCCGCGGGAAAACGCCCCGAAGGCGGACGAGGTCGACCGGATCCTCGCGTCCATCGGGCTCTTGGAAAAGGCGGACGCGTCGCCGAAATCGCTCAGCCAGGTCGAGCTCCGAAAACTCGAATTGGGGCGCGCGCTTGCCGCGCACCCGAGGCTGTTGATCGCGGACGAAGCGATGGCGGGACTTTCGGACGGAGAGGTCGTCGAAATCGTCGAACTGCTGAACCGGCTCAACGAGTCCGGCATCGCGATCATCATGATCGAACACATCATGAAAGCAGTGCTCGCCTTCTCGGAACGCGTGATCGTGATCGTGGCAGGCGAAAAAATCGCCGACGGCGAGCCCCATGAAGTGATGAAACACCCTGAAGTCGAGAGGGCATATCTTGGCCAGTGAACTCCGCATCGAGGGCCTTCGCGCTGGCTATGGCGGCGTCCAAGTCCTCTACGACGTGGACATGCACGTTCGTGCGGGCGAAACCGTCGCTTTGCTCGGCACCAACGGGAACGGCAAGAGCACCGTCATCAAATGCGTGACGGGGCAGTTGGTGCCGACCGCCGGTCGCATTACCGCCGTCATCGACGGAACCGAGCATGACCTCGTCGGCCTTCGCGCAGAGGAGGTCGTGGGCTTGGGCATCGCGCTTGTCCCGGAAGGCCGTCGCCTGTTCCCGAAACTGACCGTCGAAGAGAATCTGCACCTCGGCGCCTTCCGCGAGGCTGCGAGACCGAAGCTTCAGCAAGGACTCGAGTTCTGCTTCGAGGTGTTTCCCCGCTTGGCCGAACGACGCAAGCAGTTGGCGGGCAGCATGAGCGGCGGCGAGCAGCAGATGCTGGCCATCGCCCGGGCATTGATGACGCAGCCGAAGATGCTGATCGTCGACGAACCTTCGGTCGGGCTTGCCCCGATCTTGGTCTCGAAAACGATCGAGACGATCGGTGAGCTGAAAAAACGGCTGGGACTGACGGTCCTCATGGCGGAGCAAAACTTCCAACAAGCCGTCCGCATTGCCGACCGCGGCTACGTGCTGGTGCACGGCAAGATCGAAATGCACGCCGAAAACGCCGAGGAGCTGCGCAACAACCAAATGGTGCGCAAGCTTTATCTCGGCATCGACTGATCGACCCAAAACAGACGAGGCCCCGCCATGATGAACGACTTGACCGGCCTGACGGCCGTCGTGACCGGCGCCGGCCGCGGCATCGGCCGCGCTTGCGCCATTCGGCTGGCTCAGGCCGGCGCGAACGTGATCGCGATCGCGCGGACCGAAAGCGACCTCGCCACGCTCTCCGGCGAAGCCGGCGTTCCCGTGACGACATGGGTGGCCGACGTGACCGACGCCGCCACCGTCGCCAAGATCCGCGACCTGCCGCAGCTCGACATCCTCGTGAACAATGCGGGGACCAACAAGCTGCAGCACGTGCTCGACGTCGACGACGAAACGCTCGACATGCTGATCGCGCTCAACATCCGCTCCGCGTTCAAGATGGCGCAGGCGGGTGCCGCCGCCATGGTGCGCGCCGGGCGCGGCGGCTCCATCATCAACATCTCCTCGCAGATGGGACATGTCGGCTCCGCCAAGCGCAGCGTCTATTCCATGACCAAGCACGCCGTCGAAGGCCTGACGAAGTCGATGGCCGTCGAACTGGCGGAGCACAAGATCCGCTCCAACAGCGTCGCGCCCACGGTCGTGGAAACGTCGATGACCGCCCCCTTCTTCAAGGATCCGGCCTATCGCGAAATGGCGATGGGCATGATCCCGCTGAAGATGATCGCGCAGCCCGACGACGTCGCGGCCGCCGTCGTCTACCTCGCATCGCCGGGCGCACGCATGGTGACGGGCACCAGCCTGCGCGTCGACGGCGGCGCCACCGCACTCTGACGGCGCGGGCCGCTCCGCGGTCCGCCCGAGCCGACCTCCGAACGACTGAAAAAAACATCAGGGAGAACGACCCATGTCGAAAGTGATCGACCGCAAGACCATCGACGAAACCGCAGCCAAACTGTCCAACTGGGGCAAGTGGGGCAAGGAAGACCAGATCGGCACGCTGAACTATGTCGGCCCGGCCGAAGTCGCCGCAGCCGCCAAGCTCGTCAAGAACGGCAAGGTCTTCCCGATGGGCATTCCGCTCGACGGCAACGGCCCGCAAAGCGGCCTTTACGGCGGACGCTGGAACCCGATCCATCAGATGATGGCGACGGGCTCGGACGCCATCGCCGGCAAGTACGACAGCCAGAACATCCTCGGCTACGCCGACGACTCCATCAACATGCCGGTCCAAGCCGCGACCCACTGGGATGCGCTCGGCCACATCTTCTACAAAGACAAGATGTACAACGGCTATTCGGTGTCCAACGTCGACAGCCGCGGCGTGCACAAGAACGGCATCGAGCACACCAAGGGCAAGATGATCGGCCGCGGCGTGCTGCTGGACGTGGCGCGCTTCAAGGGCGTCGAATTCCTCGAAGACGGCTACGGCATCCCCAATGCGGAACTGGACGCCACGGCGAAGGCGCAGGGCGTGGAGATCCGCAAGGGCGACTTCGTCATCATCCGCACCGGCCAGATGGAACAGCGGCTGAAGGATGCCGACTGGGGCGGCTATGCCGGCGGCGACGCGCCCGGCGTCGAGTTCGAGAACTGCTTCTGGTCACAGGAAAAGCAGATCGCCGCGATCTGCTCGGACACCTGGGGCGTCGAAGTCCGTCCGAACAAGTCGACCGACGGCATCTTCCAGCCCTGGCACTGGATCGTCATTCCCTCCATGGGCCTGACGATGGGCGAAATGTTCTACGTCAAGGAATTGGCCGAGCATTGCGCGAAGGAGAAGGTCTACGAGTTCTTCTTCTGCGCGCCCCCGCTCGTCATCACCGGCGGCACCGGCTCGCCCATCAATCCGCAGGCGATCTTCTGATCGGATCCGCGATCGTTCAAAAACGAAGGGCGCCCGCGAGGGCGCCCTTTTTCTTTTCGGACGAGACCGGAAGGGTCGGGCTTAGCGGCCGAGAAGACCGTCGAACCAGCCCTTCTGATCGATCACGCCGCCGATGAAGACGGCGCGATGATCGGCCTTCGGACCGACGTCGACGGCCTTTGCCGGAGCGCCGCCCATCATCCCCTGCGCCAGTTCCGGCAGCAGCGCGATGCCCAACGGGGTCACTTCGTCCTGGCCGCCGTTGTAGGTCCGCAGCGGCGTCTTCATCCGCCAACGGTAGGCCTCGTTGGTTTCCAAAACGCGCCAGTAACCCCCTTCCGCCAAATCGGCGGACGCGCGGAATTCCGGCTTCAGAAACTCCCCGATCGTCGGCTTCGTCGCTTTGAAGAACGCCGTGAAGTCCATGCGTCCGGCATAAAGATCGCGCGCCGCGGCCAGGTATTCGGGCTTGATCGCGGTCTCCGCGAGGCCGGGAAGCCCATGATAGTTTTCATGGGCCTGCAGCTGGATCGCCAAGACGCCCGGAAGGTAGGGGGCGTCCACCGGCTGCGGATTGTTCATCCATCGCGTGAGCGTCACATAGATGTCCACGGGCGCGCTTGCGGCCGCCGCCGCCGTCACGGGCTCGCCGACCGACTCGAGCTTCTGCAGGAAGGCCATGGTCGCCCAACCGCCCTGCGACCAACCGCTGACGAACAGCTTGCCGGGCGTCGTCCCCAACGAGGCGAGCACGGCCTTGGAGGCCTGCAGCATGTCGTAGGTCGCCTGCTGCGTGCTGCGCTTCACCAGATAGGAATCCGGCAGGTCCGATTCGCCGCGGCCGAAATAGTCCGCTCCGATCACCGCATAACCTTGCGATGCGAAGCGCGCGATCATGATGCGCGTTTCCATCGACGAATCGGGATTGGACGGCACGTAGCTGCGGTCGAAAACCGTGCCGTGCTGGTAGGAGACCATCGGCATCGTCTTCGCGCCGGTCTCAGGCACCGCAACGAGCCCGGATGCGACCGTCGGCTTGTTGTTCCACTCGGGAACGACAGAGGAATATTTGACGCGGTAGAGCTTTACCGGGAATCGGGCGGGCGGAAATTTGCCGCGGAACTCCGTCGGCATCGTCGAGGACGCCATGAACTCGTCGAGTTCCGTCCCGAAGATTCGGTCTAGCCGCGCGAGATCGTAGGTCCCGATCAATCGATATTCGACGCCGGATGCCGCCGGGGTGTAGCCCGGCGTCTGCGCATGTGCCCATCCCGCGCCGGCGAGCAACGCCGCCGCTCCGGCGATATGGACGGACAAGGCTCGCCGCAGTCCGTGGAAAACGTCAGTAAAGGTCATCGCTCGTCCGCCCCGCTCCTCGTGTTCGCGCGCGCGCCGAACCGGAACGCGGGACCCTTAAAGTCTCTCGCGAACGATTTTCTTTATAATTTCAATGGCTTTGAAGTGTTTGGTGGGGGAAGCAGGACTCGAACCTGCGAAGGCATAGCCAGCGGATTTACAGTCCGCCCCCTTTGCCGCTCGGGACATTCCCCCACGATCCGCAATCCGACGAGCGGGCTGCGGAGAATGCGAAGCGCTCTTTGGAAGGGCGACATCGCGGGCGGTTTATGGTGGTCGCCTCCCTTCCTGTCAACTCGAAAAGCCCCGCTTCACGGCGTTTGCAGCCGAGACCCTCGCCGTGGCAAAGGAGGATGACGAGGAGACCCCACGTGAAGCGTTCCCGACCGCCCTTCGACCGCAATGCCCCGGACGCACGATCCGGCCGCGACCGCCGCCCCGACGAGGCGCGCCGCATGCCGCGCGACGACGGCGCACGCGGAGGCAACGATGCCGGCGGGATCGTGCCGCCCCGGCACGGTCGGGTCTTGCTCTACGGCTTCCACGCCGTCGTCGAGGCGTTGGGCAACGAGAAGCGGCGCAAGCACCGGCTCTACGTCACCGAGAACGCGCTTCGCCGGCTGGAAGAGGCCAAGACCGCCTTCGGTCGCGTCGAGATCGTATCCGTGCGGCCTGACGAACTGGACCGGCTGCTCGGTCGCGATGCCGTCCATCAAGGCATCGCCATGGAAGCCGAGCCTCTGATCGGCCCCTCATTGGAGGAAATTCCGGCCGAAGGCATCGTGCTCGTGCTCGATCAGATCACCGATCCGCACAATGTCGGCGCCATCCTGCGCACGGCGGCAGCCTTCGCGGTAAGGGCCGTCATCGTGACGGAGCGCCACAGCCCCGACATGACCGGCGTTCTCGCCAAGGCCGCCTCGGGCGGCCTCGAACATGTCCCCTTCGTCCATGTGGGCAATCTCGCGCAGGCGCTCGCGAAGCTCGGAGACATGGGGTTTCACCGCATCGGTCTCGACTCCGACGGCCCCGAACCGCTCGCGGCCGTTGCCGCTCCCCCTCCCGTCGCTCTCGTCCTCGGCGCGGAAGGCAAAGGTCTTCGGCGCCTGACCCGCGACCGCTGCGACGCGCTCGCCCGTCTCGACGTGCCGGGTGCGATCCGCAGCCTCAACGTCTCGAACGCCGCCGCAGTGGCGCTGTACGCGCTCACGACAAGCCGCTGACGCGGACGACAATTCCCCCCGACGATCCCGTAAAATTGCTGCGATGCCGCATAACCCTTTGATGCGGCGCACATAGACGAAGTGCCGAGAGGACGGATCACCCCACGCGGGGCTATGATCATTTCACAGTCCGGGCTCGTGAGTCCTGCTTTCGGGTCCGCCGAACAAGAATGCGAACGGATGCAAAATCCGTCGGAGGGGAACGCGGACTGCGGCTTCGGTGCCGCGTCCGGCAACAAGGAGCGAAGGTCTCGGGGCCTTTCTGATGCCGGCGAAAGACCGGCACGAATTCATCGGCCGAAAAACGTGCCGCACCTCTCGCAGGTCGGCTGACGCAATCTCAAGAACACCAGACCCGTAATCAGGGGGAAAAACGTCACATGACAATGGCAGCAACCGCAGCATCGCCGAAAATTCGGCCGATGACCCGGGAAGAGAAGCGGGTCATCCTCGCTTCCTCGCTCGGCACCGTCTTCGAGTGGTACGATTTCTATCTTTACGGCGCACTGGCCGTGATGATCGGCGCGCAGTTCTTCTCCGCGTTCGACGTCGCCACCCGCAACGTCTTCGCTCTGCTCGCCTTCGCGGCGGGCTTCCTCGTGCGTCCCTTCGGCGCGCTGGTGTTCGGCCGCCTCGGCGACCTCGTCGGCCGCAAATACACCTTCCTGATCACCATCCTGATCATGGGTCTTTCGACCTTCTGCGTCGGCTTGCTCCCGAGCTACGCCACGATCGGTTGGCCGGCCCCGGTCATCCTGATCGCCCTGCGCATGCTTCAGGGTCTTGCGCTCGGCGGCGAATACGGCGGTGCGGCGGTCTATGTGGCCGAGCATGCTCCGGTCGGCCGTCGCGGCTTCTACACCGCGTGGATTCAGACCACGGCGACCCTCGGCCTGCTGCTGTCGCTGGTCGTCATTCTCGGCCTGCGCATCTATCTCGGCGAGAAGGACTTCCAGGACTACGGCTGGCGCATTCCCTTCCTCGCTTCGGCCATTCTGCTCGTGATCTCGGTCTGGATCCGTCTGCAGATGCATGAAAGCCCGGCCTTCCAGAAGATGAAGGAAGAAGGCACCCAGTCGAAGGCTCCGCTGTCGGAAGCGTTCGGCCAGTGGAAGAACCTGCGCACCGTCATCATCGCGCTGCTCGGCCTCGTCGCCGGTCAGGCCGTGGTTTGGTACACGGGTCAGTTCTACGCCCTGTTCTTCCTCCAGAGCATTCTGAAGGTCGACCTGTTCACGGCCAACGTGCTCATCGCATGGTCGCTGATCCTCGGTACGGGCGGCTTCATCTTCTTCGGTTCGCTGTCCGACCGCATCGGCCGCAAGCCGGTGATCTTGGCCGGCTGCCTCATCGCCTCGCTCACCTACTTCCCGCTGTTCGCGTGGCTGACGAAGACCGCCAACCCTGTCCTCGACAAGGCCCTCTCGACGGTTTCCGTGCAGGTCGTTGCGGATCCGGCGGGCTGCGGCTCGGTGTTCGACCCGGTCGGCATCCGCAGCTTCTCGTCTCCGTGCGACATCGCCCGCGTGGCGCTGGCCCGCTCGGCGATCAAGTATGATCTGGTCCCCGGCCCTGCCGGTTCGACCGCCAAGGTCGTCTTCAACGGCAAGGACGTGGCGATCGCCCCGGCCATTCCGGCGAACATCACGGCCTTCTCCGCGGCCGCCGGCGAAGCCGGTTACCCGAAGGCGGGCGACGCGAACATCGTCAAGCTGAATTCGGTCATTCCGAATACGGCGCAGGCTTGGACGACCATTCTGATCCTCACGATCCTCGTGCTCTACGTCACGGCGGTCTACGGCCCGATCGCGGCGGCTCTGGTCGAGTTCTTCCCGACCCGCATCCGCTACACCGCGATGTCCCTGCCCTACCACATCGGCAACGGCTGGTTCGGCGGCTTCCTGCCCCCCACCGCCTTCGCGATGGTGGCCTCGACCGGCGACATCTATTACGGCCTCTGGTACCCGGTGGTCATCGCGATGGGCACCTTCGTCATCGGCCTGATCTTCGTGCCCGAGACGAACAAGCGCGACATCTACGACGAGCACTAGTCGAATCCGGGGCGGCTCGGCCGCCCCGCTTTCGATCCGAACGAGAAAGGCCCCGCCGGTCAGGCGGGGCCTTTTTCATGTCGGTCTTCGGCGTCCCCTCAATAGGGACAGATTTCGCGGCTTTCGACGCGGTAGCCGCCCCAATACGGATCCCACACCTGCCGCCGCACGATCCGGCACGGCACATAAGCGTGGCGGGGACGGCCGTAATAATAGACCGGCGGCGCGGCATAGACGGGTGCGGGCCGGTATCCGTAGCCGTAGGACGGCCCGTAGTCGTAACCGTAGGACGGGCGGCTCGATCCGATGATCGAACCCAGGGCCAGTCCGCCGATCACGCCCACCGCGGCCGCCGCACCGGGCGACCATCCGCCGGAGCGGTGATGATGGTGATAAGGGCCCCCGTACCGCCCGCCATATCGGCCGTAATATTCTGCGGACGCAGGGGTCGCCGCCATGAGGGTCGCGCCGGTCAACGCGCAACCGACGGCCGCAGCGGCCAAACGAGGCATCTTCATGACGCGGTCTCCAGACGCAATTCAACTGATCCGCCGCACGATGACGGCTTCAGGCTGAACCCCGGCTGAACGAAAAAAGGCGGGTTTCCGGCTCCATCGACCACGACCGCACGCGGCCGCCCCGAAACCCTTGCGCAAAATCCCGAGCCTTGTTAGCCCATGCCCCGGCAGCCGGATTAGCTCAGCGGTAGAGCAGCGGTTTTGTAAACCGAAGGTCGGGGGTTCAATCCCCTCATCCGGCACCGCCGCCCTCGTCGTCGTGCGGCCCGACGGAGTCCGTCGCCGCGGGACTGCCCTCCCCGGTCGCGATCATGTATGAGAGGCTCGACCGTAACCGGTCAGCCTCCGAGGATCGATCGCCCGTGCCGAAGTTTTCGTCCATCGCCTTCGTCGCCAGCGACACGCCCGAAGCCGTTGCCGCCGCCCGCGCGCTCGCCGCCATCTACGGCGACGTCCCGCCGAAGCAGGCTGACGTGATCGTCGCCCTCGGCGGCGACGGCCTGATGCTGCAGACCCTGCATCGCTTCATGGAGTCCGGCACGCCGATCTACGGCATGAACCGCGGGTCGGTCGGATTTCTGATGAACGAATACCGGTCGGACGCCCTGATCGAGCGGCTCGAAGCCGCGGAACGCAGCGTCGTCCATCCGCTGTTGATGCAGGTGCAGGACGCCTCGCGCGTCACGCACACGGCGCGCGCGATCAACGAGGTCTCGGTCTATCGCCAGTCCTATCAGGCCGCGAAGCTGAAGCTGTCCGTCGACGGCCGCACCCGCATGGCGGAATTGGTGGCGGACGGCGTGCTCGTCGCCACCCCGGCCGGCTCGACGGCCTACAATCTCTCCGCCAACGGTCCGATCCTGCCGCTGAACGCGCCGATGATGGCCCTCACGCCCATCTCGGCCTTCCGGCCGCGGCGGTGGCGCGGCGCGCTGTTGCCCGACCGCGCCGCGATCACCATCGACGTGCTCGAAGCCGACAAGCGCCCGGTCAACGCCGTCGCCGACCATTTCGAGTTCCGCTCGGTCGTGCGCATCGACGTGTCGATGGACCACTCGGTCGATCTCGTGATGCTTCACGATCCCGACCACAGCCTCGACGAGCGCATCCTGCGCGAACAGTTCGGCTGAGGCGATCAGGCCGCGACGGCGACCTTCTCTTCGGGGATGATGGCCGTCTCGATCGTGAACGCGCCCGAATGCGCGGCCAAGGTTTCGATCCGGTCGTTTTCGGCGGTCGAAGGCCGCAGCATCAGCGGTTCGTCCATGAAGACCTCAGCCACGACGCGGCGGCGCGTCTCGCGCGCTTCCTCGCGGGCCAGCGCCAGATCCATGCGGTGCAGCATACACACGACAGGATGCGCGTCGGTCACGCCCGCCACCGCGCAGGCCGAGACGACCTCGCGGAGATCGGCGCGGCAAAGCTTCTGATTGCGGGCCTGCATCGGCGCACGAGCCTGCAGCGCGGCTTGGAAGACGGCACGGAGCCCTTCGGGAAGCTCGGCCTTCTTGTAGAGAGCCCAGAACCCGCCGCCGTCCACTAGCCCTTCGGCCTTGCTGCGCGGCACGCCGGCGAGATCGCCCATCATGGCCGCGCCGAACGAGACTTTCCCCTCGAGGAAGGCCCGCAGGATCAGGCCCGAAGTGATCAGTCCGGACCGACGGATGAAGCCGACGAACACGTCCAGCTCCCTCGGGGAGCACTCGGAGGCATGACGCAGCACGGCGGCTTCCGAATAGTCGCGGAAATTGGCCTCGCCCTGCAGCACCGCGCCGATGGGTCCAGCCTCGAGCCTCTGGCTGCACTCGGCCAATCCCAACTCGGCCAAGAGCCGGGCCTCGCGGGACAGTTTGGGGCGATCGAGAACCGCCTGAGCGAAGCCGTCGGCCGTCGCATGACGACGCAGCATCGATTCGATGGAGAAGTCCGGGATGTCGGCCGACATGTTCTGCACCAGCCGCAAGGCCGCCGCGGAACCGCCGATCTGCGCCAAAGCGGCGGCGACGGGCGCGGAAAGCGGAGAACGCCCGGCAATGGCGACCTGCAATTCCGAACGCCCCAAACCGACCGCATCCACAAGCTCGGCCGAGGTCAGGACGGGGGAACGCTCCAACACCACCGCCGCGATGTCGGGCTCGTCCGCGGCAAGCGCCACGATGATGTGACGGGGCGCGCAATCGCTCTCGGCGAACCCGTCCGCCAGGGCGCGCCGCACGGCCGGGGAGCCGTCGTCGAGCATGGACGTCAATGCCACTTCGATCCGCCCGCGCTCGTCCTCCGGAAGAGGAGAGCGAAGATAGGCCTGAGCCAGCAACCCGGTGGCGGCCGCTCGCGCAGGCCAAGGCGCCGTTTCGACGAATGCGAGAAAGCGCTTCGCGATCATACCTGTTGTCCCGAGTCCGGTTGCCGTTGTTAAGGCGTAGACTGGTCCATTAAGGTAAACAGAGAGTGAATCGAGGCCGGGAGAGGCGTTGATGACGGCAGCAAATACCGCAGGTGCGACGACCCGACATCCGCGCGGCGGTCTTTGGTTCGAAGACTTCGAGCCCGGCCGCGTCATCGCCCATCGGCTCACGCGCACCGTGACGCAGATGGACAACATGTTGTTCTCCAACATGACCTTGAACCCGCAGCCCCTCCACATCGACGCGCATTTCTGCGCGACGGAGACGGAGTGGGGCCGGCCGCTGATGAACAGTCTCTTCACGCTCGGATTGATGATCGGCATCTCGGTCAACGACACGACGCTCGGCACAACCGTCGCCAATCTCGGCATGACCGACGTGCGTTTCCCGAATCCCCTGTTCGAAGGCGATTCGATTCGCTGCACGACCGAGATCGCGACCAAGCGGGAATCGAAGTCGCGGCCCGACGTCGGGATCGTCGAGTTCATTCACCGGGCCTACAAGCAGGACGACACGTTGGTCGCCGAATGTCGCCGTCAGGCCCTCATGCGCAAACGGCCGGTCTGATCATGCGTTCATTGCTTTTCGTTCCGGGCGACAGCCCCGCCAAGATCGCCAAGGCCGCCCGCTCGGGGGCCGACGTCCTCCTGCTGGATCTGGAGGACTCGGTCGCGCTTTCGGCGAAGGCCGACGCGCGCGCCGTCGTGCGCGACGCCATCCTCGCGATGCGGTCGGAGGGCGCCGCGCCGAAGCTCTATGTTCGCATCAACGCGCTCGACACGGGCCTGAGCGACGACGATCTCGATGCCGTCATGCCGGCGGCGCCGGACGGCATCATGCTGCCGAAAAGCGCGTCGGGCACGGATGTCCAGCATCTGGGGGTCAAGCTCGCCGTGCGGGAGGCCGAAGCGGGCCTCGCGGACGGTGCGACGCGCATCATCGCCATCGCGACGGAAACGGCCGCCGCCTTGTTCGCGATGGGCACATATCGGGGCGCGAGCCCGCGGCTCGAAGCCCTGACCTGGGGCGCGGAAGACCTCTCGGCCGACTTGGGAGCCGAAACCAACCGCAACGAAGCGGGCGACTATACCGACCCCTATCGGCTGGCCCGCGCGCTCACCATCGCCGGGGCATCGGCGGCCGAGGTCCTCGCGATCGATACGGTGTTCACCGCCTATCGCGACGAAGACGCCCTGCGGAGGGAATGCGAAGCCGCACGCCGTGACGGCTTCGGCGGCAAGATGGCGATCCACCCCGCGCAGGTGCCGATCATCAACGCGGTCTTCACGCCCTCGGACGAAGCCGTGGCCCATGCGCGCCGCATCGTCGAAGCGTTCGAGGCCGCACCGGGATCGGGCGTCGTCGGCATCGACGGCCAAATGATCGACCGCCCGCATCTGCGCAGGGCGGAGCGCATCCTTGCGAGGGCGGGCCTCGTTCGCTGACGCCCGTCAGCCGCCCTTCGGACGCGTGATGGAAAACACGTCGTCCGCGAGCACGTAATCCGCATAGCCCGCGCGGGCGATGGTCTTGGCGGCCGTGATGTCGAAACGGCCGTTCACCAGACACCCCTCGTCGATATGCACGCCCACGACATGCCCGAGCACGAGCCACCGGTCGAGCTTGCGCCCGTCGGAGGTTTCCAATTCCTGGATGCTCACGAGCTTGCATTCGAGCGCGGCGGGAGAGGCCTTCACCCGCGGCGGCTTCACCAGGCGCGACGGTGCGGTCTCGAGACCGGCATGCACGAATTCGCTCTCGCCGCGCGGCAGCGGGGCGGAGGTGGCGTTCATTTCGTTGCGCAAGTCGTAGGTCGCGAGATTGCAGACGAATTCCTTCGTCTGCGCGATGAACGACACGCTGTCCTTCATGCCTTCGCTCGAAAAACCCACGATGGGAGGGTTCGAAGCGAAGATGTTGAAGAACGAGTACGGCGCGAGGTTGACCTCGCCGTTCGGGCCCAAAGCGCTGATCCAGCCGATGGGACGGGGTGCCACGATGGCCTTGATCGGATCGTGCGAAAGGCCGTGGCCGTTGCTTTCGGTGTCGTAGAACAAGACGGCGTCTCCGGATTCAGGCCGACCAGCGGGTGACGAGATCGGCGAGAGCGGGCCGCGGACGGTCCGCGGGCTTTTCCGCCGCATGGCCCAGATGCATGAAGCCGGCGATGCGCTCATGCTCGGCAAGGCCGATGGCGGCGCGGAACTCCGGATCGTAGGAGTACCACTCCGTCAGCCAGTTCACCGCAAACCCCATGCCGCCCGCGGCCACCATCAGCAGCGTACACACCGCGCCCGCCGAGAGCTGCTGCTCCCATTCGGGAATTTTGGGGTGCGGCGCGGCGGTGCTGACGACGGCGATCACCGTCGGCGCGCGCGTCAGGCGCTCGCGTTCCTGCGCACGACGCTCCGCGTCCGCATCCGGATTTTTCGCCACGTGCAAGCGCTCGATGATCGCGCCTGCGGCGACGCGCGCTTCACCCTCGAAAATCACGAAACGCCACGGCGTCAGCTTGCCGTGATCGGGCACGCGCGTGGCGATCGTCAACAGCGTGTCCATTTCTGCGGGCGTCGGCCCGGGACCCGTCATCATGCGGGCGGGGACGGAGCGGCGTGACTTGAGCAATTCCAATATATCGGTCACTGTTCGGCGTCCTTCGGGATCCGGGAAGTCCATTCATCGCGCATTCAGCCGTGGGGTGAGAAACGGAACCGGTGCGCAGGCCTGCAACGGAGCTAGAGGCAGCCCTATCGACGGTCAAGCCGACGCCGCATTTCGTTCCGCTTTCGAGCGTCTCTCCAGCCCCTGAAGATGACCCACACACAGCTCCCATCCCATCGACCGGTCTGGTCGTCCAGGCAAACTGCGGCCGCCTTCGCAGCGCTCGGTCTGTTCTGGATCGTGGTCGCGGCCGCATGGCTCGCGACCGACAGCGTCGTGCCGTGGGACTCCAAGAACCACTTCTACCCCATGCTGCGTTATTTGGGCGGCTCGATCGCTCAAGGCGAGTGGCCGCTCTGGAATCCCTACCATTTCGGCGGGCATCCGACGGTCGCCGATCCGCAGTCGCTGCTGTTCACGCCGACGATGCTCGCCTTCGCCGTGCTGTCCCCCGATGCGTCGATGCAGGCCTTCGATCTTGCGGTACTGGCGCATCTGCTGCTCGCCGGTTCGGCCGTCCTTCTGTATTTCCGTCGCCGTGACCTGCACCCCGCCGGGGCCGTGCTCGCGGCGATGATGATCATCCTCGGAGGCTCGGCCTCCGCGCGCCTGCAGCATACCGGCATCATCATCAGCTACGCGTTTTTCGTCCCCGCACTCCTGCTGCTCGAAATCGCGTTGGAAAAGCGCTCTTGGCGGTGGGGTCTCGGCTTCGCGGTCACGGGCGCGACGATGGCCGTCGGCCGCGATCAGATCGCGTTCCTGTTCACGCTGTCGCTCGCGGCCTATGCGCTCTGGCTCGCCGCGCAGGCCGAGCGTCCTTGGGCGTGGTTGCGCTCGCGCCTGCCTCTGCTGCTCGGCATGGCGGTCGTCGCGGCGGTTCTCATCGCCGTTCCCGCGGTTCTGACCCTCCAATTCCTCGCCGACTCCAATCGCCCCGGCATCAGCTTCGGCTATGCCGCGATGGGTTCGTTGGTGCCCACGGGCATTGCGACCTTGTTCGCGCCCGACATCTTCGGCTCGCTCGATCCCGCAAACGTCTATTGGGGTCCCATGTGGGACACGGTGCCGGAAGGCACCTGGACCGACCGCTCCACGGGCTACCTGTTCGCCGGCACCGCCTCGCTCGCCGTGCTGCTGTGGGAAGGCCTCGCGCGCCGCCGCATTCTCGATCGCGACATTCGGTTTTTCGTATTTCTCGCGGTCGCCGCGACGATCTACGCGCTCGGACGCTACACGCCCGTCTTCGAAGTGATCTTCGATCTCTTCCCCGGCGTGAAGCTCTATCGCCGTCCGGCGGACGCCACCTTCGTCCTCAACGTCGCCCTCGCCTTTATGGCGGGCTACGCGCTCAGCCGTTTCGTCGTCTCCGGTGCGGACGAGCGGGCGACACGTTTCTCGGCTTTCGGGGCCGGGCTGTCCGTGCTGCTGCCTTTGACCGTCGTCGGCGCGGCCTTGGTCTTCTCGTCCGAGATGGGCAAATTCGCTCAGGCGGCACCGGCCGCCGCCGGAGCCTTCGTCGTCATCGCGGCCGTATTCTTCGTGCTCAATCGACCGGCGGACATGCGCTTCCGCTTCGCCGCAGCCGTCGCGGTCGTGGCGATCACGGGCGGCGAATTGGTGTGGCGCAACGCGGCGTCCTCCCTCAATGCCGAACCGGCGGCGCGCTACAGCGTCTATGACCGACTGAAGCCCGCCGAGATGGCGGGGCTGGCCGTGCTGAAACGCGAACTCGCCGAGCGTCATGCCCAAGGCCGTCGTCCCCGCGTGGAAATCGTAGGCCTTTCCGGAGCTTGGCAGAACGCTGCGATGGTCTTCGGCATCGAAGATACGGTCGGCTACAACGCGCTGCGGCTCGCCGATTACGAGCGTTTGGTCGGTGTCGGAGAAAACGCCGTCGAGACCAATCTGCGCAAATTCCCCGGCACCTTCCGCGGCTATCGCTGCGGGTTGTCGAAGCTTCTCGGGCTTGAATATCTCGTGCTCGGCAAGCCCATGGATCAATTGCCGAAGCATTTTCCGCGCGTGCGCAGCGCCGAACTGCTCTACGGAGCCGACGGGATTTACATCTACCGCCTCCAACAGGCCGCCCCGCGCGCCTATTTCGCCGTCGCGGCTCGCCGCGCCAATGTCGAGGAAGCGGTCGACAATGACGAGATGCCGGATTTCGACCGCACGCGCGAAGTTCTGCTCGACGCCGATGATCTGAAAACGGTGTCGCTGCCCGTCAGCGGCGGGGAAGACGAGGCGTACACGCAGGCCGACGCTTGGCCGCCGCGCACGGACGTCCGCATCACCGAATACGCCCGCAACAAGGTCAGTTTGACCGTCGAGGCGGACCGTTCGGGCATTCTCGTGCTCCACGACGTTTATTATCCCGGTTGGACCGCGACGGTGGACGGCGTCGAGACGCCCGTGCTGCGCGCCAACATGTTGTTTCGCGGCGTCGAGGTTCCGGCCGGGCGGCACCTCGTTCGGTTCGAGTTCAAGCCGCTTTCCGTCGCCAATCTGATGACGGCCGCCGCGGGCCTCGTCGCCGGACCGGACGCCGAGGACCATGGCGCGCCCCATTGACCTCGCAGCCGCAGGGCGGCATGCCTCGTCGATGAACCGCGTCGCCGCCGCCGTCCTGATCTTCGCCGTTTCCGTCACGACCGCGTTCGCGCAGTCGATGCGAAGCGCGCCTCTGACGCCGTTCGACCCCGGCGCTGCGGCCGCGCCCGGCCGCGCCGGCGTGACGCTCAGCCTTTCGGCGACGCTCGAAGGCGACGCGCGCGTCCTCGACAAGGGCGTGTCATGGCGGGTCTATTCCGACCCGTCCGACGGCACCCCGGCCCGCGTCGTGGCGAAATCCGATCTCGCAAGCCCGGTCTTCGCGCTCGAACCCGGCGCCTATGTCGTGCATGTCGCCTTCGGCTTGGCCGGCATGACGCGGCGCGTCGTCATCGCCCAACAACCGCTCAGCGAACGCATCGCGCTTCCGGCGGGCGGCTTGGTCCTGCGCGCACAGATCGGCGACGCGCCCATCGCGTCGGAGCGCGTGCGGTTCAACGTCTACGTCCCCGTCGGCAGCGACCCCGAAGGCCGTCTCGTGGCCTCGAACGTGCGGCAGGGCGCGCTGCTGCGCCTGCCCGAAGGCCAATATCGCGTGGTCTCGACCTATGGCGACACCAACGCCATCGCCAATGCGGATCTGCGCGTCGAGTCCGGCAAGGTCCTCGACGCCGCGATCCGGCACCGCGCCGCGACCGTCACGCTCAAGCTGGTGCTGCAGCCGGGTTCGGAAGCGATCGCGGGCACGAGTTTCAGCGTGCTGACCCCGGGCGGCGACACCGTCCGCGAGGCGGCGGGCGCCTTTCCGTCTATGATCCTGGCGGAGGGCGAATACGTCGTCATCGCACGCCATGGTGGAAAAGTTTACACCAGCGAAGTGAAGGTACGCTCAGGCTACGACCGCGACCTCGAAGTCATCGCCCGCTGATTTTCTCGTTTCGTTCTTTAATTCGCGACTTCAATTATCTTTAATATCGACGGTGATTGCCTTGAATTTCGTGCAAGTTCACTCGCTTTCAGCTGCATTTTTCATCGGTTTTGCGGTGAAAACGACGTCCTCCCTGACCGGCACCTCCGTTTCCGCGGCCTTGGGCCTGACGGCCGGACTGGCCGCTTGGGCCGCGCTCGCGACCCGACATTCGGCGACCTTGCCGAAGGGTTGGGGTTGGTTGGCGTCGGGCGCGGGGCTTGGGTTGCTCGTCCTTCTCGCGCTGGATTTCTCGCGCATCGGTTTCGTCTTCGCCGCCTCGGTGACGGCCGGAGGAGCGGCAGCGGGGGCGATCCTCTCGGCGCGGCGGTTTCTTCCGTCGAGGAGGGTGGCGGCGGATGCCGTCGTCGCGATGCTTGCGGTGGTTCCCGCGACCCTCGCCTTCGTGTGGCATCAAGAGGATCTCATGTCGTGGGATCCGGCCGCCACGTGGGAGGCGACCCGCCATGTGGCTGATTTCGTTCGCAAAGGCGACGTTCCGGGGCTGGCGGTCGCGGTCGTGCTGTCTCTGCCGCATGATTACACGCTCCTCTCCCGCGTGCCTCCCGGTCTGTTTCTGGCCGCGACGGATCCTTACTCGACGACGAGTTATCTGCTCGCGACGGTGCTGACGGGCACCGTTCCCGCCGTACTGGTCCTCGCCGCCGCCCATCGTTCGCTGAACCCGAATGCGGTCCGGACGGCCGGGGTATTGCCCGTTCTGTTCCTGATCGGCGGGGTGCCGCTGCTCATGACCTCCGCCTTGATCGGCATGCCGGACGCGGCCGGTCTCGTGATCGTCGTTCCCATGTTCGTTCTGGCCCATCGGTCGATGAAGGCGCTGTCTCTCGGGGCATGGGTCCGGCCGGAGGGACGGCGTGCGTTGCTCACGGCCGGTCTCGTGCTCGGCGTCCTCGCGGGAGCGGCGTTTCTCTATCGGCGATGGTACGGGTTTTCCAGTCTGGGATTGGCTGCAGGCTTGATTTTCGAATGCACGAGAGCGGCGTATTGCGCGCCGCGCGGCGCGCGCCTCCCGATCATGACCGGCTTTCTGGCGCTTTCGGCAAGCGGGGTCGTCGGCTTGATCGCGACGATCATACCGTTCACGGCCCTTCGCCCCCTGATCGGAGGCTTCAGGAATTATGTTCAGGCCCACGAGCTCTACAGGTCGTCATTGCTGCATTCGGCCGAGCTCGTGATCCTGCATTACGGACCGGTCGCGACGGCGCTTTCGGCGGCGGGCCTCGTCCTCGGTCTCCGATCCCGCGCCACCTCCGATTGGATGCGGCTGCTGCTGCTCACCACCGTCGCAGCCTCGGCGTTCTTCATGGTCGTGCAATCACCCAGTTCGCATCACTTGTTCCTCCTTGTACCTCTCATCGGCTTGACGTCGCTTGCGGCTCTGTCGCGGATTGCCGAGCGCGGCCGGGCGCGGGCGGTCGCCGCGATCGTGGCCGCACTGGTCGCGATGGTCGCTCTTGATCCCGTCACGCCCCGGGCGCTTCCGTCCGTCATCCCCAAAAAGCGCAACGACATGGCGGAGTTGCGCCGTTTCGAACGCTGGATCGCGACCCTCGATGCGGGCCGGGACGACGTGTGCATGCTGGCGGCGGAATGGACGATGAACGTCGCTGCGGCGAAGTCGATGTGGACGATCTCTCCGATGCCCGGCGAACGATGGAAGAATGAGGTGGGGGACAGGTTCGCGCAGCTTCCCGACGTCGACGGGGTGCAAGGGCCGCCCGGAACGGCGCTGATGACCTGCCGCTACGCGGTGCTTCTCGATCCGCCGCAACTGGTGGACCTGCATCAGGCCTCCATCCGCATTCCGACCACGGACATCATCTCGGGCACCGGCCTCGGCGGCGCATTCGGGCGGACGGACGTTTCGTTCGCGATGCAGGACGGCCGCAGCCTCGTCGTCTACGCGCGGACGCGTGCCACGACGGAGGCGGAATTCGCCGATCTGCACGACAGGTTCTATCGGTCGAAAGGTTCGCGGGAGGCCGAATTCCGGCGTCTGTTCCAGCGCCCGAATTAAACCGTGCCGGACACTTCCTTCTGCGACGCCGCCATTGCTACACTGAGCTGCAAGGTTGAACGGGAGCTGTCCATGCGATTGCGCGAAGCGACCATCATCCTCATCGGCGCCGCCCTCTGGACATCGTCGTCCGCCCGCGCCGCGGACGCGGACGCCGGGCGCCGCATCGCGGAGCGATGGTGCGCCGCCTGCCACGTCGTCTCATCGGAACAGACGACCGGCATGGAAGGCGCCCCGCCCTTTTCCGAGCTGGCGGCACGCATCGATTTCCGCAGCCGTCCCTTGGCGGACGTCTTGTCGGGACCTCATCCCGTGATGCCGAACATGCAGCTCGGCAGGACGGATGCGGCGGATTTGACCGCCTACATCCAATCCCAGAGGCGCTGAATCGTCAGCCCTGCCGGCGACGGCGCTCGTCGGGTGCGATCGACTCGGCCTCCAACGTCGCGACCGCTTCCGCCAGCGTCATCCCGGTCTGATCCGGGGAGCCGAGCCTGCGGATCGAAACGGTCCGTTCGGCCGCTTCCTTGCGGCCGACGACGAGCAATGCAGGCACCTTGGCCAGCGAGTGCTCTCGTACCTTGTAGGTGATCTTCTCGTTGCGCAGATCGGACTCGGCCCGCAGGCCGGCCTTGCGCAAGGTCTCGAGCACCTCATGGGCGTAGTCGTCGGCGTCCGACGTGATCGTGCAGACAACGGCCTGAAGCGGCGAGAGCCACAGCGGGAAGTGACCGGCGAAATGTTCGATCAGGATGCCGGTGAACCTTTCCAGCGAGCCGAACATCGCGCGGTGCACCATGACCGGGGTCTTCTTGTCGCCGTCGGCGGCGATATAGGTCGCACCGAAGCGCGAAGGCAGGTTGAAGTCGACCTGCGTCGTGCCGCACTGCCATTCGCGACCGATCGTGTCGCGCAGCGTGTATTCCAGCTTGGGGCCGTAAAACGCGCCCTCCCCCGGATTGATGCCGGTCTTCATGCCGCGCGCCGCCAAGGTGTCGAGCACGCGGCCCAGCGCCGCTTCCGCCTTGTCCCAGGCGTCGTCGCCGCCGACGCGCTTTTCGGGGCGCGTGGACAGCTTGACCACCACGTCCTCAAAGCCGAAGTCCTTGTAGATGGACATGATGAGGTCGTTGACCTGCATCGCCTCGTCCATGATCTGGTCTTCGGTGCAGAAAATGTGGGCGTCGTCCTGCGTGAAGGCGCGCACGCGCATCAAGCCGTGCAGCGCGCCCGAAGGCTCGTAGCGATGCACGATGCCGAATTCCGCGATCTTGGTAGGCAGGTCGCGATAACTCTTCAGCCCGTGCTTGAAGATCTGCACGTGGCCGGGGCAGTTCATCGGCTTCAGCGCGAAGACGCGGTCGTCCTCGGTCTGCGTGACGAACATGTTCTCGCGATAGGTCTGCCAATGGCCGGAGGTTTCCCACAGCCCGCGGTCGAGCACCTGCGGCGTGTTCACCTCGATATAGCCCGCATCCTGCTGGCGACGGCGCATATAGCCGATCAGCGTCTGGAACAGCGTCCAGCCGTTGGGATGCCAGAACACCGTTCCCGGGCCTTCCTCCTGGAAGTGGAACAGGTCCATTTCACGGCCCAAGCGGCGGTGGTCGCGCTTCTCGGCCTCTTCCAGCTGGTGGATATAGGCGTCGAGATCCTCCTTCTTGGCGAAGGCGGTCGCGTAGATGCGCGTCAGCATCGGGTTGTCGGAATTGCCGCGCCAATAGGCCCCGGCCACCTTCATCAGCTTGAAGGCGTCGCCGATCTTGCCCGTCGAGGTCATGTGCGGGCCGCGGCAGAGGTCGAACCAATCGCCCTGACGGTAGATCTTGAGGTCCTGCCCCTCCGGGATCGCGTCGATCAACTCGATCTTGAAGGCCTCGCCCTTTTCGGCGAACACGCGCTTGGCTTCCTCGCGGGTCCAGACCTCCTTGGTGAAGGGCTTGTCGCGCGCGATGATCTTGCGCATTTCCGCCTCGATCGCCGCGAAATCGTCGGGCGTGAAAGGCTCGCTGCGGAAGAAGTCGTAATAGAAGCCGTTTTCGATCACCGGACCGATGGTCACCTGCGTGCCGGGCCAAAGCGCCTGCACCGCTTCGGCGAGCACGTGCGCGCAATCGTGCCGGATCAATTCGAGGGAGCGCGGATCGTCGCGGCCGAGAAATTCCAGCTTCGCGTTCGTCATGATCGGATCGGACAAGTCCGCGACCACGCCATCCAGCGCCATGGCGACGGTGCGCTTGGCCAGCGAGGGCGAGATGCCCTTGGCGATATCGAGGCCGGTCGTTCCGGGGGCGAATTCGCGCACTGCGCCGTCGGGGAAGGTGACGTGGATCATCGGGCTCTCCTCTCGCTCACTCCTGCCAACCACGCAGGTAAGCTCAAGCCGGGCTTTCAGGGGCGGCGAGGCGCGGCGGAGCCCGGATCCACGGCGTCGCATGTGAAGGCCGGGCCGGGGTTCGTCGACCGCCACAGCCCGTAGCGCCACGGTCTAGACCACGAGGAATGCGCGGGCAAGGCGTCGGGCACGAAGTCGAGCCCCTCCGTTCCGCCGGGGCGGCAGCGGCAGATGCGGGCGAATCCGATCCAGCCGCCGGCCCAGAGGCCGTACCGCTTTATGGCATCCCCCGTGAATTCCGAGCATGACGGGAGGTGACGGCAATGCCGCCCCAGAATCGCCGAAAACGAGAGGCGATAAAGCAATATCAACCCGCGCGCGCACAATGCGGGCCACGTTACCGGCGGTGGGATCGTTAAGGGTTGCTTCACCTTTTCGCCTCGCCTAAACCTTTCGCAGGATCAACTATCCGGAGTACTCGATGAGCCTGACTTCGCGCACCGGACTGGCCGCCCTTTTCGTCTGCATCGCCGGGTCCGCCTCGGCAGCGACGCTTTCGGATGCGGCTCCCGGTTGGATCGCGACCGTCAAAGGCACGTCGGTGACGACGCCCGCATTCCCAGGGTCCGAGTCCTACAGCTTCATTTCCCTGCCGTCGATGAACCTGCGCACCGGTCGCGCCGCTCTTGCGCGCGACGATTCCACCGGCATCTGGGGCCCGGGGTCGCGCGGCGACGTCGGCGTGCTCGGCGGCCAAGGATCGATGCGTCCGGCCGCGTCCTACGGCCCGCTCGAAGCCTCGCGTCCGACACTCGGCCCGGGCCTGTTCGCGGAATATTGGGCCGAACCGGGCAAGGTGCGCCTGCGCGCGGAAGCCCGCTTCGATCTCTCCGGCTATACCGGCATGACGGGGGTGATCGGCGCCGACTACGTGCAGCGCGTCGGTGCGAACGCCTTCGTCTCGGGCGGCCCGCGCATGAACGTGGCGGGGCAGGACTATCAGCAGGCCGCCTACGGAATCACGCCCGTCGGTCTCGGCGGCGACGCCCTCGCCCGTGCCTATCGGTCGGAAGCCGGCGTGCGTTCCGTCGGTGCCGGAGCGGCCTTCAATGTCGGCCTGTCGCAAGGGCTTTCGACGACGGTCTACGCCAATTACGATCGCATGGTCGGGCAGCCGGTCGACACGACGACGCAGAAGCAGCCGCCCTCGCCCAACCAGTTCACGTTCGGCGCGCAGATGAACTACACGTTCCAAGCCGGTCGCTGATCGAAGTTTTCCGGGTTCGAAACCCGCTGCTCAGCCGACGACGGCCGAGGTCTTGCCTTCGGCCTCGATCCGGGTCACGGCATCCACCACCGCGTCGAAGGTCAGGAGCGTCGAGGCGTGCCGCGCCTTGTAGTCGCGCACCGGCTCCAACACCGCCACATCCGCCCATTTGCCGGTCGGCGGCGCGGCATTGTCCTTCAGCATGCGCCGGACACGGTCGCGGATGTCGCGCAGTTCCTCAGGCGTCGCGCCGATGACGTTGCGCGCCATGATCGACGAGGACGCCTGCCCCAGCGCGCAGGCCTTCACCTCATGGGCAAAATCGCTGACGCGGCCGTCGGCCATGCTGACGTCGACCGTGACGGTCGATCCGCACAGCTTGGAATGCGCCGTCGCGGTCGCATCGGGATGCGCCAACCGCCCGATGCGCGGGATGTCGCCGGCCAGTTCCAGAATGCGCCTGTTGTAGATGTCGTCGAGCATCTCGACCTCCGTACGAAGCGACATATAGGTCCGCAGGCCGAAGGATGCGAGCCCTCCTCGATCCGCAAATGAATCTTCGAAGAGTGTGGTCCAATCCTTTTCCGAGTGCGTAAGTTGTCCGTAACAAACGGGAGGCGCCACATGGATGCCGTGGTTAAGTCCTTGTCCCTGCTCACGGCCGTGCCGCGGGCGGACAAGCCGGTCAAGCAACGTCCTAATCGCGAAGAAGCCGAAGAGGCCGTTCGCACCCTGATCCGTTGGGCCGGCGACGACCCGACCCGCGAGGGTCTGCTCGACACCCCCAAACGCGTCACCAAGGCGTTCGGCGAGTTGTTCGGCGGCTATGACGAGCATGCGGGCGAAGTCCTCGACAAGATCTTCGAGGACGTCGAGGGCTATGACGACATGGTTCTCGTGCGCGAGATCCCGTTCAGCTCCCATTGCGAACATCACATGGTGCCCTTCACCGGCCATGCGCACATCGCCTACTACCCCTCCGAGGGCGTGGTCGGCCTGTCGAAGCTGGCGCGCCTCGTGGACGTGTTCGCCCGTCGCCTGCAGACCCAGGAAACGATGACGGCGCAGATCGTCGACGCGATGGACGAATATCTGCGTCCGCGCGGCGTGGCCGTCCTCATCGAAGCCGAGCACATGTGCATGTCGATGCGCGGCGTGAAGAAGTCGGGTTCCTCGACCATCACCACCCGCTTCTCCGGCTTGTTCCGCGACGAACCGTCCGAGCAGGTGCGCTTCATGTCGATGGTCCGCGGCTTCGGCCGCTGACTCTTCCCTCGCCCGGCTCCCAGGATTAGAACGGGCCCGTTCCGGATGTCGGAGCGGGCCTTTTTCGTGGCCCGTCCGCATCCGGCCGAACACGGGATCTTCCGCCATGTGCGACGCCTGCATCGCAGCCGCCTCCTCCCCGCCCACCACGCGCGACATCGAGGAAGGCACGCTGCCGCTCCTCAAATTCGACGCGAGCGGTCTGATCACGGCCGTCGCCGTGGACGACGCCACGGGCGACGTGCTGATGGTGGCCCACATGAACGAGGAATCGCTCGCCCGCACGGTCGAGACGGGCGAGGCTTGGTACTGGTCGCGCTCGCGCAAGGCGCTGTGGCGCAAGGGCGAGACGTCCGGCCAGCTGCAGACCGTCGCCGAGATGCGCATCGACTGCGATCAGGATGCGGTGGTCATCCGCGTGCGCGTCGGCGGCGACGGCGGATGCTGCCACACCGGCCGCCGCAGCTGCTTCTATCGCCGCGTCGAGAAGACCGAAGACGGCTTCCACCTCGTCCGCGACGGCGACTGAGGGGCGACGGTCAGGCGGTGGCGATGTATTCGCGCATCGCATTCGTCTCGGCTTCGATTTCGGCAAGCCGATGCTTCACCACGTCGCCGATCGAGACGATGCCGACGAGCCTGCCGCCGACGACGACGGGCAGATGGCGGAAGCGCCCGCGCGTCATCTCCTCCATCAGATCGGGGACGGCCGTCTCCGGCGTGCAGGTGATGACCTTCTCGGTCATGTGGTCCGCCACGGGCGCCTGAAGGGCCTCCGCCCCCCGGGCGAGCGCACGTACGATGTCGCGCTCCGACAGGATGCCCAGAACCTCGCCTGCCGGGCCGGCCACCACGACGGCGCCGATGCGCCGCTCGGCAAGGAGACGCGTCGCCTCCGCCAGCGTGTGACGGACCGAGATCGTGACGACCTCTTGGCCCTTTTGCTCGAGAATATGCCGAACGTTCATGCGCGACCTCCGCCGGTGTTCCCTCGTGTCGTTCAACGCACTCGCGGGACGCGGCCGGTCGACGCCGATCCGCGTCCTCGAGACGAAGTGTGCGACGAAAGCGTCAGGCCCGCAATGGAGGCAGACGCCGCGGCGGGTCGAACAGGCCGAACAGAAGCAATCCGCCGAAAAAGCCGCCGAGATGCGCTTCCCACGCGATCTCGCCGCCCGCGCCCATGGACGCGCCGGAGAGGCCCACCGCGACGTTGACCAGCACCCATGTCAGCAGAAACATCACGACGCGCCTGTCCGTGAACAGTCCGCCGAGGCCGAGAGCCGGGCCGCGATAGGCTTGCGCCACGCCGCCGAACCGGTCGAGCGGTGCGCCCGGCTGAAACATGAAGAAGGCGGTCGCGGCCATGCAGCCGGAAATGGCGCCGGACGCCCCCACCAGCGGGATCGGATCATCCCAACGCGCGCCGAAATGCGCCAGCGCGCCGGTCGCGGCGGTCGCGGCGAAGAAGGCGAGGAAACGGACGGAGCCGAAGCGCCGGGCCAAGGCGCTGCCGAAGGCGGCGAGCCACACGGAATTGATCGCCAGATGCAGCGCCCCGCCATGCAGGAAGGCATGGGTGACGAAGGTCCAGGGCGCGAGGCCGTCCTCTTCGATCAGATAGCGCCCCAAGGCCAGCTTGCCCGCGGCAAGGCCGTTGCGCGGATCGGCTTCGGCGGCGGCCTGCAAGGCGTTCAGCGGTTCCCAGCCCAACGCGTCCGCCACCCGCAGCGGCACGAAGGCGAAGTCGAGCACCGTCTCGAAATCCGTCTCCGGCGACAGCGTCATGCGCAGCAGCTCGATCGCCA
The DNA here is from genome assembly GCA_027489535.1 of Hyphomicrobiales bacterium. Lineage (GTDB taxonomy): Bacteria > Pseudomonadota > Alphaproteobacteria > Rhizobiales > Beijerinckiaceae > JAIXZO01. The sequence goes on from JAIXZO010000006.1 coordinate 29,320, forward strand.
CCATGATCGCGATGAGCGCCGTGACGACGCGCGGCAGGTTGAACATGGGTTCGCGGGCGGTCACGACAACTCCGTTCTGTTGCGGAGATCATGCCCCGGCGGAAAGAAGAACGCACGCCCGGCCCGAGCGCACGGGGCGTCGAAAGATCAGCCCGAGAACTTGTTGGATTTCGGAAAGCCCTTCGGCGGCAATCGGCCGGCCTCGGCGCGGTTGCCGATCCATTCGCGCAGGTCGTCGCCGCCCACGGTCCATGTCCGGCCGGACGTATCCTGCCAGGTCAGCCCGTCGGCGAGGTTGAACACCTTCGCGTCCGAGAGGCCGCCGTCCTTGTAGCGTTGCAGGCGCACGCCCTTGCCGCGCGACATTTCGGGGATCTGAGCCAGCGGGAACACGATCAGCTTGCGGTTCTCGCCGATCACCGCCGCCGTGTCGCCCTCGGCCGGGATCACGAGCATCGCCGTGTCCTTGTCGTCGAGGTTCAGCACCTGCCGCCCCTTGCGCGTGCCGGCCGGAATGTCGTCCGACGACGCCGCAAAGCCGCGTCCGCTCGCGGCGGCGAAGAGCAGCTTCGTGCCGGGCTTGTGCGGCCAAGCCGCGACGATGTCGGCGCCCTCGTCGAGGTCCGCCAGCAGGCGCAGCGGATCGCCAAAGCCGCGCCCACCGGGCAGCTTCGACGCGTCGAGCGTGAACACCTTCCCGTCCGAGGTCATCACGAGGATCTTGGCGGTCGTCTCGGTGAAGAAGCTCAGCTTCAACCCGTCGTCGCCCTTGAACTGCAGCGACGTGAGATCCTGCACGTGACCCTTCAGCGCGCGGATCCAACCCTTCTGCGTCACCACTACGGTCAGCGGTTCGCGCTCGATCATCGCCTCGGTGAGATCGATGTCCCCCGCGATCGGCGCTTCGCCGAAGTCGCTGCGGCGTTTGCCGAGCGGCGTATCCTTCGAGAAGGTCTTCTTCACCTCCCGGATCTGCCAGGAGACGGTCTTCCATTGCTGCTCTTCCGAGCCGAGCAGGGCTTCGATGCCGCCCTTCTCGTCCAAGAGGTCCGCCAGCTCCTTCTTGAGCTCCATCTCTTCGAGCTTGCGCAGCGAGCGCAGGCGCGTGTTGAGGATGGCCTCGGCCTGCACGTCCGTCAGCGTGAAGTACCTGATCAATTCGGCCTTCGGCTCGTCCTCCTCGCGGATGATCTTGATAACCCGGTCGAGGTCCAGATAGACGATCAGCAAGCCGCGCAGAATTTCCAGCCGCCTCTCGATCTTGTCGAGGCGGAAGCGCGAGCGGCGCAGCAGCACCTCGCGGCGATGGTCGAGCCATTCGCGCAGCACCTCGGCCAAGCCGAGCACCTTGGGCACGAGGCCGCCGGTGAGCACGTTCATGTTCATCGGAATGCGGCTCTCGAGCTCGGTGAGCCGGAACAGCGATTCCATCAGCAATTCGGGGTCGACGGTGCGCGAGCGCGGCTCGAACACCACGCGCACGTCCTCGGCGGATTCGTCGCGCACGTCGGCGAGGATCGGCAGCTTCTTGTCGTTGAGCAGTTCGGCGATCTTTTCGATCAGCCGCGCCTTCGGCACGAGATACGGAATTTCCGTGACGACCACGACCCAGCCGCCGCGCGGCAGCTCTTCCTTGTGCCAGCGCGCCCGCACGCGGAAGCCGCCGCGGCCGGTGCGATAGGTCTCGGCGATGGACTCGCGGCTCTCGACGATGATGCCGCCGGTCGGGAAATCGGGGCCCGGCACGAAGGTGAGAAGCTGTTCGGACGTCGCCGCCGGATGACCGACCAGATAAAGCGCCGCGTCGCAGATTTCGGCGACGTTGTGCGGCGGGATCGACGTCGCCATGCCCACCGCGATGCCGGTCGAGCCGTTGGCGAGCAGGTTCGGGAACGCCGCCGGGAGCACGATGGGCTCTTCTTCGGAGCCGTCATAGGTCTCGCGGAAATCGACCGCGTCTTCGTCCAAGCCGTCCAGCAGCAGGCGCGCGACTTCCGTCATGCGCGCTTCGGTGTAGCGCATGGCGGCGGCGTTATCGCCGTCGATATTGCCGAAATTGCCCTGCCCGTCGACCAGCGGATAGCGCACGGCGAAATTCTGCGCGAGGCGCACCAAGGCGTCGTAAACCGATTGATCGCCGTGCGGGTGATATTTGCCGATCACGTCGCCGACGACGCGGGCGCATTTCTTGAAGCCCGACGTCGGGTCGAGCTTGAGCAGCCGCATGGCATGCAGAATGCGCCGATGCACGGGCTTCAACCCGTCGCGCGCATCCGGCAGCGCCCGATGCATGATCGTCGACAGCGCATAGGCGAGATAACGCTCCTCGAGCGCATCCCTCAAATTGACGCTTTCCACCCCGTCGCCGGACGGCGGATCGACCCGTTCACCCATGCCGGGAACCCCTCGCGATATGGAGAACGGTTAGCGAACGAACGGAGTCGAGGCAAGCGGAGTACGGCCGTGATTCACCGGAGAAAGCGAGGCGGCGGCCCGATGGATCGCCGCGTCGCTGCTCTCCTCGCAATGACGGATGAGGCACGTGCCGTTCAAATACCGTCATTGCGAGCGACCGCGAAGCAATCCAGCTGAAGCCGGTCTATAAGGGCGTTGAATTTCGGCGGGATGGTTCGAGACGCACGGCTTCGCCGCGCTCCTCACCATGAGGGCAGCTCGGACGCCCCCCGTGTCATCCCGGCCGGAGCGAAGCGGAGCGCCGGGACCCAGACTTTGTGCTGGGGTCGCCGGGAAGTCTGGGTCCCGGGTCCGCTGCGCTCCGGCCGGGATGACAGTGTTGCCGTCTCACGCTCCCCGTAAAACCTCATGGTGAGGAGGCGCGCAGCGCCGTCTCGAACCACGTGGTTTTGCGCCAGGTGAAGCGGGATGGTTCGAGACGCACGGCTTCACCGCGCTCCTCACCATGAGGGAAGCGAGGACGCCCCCCTCCGTGTCATCCCGGCCGGAGCGCAGCGGAGCGCCGGGACCCAGACTTGTTTTGCGACGGTCGCCGGCAAGTCTGGGTCCCGGGTCCGCTGCGCGGCCCGGGATGACAGTCTTGGACGGCGGCGCCGTCCAAGAAACCTCAACCCTTCGCCACCGCCGCGACGAACGCCGCCCGCGCATCGGAGGGCGCAAGCCCGCGCGGTTCGTTGACGTGGCGGTCGAGGAAGTGGCCCGTCAGGCGGAAGCCGGCGAGTACGTCTTCGGTGGAAGGCAGCAGGCCCCTGCCCTCCTGCCGCAGAAAGGCGGGGAGCGGCAGCAGTCGGTCTCGCCAAGGCTCGCCGGCCGCGGCGGAAGCGGCGCGGCCGGTCTTGGGCGATACGTAGGCGAGATCGTGCCGCGCTCCGGTCAGCGCGCATTCCTCGAGATCGAGCCCGAAGCCGAGTTCGTGGAGGATGGCGAGTTCGAACCGCACGACAAGCGCGGCCGCGACGCGCGGCTCGCCCAGCGCGTCGAGCACCACAGCAAGCGTGTCGTGCAGCGCGGGATGCGGGTCGCGCTCGGGCAGCAGCCGCACCAGCGTGGCGAGGTATGAGAGGCCGTAGAGGGCGACGGGGTCGTCGATCAGGCGGGCCGCGCGCATCGTCACGACTTCGACCCTGTATTCCCCGAGGGCGTCCTCGATGCGCGCGCGCCACACCGCATCCACGCCGTTGCCGGGCTGCATCACCGGCCGCAGCTTCTGCGAACGACCGCCGCGCACGAGGCCGAGATGGCGGCCGCGTTCGCGCGTCAGCAATTCGAGCACGACGCCGGTTTCGCCGTGACGCCGCACACCGATCACGATGCCCTCGTCACGCCATTCCACGGCCGTCGCGCCTCACTTCTTGGGGAATTCGAGTCCCATTTCGCGATAACGGGCCGGGTCGTCCGCCCAGTTCTCGCGCACCTTCACGAACAGGAACAGATGCACCTTGCAGGCCGCGGCCTCGGCGATGTCCTTGCGGGCGGATTCGCCGATGGACTTGATGGTGCGGCCCTTCTCGCCCAGCACGATCATGCGCTGGTTCTCGCGCTCGACATAGATCGTCTGCTCGATGCGGGCGGAGCCGTCCTTCAGCGTCCTCCATTCCTCGGTCTCGACCGTGGAGCGGTAGGGCAGCTCGTCATGCAGCCGCTCGAACAGCTTCTCGCGGGTGATCTCGGCGGCGAGGTGGCGCAGCGGCGCGTCGGAAATCTCGTCCTCGGGATAGAGCCACGGCCCGAGCGGCATCATCGCGGCCAGCTTCTCGCGCAGCTTCGGCACGCCGTGTCCCTTGAGCGCGGCGATCATGAAGGTCTCGTCGAAATGGTGCATCGCGTTCAGCGTCTGCGCCAATTCCAGCAGCTTGGTGTGGTCGATCAGGTCGATCTTGTTGAGGATCAGCACCTTGCGCTGCTTGAGTTCGCCCAAGCGCGCGAGGATCGCCTCGCTCTCCTCGTCGGGCCAGCGGCGCACGTCGATCAACAGCGCGACGACGTCGGCATCGGCCGCACCGCCCCATGCGTTCGTCACCATCGCACGGTCGAGCCGACGCTTGGGGGAGAAGATGCCGGGCGTATCGACGAACACGATCTGCGCCGCGCCTTCCAAGGCGATGCCGCGCATCTGCGCGCGGGTCGTCTGCGCCTTGCGCGACACGATGGAGACCTTGGCCCCGACGAGCTGGTTCACCAGCGTCGACTTGCCCGCATTGGGGGCGCCGATCAGCGCGACGTAGCCGCAGCGGGTCGGGCCGCGGTCGACGGCGACGGGCACCGCCTCGTCTTCGGTTTCATGGGTCTCGTCGCTCATTCGTCGTCTCCCGTCACGCCTTCGCGGGCCAGGAACGCCGCGGCTGCCGCGCGCTCCGCCACGCGCTTGGATGGTCCTTCGGCTTCGCAGGGGTCGAAGCCCCTCACCATCGCCGCAATGCGGAACACGGGGGCATGGTCGGGCCCCGAGCGTGCCGTTTCCTCGTAGGTCGGCACCGGCAGGCCGCGTGCGAGCGCCCATTCCTGCAGGAGCGATTTGGCATCGCGCACCGCGCGTCCCGGCTCGGACATCTTGGGCCCGAACGCCCGCTTCACCAAGGCTTTTGCGGCCTCGAAACCGGCATCGAGATGCACCGCCGCGATCAGCGACTCGCACACGTCGGACAAGATCGGATCCTTGTTGCGCAATCCGCTGCGCTTTTCGCCCGCGCCCAAGCGGATGTGGGGGGCGACGCCCCAATCGGCGGCGACCTCCGCGCAGGTCTCGCGCCGCACCAGATGCGCCAGGCGTCGCGACAGCTCGCCCTCGGTCGCCTGCGGATAGGCCTCGTGCAGCATCTCCGCGACCACGAGCCCCAGGACGCGGTCGCCGAGAAATTCGAGGCGTTGGTAATGCGCGCCCTGCCCCGAATGCAGGCTGACATGCGTCAACGCCTGTTCGACCAGCGACCTGTTCTTGAAAGTATGTCCCAGCGCCGCTTCGAGCGTCGCGATCTCGTTCTTCTTGGCCATGCCGTCAGCGGATCGCGGTGAAGATGCGGCCCCAGCGCACCGCGCTCGGCCACGTCCAGATCGCCAGCGGGCTGCTGCCTTCCTCGATGGAGAAGAAGATCACTTCCGCTCGGCCCACGAAATTGTCGAACGGCACGTAGCCGACGCCCTGCGAGGACATGTCGCGACTGTCGAGCGAGTTGTCGCGGTTGTCGCCCATCATGAAGAAGTGGCCCGGAGGCACCTGATAGACCTCGGTATTCCGGCCCAGCTTGTTGCCGTAGGTCTCGAATTCCTGGATCACGTAGGAGACGCCCTCGGGCAGCGTCTCGCGGTAGAAGGTCGCCCGGTCGCGATAGCCCGCGCCCGCGGGCACCTCGAAGCTCTGCACCCGCTCCTTCTTCACCGCCGCGTCGTTGATGAACAACAGGCCGTTCTTCATCTGGATGCGGTCGCCGGGCAGGCCGATCACGCGCTTGATGTAGTCGGTGGAATTGTCGCGCGGCAGCTTGAACACCGCGATGTCGCCGCGCTTCGGCTCCGACGCCCACACCCTGCCGTCGAAGGGCACGCTGCTGAAGGGGAAGGAGTGGCGCGAATAGCCGTAGGCGTATTTCGACACGAACAGATAGTCGCCGATCAGCAGCGTCGGGATCAGCGAGCCCGACGGGATGTTGAACGGTTGGAACAGGAACGTGCGGACCACGACGGCGATCAGGAGCGCCTGAACGACGACCTTCACGGTTTCGAGGAAACCGCCTTCGTCGGCTTTGGAGTCGCGCGTCGCGCGGGGCTCGATCATGAAGTCGTCCTCGTGGAAGGGTCCGGAACCGCTCCGGCGCGCGAGGTATAGAACCGCGCCGCCCTCACGGCAACGCAACAGGGGCGACGGGCCGCGCTTCGATGACGACGACGGCGAGCGCGGTGGGAATTTCGTCGGTCAAAGTGAGGTGGATCACCGCTTCATGGCCCGGCGGCGTGATCGCGTCGAGGCGCGCCTTCGCGCCCCCCGTCAGCGCCAGGGTCGGCGCGCCCGAGCGCATGTTCACCACGCCCATGTCGCGCATGAACACGCCGCGATTGAACCCGGTGCCGAGCGCCTTCGCGCAGGCCTCCTTGGCCGCGAAACGCTTGGCGTAGGTCGCCGCGCGTTGGGCGCGCCCTTCGGCCTTGGCCCGTTCGATCGGCGTGAACACCCGGTCGAGGAAGCGCTCGCCGAAGCGTTCGAGGGTCTTCTCGATGCGGCGGACGTCGCAGAGGTCCGAGCCGATGCCGATGATCATGCGGCCCGCGCGCGCCCGGCGGCGAGCGCCTCCTTCATCAGGCGCACCGCTTCGGGCAGGCCGATGAAGATCGCCTCGCCCATCAGGAAATGGCCGATGTTGAATTCGACGATTTCTGGGATGGTCGCCAGCAATTCGCCCGTGGCGAAGTCGATGCCGTGGCCGGCATGAACCTCCAGCCCGAGCGCGGTGCCGATGCGCGCGGCGCTGCGGAGGCGGTCGAATTCCGCCGCGGCCTTCGCCGTCTCGCCGTGTGCGACCGCGTCGCAATAGGTGCCGGTATGCAGCTCCACCACCGGCGCACCGAGGCTCACGCAGGCCCGCAGCGCGGCTTCGTCCGGCTCGATGAACAGCGACACGCGGATGCCGGCATCACGCAGCCGCTGCATGGAGGGCAGCAGATGCGCGTGGCCGCCGATCACGTCGAGCCCGCCCTCCGTCGTGCGCTCTTCGCGCTTTTCGGGCACGATGCAGGCCGCATGGGGCTTCGTCGCCATGGCCAGCCGAACCATCTCTTCCGTCGCCGCCATTTCGAAATTCAGCGGCTTCGTGATGTCCCGCTTCAGCCGCATCAGGTCGCCGTCGCGGATGTGGCGGCGATCCTCGCGCAGATGCGCGGTGATGCCGTCCGCGCCCGCCGCGATGGCAACAAGAGCCGCGCGCACGGGATCGGGCATCGTGCCGCCGCGCGCGTTGCGCACGGTGGCGACGTGGTCGACATTGATGCCGAGGCGGGGTGCGGCCATGCGCGTCACACCTTGATGCCGCGGCTGCCGGGCTTGGTCGCGGGGATCGCCGCGAGTTCCGGCGGCAGCGCGTCGGGGCTGTAATTGGGGATGTCGAGTTCGCACAACGCAACCAGCGGCACGCCGAGCTCGGCCTTTCCGCCGGAGCGGTCGATGAGGCACGCGGCCCCTACGACGGTGCCGGGGAACGCGCCGATGGTCTCGAGGCATTCGCGCGAGGACAGTCCCGTCGTCACGATGTCCTCGACCACCAGCACGCGCTCGCCCTTCTCGATGGAGAAGCCGCGACGCAGCTGGAACCGGCCCTCTTCGCGCTCCACGAAGATCGCGCGGCAGCCGAGCTGGCGTGCGGTCTCGTAGCCGGGAACGATGCCGCCGACGGCGGGCGACACCACCACGTCGATCTTGCCGAGCTGCGCGGTGATCTTCTCGGCCAGCGCGCGGCAGAGCTTCTCCGTCCGCTTGGGGTCCTGAAAGATGAACATCTTCTGCAGGAACACCGAGCTGCGCAGGCCCGAGGACAGGATGAAATGGCCTTCGAGCAGCGCGCCCGCGGCGCGGAACTCGGCGAGAACGTCGTCGGAAGTCATCATGCGATCCTGCTCGGCGGGCCGTCCCGCCTCTTCACTGCACATGCTCCGCCCGTGATGCCCGGTCAACCCCGTGCGGTGCGGCATAAATTCGGGTCAGCCGTTCACTCGCTCGACGCGGCTCACGACCGGCTTTGTCTTCAACTGGCTGATGATGGCGTTGAGGTGCTTGAGGTCCCACACCTCGATGTCGATCAGCAATTCGCGGAAATCCGCCGAACGGCCCGCGATGGTGATCGAATCGATGTTGCCGTCGTTCTCGCCCACCACGGTCGCGATCTGCGCCAAAGTGCCGGGCTCGTTGATCGCGGTCACCGCGATCTGCGCGGGGAAGCGATGGCGCTCGGCATCCTCGATGTCCCAGCGCACGTCGAGCCACCGCTCCGGCTGGTCGTCGAAATCCATGAGCGCGGGAGACTGGATCGGATAGATCGTGATCCCCTCGCCCTTGGTGAGGATGCCCACGATGCGGTCGCCCGGCACCGCGCCGCCGTGCGGCGCGAATTTGACCGGAAGATCGCCGTCCAAGCCCCGAATCGGAATGGACTTTTTGACCTCGGCGGCATCCGCGCCGGGCACCTTGAACACGAGCCCTTCGGCCTGCTTGATGCCGAACCAGCCGACATCGCCCTTTTCAGGCGCGGGGCCCGCGGCGCGTTCGACCTTGTAGTCGGGATAGACCGCCTTCACGACGTCGCCGGAGAAGATCTCCCCGCGTCCCACCGCCGCCAACACGTCGTCGAGAGAGGTGCGGGCGAGCCGCGGCAGAGCCGCTTTCAGCTTGTCGTCGCCATAGGGCTTCGCCGCGCGCTCGAAGGCGCGCTCCACGATGCGGCGGCCGAGCCCGGCATATTGCTTGCGCACGGCGGCGCGCGTGGCGCGACGGATGGCGGAGCGCGCCTTGCCGGTGACGGCGATGGATTCCCACGCCGCCGGCGGCACCTGCCCCATCGCGCGCACGATCTCCACCTCGTCGCCGTTGTGCAGTTCCGAGAGCAGCGGCACGATCCGGCCGTTGACCTTGCAGCCCACGGCCGTGTTGCCGACGTCGGTATGCACCGCATAGGCGAAATCGATCGGCGTCGCGCCGCGCGGCAGGGCGATCAAGCGCCCCTTCGGCGTGAAGCAGAACACCTGATCGTGGAACAGTTCGAGCTTGGTGTGTTCCAGAAATTCTTCCGGATTGTCCCCGTCCGCCAAGGTCTCGACGGTGCGGCGCAGCCAGGCATAGGCGCGGCTCTCGCGAGCGAGAACGTCGCGGTCGCTCGCGCGGCCGTCCTTGTAGAGCGAATGCGCCGCAATCCCGAGTTCGGCAATCTCTTCCATCTCGCGCGTGCGAATCTGCAGTTCCACACGGCGGCGTCCCGGACCCACGATGGTGGTATGGATCGAGCGGTAATCGTTCTGCTTGGGGGTCGAGATGTAGTCCTTGAACCGGCCTGGAACGCTCGGCCACGTCGTGTGCACCACGCCCAGCACGCGGTAGCAATCGGCCAAGGAATCCACGATCACCCTGAATCCGAAAATGTCCGAAAGCTGCTCGAAAGACACGGATTTCCGTTCCATCTTGCGCCAGACGGAATAAGCCCGCTTGAGCCGCCCAGACACCTCGGCCTCGATTCCGGAGGCGAGCAGCTTCGCACTCAGCTCGTGCTCGATCTCCTCGATCAAGGGTCCGCTTTCGCGGCTCAATTCTTCGAGCCGCGCTTCGACGGTCTCATAGGCGTCGGGCATGAAATGCCGGAAGGCGAGATTCTCGAGTTCCTCGCGCATTTCCTGCATGCCCATGCGCCCGGCGAGCGGCGCATAGATGTCGAGCGTCTCCTCGGCGATCCGGGCCCGCTTGTCGACGGGCACGAAATGCAGCGTGCGCATGTTGTGCAGACGATCGGCGAGCTTCACCATCAGCACGCGTACGTCGTCGGCGATGGCGAGCAGCAGCTTGCGGAGGTTCTCCGCCTGCGCCGCCTTCTTCGAGACCAGATCGAGCCGTTTGATCTTGGTCAGCCCCTCCACGAGAGCGCCGATCTCGGGGCTGAACAGCCGGTCGATCTCCTCGCGGGTCGCCTCGGTGTCCTCGATCGTATCGTGAAGCACGGCGGAGACGATGGTGGCGTCGTCGAGCTTTAGGTCGGTGAGGATCGCCGCCACTTCCAGCGGATGCGACATATACGGGTCGCCGGAGGCGCGCGTCTGCGTGCCGTGCGCACGCATGGCGTAGACATAGGCGCGGTTCAGCAGCGCTTCGTCCGTATTGACGTTGTAGCGCCTGACCCGTTCGACCAATTCATATTGCCGCATCATCGGCGGCGACCTTCCGTATTCGCGAAGCGACGCGAGTATCGAGGATCGGAGGCCTTGGCCGCAAGTCCTTCGCAAGTCGCGGTAAAATGCGAGACACGCCGAAACGCCCCGCCCGAACGCAAAGAGCCCGGCAAAGCCGGGCCCGTCACGTCGGTCGTTTTGCGAAGAACGCGATCACTCGCCTTCGTCGTCGGATCCGGTATCGGTCGGCGGCACGAGGCCGTCGAGGCCGCGAAGGAGGTCTTCCTCCGTCATGCGGTCGAATTCCACGCTCGAGTCGTCGCCGCCGGCAGCCGCGACGGACCCCAGCAGCGGCACCGACTCCTGCTCGGGCTCGTCGACGTCGACGTGCTTCTGCAGCGAGTGGATCAGGTCTTCCTTGAGGTCTTCCGGCGAAATCGTCGTATCGGCGATCTCGCGCAGGGCGACCACAGGGTTCTTGTCGCGATCGCGATCGATGGTCAGGGGCGCACCGGACGAAATCATCCGCGCGCGATGGCTCGCGAGCAGGACGAGTTCGAACCTGTTGTCGACCTTGTCGATGCAGTCTTCAACCGTAACGCGAGCCATGCGCGCTCCGTGCTCTTTAAATGCGGTTTCGGGGTCTGAGGCCGTCTGATACACTCCGTGCCATTGAGACGCAAGATGTTCCTGTCGCCGCCCGTTTTCGGAGGATTTTTGATCGTTTTGAGCGAAGGGCGACCGTGCCCCTCGGGTGGCTCCATCGTCCACAGGTCTCGCCATTTCGGGGAACGACGCCCAGCAAATGTATTGACTTGCGGCGAGCCGTCCTTCAATTCCTAATGAAAAGTAGCACTTACAGGGTAATGCGTATTTTCGGTTGTATGGTTGTATTCCCGGATTGCGAATTTCCCTCGAACGGGCTGCCGAAACACAATTCACCCGGCTCTGGACACGTCATCGTTTTTGACGTTCCGACACCCTATCGAGCAACGGATCATTGATATGCAGAGCGTCGAACGCATAGCTCTCTTCATCGACGGCGCGAACCTCTACGCCACGGCCAAGGCGCTGGGCTTCGACATCGATTACAAGCGTCTTTTGAAGGAGTATCAGGGCCGCGGAAACCTCGTCCGCGCCTTCTATTACACCGCGCTGATCGAAGATCAGGAATACTCCTCCATCCGCCCGCTGATCGATTGGCTCGATTACAACGGCTACCGCGTCGTCACCAAGCCGACCAAGGAGTTCATCGACTCCACCGGTCGCCGCAAGGTGAAGGGCAACATGGACATCGAGCTCGCGATCGACGCGCTCGAACTCGCGCCCCATCTCGACCACATGGTGATCTTCTCCGGCGACGGCGATTTCCGCTCCTTGGTCGAAGCCGTGCAGCGTCGTGGCGTCCGGGTCACGGTGGTCTCGACCATCACCTCCCAGCCGCCGATGGTCGCCGACGAGCTTCGCCGCCAGTGCGACGAGTTCGTGGACATCATCACTCTGATGCCCAAGATCGGCCGCGACCCGCAGGAACGCGCCGAGCGCATCCAGCGCAGCTACGAGCGCCGCGCGACCAATCCCGAATCCGACGAAGCCGAAGGCTGAGTTGTCGATCGGGGCCAACGTTCCCCGGGCGGCCGAACCCGCCCGGGATTGTCCTTTGTGCCCGCGACTCGTCGCGTTCCGCGAAGCGGCCCGCCTGCGCATTCCCGAAGGGCACAACGCTCCGGTGCCGTCCTTCGGGCACCGCGACGCCCGCCTGCTGATCGTCGGCCTCGCGCCCGGTCTTCAGGGCGCCAACCGCACCGGCCGGCCCTTTACGGGCGACTATGCGGGCGATCTCCTCTACGCCACGCTCGCCGAGTTCGGCTTCGCCAACGACCGCTTCGCCGCGCGGGTGGACGACGGTCTCGTGCTGTCGGATTGCCTGTTGACCAACGCGGTGCGCTGCGTCCCGCCGGAGAACAAGCCGGTCGGCCTCGAGATCGCCACCTGCCGCACCTTTCTCACCGCCACCATCGAGACGATGCCGAACTTGCGCGCCGTCGTCGCGCTCGGCCGCATCGCCCATGAATCGGTGCTTCGCGCGACGGCCGCGCCGCTCTCCAAGAACCCGTTCGGCCACGGCGCGCAGCACGACGTCGGGGGCCTGCGTCTCTTCGATAGCTACCACTGCTCCCGCTACAACACGAACACGGGCGTCCTCACGCCGGACATGTTCCGCAGCGTCTTCGCATCGGTGCGGGCGTTTCTGGGCTGAACGGCCGCGACTTCATCGAGGCTCGATCCCCCGATCTCCTCATGTTGAGGAGCCTCGCAGCGCGATGCGTCTCAAACCACGCTCCCGAAGTCCCGCCCCCACGTCCCTCATGGTGAGGAGCGCGGCGAAGCCGTGCGTCTCGAACCATCTCCCTTTGCGGCCGGAAAACCTCGTGGTTCGAGACGGCGCTGCGCGCCTCCTCACCATGAGGCTTTCTAGTGTGTGCCCGAATTGAAAGAACACCCTCATGGTGAGGAGCGCGGCGAAGCCGTGCGTCTCGAACCATCGTGGCGGCGCGGGGAAGAGTGCGTGGTTCGAGACGGTGCTTCGCGCCTCCTCACCATGAGGTTTTCAGGCCACCCTACTTCGGCGCATCCTTCGAGAAGCGGTTCAGCACCGTGTCCGGCGCGCTCGTGTTGTGGCGCGAGGGCACCAGCCGGCCGGTCCAGAGTTCGGTCGCGTTCGCGCCCTTGAAGTCGAGCACGCGCGCCTCGCCCCAGCCGTTGCCGCCCTTGGTGCGCCAGGCGACATGGGCCGTGTCGGAGTTGAACTCGGTGGCATACATCGAGCGTATCGAGGCGAAGGGCTTGTCCTTCGGCACGCCGTCGAAGGTCACGTCGAGCACGATGCGGTCCTGATCGAGCGTCTCGATCTTCATCGACGCCTTGCCGCCCGCCTTGAACCCCATCGTGAAGGTCCGCGTCTTCGGATCGAAGACGATTTCCGTCAGCTCGACGACCGGCCGCAGCTGCATGTCGACGGGGCCGACGAGGAAGGACGAGCCGTAGGCCGTCCAGCGCAGGTTTTGCGGCGGCAGCGGGCGGGCGCGCCAATAGCCGTCGGGCGGGTAGAAGGCCATCACCTCCTCGGCGCGCTCCTGATGCTTCACCCACAGCTGAACCACGTGCAGGCCGTTCTCGCTGCGGTTGCCCACGCGCACCGGGACGTTCGCGGGCCGCCAGAAAGACGGATAGGCATAGCCCGTCAGCCAGATGTCGTTGTCCTCGTAGAAGGTCACCCGCCGCGCCTGCGTCGCGAAGGACGGGTCGTGCGACATGTCGCAACTGGTGAAATCCGGGGCCCAGCGATCCACGACGATGGAGCCGATATAGGCCGGATGCACCGACTGGATGCGGAAGCTCTTCACCTCCGGGGAGATGAAGGACAGGTCCACATTGTCCTTTTCGGCGCAAAGCACCGGCTCGCTCCGGTTTTCCACCTTCACCGGCAGTTCGGTCGCGAGATCGACGGCACGGGCGGCGCCCGCGAGCATCACGGAGGCGACGAGGGCGAGGACGGTGCGGATCATGCGGGCTCCGGTGCGCGACGGTTCAACGGCGGACGGCGTAGACGTCGCCCGAATTGGCGGAATGCGGCAAGCCCAGAATATGGGCCTTCATCTCCTCGCCGGAAATCCACGAGCCGAAGACGAGTTTCTGCGTCTCGCCCATGGCCACGTCGAATCCGTAATCGCCGAGCGCGGCGAGCCGGTCGATGCAGCGCGAGGCGACCTCGCGGGCGATGGTCGTGAACTCGAAGGACAGCGCCGGCAGAGGACGCGAAAGGCCGGCCAGCACCGTATCCTCGAAGCCCTCGACGTCGATCTTGACGAAGGCGGGCTCGCCGTAGCGCGCGACGAGCGCGTCGAGCGTAGTCGACGGAATGCGGATTTCGCGGTCCCAGACCTGCCCTTCCCAGCCCTGCGCGCCCTCGGCCGCGCCGAGAAATTCCGTGGAGGCGGTCGAGACCGTCGGGTTGCGCGAATTCACGCGGAACACGAGCTCTCCCTCCGAGTCGGCTGCAGCGCAACGCAAAAGCGTCAACTTCGAGTCGAACATGAAGAGCGTGCGGATCACCGCCGCCGGGCCGGCCTGCGGCTCCAGCGCCACGACGCGCGCGCCCAGACGGCGGAAGCTCGCCGCGCGGTCTCCGACATGTGACCCGACGTCGAAGGCGAGATCGCCGGGCTTCACGAATTGCGCATGCAGCACGTCCATCGCCCGGTGCCGCGCACGGTCGCCGTGATACACCGCCACCGATCGGGCCAGGCCCTTGAGGGCCGCGAACGTCTCGCCGAGCCCGCTCATGCCGCGACCTTCACGTCGTCCGGCGTCTGCGTCAGCGCGGCGATTTCGGCGGGCATGTCGAACTCCTCGGGAATGGCGCAGAGCCGCAGACGGGCGAGCACGCGGCCGAGTTCCTCCGATGAGGTGAGCACGGCGAAGGGGATCGCGGTGAGGAAGCCCGCGGTCAGCGGCAGCGACCACAGCGCCAACGTCGGCGAATGCGACCACATCAGCCCCAGCACGACGGCGCCGAACAGGGTCTGCGGCCAAAGCCCCTTCACGGCCGTTCCCCATGACAGCGCATGCGCGTCGCGCGCCTGCCCGTTCCACATCACGGTACGGCCGAAGATCAGCCCGACCATGAAGATCGCGAGCCGGAACGTCGTCACCGCGCCGAGCAGGAAGGAGAAGGTCACCTCGGTCGCAGCTCCCGCTGCGAAGCGCAGCCCGCCGCCCCAGCGTGCCGTGCCCGCCAGCGCCGCGTCGATGAAGCCCGCGAGTTTCGGGGCAAGATACATCAGCAGGAACGCGCAATAGACGCCGATCGCGAGCCCCGCCGGGAAGCCGCCCGCCAGATCCGCCGTCTCGAACGGCTTCAACGCCGCGAGGAGGATCATCAGCGTCCAAGCGGGAACGCCGATGAACATCAGCACCGCCCAGACGAGCTGAAAACGGCTGATCGGCAGCAGGCCGGGCAGGTCGAGAATCTTCAGATATTGCAGATTGCCCTGGCACCAGCGCAGGTCGCGGCGCGAGAATTCGAGCACGGTCGGCGGGTTGTCCTCCCAGCTGCCGCCCTCGACCGGCAGCACCCGCACCTCGAAGCCCGCCTTGCGCATCAGCGTCGCCTCGACCTGATCATGCGACAGCACATGCCCGCCGAAGGGCGGTCCGCCCGGGATCACCGGCAATTCGCAATGCTCGACGAAGGGCTTGATGCGGACGAAGGCGTTGTGGCCCCAGAACGGCCCGCAATCGGCCGTCCACCAGGCCTGCCCCATCGTGTAGGGGCGCATGCCGTGGCGCATGCCGAACTGGAACAGCCGGGCGAAACCGCTCTGCGTCGGCGCGCCGACGACGAGGCTCTGCAGGATACCGAGCTTCGGATGCGCCTGCATGATCCTCGCCATGCGCAGGATCGTCTCGCCCGACATCAGGCTGTCCGCGTCGAGCGGCAGCATCAACGGATAATCCGCGCCCCAGCGGTCGCAGAAGTCCTTCACGTTGCCGGCCTTGAAGCCCGTATTCGCCTCGCGCCGGCGATAATGCAGATGGTCGGCATGCGAGGTCGACGCGCGCCACGCCGCGAAGGCGGCCTCTTCGGCGGCGGCCACGCCGGCATCCGTCGTGTCGCTCAGCACGAAATAGGCGAAGGCGTCGCCCTGCCCCGTGTCGTCCACGGAATCCTTCACCACCCGCAGCCGCGCGAAAGCCCGGGCGGGGTCTTCGTTGCGGAGCGTCATGAGGATCGCGGTCTTCTCGTGCAGCTTCACCGGGACGTCGCCCGCCGCCGCATAGGGCGCGACGCGTTCCACGCCGTCCTTGACGCCATGCAGCAGCCACAGCCCGATCACCGCATTCCAAAACCCCAGCACGCTCCACGGCGCGGCCACGAGGAAGCAGCCGAAGATCACGAGGTCGATCGCCGTCCAGCCGCCGCTGCCCAGCACCCTCGCCAAAGCCGCCGAAAGCACCAGATAGGTCACGACGTTGAGCGTCATGACGATCAGCCGACGAAATCGCAGCTCGGCCGTGGACTGGACGCCCGTCGGCGTCGTATCGGTTGCGCCGGTCGATGCGGGCTCTGAGCGCTCGGTCATGGGGGGCCGTGTGGTCGAAGAAACGGAACGGGCGAAAGTCGCCCGGGCATTATGGGTCGCGGGCCCGGAACGACTAGAGCTTCGGCAAGCCGCGGTCAAAGCGCCGGGCGCGGGCGAAGCGTCGGTACGGGCGTCGTTCACCGGCGTGAGCCGCGGCACGGAGCGTCTCGTCTTCGAGAATCGCGTTCCCGCGTCCGAGGTCGAGCGCATGCGCTGCCCGTTGCAGGAGGGCGAATTCCCCTTCCCGGTCAAATACGGCTACGCCGCCGTCGGCGTCGTCGAGGACGGCCCGGCCGATTGGCTCGGCCGCACCGTCTTTTGTCTCCATCCGCACCAGTCCCGCTTCGTCGCCCCGCTTGCGATGCTGCATCGCGTGCCCGAGGCGGTTCCCGCACGCCGCGCCGTGCTCGCCGCGAACATGGAAACCGCGCTGAACGCCGTCTGGGATTCGGCCGCCGGTCCGGGCGACCGAATCGTCGTCGTCGGCGGCGGCTTCGTCGGCGCGCTTGTCGCCGCATTGACGGGCCGACTGCCGGGCGCGGACGTCACGCTCGTCGACCGCACCCCGAGCCGCGCGGCGCTCGCGCACTCGCTGGGCGTGAAGTTCGCCTTGCCCGAAGCCGCGCCCGTCGATGCCGACGTCGTGTTCCATGCCTCCGCGAGCGCCGGCGGCTTGGCGACCGCGCTCGGCTGCGCCGGTTTCGAGGCAACGGTGATCGAGCTCAGCTGGTACGGCGAGGGCGCGACGCCGGTCGCTCTCGGCGGAGCGTTCCACTCCAAGCGCCTGCGGCTCGTCGCGTCCCAAGTCGGCCACGTCGCGCCGTCGCGCCGTCCGCGCTGGGATTACGGCCGCCGCCTGCGCGCAGCCCTCGCTCTGCTCGACGACGCAAGGCTCGATGCCCTGCTCACCCACGAAATCCCCTTCGCCGACGCTCCCGCGCGTCTCCCCGCACTGCTCGCCGCCGATGCCGACGCACTCGCCGTCGCGCTGCGCTACTGAAAGGCTCCCGATGTACGCTCTCGAAGTCCGTGACCACATCATGATCGCCCATTCCTTCAAGGGCGAATTCTTCGGCCCCGCGCAGCGCATGCACGGTGCGACCTTCGTCATCGACGTGGCGTTCTACCGCGAGGAACTGAACGAGTACGAAGTCGTCGTGGACATCGGCCGCGCGCATGACGCGCTCAAGGCCGCCATCGAGCCGATCAACTACCGCAATCTCGACGACGTACCGGAATTCGCGGGCCGTCAGACCACCACGGAATTCCTGTCCCGCTACGTCTTCGACCGCATGGCGGACGCGGCGCGCACCGGGGCGCTCGGGCCGGGCTCGGAAGGCATCGTCAAGATCCGCGTCACGCTGCACGAGAGCCACGTCGCGCGCGCATGGTTCGAGGGTCCGGTCACGCGATGATCCGCGCCGCCTTCCTCATCCCCGGCGATCTGGCGAGCCCCACCGGGGGCTACCGCTACGCCCGCGAACTGCTCGCCGCCCTGCCCGCCGAGGGCGTGGACGTGCGGCATGTCGCGTTGCCGGGGTCTTGGCCGCGCCCGACGGTCGAGGACCGGGCCGCAACGGCCCGGATGCTCGCCGCCCTGCCCGAAGGCATGCCTCTGCTGGCCGACGGCCTCGCCTACGGCGCATTCTCCGAGGCGGAGATCGCCGCGGCGCGCGGCCCGATCGTCGCCTTGGTGCATCACCCGCTCGGCTATGAGACGGGCATCTCGGCCGAGGACGCCGCGACCTTCGTCGCGAGCGAAAAGGCGGCTCTGGCCCGCGCGGCGGCAGTCGTCGTCTCAAGCGCCGAAACCGGCCGCCTTCTCGTCGAAAAATTCGCCGTCGAGGAAGCCCGCATCGGCGTGGCCGTGCCCGGCGTCGCCGCCGCGCCGCTCGCGGCAGGCTCCCCGCCGGGCGGGCCGCTGCACCTCGTCGCCCTCGGCGCCGTCTCGCCCCGCAAGGCCTATGACGTGCTGATCGACGCCCTGTCGGGCCTCGTAGGGCATGACTGGCGGCTGACGGTCGCCGGCTCTCCGGCTTTCGACCCCGCCACGGCGGCCGATCTCCACGCCCGCGTCGCGGCCCGGTCGCTCGGCGACCGGATCACCTTTGCAGGCGCGCTCGACGACGACGCCGTCGCAGCCCTGCTGCATTCGGCCGATCTCTTCGTTTTTCCCTCGCATTACGAGGGCTACGGCATGGTGCTGACCGAGGCTCTGGCCTGCGGTCTTCCCGTCGTGGCGACGACGGGCATTCCCGCCGCGCTCGATCATGCGCCGCCGGCCGTCCGCACCGTCGCGCCGGGGGATGCGGCCGCTCTGGCCGCCACCCTCGCCCCGCTTCTCTCCGATGCCTCGGTCCGCAAGGAAGCCGCAGCCGCCGCCCGCGCCGCGGCGTCCGATCTGCCGCGCTGGACCGATACCGCGGCCCGCGTCGCGGCCGTACTGAAAAGGATCTCCGCATGAGCGGCTTCAGCCCCGAATGGCTCGCCTTGCGCGAACCGGTCGACCACCGCTCGCGCGACGAAGGGCTCGCCGGCCGCGTCGCGACGCGCTTCGCCGCGCATCAGCCGGTCCGCATCACCGATCTCGGCTGCGGCGCGGGCTCGAACCTGCGCGCGACCGCGCCCCGGCTCGGCCCGTCGCAGGAATGGACCTTGGTGGATTACGACCCCCGCCTTCTCGCCGCCGCCCGCGAGCGTCTCTCGGCTTGGGCGGACACGGCGGAGGAGTCGGGAGAGGGTCTGGCTCTCGTGAAGGGCGGCCGCCGCATCGGCGTGCGTTTTGTGCAAGCCGATCTCGACAGGGAACTCGACGCCGTTCTCGACCGGCCGACCGATCTGGTCACCGCCGCGGCCCTGTTCGATCTCGTGTCCGCGCCTTGGCTGCGTCGCTTCATCGAGGCGCTCGCCGCCCGCGCCCTGCCGCTCTACACCGTGCTGAGCTATGACGGCGTCGAGGCGCGCGGCCCCGCCCATCCGGCCGACGGCGCCATCTTCGCCGCATTCCACCATCATCAGCGTACCGACAAGGGCTTCGGCCCCGCCGCCGGGCCGGACGCGACGGCCATCATGGCGTCGATGTTCGCGGAACGCGGCTACGAGGTCCACACCGCACCGAGTCCCTG
Source organism: Hyphomicrobiales bacterium (assembly GCA_027489535.1). Taxonomy (GTDB): domain Bacteria; phylum Pseudomonadota; class Alphaproteobacteria; order Rhizobiales; family Beijerinckiaceae; genus JAIXZO01. The sequence goes on from JAIXZO010000006.1 coordinate 48,920, forward strand.
GCAGCTCCATGCCGCCGAGGACCGCGCCCTCATGGTCTCGCTGTCGTCAGGCATCGCGGGCGCAGTGCGTGAAACCCGCATGGTCGCGCCCGAACTCGTCGACGCGTGGGAAGCCGCCGCCGTCGAGACCCATACGGTCGGGCACCTCGACGTCTTCGCCGCCCCCGCCCTCTGACGGGTGGCGCCGCGAAGGCGGATCAGCCCGGCAGCATCCGCCGCAGGATGCCGTCGCGGCGCACGAAGCCGTGGAAAAGCGCCGCTCCGATATGGCCGATCACGAGCACCGCCATCGTGATCGCCGCGGTCTTGTGCAGGGTGAACACGAGCTTCGTCGTCGCCTCGGAGCCGTCGAAACCGAACGGGACCGGCACGGTCCAGAACAGGTTCACGGGCTTGCAGCACATCGACGTGCCGACGAAGCCGAGGATCGGCGTCACGACGATCAACGCGTAAAGCAGGTGATGCACCGCGTTGGCCGCCATGCGCTGCACGGCCGGCAGTTCGTCCGCATAGGCCGGCGCGCCGCGCGCGACGCGATAGGCCACGCGGATCACGGCCAGCACGAACACGGTCATGCCGAACGACTTGTGCAGCTCGTACATGGCGTTCACGGTCGGGCTCGGATCGGAATTGCTCATGATGATCCCCACCGGGATCAGCGTCAGGATCAATGCGGCGTGCAGCCAGTGCAGCCATTTCTGCGCGGTCGAATACTCCGCCGCGGCCGTGGATGCGGAAACGTTCGTCATGGTTCCCTCCCGAGCATGAGCCCGCTGCAGATGACACGCGTTGAAATTTCGCTCAGCAATGCCGTGATTATGGTGTATGGCTCCCCGACGGAAAGTCCTGCACGGTCATCGTTCCTCCGCAACTTGAAGCGAAGGGCGCGGCTCCTAACTTAGGGCTTGAATCGGCACCGCGCCTTCAGAGACGATTTCATGAATAAACCGCAAAACGTCGTACGGCTGCTCGGAAACGCGGAGACCACTTCCGTCGAGCGCGCCGTCTCGGAAATGCGCTCGGGTCGCCCCGTGCTGATTTCCGCCGACGAAGGCGACGTCATCGTCCTCGGCGTGGAAGCGCTGGAAGACGATTTGATCCTGCGTCTCTCCGAGATCGCGGCCGGCTCCGCCCGTCTCGTGCTCCCCGCCGCGCGCCTGCGCCGGCTCGGACTCGAGCGTGACGTGCCGGGCACCATCGCGCTGCCGGTCATCGACCGCGCACGCATCGAAGCGCTCGCGCTGCGTCTCGACGCGAAGGCGGACGCCCCGGTTTCGGCGGCGGGCGTGCTCGACCGCGCGGCTCTCGAACTCTCCGCGCTCTCGCTCATCCTTCCCGCTCTCGTCATCGTGCCTTTGGGCGCGGACGTGCTGATGGACCCGCTGACCTCGGTCGCGGTGGAGGCCGTCCTCGACTATCGCCGCTCGGCCACCGCGAAGCTGCGCATCATCAGCCGCGCGCCCGTCCCGCTCGAAGCCGCACCCACGGAATTCGTGGTGTATCGCGGCGGCGAAGGCCTGCGCGATCAGGTTGCGATCATCGTCGGCACGCCCGACCTGAACGATCCGGTTCCCGTCCGCCTGCATTCCGCCTGCCTGACCGGCGACCTCTTCGGCTCGCTGAAATGCGATTGCGGCGATCAGCTGCGCGGCACGATCCGTTGGATGGCCGAAAACGGCGGCGGCATTCTGCTCTATCTGGATCAGGAAGGGCGCGGCAACGGCCTCGCCAACAAGATCCGGGCCTACAAGCTGCAGAGCCAGGGCTGGGATACCTACGACGCCGACGAAGTGCTCGGCTTCGATCTCGATCAGCGCCGTTTCGATTTCGCCGCCGAAATGCTGCGCCTGCTCTCGGTCAAGCGCGTCCGCCTGCTCACCAACAATCCTGAAAAGATCGGGGCGGTGAAGCGTGCGGGCATCGAGGTGACCTCGCATGAGCGCGTCATCGGCAGGCCCACGGCCGAGAACGTGCTTTATCTCACCTCCAAGCGCGACCGCGCCGGCCACCTGATCGACGTCGAGGCGCTCAATGCGCGCCTCACCGCGCAGGACTGATCGCGCAGTCCTGCATAAGGTGGCCCGCCGCAAAGCTCCGACCGACACTTTCCCGCTCGGCTTGACGCTCGGGCTGTTCGTGCTCGCATGGGCGGTTCTGGGATTTCCCTGGCTGTCGGGCCGCGTCACGATCCCGTGGGACGCCAAGGCCCATTTCCAGCCGCAACTCGCCTTCCTCGCGTCTTCGCTGCGCGCCGGCGAGTTCCCGCTGTGGAATCCCTACGTCTTCGGCGGCATTCCGCACGTGGCCGATCCGCAATCGCTGGTGTTCTCCCCGCCCCATCTCCTGCTCGCCCTGTTCAGCGGTTCGCCGTCCCTGCTCGCGGCGGATGCGGTGGTGCTCGCCATGCTGCTGGCCGGCGGCGTCGGCATCATCCTGCTGTTCCGGGATCGCGGGTGGCATGCGGCCGGCGCGCTCGTGGCGGCCGTCGCCTTCGCCTATGGCGGCTCCGCCGCTTGGCGCATCCAGCATACCGGGCAAATCATCAGCCTCGCATGGTGGCCTCTCGCGCTTTGGGCGATGAGCCGTGCGATCGACCGCGGATCGTGGCGTTACGGCGCGCTGACCGGCGTCTTCGCCGCCGCGATGGCGTTGGGGCGCGATCAGGTCGCATGGCTCGGCGTGTGGCTGCTCGTGCTGTTCGCGGTCGGGCGCTGGTGGGAGAGCGGCGAAATCCGCCTCTCGCTGCGCCGCAGCCTGCTGCCCGCCCTGACGGCCGTCGCCGTCGGTCTCCTGCTGATCGCAGTCCCGTTCACGCTGACGAGCCTGCTTTCGGAGGTCTCGAACCGCCCGGCCTTCGATCTGCTCGGCGCGGAGCGCGGCTCGCTGCATCCGGCCGCCCTGCTCACCGCCTTCGTCGCGAACCTCTACGGCGTCGACGGTCCGCTGAACGACTATTGGGGTCCGCCGAGCCCGACATGGTCGGGGGTCGATCTCTTTCTCGCGCGCAATATGAGCGCGATCTATGCGGGCGCGATCCCGCTGCTGGCGATCCTGTGGGCGGGCATCGCGCGCGGCGGTTTCCGCTCCCGCGAGATCCGCCCGTTCCTCGCGGCCTTCGTCTTCCTGCTCGCTTACGCGCTGGGCCGCTACACGCCGCTCTTCGCCGTCATGTTCGAGGTCATGCCCGGTGCGGACCTCTGGCGACGCCCGGCCGACGCCACGTTCCATCTCGGCGCGCTCACCGCCATTCTCGGCGGCTACGGCGTTTCACGCCTGCTGCGCGACGGCCTTCTCGCCCCCACGCAAAGGCGTTTCCTGATCTTTTGCGGCATCACGGCGGCCGCCCTCCTCGCGGGCCTCGGCCTCGCAGTCTGGAAGGACACGGTCCGCCTCGCCCTGCTTCCCCTCGGCATCGCCGCCCTGTGCCTGACGATCTCCGGCGTCGCGTTGCTGCTGGCCGAGCGCATGCGCGCGCGCTTTCCCAAGCTCGTCGGCTTGGCGCTTGCCGCGGTCCTCACGGCGGATCTGGCGTGGAACAACGGCCCCAACGAATCCACCGCGCTTCCGCCCTCCGTCTATGACGTGCTGCAGCCCGGCACCGGCAACGAGACCGTCGCGCTGCTCAAGCGCAAGCTCGCCGAGACCGCCGCGCCGGACCGTCGCGACCGCATCGAGCTGATCGCGCTCGGGTTCCACTGGCCCAATGCGAGCCTCGTGCATCGGCTCGACAACACCCTCGGCTACAACCCGCTCCGCCTGGGCCTCTACACTGCCGCGACGGGCGCGCAGGACCATGCGGCGCTCGCAAGTCAGAAGAGCTTCGCCCCGGCGATGCCGTCCTACCGCTCGCAGTTGTCGGACATGCTCGGTCTGCGTTTCATCGCCACGGGCGTTCCAATCGGCGACATCGACCCCGCCGTGAAGCCGGGCGAATTGCGCCTCGTCGCCAAGACCGCGGACGGCTTCATCTACGAGAACCCGCGCGCCTTGCCCCGCGTCCTCTTCCCCGGCGAAGTCCGTGCAGTCGAGTTCGACCCGATCCTGAAAACCGGCCGCTGGCCGAATTTCGACCCGCGCGCCACGGCGCTGATCGCCTCGGTCGATGCGGGCGGGGTCAAGAGCGGCACCGGCGGCACGGCCCGCATCGTCGAATACGGCGTGAACGCCGTCCTGATCGAAGCGGAAAGCCGCGGCGGCGGCGTGCTCGTGCTCAACGACGTCTGGCATCCTTGGTGGTCGGTCGAGGTGAACGGCGATGAACGGCCGCTCCTGCGCGCCGACCTCCTCTTCCGCGCCGTCGCCCTGCCCGCAGGCAAGCACACCGTCCGCTTCGTCTTCCGCCCGTTCCGCGGCGCTTGGCGTCAGTTGACGGGCCGCTAGCGGCGGCTCAAGCCGTCGCAGCGACGGGAGCGGACGTCTCGACCTCGTCGAAGAAAGCCCTGATCCGGTCGATGGTCGGCGCGTCGCGCAGCAACGGCGCATGGCCTTGGCCGGAGACGAGGTGGACGGCGCAACGGGGGTGGCGCTTGGCCATGTCCGTCGTGGTGGCATCCGAGAGCAGGTCGGAATTCTCCCCCCGCACGACGAGCAGCGGCACCGGCGCGAGCGCCTCGAAAGCCGGCCAGATGTCCGGCAGCTTCTTGAAGTCCATCGTGGCGAAGGACAGCATCAGGGCCGGGTCGTAGGTGATCGCGAGCGTGCCGTCCTCCTCGCGCCAGGTTCCCTCGGCGAAGGCCCGCCAGTCGGCAGGGTCGATGGCGGTGAAGCCGCCGCCGGTGGTGAATTTCAGCAGCGCGATCGCCTCGTCCCACGTGCGCGGGGGCTTCAGCTTGCCGACATAGCCCCGGATGCGTTCCAACCCCGCCAGATCGAGCACGGGGCCGATGTCGTTGAGCACCGCGCCCGCGAGCACCTGCGGCGCGACGGTGCCGAGCGTCATCACGATGAGGCCGCCGCGCGAGGTGCCGACGAACAGCGCCTTCGGTATCCCCAATGAGGCGAGCTGCGAGAGCACGTCCCCGGTTTCGACGCCGACATCGTATTTGCGCCAGTCCACGTCGCGGTTGGACAGGCCGCGGCCGCGGTAGTCGACGGACACCACGCGGCGCGCCTGCGGCCCGGTCGAGAGCGCGCGGGCGAGCACGTCGAAATCATGGGAATTGCGGGTCAGGCCCGGCAGGCAGACGACCGGGAGATGCTGGGAATCGGCGGGGCCGTAATCCCGCGCATGCAGCATCAGGCCGTCGGGCGCGGGGGAGAAGTGGTCTCGATGCGCCTTGCCGTCCGTCATGCCGTTCTCCCGTTCGTTCAGCGGCCGCCCCGCTTGAGGTCCGAGTCCAGCAGCAGCGTGGTCTTCTCGCCGAGCCGGCTCCGGTAGACCTGCAGGTTCTCCAACACCCGTTGAACGTAGTTCCTCGTCTCGTAGAAGGGAATGCGTTCGACCCAATCGACGGGATCGACGGAGGGATCGCGCGGATCGCCGTAAGCCTCGATCCATTTGCGCACATTGCCCGGCCCGGCATTGTAGGACGCGATGGCGAGAATGTAGGAGCCGCCCCAATTGCCCACGAGCTCGCCGAGATGCGCCGCGCCCAGCGTGACGTTGTAGGCGGGCTCGTGCAGGCGCGAGGCGTCGAAGCCGATGCCGGACTTGCCCGCCTGCTGCTTTGCCGTGGCGGGCATCAGCTGCATGAGGCCGCGCGCGCCGGCCGAGGACACGGCGCGCGGATCGAAGGCGCTTTCCTGCCGGGTGATGGCGTAGACGAGCGGCTTCTCGACCGGGCTTTCCGAAAGCGCGTCCTTCGGGATGCCGAACACCGGGAAGGCATGCTGATTGAGCGCGAAGCCGCGCTGCACCGCGGCCTTGCCGATGATGAGCACGGCACGCGCATCGCCGCGCGCCGCGGCGATGTCGGCGAGCGCGTCCAGCGTTCCGGCGTCGGTGACGGTCTGCGAGAGATCGACGATCAGCGGCATCGCCGTGTCGCGCTCGTCCGCGTCGTAGAGCATGGCGACGGCCCGCAGCGCCTGAACGCGCGAGGCCGCCACGTTGCCCTGAACCATCGGGATGACCATGTCGCGCGTGTTCAATTTGGCGCGCGCCAGCTGGCCGTAATAGGTCGTCGGATAGGCGGCCGCGCGCTGGTAATGCGCCGCCGAGCCGGAGCCGCCCGCGGCTTCCGCCGCGCGCCCCTGCCAATAGGCCGCGCGCGCCGTCGAGATCGGGGTCGTGGCGGCCTTCGTCGCCGCCGCGAAATGCTTCTGTGCGGCGCCGGCGTCCTTCAGCGCACGCAGCGCGATCCAGCCGGCGTGATACTCGGCGTCGACCTTGCTCGCGGCGGACTCGGCGGAATGGCCGGCGGCGACGCGGTAGGCGAGCTGCGGCTGTCCGCTGTCGAGCAGTCGGCGGGCGACGAGACGACGCTCCGTCCACCAGGCGTCGCCGTGATGGGCCTCGACGGCCTGCGGAACGCCCGCAAGCGCTTGAGCCGCCTCGACTCCCTTGTCGGACCGGCGCAGATGCTGCACCTGCGCATAAAGCGCCAGCGGCTGCGAACGGCTCTTTGCGGGAATGGCGGCGAGCAACGATGCCGCGGTGCCCGACTTCTGCCCCACGGCGGCGGCGGCGCGGGCCACGGCGACCTCTTCGGGACCGACATAGGCGGCGGCACGCATCGCGCCTTCATAATTTTCCGCGAAGATCAGATATTCGACGCGGCGATGATGGTCCGACTTGCGGATCGTGCCTTCAAAGGCCGAGAGAAATTTCTGTTCGAGATCCCGCCCGAAGCTGTCCGTGGTCCACGCGTCGCGCACCAGTTCGGCGGCGGCGGCGTCCTGCCCCGAGGCGCGCAGCGCGCCCGCATAGGCCAATTTTCCGCCCGGCGTCACCGGCTTCGCCTTGGCGAAGAACTTCTTCACGTCTGCATGGGGCCGATTTTCCGCCACCATGGCTTCCTCGGCGCGACGGCGCAGATTGCCGCGCGTCGGCCAGTCGGGCGCGCTTTCGAGGAAATCGGCGATGCGCTCGAAGCCCGTATTGCTGCCGCCCGCGCGGATCGCCGCCCATTCGGCCACGGTGCGGGCCGTGGGATCCTGCAATTCACGCGCGGCGGCATCGCCGTTTGCCACGTCGTTTTGGCGATAGGCCGTCAGCGCGCGCTTGAGGCGGGACGTGTCCGCCGACGAAATGCCGCGAATGTCGGACGTCTTGCCCGTGGTGATCGAACCGGTCTTGTCGGAGGAGCTGCTGAGGAACGAGAAAAGCCCCTCGAAGGCCGCCGCCGGCGGCGGGGACAGGGCCGTGCCCAGCAACGAGAGTGCGACGAGGGTGCGGGTGGTGCGATTCAGTTTCATGCCGCCGGAGTCCTCAACGCAAACGCTCGGGATGGTATGGCGGCGTTTTGGTTTCCGAAATCCTAACCGAGACTGCGGCATGGGTGGGGCGGAGCATGAAAACGCCGCTTCGCCCGTTCCGGGAAGCGTGCATCCGAGCCGTATGCGCCCTTTCCCCCGGGGTGCCGAGCGTCTATGTGTCGGGCAACGTGACGGCCGCAAGGCGATGAAGAATTCCGAACGGGCGGGAATGGAGAGGGCGATGGCGAAGAGCCGTATGTTCAAGGGGTCTTACACGGCTCTGGTGACGCCGTTTCGCGACGGCGCGGTAGACGAGGATGCGTTCCGCAAGCTCGTCGACTGGCAGATCTCGGAAGGCTCGCACGGCCTCGTCCCGGTCGGCACCACCGGCGAGAGCCCCACGCTGTCGCATGACGAACACCGCCGCGTCGTCGAGATCTGCATCTCCGAGGCGAAGGGCCGCGTGCCCGTCATCGCCGGCGCCGGTTCCAACAACACGGCCGAGGCGGTGGAACTCGCGCGCCACGCCGAAAAGGCCGGCGCCGACGCGGTGCTGATCGTGACGCCCTATTACAACAAGCCGGTGCAGGAAGGGCTTTACCAGCACTTCAAGGCGATCAACGACGTCGTCGGCATTCCGATCATCATCTACAACATCCCGCCGCGCTCGGTGATCGACATGTCGGTCGACACGATGAAGCGGCTGTATGAATTGAAGAACATCGCGGGCGTGAAGGACGCGACCGGCAACGTGGCGCGCATCTCGCAGCAGCGTCAGGCGATGGGCCCGGATTTCGTGCAGCTGTCGGGCGACGACATCATCGCGATGCCGTCGGTGGCGGCGGGCGCGCACGGCACCATCTCGGTGGTGTCGAACGTCGCGCCGCGCCTCTCGGCCGAGCGCATGAACGCGGCGCTGGCGGGCGACATGCCCAAGGCGCTCGAGATGCAGGACCGGCTGGTGCCGCTCGATCAGGCGATCTTTTTGGAGCCCGGCCTTGCGGGCGCGAAATGCGGCCTCTCGATCCTCGGTCGCCTGACCGAAGAAGTCCGCCTGCCGCTGCTGCCCGTGACCGAGCCGACCCGCAAGCGGATCCGCGAGGCCATGATCCATGCCGGCCTGATCAACGGCTGATCGAGGACCGACCCGCACGATGGCCAAGAAGCCGAACCCGAACGCCAGAATCGCCGCGGACAACCGCAAGGCGCGGTTCAACTACGAGATCGGCGAGACCTTCGAGGCGGGCATCGCGCTGACCGGCACCGAGGTAAAATCCCTCCGTGCGGGCAAGGCGACGATCGGCGAGAGCTATGCGGGCGAGAAAAACGGCGAGCTTTGGCTCGTCAACGCCTATATCCCCGAATATCTCGAGGCCAACCGCTTCAATCACGAGCCGAAGCGGCCGCGCAAATTGCTGCTGCATCGGCGCGAGGTGAACAAGCTGATCGGCGCCGTGAACCGCGAAGGCATGACGGTGGTGCCGCTGAAGGTGTTCTTTAACGACCGCGGCATGGCCAAGGTGGAACTCGCCTTGGCGCGCGGCAAGAAGCTGCACGACAAGCGGCAGGCCGAGAGGGACCGGGACTGGAATCGCGACAAGGCTCGCGTGATGCGCGAGAAGGGCTGAGCGTGACCCCCGACATTCTCGACGGCTGCGGCGATCTTCTCGCCCGCTATGACCTGCTCGTCTGCGACGTGTGGGGCGTGATCCACGACGGGGCGAACGCCCATGCCGCGGCCTGCGCCGCGCTGCAGAAGTTTCGCGACGGCGGCGGCGCGGTGGTGCTCCTGTCGAACGCGCCGATGCCCTCGCCGGTCACCGCCCGGCAGATCGCGAAGACCGGCGTTCCGCGCGAGGCCTATGACCGGCTCGTGACCTCGGGCGATCTGACGCTGGGCCGTCTGGCGGAGCGCGGGCTGCGGCGCGTTCACCATATCGGCCCCGCGCTGCGCGACGACGGATTGTTCGCCGACATCGAACGGGTGCCGCTGGACGAGGCCGAGGCCATCGTCTGTTCCGGGCTCGAGGACGACGAGAACGAGACGGCGGAGAATTACCGCACCCGGCTCGCGCGTGCATTGCAGCGCGAGCTGCTGCTGGTCTGTGCCAATCCCGATCTTCAGGTCGAGGTGGCGGGCCGCCTCTATCCCTGCGCGGGCGCGGTCGCGGCGCTCTACGAGGAGATGGGCGGCGAGGTGATCTGGGCGGGCAAGCCGCACGCTCCCGCCTATGACGCCGCCTTCGCGGCAGGAGAGGCCGTGCTGGGCCGCCCCGTCGAACGCGCCCGCATCCTCGGCATAGGCGATGCGCTGCGTACCGACGTGGCGGGCGCGGGCCGCGCCGGCATCGACGCGCTGATGGTCGCAAGCGGCCTGCACCGTCACGAAATCTGGACCGGCGGGGCGCTCGACCCCGCCAAGGCCCGCGACGTCGTCGCCGCAAGCGGCCTGCCCTGCCGCGCCGTGACCGCCTGGCTCAGCTGGTAGCGCGCGGGCAGCCGAACACGCCCTATCGCTCCACGCCCCGGAACGCAAAACGCCCGCCTTTCGGCGGGCGCTTTTCGACGGATCGTCCCGAAGGACGGATCCTTACTTCTTGATCAGGTCGCTGTAGACGAAATCGACGGCCAGCGTGGCGATGAAGGCGTCGCCGCACCACTTGGAACGGCCCGAACGCGCGCCGGAAAGATCGCCCGTCAGGGTGTAGCACTCGGTCTTTTTGAGGTCGGTGCCGTGGTAGCGGGCATCCAGCGACACCTGCTTCCAGGTGTAGGTCAGGCCTGCGTTCCAATAATTGTAGTCGGGCAGCTTGATGTTGGTCACGGCCGAGCCGCCGGGCGAGGTCTGCGTGCCGATGAAATAGTGGCCGAGTTCGCCGGAAACCGAGAAGTTGTAGGGCAGAGCGACCTTCAACGTGCCGGAGACATAGGTCGCATCCGCGCCCGTGCCGAGCCAGTTCCACGTGTAGAACGCGTTGCCGCCGACGGTGACGGTGTCGTTCCAGGTGTAGGAGGCCTTGCCCGCGAACTCGAAGAAGTCGGCGTTGCGGGCATATCCGGCCGGGATCGTCTCATCCGGGTAGTAGTAGTAGATGCCGCCGAGGTCGAAGGTGACCGGGCCGAGGACGGGGCGAATGCCGGCCGTCAGATCGATCTCCGCGAGAGGCTTGGTGGCCAGATCGACCGAATAGGCGGCGATGCCGGCATAGGCGAAGTTGTCGTAACGGACTTCGCCGTAACCGGCGACGCCCGGATTACGGTCCGTCTGGGAAATGCCGCGGAAATTGTAATCCGTCTGGGCCTTTGCCCCGAAGGCGAAATCCCAGGGCGAGACGACGGGCGCGGGCGCCGGGGCGACGGGAGCCTTTTTCTTGCCCGGGGCATCGGCCGCGTAAGCGGGAGCCGCAAAGGCGGCGAGAATGGCGCAGGTTGCAAGGAGGCGTCCGGACATGGCTCTTTCCGATCTGTTCAAATCCGACTCTCGTCGGCGGAATGTCTTGGCCTCAGCTTTTTGGCCATCGGCCGCAAGACGCAAGGTCAAATGAACGGCAGAGCTGCCCAGCATTTATGCATTCAGCCTCGAAACGCTCCTTTTCAGCGACTTTCGACTATACCAGCCCTGGAGACACCTTCGTTTCGGGTCGTTTATGGCAGATTTGCAACAGCGGGGAGAGCGCCCTTCCCGCCGATCAAATCTGCAGCTTGTAGTGATCGCCCGCAACGGTCGCGGCCTGCTGCAGCCTCTGCCGCGAGAGATGGGCGTAGCGCGTCGTCGTCGACATGTTGGCGTGGCCGAGGATTTCCTTCACGTCGTAGAGCGTCATCCCCTCGTTCACGAGCGCGGAGGCGAAGGAGTGCCGCAGGTCGTGCACGCGGATGTGCTTGAGGTCCGCGCGGGTGCGGGCATTGTTCCAACTGGTGAAGACGTTGACGAACGGCTTGCGGGTATCCGGGTTGGGAAACACCCAAGGCGTCTCGGCCGCCAATTCGGGCGCCACCCGCGTCAGTTCGCGCTTGGCCGCATGCAGCACGCGGATGGCGTCGTCGGAGAGCGGGATGTAGCGCGGGCGGCCGGATTTCGAGAGCGGCACCGTGAAGATGCGGCGGTCAAAATCGACGTTCTCCCACCGCGCGTCCAACGCCTCCCGCTTTCGTCCGCCCGTCAGCAGCAGGAAGGCGATGATGTAGCGCAGCATGACGTTCTCGCTTTCCGCGACCGCCTTTTGCAGGCGCTGGGCCTCCGCCGGCGTCAGGAAGGCGTCGATGCGGTTGGGGCACGGCAATTGCCGCACGCCGCGCGCAGGGCTCTCCTTCAGCCCCGCCGTCTCCCAATCCACGGCGCGGCTGAAGATGCTTTTGATCGTGGCGAGGATGCGGTTGACCATGCTGGGGCCGTAGCCCTCCGCCAGCTTCGCCTGCATCAGATTGCGGATGTCGGCCTTCGCCACCGCCCCGATCGGCATGTCGCCGAGGACGGGGAAGATGTGGTTGCGGATGATGCGCATCTCCTCCGCATGCGACCGCTTCACAGTCCGCGCATGCGGCGCATAGACGTTTTCGACGAAATTCCGGAACAGATCGACCGGCGGCGGCGGAGCCTCCGCGACCTCGACGCCGCGGGCGCGCACGATGGCGCGGGCCTCCTCGACGGTCAGGGAGAGGGCGTTGCCGATTTTGGACAAAAGTCGGCGGCCGTCGACCGTTCGCGAGACGCGCCAAGTCTTTCCGGCAGGAGATACTTCCAAATACAGGGACTTCTCTTCGCTGTCCCGCAAAATGCGGCGATCTTCGCCCGGCGAGAGGCGAGCGGAACTGACAAACTCTTGAGACAACGCGTGCATCACTGGACACTCCGAAACAGGACCAGAGGTTGTAGTATGGAACTTTTTCGACCGAAACTTGTTTTGATCAGGCTTGGATTTGGCTCGATTTCGGCATTGTTTCGATTTAACAGACATCTAAATAAGAACCGTATCGTTTTGAGTTACGCATTCCATGAATTGCTGATCTGCATTTTTTCAATTTTTAGTATGTAACGCTGCTTTTTACAGTTTCTAGTGTATGGCGACCGGTCGAGTACGTCAAGGTCTGCTCGACCTACGGCGCCGGTTTCTTCGTCGTTCCGGGTACGGACGGCTGTCTCCGCGTCGGCGGCCGCGTTCGCGCCGACTATGTTTCGGGCCGCGGTGCAACCAACGCCGAAGAAGTCGGCACCCGCGCTCAGGCTATGAACCAGTTCCGCGCCCGCGGTTACATCTATGTCGACCACCGTCAGCAGTCGGAAGTCGGTCTGGTGCGCGCCTATTCGCGCCTGTCCTTCACCCGTGACAATGCCGACGCCGTCTCCCCGCTGTTCGAACTTGCCTTCGTGCAGGTCGGCGGCCTGACCGCCGGTCGTTTCACGAACCCCTACGACATCCTTTACTACACCAACGGTTGGGCCCCCCTCGGCGCCTCCGGCGTCGGCGTGAAGGACACGACCTCCGAAAACGGCATTGCCTACACCGCCGCTCTCGGCAATGGCCTCACCGCCACGCTTGCTCTGGTCGACACGACCGAAACGCGCGGCCCGAACGCGACCGCAGTGTCCTATGCCGGGCAGTCGATGCCCGACGTGGTCGGCACCACCGAATGGACGCAGGGTTGGGGCTCGGTGAAGCTCTCCGGCGCAGTCCATCAGGTTCGCTACTCCAATGCCGCCGTCGATACGGATTACGGCTTTGCAGGCGCGGCCGGCGTGAAGATCAACCTGCCGATGCTTGCGGCCGGCGACTTCATCGGCCTCAGCGGCTCGGTCGCCAAGGGCGCTCCGGTCTATGGCGGCGCGATCACCTATCGCGGCGGTCAGGAACAGTTCCAGACCTATGACGGCTACACTGTCGGCAATACCGGCAAGCTGTCCGACGCTTGGGGCGTGGCCGGCGGCCTGACGCACTTCTGGACGAAGACCGTCGATACGCACGTCTATTCGGGCTACTCGGCGTTCGAAGCCGGTACCGTCAAGGCCAACAGCTGGCTGGTGTCCCAGTACACCAAGTGGACGCCGGTTTCGGGTCTCCAGCTCGGTATCGAAACCACCTATCGCGAAGTCGGCGGCCGTGCGCTGCGCGGCGCTCGCGACAAGGAAGACTTCTCGGGTCGTCTCCGCGTTCAGCGCGACTTCTGATCCAAGCCCTGCGATCCAAGCCTGACGGCTTGGTCGAGAAACCCCGGCGGGCAACCGCCGGGGTTTTTTTCGTCTCATCGAGAGTGATGTGCTTTCGGCTCGGCGATTTACATCTTGCCCGCGGTGCAGTCGGCCATATAGCGGTCACGCGAGGGACCGGACAGGCTTGCGCCGCCCGATTGCTGCGTCGAGTTCCAACGCTGCTCGCATTCCGCGCGCGTCATCGGCCCCGACCGGGTCGTTCCCGTCGTATCGCCGCGGCCCGGTGCGGTGTTCGGCACGATCTGGCCGCGTTCGCTCGCGCCGCTTCCGCCGCCGCCGCTAGTACCGCCGCCGGCTCCGCTTGAACCGCCGCCCGTTCCGCCCGAGCCGCCCGTCTGCGCCCAAGCGCCGCTCGCGAGCCCTACGGCCGCGACGATCGTCAGCACTTTAAGAGATGTCATGGTTTCTGCTCCTTGATCCCAGCGGGACGGCAACGAGCGGAAGGGGTCTTCGTTCCGAAAGGCGCTTTGCGGAGACGTCGCCCGGGGACGTTCAAGTCAAATTCGGACGTCGATGTGATCCGGCGGAAGCCCGCGGGCAAACCTCTCATAGGCCGCGCGGTAGGCTGCCTCCAACGTGCGGGTGCTCCGCAGGGAGTCGAACAAGGGCGAGGAAGCGCGCAGTTCCTGAACCTTCGTCTTCAGGGCCTGAAGCCGCGTCCGGTCCGACGCCAAGTTCAACGCCAAGCGTTCATAATGCTCTTCGTCGGCCGCAACGAGTTCCGGAACGCCCAACGCGTGGAGCAGGGACGCGCTCACCCGCGCCGCAAAACTGCGGCCGGTCTTAGTGAGGACCGGCAATCCGGCCCACAAAGCGTCGCTTGCGGTGGTGTGAGCGTTGTAATTGAACGTGTCGAGGAACAGATCGGCATGCCGGTGCCGTGCCAGATGCCGAGCGAGAGGCCGACGCTCCGCGAAGACGAGCCGCGCGGGATCGACGCCGAGACGTTCGGCCTCCCGCCGCAAATTGCTCCGCGCCTCGTCGTTCGAAGCCAAAAGCCAGAGCACCGCGTCGGGGACGGCAATCAAAAGCCGCATCCAAATGGAAAACTCGCGAGGCTGTATCTTGAGAGTGTTGTTGAAGCAGCAGAAGACGAACGCCTCTTCGGGAAGCCCCTCCTCGGCGCGTGAACTCGAATCTTCTTCTATGCCCCTTGTGTCGTCGTTCACCTGGTAGGAGTCCGGCAGCCGGATGATCTTCTCCGAGTAGTTCTTGTTTTCCTCGTGAGGAATGACGATCCGGTCGGCAATGGCGTAATCGATGAAGCTTGCCGCAGACGTGCCGGGATAGCCGATATAGGCGATCTGCACAGGCGCGGGACGGTAAGCAAACAAGCCGGTTCGCGTCGCCCGCGTATAGCCCTTCAAATCGACGGCGACATGCAGCCCCATTTCACGCGCCTTCGCCGCAATGGCACGGTCCGAGAGAGCCGACACCTCATGAAAGTTCGGTACCGCCCTCAACAAACGCCGGCGAAAGGCATCATCCGAGTCACGCCCGTAAGAGAAGACATGAATATCGAACTTTTCAGGGTCATGCAGTTCGAACATTCGCGCCATCAGATGCATGGTCGCGTGGTCATGAAAGTCGGATGAGAAATACCCTACGCTGATCTTGTTCGGGAATGACGCCGGCCGGACGTAATCAGGAAGAGGATCATGCACGACTGCTTGGCTGAGGCCGAATTTCTCGGCCAGCGCCCGATGAAATTCGGGGTCGTCGTCCAAAGCCAAGAACAAAAACGGGGAAACGGTTCCGTCGACGAAGTCTGTACCGCCGCGAAGCTGGTCAACCTTCGACCAATCACAAGCGCCCGCATGTTCCGCAAGCAGCCTTGCGCGCGCAAGATCGAACTCGGGCTTGATCGCGATGGCCCGTGAGAACGCGGCGCGCCCTTCGGAATGCCGTTCGCTTTCCAGAAGGGCGTTGCCGTAAACGAAATGGAACTCGGCTGAATCCGGCTTCAGTTCGAGGCCCCGCTCGAATGCCGCGAAGGCCTCTTCGACCATATTCGTTGCCCGGAGCGCATTGCCGAGGTTCACGTAAGCCTCGGCATTCACGGGATCGACGGCAATTGCGGAACGAAACGCCGCTGCAGCGGCAACGTTCTCACCCATGTCCTGCAAGCACCGCCCGAGATTGTTGTGTGCCTGCGAGAACCCGGGGTCCAATTCGATCGCTCGTCGGAAGGATGAAGCGGCATCGTCGTGGCGCGAGATCGCTCGGAACGCCAAACCCAAGTCGTTGTAAAGGGTCGGATCGGTCGGGTTCAACGAGGCTGCTGCGCGGAAACGCTCGACCGACGCTTCGTTTTTTCCGGTGATCAGAAGAGCGGTCGCGAGCAACTTCGCGAGAAGAAAGGTATTGGGGAACCGATCCAAGATCTCTTCCGCCTGCGCGATGACCTCGTCGACTTGGCCCCGATTGAAGATCTCTATCAAATTGGAAACTTGAAAAGCCGGGGCGGGTGCATCCGATCGACGCTGCCGCCGAAGCGCGGAAATGCGCACCGCCATTTCCGCGGCGCGTTGATTGGCCGGAAAACGGTCGAGGATGCTTCTGCAGATCCGCTCAGCCTGCAGCAACATTCCAGTCTTTTCAGCCTGTTCCGCCCGTCGCACTGCGGAAGAGGCGGAGCGGACTTCAATCGGTTCGGACACGGAACTTCCTCGACGTGTGACGAAAAAGGCCTCGGCGGTTTCCCGCCGAGGCCCTCTCGAACTCAGACTTGGCTGAGATCAGAAGTCGCGCTGAACGCGGAGACGACCGTAGAAGTCGTTCGTGTCGTTGAGCGTGGTGGTCTTGAGAGCCTTCACGGCCGATCCGGAGATCGAGCGGTAGCCGGTCTCGACGCCGAGCTGGAGGCCGGCAACCGGCATCCAACGGGTGTACTGAGCGACGTTGTAGCCGTTCACCTTGTTGGCCGAGGTCGCGCCGTTGTCGTAGTTCACGTAGCCGGCATAGACCAGGGTGTCGATGGTCTTGGTCCAGTAGTGATCGAGACCACCGTTGAAGCCGTAGGTCGTGGCGAGCTTGCCGCTCGTGCCGACAACGGTCGCATCGACGATCACGGGGGCGATTTCGCCGCCGCGGGTGTTGCCGTTGGCAGCGCCGCCGAGAACCGCAGCGCCGCTCGAGTACTGCGCGCCGAGGGCGAGGAAGTCACCGGCCGCGATCATCGGCAGGTTGATCTTCACGTTGCCCGAAACGCCGTAGCCGTAGTCGGTGCTGACGTTCGGGTTCGTGTAGCGAACCTGATGAACCGTACCGGCCAACTTGGCCGAACCCCAACCCTGCGTCCACTCGACCGCGCCGACGACGTCGGGCATCGCGGAGGATTCAGTGTACTTCTGCGAGGTGGTGTTGCCGACGGAGCCTTCCTGGTTGAAAGCGCCGAGAGTGGCGGTCAGGCCGTTGCCGAGAGCGGCGGTGTAGGCGATGCCGTTGTTCGACGTACGGTCGACTGCGCCCATGCCGTGGAGGCCGAGGCCGCTGAAGCCGTGGGTGTAGTAGATGTTGTCGTAGGGGTTCGTGAAGCGACCGGCGGTCAGACCGCCGACCTGCACGAAGCCGAGCTCGAACAGGGTGTCGGCAGTGGTCGAGTTGGCGTCACGCGTGAACGACAGACGGGCGTAGGTGCGGACCAGGCCGACTTCCGACTGCTGACGGTGATCGACGTAGATGTAGGCGCGCGTACGGAACACATTGCTGTTCTCAGCGCGGGTCAGCACCTGGTTGTTGGTCGTGCCGCTGCTGCCGCTGGCGATGTCGAAGCGGACACGGCCGCCGACGCGAAGGCAACCGTCGGTGCCCGGAACGACGAAGAAGCCCGCACCGTAGGTGTTGCAGACCTTAACGTACTCAACCGGCGCGGCCTTCTTCGAGGGAAGGTCGGCAGCCTGGGCGCCGAAAGCGGCGAAGCCGGCGGCGGAAGCGAGAAGAAGGCTCTTGGCGAGCTTCATGGTAAACCTCCAAAAGATTTTTCGAGACCCGTCGGGAGGGCTCCGCTCGGTTCCGGCTCTCGCCATTCCCTCGTCAGGTCCCAGACCCTTCGCTCCGAAGCACCGCACACGAACCGAAGATCCGCCGAAGGTGTTCCGTCACGACCCGGAGTGGATTCGCATCCGTCCGGTGAACGGAACCTACTCGTCTCCGTCCTTCGATCAATCGAACTTTACCGTCCCGAGGGGTATCGGGGCCGTTTTGAGGTAGGGCTGTTGCAATATGGCCACGTTCTTGCGGCCGGATGCCTTACGAGCGCCGCAACCCCTAATGAATTGCTAATGAAATTGCTCGATTTCGGTGGACCATCGAACGCGCGGCCACTGGGATTGCCGCGTCGCTTCGCTCCTCGCAAGACGGGGATGGGTTCGATGCCCGCTCGTGTCATCGCGGGGCCGTGAGCCGGTTCGAGACGGCGCGGTGCGCCTCCCCCCATTAGGTTTTCCTTTGACGGGCGCGCCGATGTCATCCCGGGCGGCGGGCGCCGACCCGGGACCTAGGCTTGCGGGCGTCGTGGAAGAAGGCTGGGTCCCGGGTTCGCTTCGCGCCCCGGGATGACGCTTGGGGCTCTTTCCCTGAGGCCGACGCACGGTTGAGGCTTTCCGGGCCGCCCGACCCGCCATCCGTGCCCCTCTACGCCGGTTGCATCTGGTCAAGAAGGGGCGCTTCGGGCAGTGTTCGCGCGTTCGAGACACAGGAAAAAGCCATGTCATCCGCCGTTCGTGCCGTCATCGTCCATGCCCCTCACGATTTGCGCGTGGAGGATTTCGCCCTCTCCGCACCGGGGCCGGGCGAGGTTGAAGTGCGCATCGAGCGCGGCGGCATCTGCGGCTCGGATCTCCATTATTATCATGACGGCGGTTTCGGCACGGTGCGCATCAAGGCCCCGATGGTTCTCGGCCACGAGATCGCCGGCACCGTCTCCGCGGTGGGAGAAGGCGTGTCGCGGGTCGCGGTGGGGCAGCGGGTCGCCGTCAATCCGAGCAACGCCTGCGGGCGGTGCTCCTATTGTGAGCGCGGATTGCAGGCGCATTGTCTCGACATGCGCTTCTTCGGCTCCGCGATGCGCTTTCCCCATGTGAACGGCGGTTTCCGCGAACGGCTCGTCTGCACCGAGGCGCAGGCCGTGCCGGTGCGCGAGGGCGTGGGCGCGGACGTGGCCGTGTTCGCCGAACCGCTCGCGGTGGTGCTGCATGCGGCCGCCCGCGCGGGCTCGCTCGCCGCCAAGCGCGTGCTGGTGACGGGCTGCGGCCCCATCGGCGCATTGGCGATCATCGTCGCCCGCCATTTCGGCGCGCGGGAGATCGTCGCGACCGACGTTGCGGCCCGCACGCTCGGGATCGCCCGCAGCATCGGTGCCGACGAGACCTTGAACGTGGGGGCTGATGCGGCCGCGCTCGATCCGTTCAAGGCCGACAAGGGCCGATTCGACGTGGCGTTCGAGTGCTCGGGTCACAAGTCCGGCGTGGCCGACGCCATCGCGACGGTGCGGCCTCGCGGCACGATCGTGCAGGTGGGCATCGGCGGCGCGGAGATGCCGATTCCGATTAATGCCGTGGTCGCGAAGGAAATCGACCTCAAGGGCACGTTCCGCTTCTACGAGGAGTTCGAGCAGGCGGTGGACCTGCTCGGCTCGGGCCGCATCGACGTTTCGCCGCTCCACAGCGCGACGATCCCGGTGGAGCGCGCCAAGGAGGCCTTCGACCTCGCCTCCGACAAGTCGCAGTCGATGAAGGTGCAGCTGGCGTTCTGACGCCCGCCGCGACGGTCCGGGCTCAGCGCTCGCGCAGCGCGCGGGCGAAATTGTCCTGCACCGGCTTCCAGAGATAAGAGAGCGCCGTGCGCGGCTCGGTGCGGATGAAGCTTTCCGCGGGCATGCCCGGGATGAGCTTCACGTCTCCGAGCTTCGCCATCTCCTGCGGCGGGAGCGTGATCCGCACCGCGTAATAGGCCGATTGCGTGGCCTGATCGCGGATGAGGTCGCCCGAGACGCTGTCGACGACGCCTTCCAGCTCCGGCGTGGTGCGGTGGTTGAGCGCCGAGAGGCGCACGGTGGCCAAGCTGCCCTTCTTCACCGGCTCGATGTCGAGCGGCGAGATGCGGGCCTCGACCGTCAGCGGCTCGTCCCGCGGGACGATGATCATCAGCAATTCGCCCGCCTGCACGACGCCGCCGACGGTGTGGACCGCGAGTTGGTTGACCATGCCCGCCACCGGGGAGCGCAGTTCGACGCGGCGCAGCTGGTCCTCCGCCGCCACCAGACGCTCGGCGGTTTCGGCGATGCGGCTTTCGGCCTCGCGGAGATCGCGCGCCACTTCGGTGCGCATGTCCTGATCGAGATTGAGGATCTGCAACTCGGTTTCGGTGATCTTGCCGTGAGATGCCGCGACCTGGGACATCAAGGCCCCCCGCTCGCCAAGGAGCCGCGTCTCCTCGCGCTGCAGCAGCGTGAAGCGCGTGATGGGGATGAGGTTCTTGCGATACAGCTCCTCCACCCCCTGCAATTCGCGGCGGATGAGCTCGATTTCCTTGACCTTCGCCTCCTGCTGCGCGGTGAGGCCCTCGATCTCGCGCGACAATTGGGAGACGCGTTCGCGCAATTGCGCCTTTTGGCCCTCGCGGGAATTGCGGCGTGTCTCGAACACGGCGCGCTCGCCCTCGACCACGCGCGCGGCCTCCGTATCGACGCCGGCCGCATCGGTCAGCATCTTGGGGAAGGGGATGGAGCGGAGATCCGCCCGCTCGGCTTCGAGCCGCGCGCGGCGGCCTTCGAGCTGCTGCAGCTGATTGCGCAGGATCTGGAGATTGGCGCGGGTGAGCGTCTCGTCGAGGCGCACCAGCACCTGCCCGGCCTCGACGTTCTGCCCGTCGCGCACGAGCAGTTCGCCGATGACGCCGCCGGTGGGGTGCTGCACTTTCTTGACGTTGGACTCGACGGCGACGAAGCCCGAGGCCACCACCGCGCCGGTGAGATCGGCCGACGCGGCCCAGGCGATGACGCCGCCGAACATGAGGATGACGACGGCCAAGCCGGCGCGGGAATGACGCCGCACGGCCTCGCGCGAACGCGAGGGAGCGACGGAACCGGGCAGCAGCAGGGTCATGTCGCTCTCCCGAGGCTCGGGTCCTGCGGTTCGGCGCGGGCGCCGGCGACGCGGCGACGGTCGGCTTCGACGCGGGCGGGTTGTTCGGCGGGGGCGGGTTGCGGCTTGAGCACGGTCTTCAGCACCTCGTCCTTCGGCCCGAAGGCTTGGAGCCGGCCGGAATTGATGACTGCGAGCAGATCGACGGCCGAAATCGCGCTGGCGCGGTGGGCGATGACGATCGCGACGCCGCCGCGCTCGCGGATGCCGCGGATCGACTCGGTCAGCGCCGCCTCGCCCTCCGCGTCGAGATTGGAATTCGGCTCGTCGAGCACGACGAGGAACGGATCGCGGTAGAGGGCGCGGGCCAGACCGACGCGCTGGCGCTGCCCGGCGGACAGGGATGCGCCGGCCTCGCCGAGGGTGGTCTCATAGCCTTCGGGCAGATGCAGGATCATCTCGTGCACGCCGGCCGCCCGCGCCGCCGCGATCACGGTGTCGGGCGTCGCGTCGGGATCGAAGCGGGCGATGTTGTCGGCGACGGTGCCGTCGAAGAGTTCGATGTCCTGCGGCAGGTAGCCGATGTGCCGGCCGAGGTCCGAGGCGGGCCATTGGTCGAGCGCCGCGCCGTCGAGGCGGATCTGGCCGCGCATGCAGGGCCAGACGCCGGTGATGGCGCGCACGAGGGTGGACTTGCCCGCCGCGCTGGGACCGATGACGCCGAGAGCCTGGCCCGCCTGCAGTTTGAACGAGACGTCCTGCACGACCGGCATCGGCTTGCCGGGCGGGCCGACATAGACGTTTTCGACCGAGAGCTGATGGCGCGGCGCGGGCAAGGACATGGGCTCGGGCTGGTCGCCCGCGAAGGCCAGAACCTTGTCGAGACGCCGCGCGCCGTCGCGGGCGGCCACGAAGTTCTTCCAATTGCCGATGGCCATTTCGATGGGCGCGAGCGAGCGCGACATGATGACGGACGCCGCGAGGATCGCGCCGCCGGACATCTGCTGCTGGATGACCAGATAGGCGCCGAGCGCGAGCACGGCGGACTGCAGAGCCAGACGCAACACCTTGGTGATGCCGCCGAGCAGGCCCGAGACGTCCGACAGTTTCTCGCTGTTCTCCAGAAACCGGTCGTTGGCGCGCGTGAAGCGGTCGGCCAAGGCATCGGTGAGACCCATGGCCCGCAGGACTTCGGCATTGCGGCGACCCGCCTCCACCGCCGCCATGCGCGCGCCGGAATCGCGGATCGCGTCTTTCGCCGCGGGTTTCGACATGCGGTCGGTGAGCCAAGTGAGCCCGCACAGCAGCACCGCGCCGCCAACGGAGAGCCAGCCGAGCGCGGGATGGAGCAGGAAGATCACCGCCAGATAAATGGGCATCCACGGCAGATCGAGGATCGCGACCGGCCCGCCGCTCGACAGGAAGGCGCGGATCGCGTCGAGATCGCGGACGGGTTGAAGGCCGTCGCCGCGTACGCGCTGGTCCCGCAGGGGCAAGGCCACCACCGCACGGAAGACGCGCTCGCCCAGCGCTTCGTCGAGGCCCGCGCCGAGACGCACGAGAATGCGCGCGCGAATGACGTCGAGGATGCCCTGCACCGCATACATCCACAATGCGGCGAGCGAGAGCGCGATCAGCGTGGGGACCGAGCGGCTGGACAACACGCGGTCATAGACCTGCAGCATGAACAAGGGGCTGGTGAGGGCCAGAACGTTGATCACGCCCGAAAACAGCCCTACCGTCACGAAGGTGCGGCGGGCCGTGGCAAGCGCGCCCTTGACGGCGGACGAGCGGTTCGTGTCCGTGATGGTCAAACGGGAAACTCCGGGTCAGTATCGGTGACGTTCTGACGCAACGTCACTTTACGTTCGCGGGGCTCTATCATGCAACATCGTGCCCTCAATGAGGCGCGGACCGCCTAATTCGGGCACATTTGCTTCAGCTTGACCATAAACGACGAGGCAGAATTTACTTTTCGACTTTTTGAAATACCTCTTTTTTGGCCTTGTCGAACGCGTCGTCTGCCGTCTTCAATCCCTCTTTCGCAGCCTCGGAGGTTTCATGCGGACGTTCTTCGGACACCCGATCTTTCGATGCGCCGCGGCCTTGGCGATGGCCGCCGTGTTCATGCAAGGGAGCGCGCGGGCGCAGACGGTGACGCTGCTGAACGTGTCCTACGACCCGACGCGCGAGTTCTACCGCAAGTTCAACGACGCCTTTGCGGCGGACTGGAAGCGGCGCACGGGCGAGACAGTGACGGTGCGCCAGTCGCACGGCGGGTCCGGCTCGCAGGCGCGCGCGGTGATCGACGGGCTGAATGCCGACGTGGTGACGCTGGCCCTCTCGTCGGACGTCGACGCGATCGCGGAGCGCACGGGTAAGCTGCCGGCCGATTGGCAGCGCCGTCTGCCGCATAATTCCGCGCCCTATACGTCGACGATCGTCTTCCTCGTGCGCAAGGGCAACCCGAAGGGCATCCGCGATTGGGGCGACCTGATCCGGCCCGACGTGAAGGTGGTGATGCCCAATCCGAAGACGTCGGGCGGCGCGCGGTGGAACTACATGGCGGCATGGGGTTGGGCGGCGGCGAAATTCGGCGGCGACGAGGCCAAGATCACCGACTATGTCGGCACGCTTTACCGCAATGTGCCGGTGCTCGACACGGGCGCGCGCGGCTCCACGATCACCTTCGCGCAACGCGACATCGGCGACGTGCTGGTGTCGTGGGAGAACGAGGCGTTCCTCGCGAGCGAGGAGTTCGGCAAGGACAAGTTCGAGATCGTCATGCCCTCGCTTTCCATTCTCGCGGAGCCGACGGTGGCGCTGGTGGACGGGAATGTGGAGCAGAAGAAGAGCCGCAAACAGGCCGAGGCCTATCTCGATTATCTCTATTCGGAAGCGGGGCAGAAGCTCGCCGCGAAGCACTATTTCCGCCCTGCCCGCCCCGAATTCGCGGATGCGGCCGACATGGGGCGGTTTCGTGATTTGCCGCTGTTGAGCATCGACCGCGATTTCGGCGGCTGGGCGAAGGTGCAGCGCACGCATTTCGCGGACGGGGGCGTGTTCGACAAGATTTACAAGCGGTAGGCGGGGGTTGGGGGGCTCCCGGGCGTGGTTCGAGACGGCGCTGCGCGTTTTCCGGAGGGTTGACCTCAGGTGTCATCTCGGGCGGCGGGAGCCGACCCGGGACCACGGCTTACGGGCGTCGTGGAACAAGTCTGGGTCCCGGGTCGCTTCGCGCCCGGGATGACCCCTAAGTGCGGAGGGAGATCATCCTCATGGTGAGGAGCGCGGCAAAGCCGTGCGTCTCGAACCATCCGGGCCGGAAAACGGCGTGGTTCGAGACGGCGCTGCGCGCCTCCTCACCATGAGGGCTTGTCTGTTCCGGCGCTGCGCGCCCCCGCTATGAGGTTCTCCGGGTGGCGGGAGGCGGCCCCTATGCCTTCATGCGCGCCGTAAGCAGGGCCGAAACGAGCAGCCCTGCGGCGGCCAAGGCGGAGGGGAGCAGGAAGCTGCCGGTCCAGTCGCGGCCGTAGCCGGCGACCACGGGGCCGATCATTTGGCCGAAGCCGAAGGCGGCCGTCATCGTGGCGACGGCGCGGCGGGGGGCGGAGGGGACGAGCGCGCGGGCGGCGCCGAAGCCCAAGGCGGTCATGCCCATGAAGGTGCCGCCGAGCAGGGCGGCCGCGAGGAAAAGGCCGAAGGCGGAGGCGTCGAGCACGCTCGCCATGACGCCTGCGGCCTGCACCAACGCCGCGACGGCATAGGCGCGCAGGAGCCCGAAGCGCCTACCCGCCCAAGACCACAGCGCGACCGAGGGCGCGGCGGCGATGCCGAAGACGAGCCAGACCGGCGTTTCGAGCGCGCGCAATGCAGGTTCGCCGCGCACGATGGCGACGATGAAGGTGGCGGTGATGACGTAGCCGAAACCGAGCAGCGCATAGGCCACGACCAGCGAAAAGGGCACACCGGAGACGGCATCCCCCTCCCCCGTCGCGGCGGCGACCGGCGGCGGGGCGGGCGGGATGAGGAGCGCGGCGGCGAGCGATGCCGCAGCGGCGACCGCGCCGGCCGCAAGCCACAGCGCGGGCCATGACGCGCCGCTCGAGCCGAAGATCGGGATCAGGCCTGCGGAGAGGACGATGCCCGTGCCGACGCCGGCGAAATGGAGCGAGGCCAGACCTTCGCGCCCCGTGCCCTTCAACCGCTCCAGCACGAGGAACGAGGCGTAGACGAGGCCGTAGGCGCTCGCCGCGCCTCCTACGAAGCGGACGGCGAGGAACAGGGCGAAGGAGTCGGTGAGGCCCATGGCCGCCGTGGTCGCGCTGCTGACGGCGAGGACGAGGAACAGCATCGCGCGCGGCCCCCATGTGAGCCGGGCCGACCCCGCCGTGAGCGCGCCGGCCAGATAACCGGTGAAATTGGCGGCGGCGATGACGCCGGCCTGCGACGTGCTGAGCCCGAGGCCTTCGGCCATGGCGGGGAGGATCGGCGTGTAGACGAAGCGGCCGATGCCCATGGCGGCGGCCAAAGCGAGGCAGCCGCCGAGCGCGACGAGCAGGGGACGGACGGGCGCGGCGGGC
Organism: Hyphomicrobiales bacterium; assembly: GCA_027489535.1. Lineage (GTDB taxonomy): Bacteria > Pseudomonadota > Alphaproteobacteria > Rhizobiales > Beijerinckiaceae > JAIXZO01. The sequence continues at coordinate 74,152 of JAIXZO010000006.1, forward strand.
GTCACCCGGGCTCAACCCGTCGCGGCGAGGGACGCGGTCGTCTCGTTGAGGCGGCACGCGGAAACGTGATCATCGCCCACCGACAACAGCGGCGGACGGCCCTCGCGGCAGACGGGCATGGCGTGCGGGCAGCGCGGGTGGAAATGGCAGCCGGGCGGCGGCGCGAGCGGCGACGGGATTTCGCCCTTGATGCTCGCGAAGCGCTTCTTGCGCACCTCGATGCGCGGGGCTTCGGCGAGCAGTGCCTGCGTGTAGGGATGGTTGGGCGCGGCGTAGAGTTCGTCCGTCGGGGCGAGTTCGACGACGCGGCCGAGATACATGACCGCGACCCGATCGGCGATGTGGCGGATGACGCCGAGATCGTGGGAGACGAAGAGATAAGTGAGGTTCATCTCCTTGCTGAGCTTCATGAACAGGTTGAGCACCTGCGCCTGAATGGACACGTCGAGCGCGGCGACCGCCTCGTCGCAGACCAGCACTTTCGGCTTCACGGCGAGCGCCCGGGCGATGCCGATGCGGGCGCGCTGGCCGCCGGAAAACTGATGCGGATAGCGGCCCATCACCGCCGGATCGAGCCCGACGCGGATCAGCGTTTCGGCGACGTAGTCACGCTTGTGCGCGGCGTCGATCAGCCCGTGCACGAGCGGGGCCTCGCCGACGATGTCCTCGACGCGCAGGCGCGGATTGAGCGAGGCCATCGGATCTTGAAAGATCATCTGCACCGCGAGATCGGCCTCGCGGCGGCGCGCGCCTTCGAGCTTGGACACGTCCTCGCCGCGATAGCGGATCGTGCCGGCGCTCGGGTTCATGATGCCCGCGACCATGCGGCCGAGCGTGGACTTGCCGCAGCCGGATTCGCCGACGAGGCCGAGCACCTCGCCTTCGACGATGTCGAGCGTAACGTCGTCCACCGCGCGCACGACCTGCTCGCGGTTGTCGGCGCCGAGCAGGTTGGCGACCTTGCCCGCGAGATCGACGCTTTTGACGAACCGCTTGGACACGCCCTCGATGGAGATGATGGGCATCAGGCGGCCTCCCCGGCGGCGGAATCGAGCGGATGGAGGCATCGGAAGGCGCGGCCGCCCGGGATTTCGCTGCGCTCGGGGGCGGCGACGCGGCAATCGGCGGCGGCGCGGGGGCAGCGCGGGGCGAAGGCGCAGCCGGGCGGCAGCTTCGCCATGGAGGGCGTCATGCCCGGGATCTGCACCAGCGGTTCGCCGCGACGGTTGCGGCTGGGCGCGGAGCCGAGCAGACCCGCGGTGTAGGGGTGGCGGGGCGCATCGAGCACGAGATTGACCGGGCCCTCCTCGACGAGGCGGCCCGCATACATCACGGCCAGACGGTCCGCCAAGCCCGCCACGACCGCGAGGTCATGCGTGATCCAGACCAGCGCCGTGCCGGTTTCGGCGCAGAGCTGCTGCACCTCGGCGATGATCTGCGATTGGATGGTGACGTCGAGCGCGGTGGTCGGCTCGTCTGCCACCAGCAGCGCCGGGCCGTGCAGCAGCGCGATGGCGATGGCGACGCGCTGGCGCATGCCGCCGGAAAGCTGGTGCGGATAGGTGAGCAGCCGCTCGTCCGGCGAGGGAATGCCGACGCGGGCCAAGGCTTGGGAAGCGCGCGCGCGGGCGGCCTTTTCCGAGACGTTGTCGTGTGCGGTGATCGCCTCGATCATCTGCGTGTCGATGCGCAGAACGGGGTTGAGCGTCGTCATCGGGTCTTGGAAGATCATGGCGAGGCGCTTGCCGCGCATGCGCCGCAGATCCTTCTCCGAGCGGCCGACGAGCTCCTCGCCCTCGAGCAGGACGGAGCCGCGTGCGATGCGGCCGGGCGCGTCGATGAGGCCGAGGACGGCAAGGCCCGTGACCGACTTTCCCGACCCGGACTCGCCCACGATGCCGAGCACCTCGCCGCGGTCCACCGTGAGCGACACGCCGTCGACCGCCTTGACCGTGCCTTCGCGCGTGGCGAATTCGACGGCGAGATCGCGGATTTCGAGCACCGGGCTCATTTGGAAAGCCTCGGATTGAGAACGTCGCGCAGGCGGTCGCCGACGATGTTGATGGCGACGATGGCGATGACCAGTGCGATGCCGGGATAGGTGGAAATCCAGTATTTGCCCGACATCAGATAATCGTAGCCGTTCTTGATCAGCATGCCGAGCGAGGGCTCGGTGACGGGCACGCCGACGCCGAGGAAGGACAGCGTCGCCTCGAGCGCGATGGCGTGCGCGACCTGCACCGTCGCCACCACGATCAGCGGCGGCAGACAGTTGGGCAACAGATGGCGGAAGACGATGCGGCTTTTGGGCAGCGCGAGGCAGCGTGCCGCCTCGATATAGTCGCGGCCGCGTTCCACCAGCGCCGAGCCGCGCACGGTGCGGGCGTAATAGGCCCATTGCACCACGACCAGCGCGATGATGACCTTGTCGATCCCGCGGCCGAACACAGCCAGCAGCACCAGCGCGATGAGGATGGCGGGGAACGACAATTGAAGATCGACCGCGCGCATCACGAGGTTTTCGACGCGACCGCCCTTGTAGGCGGCCAGCACGCCGACCGCCGCCCCGATGGAGCAGGCGGCGACGGTGGAGACGACGCCGACGAAGAGCGAGATGCGCAGGCCGTAGAGAATGGCCGAGAGCATGTCGCGGCCCTGCTCGTCGGTGCCGAGATGGAAGGTGCGGCCGTCGAGACCCTTGGCGCCGGGCGCGAGACGGCCGTCCATGATGTCGAGCTGGGCGAGATCATAGGGGTTTTGCGGCGCGATCCACGGCGCAAAGATCGCCGCGCCGAGCAGCAGAATAAGCAGAGCGAGGCCGAAGGCGGCGCCGGTGCTCTCGAAGAACTCGGAGAAGCGGCGGCGCAGCAGGCTCTCGCCCTTGTCGACGGCGGCGGGGGTGCGGATGGCGGGTTCCGGAAGCGCGGTCATGCCTCGACCTCCGTAAGGCGGACGCGCGGATCGAGCGCCGCATAGATGAGATCGACGACGAGATTGATGACCACGAACACCACCACGACCATCATGAGATAGGCCACGATCACCGGCCGATCGAGCCGCCCGATGGAGTCGATCAGCAGCTTGCCCATGCCGGGATAGGCGAACACGGTCTCGGTGACCACCGCGAAGGCGATCATGGAGCCGAGTTCGAGGCCGAGCACGGTGACGACGGGGATCATGATGTTTTTGAGCACGTGGACGAGCACGATGCGCGTCGGCGAGATGCCCTTGGCACGGGCGAAGCGGACGTAATCCTGCAGCATCGCCTCGCGCGTGCCGGCGCGGGCCAGTCGCACGACGAGCGACGCCTTGTAGAGCGCCAGCGTGAGGGCCGGCAGCATCAGATGGCGAAGCCCCTCCCATGTGAGGAAGGTGACGGGGAGCCCGAGCACGGTCGTCGTGGGCCCGCGGCCGCCGGACGGCAGCCAGCGGAGTTCGACGGCGAAAAGCAGGATCAACATCAGGCCGATCCAGAAATTCGGCAGCGAGAAGCCGAGGATCGAGCCGGTCATGATCGAGCGGCCGGAGATCGACTCGGGACGCAGGCCGGCCCAGACGCCGAGCGGGATGCCGATGAAGATCGACAGCAGCAGCGCGACTAAGGCCAGCTCCAGCGTCGCGGGCATGCGCTGCGCGATCAGCTTGAGCGCCGGCTCGTTGAAGACGAAGGAGCGGCCGAGATCGCCGTGCAGCGCGTTCCAGACGAACAGGCCGAACTGCTCGTGCAGCGGCCTGTCGAGGCCGAGACGCGCGGCGATTTCCGCCATTTCCTTCGCGTCCGCATTGGGATTGGCAAGGATGTCGACCGGATTTCCGACGGCGTAGATGGACAGGAACACGATGGTCGCCATGACGGCGACCGTCAGCAGAGCCTGTCCTACCCGGCGGATGAAGTAAGCGAGCATTCCCGTCTCCGGTTCACGGGGAAACGCCGGACCCGGAGCTTGCGCCCCGGGCCGCGGCCGATGAAGCGCCCGGCGAAGCCGGACGCGCCGGATTCACGCCGGACTCACTTGGCGGTGACTTCGTAGGCGAGCGTGTATTGGTCCACGCGCGGGGTATACGAAATGCCTTTTTTGTAAGCCCAGGGCGAAACTTCGAAGTGCAGCGGGATGATGCCGTAATCGGCCATCGCCTCCTTGGAAGCTTCACGCAGCAGCGCCTCGCGCGCCTTGTCGTCGATGGTCTGCAAGGCCTTGGCCGTCAACTCGTCGACCTTCTTGTTCGAATAGCGGCCGCGATTGGTATTGCCGAAGCCGGGAGCGTAGTTCTGGGTGGTCACCAGAGCGGCCAGCGAGTTCGACATTTCGCCCGTATCCGCACCCCAGCCCGCGAGATAGGCCGAGAACTCGTATTTGTTGCGGCGGGAGAAGAAGGTCGAGGCCGTCATCGAGTCGACCGAGGTCTTGATGCCGATGCGGGTGAGCATCTGCGCCACGGCCTGCGCGACCTTTTCGTCGTTGATGTAGCGGTCGTTGGGCGAGCCGAGCACGAGCTCGAAGCCGTTCGGGTAGCCCGCTTCGGTCAGGAGCTTCTTGGCGCCTTCGGGATCGAACTTGTCGTGCTTGAGGTCCGGCGAGGAGCCGAACAGCGGCACGGGCAGCAGCTGGCCCGCGGGAACGGCGACGCCGCCCATGATGCGCTCGACGATGGCGTCGCGGTTGATCGCCTTGGAGAAGGCTTCACGCACGCGCTTGTCCAAGAAGGGGTTCTTGTCGGTTCCCTTCACGCCCGGCGTCTTCCAATCCGGACCCGTGAACTGGTCGAGATGGACGTAGATGATGCGGTTGGACAGGCCTTGAATGATGTCGAAGCCCGCGCCCTTGATCTTGTCGAAGTCCTGGATCGGCGGGTTTTCGATCATGTCGACGTCGCCCGCCAAGAGCGCGGCGACGCGCGGGCCGGCCGAGGTGATCGGGCGGAACGTCACCGTCTTCCAATGCGGCTTGGGACCCCAATAGGCGTCGTTGCGCTCGACGACGAGCTGCGTGCCGCGGGTGTATTCCTTCAGCTTGTAGGGGCCGGTGCCGATCGACTTCGCCGGATCGTTGAAGTCCGACGACTTCGGCGGAGTGCCGACGCCGGTGCAGCCGGTCTTGGCGAATTTGACCTCCGCATCCGCGCCGAAGGCGTCGGCCGAGATGATGCCGAACACGGACATTTCGATGGGCAGCAGGGGATAGGGCGTGGCCGTCTTGATGATCAGCGTCGTCGCGTCGGGCGAGGAGATCGACTCGATGCCCTTGGTGGCGATGGTGAAGTTCGACGGCGAATTTTCGACCAGCGGAATGCGGCAGACGGAATAGACGAAGTCGCGGACGGTGAAGTCCTTGCCGTTCGAGAACTTCACGCCGGGACGCAGCTTGAATTCCCAGGTCGTATCGTCGAGCGTGCGCCAGGAGGTGGCGAGCTGCGGAACCGGCTTCTGGTTCTCGTCCGCGCCGACCAGCGACTGGAAGATGTGGCGGCGCAGCGCGTTGTTCTGCCCGACATTGTGGAAGTGCGGATCGACCGAGGTCGCCTCGGACGCGACGCCGATCTTGAGGTCCTGAGCGGCGGCGCCGGCCACCGTCCCGGCCAGCATGAGCGCTGCGAGCGCTGAGCGCGAAATCGACATGAGTTTGGTTCCCCTTCGGCGCGCGTTTGCCGGCGCCGGTTCGTCCGCTAGTTTAAGACCCGCCTGCAAGCGCGCAAGCGCGCACGCACGGTCGTCCACGCTTCTCGGAAAGTTCTCCCGCACCATGTCCGCCGAAACGCTTTCATCAGCGAAATCAATTCTTTCGAAGCTCGTGTCGTTCGATACCACGAGCCGGAACTCCAATCTCGCGTTGATCGCGTGGGTAGAGGACCATCTCACGGCTGCGGGCGTGGAGAGCATGCGTATCCCGTCCCCGGACGGGAAAAAGGCGAATCTGTTCGCAACGATCGGGCCGGCGGACGTGCCCGGATATATTCTTTCGGGCCACACCGACGTGGTGCCCGTCGACGGGCAGGTCTGGGCGTCCGACCCGTTCGTGATGACCGAGCGCGACGGGCGGCTCTACGGTCGCGGCACCTGCGACATGAAGGGCTTTCTCGCGGCGTGCCTCGCGCAGCTGCCGGCGATGACGGCGCAGCCCCTCGTCCGGCCGGTGCATCTCGCCTTTTCCTATGACGAGGAGGTCGGCTGCATCGGCGTGCGCTCGATCATCGCCGATCTGTCGGGCCGCGCGGTGAAGCCCTTGGCCTGCTTCGTGGGCGAGCCGACGGGCATGAACGTGGCGGTGGGCCACAAGGGCAAGCGCAGCATCCGCACGGTGGTGACGGGCTTTTCCTGCCATTCCTCGCTCGCCCCGCAGGGCGTGAACGCCGTGCAATATGCCGCGCGGTTGGTGACGAAGATCGCGGATCTCGCGGACCGCCTCGCCGCCTCCGGCCCGCGCGATGCGCTGTACGACGTGGCGCATTCAACTGCGCATGTGGGCGCGTTCAACGGCGGAACGGCGCTCAACATCGTCTCCGACCGGGCGGAGTTCATCTGGGAGGTGCGCGTGGTGGGCGCGGACGACGTCGACGCGCTCGTGGGCGAGATCGAGAGCTATGCGCGCGACGTGCTGGAGCCCGCGATGAAGGCGATCCATCCCGATGCCGGATTCGCGTTCTCCGAGATTTCGGGATTTCCGGGGTTGGACATCGCGCCCGACCACGAGGCCGTGACGCTGGCCAAGCGGCTGGCCCGCAAGAACGAGCATTCCAAGGTCGCCTACGGCACGGAAGCCGGCCTGTTCATGGTGACGGGCGGCATTCCCTCCGTGATCGTCGGCCCGGGCGACATCGACAAGGCGCACAAACCCGACGAATTCCTCGAAATCGCGCAATTGGCTGAAGCCTGCGACTTCGTGGGGAGGTTGGTGGAGGACTGCCGGGGCTGAGGCTCCTTTTCGCCGACGCAAGACATCGGTGTCATCCCGGCCGAAGCGGGGGCTCCTCACCATCGGGGGGGTGGCGGGGTGTGAGGGGCGGAAAGGTGTCCGAAAAACCTCATGGTGAGGAGGCCCGAAGGGCCGTCTCGAACCATCGGGCGTGGGGTAGGCGGGTGGTTCGAGACGCCCCGCTGCGCGGGGCTCCTCACCATGAGGGGGCATTCAGGATGGCGATGAAGGAAGTCGGGGTCCCGGGTTCGCTTCGCGCCCCGGGATGACAAGCGTGGTTTTCCCGGAACATTTGCTTCGCTCCTAGCAGGAGCGGAAACGTCAGAGCCCGTCGGCTTCTTCGCCGAGGACGTCGCGGACCCAGCGGAAGGCGGCGTTGGCGGCGGGGACGCCGGCGTAGATGGCGGTCTGCATCAGCAGGGATTGAAGCTCGTCGACCGTGACGCCGTTTTTGAGCGCCGGACGGACGTGGAGCTTGAACTCCTCCTCGCGGTGCATCGCGACCATCATCGACAGCGTGACCATCGAGCGCGTCTTCCACGGGATGCGGGGGTCTCCCCAGATTTCGCCCCATGCGTTGCGGGTGATGAAATCCTGCCAAGGCATTGCGAAAGCGCCGGCTTTTTCCAGCGAGCGTTGGACGTGATCGACGCCGAGCACGGCCTTGCGGTTGCCGAGGCCGGCTTCGAAGCTCGCGCGCTCGACGGGAGGCAGAGCCGCGCCTTCGACGCGTTCGATGAAGGCCACGAGGAGATCCGTGACGGCTTCGGGCTGCTCGACGGCGAGCAGATGCGAGGAGCGCGGCACGACGGCGAGATCCGCGCCGGTGACGGCCTTGCGCAGGTCCTCGGCCATGGAGACGGGCGTGACCGGATCGTCGGCTCCCGCGATCACCAGCGTGGGTGCGGCGATCTTGTGCAGGTCGGGTCGCAGGTCCGCGGCGGCAATCGCCTCGCAGGCGAGCGCGTAGCCCTCGGGCGGATTCGCGAGGAACGCCTTTCGGTAGAACCCGATTCTCGATGCGTGACTTTCAAAGTAGGCGGGGGTGAACCAGCGGGGCATCACGGCATCGACGATGGCTCCGAGCCCGTCGCGACGCACCGTCTCGGCGCGGGCGTGCCAGTTTTCGGGCGGCGGCAGATAGGGGCCGGTCGCCATGAGGGCGAGGCTTTTCACCTTGCCGGGATGGCGGATCGCGAGGGCCTGCGCCGTCATGCCGCCGAGCGACAGGCCGACGATGTGGGCGGAGGCGATGCCGAGCGCGTCGAGCAGACCGGCCCAATCATCCGCCAGCGTCGCCACCGTGAAGGGACCCGCAGCGACGGGCGAACGGCCGTGGCCGCGCGTGTCGTAGCGCAGCACCCGGACGCGGGAGGACAGCGCAGCGGCTTGCGCGTCCCACATTTCGGCGGTGGTACCGAGCGAGTTGGAGAAGGCCATGACGGGCGCGCCTTCCGGTCCCGTCAGGTCATAGAACAGCGTCGTGCCGGGAACGTCGATCAGGGGCATGGCGGGCCTTCAGCAGATGGGGCGAGCGAGGCGCGCACGCGGGCGGCTTCGGCGAGGACGGGATCGACCCATTGCGCCGCGGCGCGGACGGCGGGGGCGAGATCGAAGGCAGCGGCGAGAGAGGCGGCTTCGACGCCCGCGGGAAGGCGGGAACCGCCCAGTTCCTCCGCCAACGTGCCGCCGGACGCGCGGACGCGCGCCGCCGCCTCTTCCACATGATGATGCGCCGCGGCGCGGCCGAGCGACCCGGCGAGAAGGCCGGCGGCGGCATCGGCAAAGATGAGCCCCTGCGTCAGATCGATGTTGCGGCGCATGCGGGCGGAGTCGATTTCGAGTCCCTCGGCGAGACGTCGGGCCTCGGCGAGCGCGCCGGAGACGAGGCCGAACAGCTGCGGCAGGGCATGCCATTCAGCGTGCCAAGCGCCGGCGGGGCGCTCGTGCATGCCCGTCATCGCCGCGAACAAGGTGGAGACGTGGCCGGGCGCGGCAGTCGCGGCGGCGAGGATGACGGTGGAGGAGACGGGATTGCGCTTGTGCGGCATGGCGGAGGAGCCGCCGCGACCGGGCACGTGGGGCTCCGCGCATTCTCCGACTTCGGTGGAGACCAGATGCGCGACGTCGGCGGCGATCTTGCCGAGCGCGCCGGCGAGCACGGCGAGCCAAGCGCCGGTTTCCGCCATGACGGCGCGGCGCGTATGCCAGGTGACGGGCGCGGCGCGCAGGCCCAGCGCGTCGGCGAAGGCGCGCGAGACGGCGGGACCGTGCTCGCCCAGCGCCGCAAGCGTGCCGACCGGGCCGGCGAGCGAAGCCGTCAGAGCGCGGTCGCGCAGTTCGGGGAGCCGTGCGGCGACGTCCGTTACGCCTGCGAGCCAGCCCGCGACCTTGAAGCCGAAGGTGACGGGGGCCGCGTGCTGGAGATAGGTGCGGCCGATGCAGGGCGTATCGCGATGCGCGTCCGCCATGACGGCCAAACCGTCCATCACCGCCGCGAAATCGGCCGCGATCAGCGCGAATGCATCGCGCATGACGAGGACGAGGGAGGTGTCGGCGATGTCCTGCGTGGTCGCGCCCTTGTGGAAGGCGCGTTCGAGATCCTGTGGCAGGGCCTTTTGCACCGCCTTGACGAAGGGGATGACGGGCACGCCGGCGACGGCCGTCTCGGCCCCGAGCGCCGCCAGGTCGAAATGCTCGGGCGTGATGCGTTCGATCGCTTGCGCGAGTTCCGTCGGGGCGAGGCCGAACTGCGCTTCGGCCCGCGCCAAGGCGGTCTCGGCCCGGAGCATTGCGGCAAGACGGGCGCGGTCGGAGAAGACGTCCGCCATCGCGCGGGTCGCGAACAGCGGCCCGAGCAGAGCGGAATCGAGGGAGGAAAAGGCCATGCGGATCTTTCGGGCGGAGGGCGCTGGGGGCGGCGTCAGGCGTCGAAGAATACCGTCTCGTCCGCGCCCTGCACGTGCACGTCGAAGCGGTAGCGCCCCGCCTCGCCCGGAATTGCCCGCGCGATGAGCGTGTGCCGGCGGTCTTCGGGCACCAGCGCGAGGATGGGGTCTTCCGCATTCGCCGGTTCGTCGGGGAAATAGATGCGCGTATGCAGGCGGTTGAGCATGCCGCGCGCGAATACGCCGAGGGTGATGTGGGGGGCCTGCAGCGCGCCGTTCGGCCCGGGGACGCGGCCGGGCTTGATCGTGGACAAAGTGAACTTGCCCGCCTCGACGGTTTCCACCCGGCCGAAGCCCTTGAAGGCGGAGTTCGAGCGGCCGCGCGGATCCAGCGGGCTCGCAAAGCGGCCTTCCGCGTCGGGCTGCCAGAATTCGAGCATCGCGTCCGGGATCGGCGCGCCGTCGGCATCGAGCACGCGGCCTTCGACGACGACGGGTTCGCCGGACAGGTCCGGCACGCGCAGATCGCCGGTCGCGAACTCCGAGCGGCCGTAACGGCTCGGGGTCAGCGCATAGGCGAAATAGGGGCCGACGGTTTGGGACGGCGTGAGGCCGGACGTCTTGCGGCTCTCAGTCATCATGCGGCTCCTCGACGGGCGTTTGGTTGCGGCCGCGCAGAACGATGTCGAAGCGGTAGCCGAGCGCCCAATTCGGCTCGGTGATGCCGAGATCGAAATCGGCGATCAGGCGGTTGCGGGCGTTCTCGTCCGGGACGGAATTGAAGATCGGATCGAAGGGAAACAACGGATCGCCGGGAAAATACATCTGCGTGACGACGCGCGAGAGAAACGACGGCCCGAACAGCGAGAAATGGATGTGCGCCGGCCGCCAGGCATTGGGGTGATTGCCCCAAGGATAGGCACCGGGCTTCACGGAGGTGAAGCGGTAGCGCCCCTCCGCATCCGTGACGAAGCGGCCCGCGCCGGTGAAATTGGGGTCGAGCGGCGCGTCATGCGTGTCGCCGACGTGGACGTAGCGGCCGGCGGCATTGGCCTGCCACACCTCGATCAACGTATTCGGGACGGGGCGGCCGTCCTCGTCGAGCACGCGGCCTTCGATGATGATGCGCTCGCCGAGCGGCACCCCGGCATGTTGGCGCGTCAGGTCCGAATCGGCGGCGTCCACCGTTTCGTGGCCGTAGACCGGGCCGGTGATCTCCGAGAGGGTCTGCGGAATGATCACGAGGCCGCGGGACGGCGACCGCTTCACGGTGCTCTTGTAGTCGGGATGGAGCGAGGGCGGATGGGCGCTCAGCCCGTCGCGCGGCAAAATCAGGGTCATTGCGACCTCCCTCGGTGGGCCGGCTCGTTGCGGCATTGGTGGTTCGACGGTGAACCCGTGCGCGCGCGCCGGCAAGGGGTGGGCAGGTGGGATGCGTTGCGGTGCGGTCTTCCTTATTCCCACCTCATGGTGAGGAGCGCGGCGAAGCCGTGCGTCTCGAACCATCATCGTGGTGCACGGAAAACCTCGTGGTTCGAGACGGCGCTATGCGCCTCCTCACCATGAGGTTTTCGGGGCCAAACTTCACCCCCAGACTTCCTTCGCGAGTTCCGTGATCATGCGGAGCTTGGCCCATTGTTCGTCGGCGGCGAGGGTGTTGCCTTCCTCGGTGGAGGCGAAGCCGCATTGGGGGGAAAGGCAGAGCTGGTCGATGTCGACGAATTTCGAGGCTTCCTCGATGCGGCGCCTGATGGCGTCCTTCGATTCCAGCGTGCCGGTCTTGGAGGTGACGAGGCCGAGGACGACGGTCTTGCCCTTGGGCAGGAAGCGCAGCGGCTCGAAGCCGCCGGCACGGTCAGAATCCCATTCCATGAAGTAGCCGTCGACGTTCACGCGGTTGAACAGCAGGTCGGCGACGGGCTCGTAGCCGCCGCTGGCGACGAAGGTGGAGCGGAAATTGCCGCGGCACAGATGCATCGTCACAGCCATGTCGGACGGGCGGTCCTTCAAGGCGCGGTTGATCATGCCGGCGTAGATTTCGGGCTGCTTCTCGGGATCGTCGCCGCGGTCGGCGAGCATCTGGCGCTGCTCGGGATCGCACAGATAGGCGAAGCTGACATCGTCAAGCTGCAGGTAGCGGCAGCCCTCGTCGCCGAAGGCCTTCACCGCCCCCGCATAGGCCTCGCCGAGGTCGTGATAGAAGTCCTCGAGATCGGGGTAGAGGCCCATGTTGATGAGCTTGCGGCCCGAGCGGTAGTGCAGCATCGACGGCGACGGGATGGTGAGCTTGGGCACCGCGCGGGCGACGCTTTTGAGATAGCGGAAATGGGCGAGGAACGGGTGATCGGCCGGGAAGCCGAGCTTGCCGGTGACGCGCGGCGCTTCGGCCTTGGTCTGCACGCCCGCGAATTGGATGCCCTGATCGAGTTCGACGCGTGTGACGCCGTCGAGATTCCACAGGAAGTCGTAATGCCACCAGGAACGGCGATATTCGCCGTCGGTGACGGCTTGGAGGCCGATCTCCTCCTGCTTGCGCACCAGGGCGAGGATTTCCTCGTCCTCGATGCGGCGCAGCGCCTCGGCGTCGATCTCGCCCGCGGCGAAGCGGGTGCGGGCGTCCTTCAGCGGCGCGGAACGGAGCAGGCTGCCGACCTGATCGGCGCGGAAGGGAGGCTTGGTGCGTTGCATGGCGGTTTTTCCTCTTCGAGCCTGATTTACGCGCCCTTGCCGGACGCGCCGAGATGCATTTCCAAGGCGGCACGGTCGGCCAGCAGGGCCGCGCTCGGCGCGCGGTGCACGATCGTGCCCCGGTCGAGGATGATCGCGTCGTCGGTGAAGCCGAGAATTTTCTGCGCCTTCTGTTCGACCACGATCATCGACAATCCCTCCTCCCGCGCCAAGCGGCGCAGTGCGGCCAGAAGCTCGTCGACGATGATGGGCGCGAGACCTTCGGTGGGCTCGTCGAGCAGCAGAAGGCGCGGATTGAGGACGAGCGCGCGGCCGACGGCGAGCATCTGCTGTTCGCCGCCCGACAGCTGATTGCCGAGATTGGAACGGCGCTCGCGCAGGCGCGGGAACATCTCGTAGATGCGCGGGACGGTCCAAGGACCGGGACGCGCGACGGCGGTCATGTTCTCCTCGACCGTCAGGGATTTGAAGATGTTGCGCTCCTGCGGCACCCAGCCGACGCCCGCAGCCACGCGGGCTTCGGGGCCGAGCCGGGTGACGTCCGCGTCGCCGAGGCGGACGGTGCCGGCGTGGCGTGTGGTGAGGCCTACCAGCGTGTCGATGAGGGTGGTCTTGCCGGTGCCGTTGCGGCCGAGCAGCGCGAGGGAACGGCCGTCCTCGAGCGTGAAGCCGATGTCGGACAGCACGCGGGCGTCGCCGTAGCCGGCGGCGAGACCTTCGACGGCGAGAAGCTCGGCCATCAATCGCCCTCCCCGAGATAGACGGCGCGCACGCCGGGATCGCGCGCGATCTCCGCCGCCGTGCCTTCGGTGAAGATCGCGCCGTCGACCATGACGGTGATGCGCTCGGCGAAGCTGAAGACGAGGTCCATGTCGTGCTCGATCAGCACGATGGTGACGTCCGCCGGCAGGGCCGCAAGGATGGCGAGGATGTCGCGGCGCTCCTCCTCCGGTACGCCTGCGGCGGGCTCGTCGAGCAGCAGCACGCGCGGGCGGCAGGCGATGGCGGCGGCGATTTCGAGCAGCCGCTGCTTGCCGTAGGGCAGAACGGCGGTGCGCTCGTTCATGACGGAGACGAGCCCGAACCGGCCGAGGATTTCGACGGCCTCGTCGACTTCGGCCGCGCGGGAACCGGCGGCGCGGAACCAGTCGCCGCCATGGCCTTCGCGCTCGGAGACGGCGAGCGCGACGGTTTCCAACGGGGTGAGCGCGGGAAAGAGTTGGTTGATCTGAAACGTGCGCGCCAAGCCGCGCCGCACGCGGGCGGGTGCGGGCAGATCGGTGACGTCCTCGCCGGCGAGCAGGATGCGGCCCTCGTCGGGCTTCAGCACGCCGGTGAGCAGATTGACCAGCGTCGTCTTCCCCGCGCCGTTGGGGCCGATGATCGCGTGGCGCGCGCCGCGGGCCACCTCCAGCGAGACGCGGTCGGTGGCGACGAGGCCGCCGAAGCGGCGCACGAGGGCGGTAGTGCGGAGCGCGAAATCGGTCATGGTCGGGTCGATCCTGGCGCATCCGCCTTTCCGCGCAGGCGTCGCAGGGCGGCGGCGGCGAGCCTCGGGAGGCCGCGCGTCAGACGCTCATGGCCGACGAGCACGATCACCACCAGCAGAAGCCCGATCCAGAACTGCCAATATTGCGGCGTGATGCCCGACAGCCATGTCTGCATCAGGCGGAAGATGCCGGCGCCGACGAGGCCGCCGTAGAGGTTGCCGGCTCCCCCGATCACGAGCACGAGAAGCACGTCGGCCGAGCGGGTGAAATCGAGCACGTCGAGGGAGACGAATTGCGTGGTCTGCGCCGTCAGGCCACCCGCCACGCCCGCATAGGCGGCCGAGAGCGTATAGATCGCGACGAGGCGGCGGCCGGGGACGATGCCGAGCGCGCCGGCGCGCAGTGCGTTGCCCTTGACCGCGCGCAGCGACAGCCCGAAGGGCGAATGCACGATGCGCCGCGCCAGCATGAACAGGATGAACAGGGTGCCGAGACTGTAGAGATAGGCGGTGCGGCCGAAGAGATCGAAGTCCCACAGGCCGAGCACCGGCTTCATGACCACGCCCTGCAGCCCGTCCGCGCCGCCGGTGATCCAATCAAGCCGGTTCGCGGCCTCGAACAGCATCATGGCGACGCCGAGCGTGACCATCAGCTTGGTGAGATCGGACCCGCGCAGCACCAGAAAGCTCGTCACGAAGCCCACAAGCGCGGCGGCGCCGGCGGCCGCGAAAAGACCGGTGACGGGATCGCCGAAGCCGTGCTTGGCGAGCAGCCCGGCGGCATAGGCCCCGACCCCGAAAAACGCGCCGTGGCCGAGCGAGACGATGCCCGCATAGCCGAGGATGAGATCGAGCGAGAGCGCGAACAAAGCCAGGATCGCGATTTCGTTGAGCAGCAGCAGCTTGCTCGGAAGCACGAAGACGCAGGCGACCGCCGCGGCCCAAGCTGCCCATTCCAGCAAGGGCGGTACCGCGCCGCGCGACAAGGCGGAACGGGCGGAGAGAGGGGCGGATGCGGGTGCGGTCACGTCATCTGGCCCGCGCGAACAGGCCCTGCGGCCTGACGATGAGCACCGCGACCATCACGGCATAGATGATGAAGGCCCCGACCTCGGGCACGTAATATTTGCCTGCAATGTCGGCGATGCCGAGCAACAGAGAGGCGACGAACGCGCCCGCGATGCCCGTGGTGCCGCCGACGCCGACGACGATGAGGAAATAGACGAGGAACTTGATGGGGAAATGCGGGTCCATGCCCAGCACGTCCGCCCCCAGCGCGCCGCCGAGACCGGCCAGACCGGAGCCGACGGCGAAGGTGATCGCGAAGACGGTGTTGACCTCGATGCCCAAGCCGCGCGCCGTGCGGGCATCGTCGACCGCGGCGCGCAGACGGCTGCCGAAGCGCGTTCCGATGAGGAGATATTGCAGCGCCAGCGCGACGACGCCGCACAGCGCCACGATGAAGAGACGATAGACGCCGATGCTGCCGCCGAGGATCTCGACGCGGCCGCGCAGTTCCGGCGGAAGTACGATGCGCTGCTGCTGCGGACCCATGACGTATTCGACGGCCGCGATCGACATGAAGACGATGCCGATGGTGAAGAGCACCTGATCGAGATGACTGCTCGCATAGAGGCGACGAAACAGAAGCCGCTCCGACACCGCGCCGACGGCGGCAGCCGCAAGGAAGGCCGCCGGGAGGCAGAGGAAGAACGACACGCCGTGGCGGTTCATGAGCCAGGACGCGACATAGCCGCCGACGAGCGCGAAGACGCCGTGGGCGAGATTGACGAAATTCATCAGGCCCAGCGTGACCGACAGGCCGCATGCGAGCACGAACAGCAACATGCCGTAGGCGATGCCGTCGAAGAGGATGGTGACCATGCGGGACCGTGCGGCGGGGTGAAGCGACACGGCCGGCGGCCGTGTCGCGCTTGGATCGTGAGGCGTCCCGCTCGGGAGGCCCGCCTTACTGCTTGGCCGCCTTCACGGGATCCTTGACCTGATCGATCTTGGCGAACTCCACGTTGAAGAGTTCGTTGCCGACCTTTTCGACCTTGCGGATGTAAACATCCTGAACGATGTCGCGGGTCTGCGGATCGATGGTGACGGGACCGCGGACGCTGGTCCAGCTCATGCCCTTCATGGCCTCGACGAGGGCCGTGCCGTCGGTATTGCCCTTGGTCTTCTCGAAAGCCTTGGCGATCAGCGTCATGCCGTCGAAGGCGCCGACGCCCATGAAATTGGGGCGCATGCCGTTGTTGGCCTTCTTGAAGGCCTCGACGAAGGCCTTGTTCTCGGGCGAGCCGTGCGCGGCCGAGTAGTGGTGCGAATTGACGACGCCCACGGCCGCGTCGCCCATGTCGTTGAGCAGATCGTCGTCGGTCACGT
Source organism: Hyphomicrobiales bacterium (assembly GCA_027489535.1). Classification (GTDB taxonomy): domain Bacteria; phylum Pseudomonadota; class Alphaproteobacteria; order Rhizobiales; family Beijerinckiaceae; genus JAIXZO01. The sequence goes on from JAIXZO010000006.1 coordinate 90,519, forward strand.
CGCCGGTGGCGATGAGCTTGATGCCCGCCTTGGCGAGTTCGCGGTCGGCGAACTGCTTCATGAACGTGGCGCCGAAGCCCGAGGGCACGAACACGAACACCGCGTCGGGGGCGGCGTCCTTCACGCGCTGGAGGAAGGGCGCGAAATCCGGGTTGCGCAGGGGCACGCGAAGGGACTCGGTGACCGTGCCACCGTCCTTGCCGAAGCGCTCGACAAAGGCCTTCTCGGCGTCGATGCCGGGGCCGTAGTCGGAGACGAGGGTGACGACCTTCTTGATCCCGTTCTTGGCGGCCCATTCGGCCATCGGCACGGTGACCTGCGGCAGCGTGAAGCTGGTGCGTACGATGTAGGGCGACTGCTCGGTGATGATGGCGGTGGCGGCGGCGGAGACCACCTGCGGCACCTTCGCCTGCGTCGCGATCGGCGCGACGGCGAGCGCGAGCGGAGTGAGGCCGAAGCCGAGCAGCACGTGCACCTTGTCGTTGACGACCATTTCCTGCGCGATGCGCTTGGTCATGTCGGCGTTGCCGGTGTCGTCCTTGAGGATGAGTTCGACCTTCTTGCCGGCCATCATCCCGCCGTTCTGAGCGAGCCAGAGCTTGACGGCGGCTTCCTGCTGGCGGCCGGTGGAGCTGGACGGCCCGGTCATCGGGACGATCATCCCGATCTTCACGGCGTCCTGGGCGTAGGCGACGCCGCCGGCCGTCAAGGCGGCGAAGGCGATTCCCGCAACGAATGTCCGTCTCAGCATGGCGAATCCTCCCGAGAGCCCCGTTTCGAGGCTCGATTTTTATCGTTCGGATTCGATTATCGGGCTCCCGCGGAAGCGGTCAAGCAAACCAGCGTCACGCCGCCGCGAGCGCGCCCGTCAGATCCGCCAGCAGGTCGTCGGGGTGCTCCAAGCCGACGGAGAGACGGACGAGCCCGTCCGTGACGCCCATCGCGGACCGCTCCTCGGGGGTGAAGCGCTGGTGGGTTGTGGTGGCGGGATGCGTGACGAGGCTTTTGGCATCGCCGAGATTGTTGGAGATGCGCACCAGACGCAATGCGTTGAGGAAGCGGAAGGCGGCGGGCTTGCCGCCCGCGAGTTCCAACGCGATCACGGTCGAACCGCCCGTCATCTGGCGGGCGACGAGTTCGGCTTGAGGGTGGTCCGGCCGGCCGCAGAACAGCAGCTTCGAAAGTTGCGGGGAACCGGCCAGCGCATCGGCAATGATGGCGGCGGAGCGCGACTGGCGTTCGACCCGGAGACAGAAGGTCTCGAGACCCTTCAGCAGCACCCAAGCATTGAACGGCGACAGGGCCGGGCCGGTCTGCCGCAGGAAGGTTTTGACGTGGGCGTCGATGAAGGCCTGCGAGGCGAGGATGACGCCGCCGAGGCAACGCCCCTGCCCGTCGATGTGCTTGGTGGCGGAATAGACCACGCAATCCGCCCCGAGCTTCAGGGGGCTTTGCCACAAGGCGGTGGCGAAGACGTTGTCGACGACGAGCGTCGCGCCGGCCGCGCGTGCGATATCGGCCACGGCGGCGATGTCGATGACTTCGAGCGTGGGATTGGCGGGACTTTCGAGAAAGAAGGTTTTCGTGTTCGGCCGCACCGCCGCGCGCCAGGCGGCGAGATCGACGCCGTCGACGAGGGTGGTTTCGACGCCGAAGCGCGGCAGCAGCTCCTCCACCACATAGCGGCATGAGCCGAACAGGGCGCGCGAGGCGACGACGTGGTCGCCCGCCCTCACCTGCCCCATCAATGCGGCGGTCACCGCCGCCATGCCGCTGGCCGTGGCGCGCGCGGCCTCCGCGCCTTCGAGCGCGGCCATGCGCGCCTCGAACATCGCAACGGTGGGGTTGGAAAAGCGGGCATAGATGAAGCCGGGATCCTTGTCGGCGAAGCGCGCCTCGCATTGCTCGGCCGTGTCGTAGACGTGGCCCTGCGTGAGAAACAGCGCCTCGGAGGTCTCGCCGAATTGCGAACGCATGCCGCCTTCGTGGACGAGGCGCGTCTCGGTGCGCCACTCGCTCCGGGCGGCGGGTCGAAAGTGTTCGCGGTCGGCTCGGACGGTCATGGCGGCACTCTCCCGCAGCTGGACGATCGAAGGGTACCGCCACCTGTATCGTTCGTAAAGACGAACGTTCGTACTTTTTATAGTACGAACCTGCCGCTATCACCGCAGCGGCGGGCCGCCGACCGAGGGCGGATCGGCGAAGAGTTCGCGGTCTCTCGCCTGCCGGCGCAGCTGGTCGATCTCAAACGCGCGTGCGTTGCGCTCCATCGTCGAGAGGGGCCCGTCCGGCGGCGGCAGGGACTGCATCTGCAGTTCCAGCCGGCGCAGTTCCGGAACGGGGCGCGGCTCGCGCGCGATCAGCGTGCGGCCGCGATCAGCCTCGATGCGGAATTGATGATCGGACGGCGGGCCTACCCGCCATTCGCGCACGGGCGGCGGCGACGGCTCGGCGTCGCGGCCCGGCAAAGCGGGCCTGCTCGGGGCGCGGCGTTCCGGCGGAGCGACGGGCGCGGCGTCGGGCCGACGCCCTTGCGCCTCGCTTTCGCGCAAGCGACGGATCTTGTCCTCGACGCAGTCGCGATAGCCCGGCGTGCCCCAGCTGCAGACCTGCGCGAGCACGGGCGCGGCCGAACCGGCCCAGAGCAGGACCGCCGCCGAGGCACTGAAAAAAGCCGCCTTCATCCGTGGTTCTCCATCGCGCGCGGCGCATCATGAGCATCAAGAAGGATGCGCGCCCCGTGCGTCTAGGCCGCAAATCGGATGCGGACGAGCGTACCCGGGCGGTCCGCCGGGCCGTGCCCCCGCAAGATGTCCAGCTTCGCGTCGATCTGCTCGGCCAAGTTCTTCATGATCCGCGAACCGAGCCCCTCCCCGGCCGCGTCGGACATGCCCGGCCCGTCATCGGCCAGATCGAGGACCCATTCCCCGTTCTCGCGGCGAATTTCGAGGCGCAGATTGAGCAGGCGCCCCGGCGTCGCGTGTTTGACCGAGTTGATGACGACCTCCGTGACCAAGAGGGCCAACGGCAGCATGCGGGGCAGATCGAGGATCAGCGGTTCGGCAGCCACCTCGCAGCTGGATTTGATCTCACCCGACAGCGTCGAAAGTTCGGTGCAAAGTTCATGCAGCAGGTCGCCGACGGGGCGCTCCGCGGTTGCCGGCTCATAAAAGCGGCGATGCACGCGGGACATCATGTCGATGCGTTCGATGGCCTCGGAAAGCGCGGTGTCGGGATCGCTCTCGCCGGCGCGCACGCGACGAAGCTGGAGCCTCAGGACTGCGCCGAGCAGAGCCATGTTGTTGGCGACGCGGTGCTGCAATTCCTGAAACAACACCGCGTGGCGTACCGACAGTCGCTCGGTGAGCGATTGCTCTTCCCGCAGGCTGCGCAAGGCCCGGTTCATCGCTTCGATGAGGACGATGTCGATCGCGACGATGAGAATGTAGAAGCCCATCGCGATGTAACCGTCGGGCCAGATCAGACCCCAGTCCCCGATCGGATGAATGAAATAATAATAGGACGCCGCGCCGCAAAGGATGCCGGCGAGGATGCCCGGCCCCAGCCCGCCGAAAAAGGTGGTCAGGATCACCGCAGGGAAAAACGTGATGAAGGGATACCCGGTCAGCCCGGGGCCGATCTGAAAACGGGCCCACAGCGCCAATCCGGACATCGTAGGGGCCAAAGCGTAACCGAAGACGGGACTGCGACGCAGAAGTTCGAGGCGGGCGCCCCACATCGCGGAGGGGACAAAGTCGGTCATCGATACCTGCGGAACTTCACTTCGGGGGAAAAGGGTCATCGCGAAACAACGACGAACCCCCTGCCGAAGTTCATGCGCGCCGCCGGTCGCGCAAGGTTCGACCGGCCCGCCTTCGTCGGGCGTGCGGTTGCATGTCGTTTCGGAAGTCGTATGAGGGATGGAATGCGAGCCCGCCCCGTCCGTTCCTTCACGAGGCCGATGTGACCGTCGAACCGCGTTCCGCCTTTGCAGATTTGATCGACGCATGCCGCACATTGCCGTTGCTGCGCACCGCGATCGTCCACCCGTGCAACGACGCGGCCGTGGCGGCGGCGGCCGAGGCGCATGCGTTGGGGCTGATCGAACCCGTATTCGTGGGGCCTGCGGCCAAGATCCGCGCCGCCGCGGCGGCGGCGAAGGTCGATCTTTCGCCCTTCCGCGTCGTCGACGCCCCGCACAGCCACGCCGCGGCGGAGATCGCCGTGAAGATGGTCCGCGCCGGCGAGATCGAGGCGCTGATGAAGGGCAGCCTGCACACCGACGAATTGATGGCGGCGGTAGTGGAGAAGGAGACCGGCCTGCGCACCGCGCGACGGATCAGCCATTGCTACGTGATGCACGTGCCCGCACATCCCGGCCCGCTGATCATCACCGACGCGGCGATCAACATCGCGCCGACGCTGGACGAGAAGGCCGACATCGTGCGCAACGCCGTCGACCTCGCCGTCGCGCTCGGCTTCGGCGAGGTGCGGGTGGCGGTGCTGTCGGCGACCGAGACCGTGAACCCCAAGGTGCCCTCCACCATCGAAGCCGCCGCGCTCTCCAAAATGGCGGATCGCGGGCAGATCACGGGGGCATGGGTGGACGGTCCGCTGGCGCTCGACAATGCCGTGGATCTCGGCGCGGCGGCGATCAAGAACATCGCCTCCCCCGTCTCCGGCCGGGCCAACGTGCTCGTGGTGCCGGACCTCGAATCCGGCAACATGCTCGCCAAGAGCCTGTCATTTCTCGCGGCGGCGGAGGCGGCCGGCATCGTGCTGGGCGCACGCGTGCCGATCATGCTGACGAGCCGATCGGACACCAAGCCCGCACGGCTCGCCTCCGCCGCCGTGGCCGTGCTGCTGGCGGACTTCAGACGGCGGACGCTCGCGGCCGTGGTGAGCTGACGGCATGGACCGCCATATCCTCGTGCTCAATGCGGGGTCGTCGAGCATCAAGTTCGGCCTGTTCCGCTTTTCGGCCGAGGGCCGCGAGGACGAGCTGCTGCGCGGCGCGATCGACGGGCTGGGCGACGTGCCGCGTTTTCGCGTTCGCGACCCGTCGGGCGCGCTTATGGAAGACGCCGCCGTGCCGCCGGATTCGGAAGGCCCGCATGCCGGCGCCCTGCGCCTGCTGACGACGTGGATCGATACGCATTTAGACGACGATGCAGTCGCCGCGATCGGCCATCGCGTCGTGCATGGCGGCGAGGCGTTCACATCGCCGGTCAGAATCACGCCGGAGGCGCTGGTCCAGATGGAGGCGCTGTCGCCCCTCGCCCCGCTGCATCAGCCGCACAATCTCGCGCCGATGCGGTTGCTGGCGCGGCTGTTTCCCGACGTGCCGCAGGTCGCATGCTTCGACACCGCCTTCCACGCGACCATGCCGCCGCTCGCGCGCATGTTCGCGATCCCGCGCGATTGGACGGAGCGCGGCATGCGCCGCTACGGGTTTCACGGGCTGTCCTACGAATATGTGGCGGGGCTGCTGGCCTCGCTCGATCCCCGGCTCGCACGGGGCCGCACGCTCGTCGCGCATCTCGGGAGCGGCGCAAGCCTGTGCCTGCTGGAGGAGGGCCGCAGCGTGGCCACCAGCATGGGCCTGTCCGCGCTGGACGGGTTGATGATGGGCACGCGCTCGGGCGCGCTCGACCCGGGCGTGATTTTTCACCTGATGCGACAAGGCATGAGCGCGGACGCGATCGAACATGCGCTTTATTCCGGCTCGGGACTGTTGGGCGTGTCGGCGCTGTCGGGGGACATGCGCAAGCTGCGCGCCGCGCAGGCGACCTCCGCCCCGGCGCGCGAGGCCGTCGCATTGTTCACGCGCACGCTGATCGGCGAGATCGGTCGGATGATCGCGCTTGCGCGCGGCATCGACGGCCTCGTCTTCACCGCGGGCATCGGCGAAAACGACGCGCAATTGCGCGCCGACGTGCTGGAGGCCTTGGCCTGGGCGGGCTTCCGGCTTGACGTCGCCCGAAACTCTGCAGGCGAAGGCGTGATCACGACGGACGACGGGCCGTGCGCCCGGGTGGTGCGCACCGACGAGGAACGGATGATTGCCCGCCACACGCATCGAACGGCACTCCAAAGCCAGGCCTGAACGCGCATCGCGGCAGCGGCCGAGGTGCACGGCGCGCCGGCGCGGACCCGCTTTTCGGGCCGCCTCTGCACCCGAAGCTGAACCCTTTCGCCCCCTCGGGAATTGACGGGCGTGGATTTCATTGAAGGAGAGTTCAGATGCGCACCACCCTTGCAGCCGTTCTTCTGGCCGGCATAGCCGCCGGCCCCGTACTGGCCCAGACCTCGACGTCGCCGGGCACGACCACGGCACCCGGTTCGACCATGCCGAGCCCGACAGCGCCGGGCGTGACCACGACCACGACCACGACCGGCGCGCTCGCGCCCCTCGCCGTCGCGGCCCCGGGACAGATGCTCGGCTCCGATCTGCGCGGCACCCGCATCTACGGGGCCAACAACGAAAACATCGGCGAAGTGGACGACATCCTGATCGACCGTGACGGCCGCATCGCGGCGCTGCTGGTCGGCGTGGGCGGCTTCCTCGGCATCGGCGAGAAGAACGTCGCCATCCCGATGCAGGCGTTCGAAATCGTGATGGAAAAACGCAGCGACACCACCGCGAGCGTGCGCAGCGGCACGGGGACGGGGACGACCGGCACCGGCACGACTACCGGCACCTCCGGCACCACGGCCGGCGGCACTGCGGGCACCACCACCACGACCACGACGACCACGGGCGCCACGGCCGCGAACACGACCCGCTACGGCACGATCGACCCGGACCATCTGGTGCTCCGCAACATGACGAAGGCGGACCTGCAGAACGCTCCGAGCTTCGGCCGCACCGGATCGACCACCGGCACCGGCACGACGGGCACGGGCACGACGAACGCCCCGCGCCAGTAACCCACGCCGTCCGCACGGGCCTCGGCCCGCACGGCGCAATGCCGTCGACACGCAAACGCCGCCCCTCAAACGAGGGGCGGCGTTTGCACGAGAAGGGGAGCCGGATGACCGGTCGGCCCGGTCGAACGCCTGCGGCGCTCCTGCGACGGGGGCGAGCAGGAAGTCCTTCGGCGGAGGCCGGACGATTGCAGAGCAGCACCCCGCCGCGGTTTCGACCGAAGGATCACCTTCGCCTTGCAATGCCTCCGGGCCTCGGGCATACACGAGGCCGCTTGCGGAGCGGTGGCCGAGAGGCTGAAGGCACTCGTTTGCTAAATGAGCAGGCCCCAAAAGGGTCTCGCGGGTTCGAATCCCGCCCGCTCCGCCAAGCCGTTCTCCTCCTGAGATGGTGTTCATCCCGAGCGGTCGAGCGCTTGTTCCGCTGCCTGTTTCCACTGTCGGGGTGATCGAGCCGCCGCGCGGAAGCGGGGCGCAAGGGTACGGCGAAATCCCGCCTTGATCGTACGGGCCGGGGCAAGTTAGCTGCAGCATGAGCACGACGCAGGCCTGCGTTCGTCATCGAGGCCCGTCCGCCATGCTTCATGCGCTTCGTCTCTTTCTGCCGTTCGCAGCGGGTTACTTCCTGTCGTTCCTGCTGCGGAATACGAACGCGATCATCGCGCCGGACCTGACGCGCGAATTGGGCTTTTCCGCCGCCGATCTGGGGCTTTTGACCTCGGCCTATCTGCTCACCTTCGCGTCTTTCCAACTGCCGCTCGGCGTGCTGCTGGACCGTTACGGGCCGCGCCGGGTCGAGGCCGCGCTGCTGCTGGCGGCAGCTTGCGGCAGCGCATGGTTTGCCGTCGGCGAAGGATTGGCGGAACTGGCCGCCGCCCGCGCGCTGATCGGCCTGGGGGTGTGCGCCTGCCTCATGGGTTCATTCAAGGCCTTCGCCCTCTGGTATCCGCCGGAACGGCTGGCCGCGCTCAATTCCGCGGTGATGGTCGCAGGCGGATTGGGCGCGCTGACCGCCACGACCCCGCTGGTCCATGCCGTCGAGGCCTTCGGGTGGCGCGGTCTGTTCGGCGGATTTACGGTTTTGACGACACTGGCCGCCCTTGCCGTGTTCTCCACGCCGGAAAAGAGGAGCACCGCCCGCGTCGGCACGTTCGGCGAACAGGTGCAGGCGCTGCGCGCGATCGCCGGCAGCCGCGTGTTTTGGAACTACGCACCCATGGCAGCGGCGGGCTTCGGCGGCTTCATCGCATTGCAGGGCCTCTGGGCCGTTCCTTGGATCATGGAGGTCAACGGCGCGACGCGCGAAACGGCGGCGTTCCACATGCTGCTGGCCACCTCCGCCATGGTCTGCGGATGGCTCGGAACCGCGGTCTTCGTGGAACCCCTGAGCCGACGGGGCATCGCGCCCGCCCGTCTGATGGCGTTCGCGCATGCGGCGTGTCTCGGCATCATGCTGCTGCTCTGGCTGGATGCGGGCGACAGCAGAATTCTCTGGTTCGCGTTGGGCGCACTGTTCGCCGTCGGCCACATCGTCTTCGCCGAGATCACGCAACGCTTCCCGGTGGCGTTGTCGGGTCGCGTGAACACGATGCTGAACCTTTGCATTTTCATGGGGGCTTTTGCGGTGCAGTCGGGCTACGGCCTCGTGCTCGGCGCGGCCGTCTCCGGCGGATCGACGCCGGCCGAAGCGCAGCGCATCGCCTTCGGAACGCTCGCGGCGCTGCAAGCCGCAGGCTTCGGCTGGTTCGTCCTGAACACGCTGCGGGTCAGGCCGCCGCTCGACATCGCCGCCGAGGCGACGCCGCCCGAACCGTCCCGACCGTCATAGCTCGCCCGCTCGGCGCGAGCTGAAACTCCGGCGGGTTCTCTTACGCACAGGCCGCCGCCTCGGAATGTTTCAAGTTTTCCGAATGCCTTTCAAACCCGGTCAAGGACGTTTGAACTCGGGGGCCAGAAGGTTATGGCGCGGGGCGTCGATTGTGGGCGATAGGAAACAATACAAGCGACAACGCAACTTGCGAAGGCGGCTACCGCATGTTGAGTGACGGACAACCTTGATGATCCCCGGGCGACGAACGTTCACGAATGAAATTCCTGATCCTTCTTCTCGCCGGGATGTGCGTTTCCTCTCTGTCGGCGGGCTCGGCGATCGGCGGGCCGGTGACGGACGTTCTCGAGGCGACTTATCTCGTGGGCATCAAGGAGGGGTCGAGCCTTTCCGACATCGCTTATGAAGCGAGCACCCGCACCTACGAGTTGCGCGACGGAACGGTTCTCGATCTCGAGAAATGGTACGGCCGCAAGACCGTCGACATGCGGTTCGACTTCATGACGCAGACGAGCGAACGCACGGGCATTCTTTGGGGCTTCAGCACCGGCGAGCGGGGCAAGAAATACAAGATCGAGCCGGCGCTGCGCATCGGCTTGATCGGACTGCTTCAACCGATGCCCGCGAGTACTCTTTCGTTCTCGATCACGACCACTTTCGCTGGCCGACTTCGAGAGCGCAGCTGCACCGCGACCTATTTCGACGACGGCGAGGCGGAGCCGGTGAATTGCCGCTTGGCCGCGACCGTGATTGAGCCGGCGGAAACTCTACGCTACCTATGGAATGTAAGACCTCCGGACCACACGCGGCTCGGGTTCCGATACCTGCTTCAGTTCTGAGTCCCATCGAGAGGCCATGATCGTGTCGACACGTACCGTTCTCTTCGCTTCAGTTCTTACCGTCGCGGCATTCGGTTCCGGCCTTTCGGGCGCGCTAGCCGGCGAGGTAGCTCCCGCGATCGGCCCTCTCGGTGCGGGCCCGGCCTTCTCGACCTCGGCCGTTCAGCCGTGGATGAGCCCCGAGATCGGCGACGCCTGGCGCCAAGGCTACAAGGGCAGCGGAGTCACGATCACGGTGATCGACGACTTCAAGAGCGGCAATTTCTACTATGGCAATTTGGGCGCGGGGACGCAGGCCCGGAGGCACGGGGAGTGGACGACGCTGGAAGCGAGCATGATCGCGCCGTCGGCCACCATGCGCACTCAGGACTTTTCGTCGGGGCAGACGGTTCGCCTCAATCGCGGCATGAACGTGCTCAACCTCAGCTACGGCATGTATGCCGCAGCGGGCTACAGCGCCAACCAGATCGGCTGGAGCGCTCAGGAAAGCTCGATCATCTCCTATGCCAAGAACGGTCAGGCCGTGATTGCGAAGGCGGCGGGCAACGACCGCGTCGCGGTAGGAGCGGCCAACGCAGCCGGTCAGGTCGATTATTTGAACGCCGCCCTGATCGGCGCTCCGACGGCGATCTTCGTCGGCGCTCTCGATCGCAACGGCACTCCGGAGCAGAAGGCGGCCTTGGCCTATTACTCCAACTTCGCGGGCGACAATGTCGCCGTCCAGAACAAGTTCCTGACCGTCGGCGTGCGCGGCGACGTGACCGGGCTGTATGGAACCTCGTTCGCAGCACCTGTCATAGCGGGTTACGCGGCCGTGCTGGGAAGCAAGTTCACCAAGGCCACGCCGACGCAGATCACCAATCAGCTCCTCACGTCGGCGCGCACCGATACGATCCAAGGCTACAGCGCCTCGATCCATGGCCGCGGCGAAGCCAGCATCTCCCGCGCACTCGCCCCGAAGGTCATCCAGTAAGGCGAGCGTTCGCAGATGCGCGTGCCGCCGTCATCCAGGTCGGACGGCATGCGAAGTCGCAAGCGTCCTTGACGGCCGTCGGAGCGATGCGGCACCTTGCGAGCCGACCGCGACGGACCATTCTTTCCGCCGCAGTCGAATACGACTGAATATTTCTAAGTTTTATTTTGCCGTCTCTGCGTTTGCGTCGACGAAAAGGCATTTGACGAGCTCAAAATGATTGATCCGCGTTTTGAATTTCAGCCGGTCGCCATGGATTTGGAAGGACTGTCGATCGTCGTTCCTTGCTACTGCGAGGAAGCGGGGCTGCAGGCCCTTCATTCCCGCGCGACCGCTGCGGCGGAAGCGCTTTTCGGGGACGAGTTCGAACTCATTCTCGTCGACGACGGCTCCACGGACCGCACATGGATCGGAATCGAGGCGCTTCGTGCGACGGACCCGCGGGTCGTCGGCGTGCGCCTGTCCAGAAATTTCGGACATCAACTCGCGCTGACGGCCGGGCTTTCCGTGGTGCGTCGCAAGCTCGTCCTCGTTCTGGATGCGGATCTTCAAGATCCGCCCGAGTTGCTCGGCCCGATGCTCGACCTCATGAACTCCGAAAATGCCGAAGTGGTCTACGGCCGCCGCCGGTCGCGCGACGGCGAGACATGGTTCAAGAAGACGTCCGCGAAGCTGTTCTACAAGCTGCTGGCCGGCGCATCCAAGGTCGCGATCCCCGGCGACGCCGGCGATTTCCGGCTGATGACCGCGCGGATCGTGCGCGTGCTGGTCGGGATGCCGGAAAAGGACCGCTTCGTCCGGGGCATGATCGCATGGCTCGGCTTCAAGCAGGTGCCCTTCGTCTACGACCGTCAGGCGCGGTTCGCGGGAGAGACGAAATACCCTTTGCGCAAGATGCTGCGTTTCGCGCTGGATGCCTTTCTCGGCTTCTCGATGAGCCTGCTGCGTATTTCGACGATTTTCTCAGTCGTCGCGATGATCGTGATCATCATCCTCGCCGCGTATTCGCTGATCCAATGGGCGAGAGGAAACACGATCGAGGGCTGGACCAGTCTCGCGCTGCTCAGCACCTTCATCGGGGCCAGCCAATTGGTGGTGATGAGCATCATCGGGGAATATGTCGGCCGCATCTACATCGCCTCCAAGGAGCGACCGCTCTTCGTGATCGACCGGATCGTCCGAAGCTGAGCCGCTGTTTCGACGGTGGTTCGGAGGCGCACGCGGACGAAACCCGCATGTGAACCGCATCACGAAACACCATTGCTTTGCAGAGGGTTGCCGGTCTAGCCTCTCGTCATGATCTTGCGTAGTCCTCCCCCTTCGACGCGCCGCCGCCATGCGGCGTGCTCCGTGTTTCCGAGCCGCCTTCGATGACCGCTCCGGCCGTCACGGGGGCATCGCCCCGGCCGTCCGCGGCACTCAAGCGGCTGACGGGCGCCGTGACGTTCCTGCTGCCGCTCGTCGTTCTCGTGATCGTCTGGGAAGCAGCCGTCCGAATCACGCAGGTGCATCCCGGGGTGTTTCCCGGCGTCGGTGCAGTCATGAAGGCCGGTGCGGAAAGCATCCGCGACGGATCGCTTTGGATGCATGTGGGCGCGAGCATGGGCCGCGTGATGCTCGGCACCGTGCTGGCGATCTTGGTCGGCGTGCCTCTGGGCGTGCTGATGGGCGTCAGCCCGGCCGTCTCGACCTTTCTGACCCCGCTGTTCCGTTTCTTCTCGGTTCTGGCCGGCATCGCGTGGATCCCCATCGCGACCCTGTGGTTCGGCTACGGCTTCGGCGCGATCATCTTCGTGATCTTCAACGCGGTGTTCTTCGTCGTCGCCTACAACACGCTGCTCGGCGTCTCGGGCATCCCGATCACGTTGCGCAACGCCGCCGCCTCCTTGGGCGCGGGCCCGTGGACGATGCTGCGGGAGGTGCTGCTGCCCGGCGCGCTGCCCAACATCGTGACCGGCATCCGCACGGGGCTCGGCTTCGCATGGCGCGGGCTGATCGCGGCGGAGATGATCGCGACCAATGTCGGGCTCGGCTACATGCTGTTTCTCGCGCGCGACTTCTACCGCACGGAGCTGATCGTGTTCGGCATGGTGGTGATCGGCATTCTCTGGCTGCTGATCGACCGCCTCATCCTTGCGCCGCTCGAACGCCGCACCATCGAACGCTGGGGACTGGTGAGGTCATGATCGCGGCCGAGAACCCCTTCGCGCGGGTATGGGGCGCGTATCTGCGCCTCATCGCGCGCTTTCCGTCCGTCGGGCAGATCGTGCCCTTCCTTCCGTTGATCGCGCTGTGGGCGCTGGTGGTGGAGCTCGGCGTCTTTCCGCGCGCGTTCTTCCCCGGCCCCGTCGACGTGGTGCAGTCCTTCATCACGCTGACATGGAAGGGCATTCTGCCCGCCTATCTCGAGGACAGCGTCGTGCGGCTGCTGGTGGGGGCGGCCGTCGGCATCGCCGTCGGCATTCCGCTGGGCCTGCTGGTCGGGCTGAGTTCGAAGGCGCACAAGGCGCTCTGGCCGATCCTGCTGTTCTTCCAGGCCATCGGCGACATCGCATGGCTGCCGCTCCTGATCATCTGGTTCGGCTTCGGACTGCAGACCATGACCTTCGTCATCGTCTACACCGTGCTGTTTCCGGTGGTGTTGAACACGGTGCTGGGCGTTCGCTCCATCCCGCTGGAATTGCATCGCGCGGGCCGCAGCCTCGGCGCGCCGCCTTGGCGCATCGTCACCGAAATCGTCGTGCCGGGCGCGCTGCCCAACATCATCACCGGCCTGCGCAACGGCCTCGGCTACGGCTGGCGCGCGTTGATCGCGGCGGAGATGATCGTCGGAACCAGCGGCATCGGCTTCCTGATGTTCGACTCGCGGCGCGCGGGCTCGGTCGTCGAAATCCTTCTGGGCATGATCGTGCTCGGCCTGCTCTGGTATGCGGTCGACGCCTTGATCCTCGCGCCTCTCGAACGCGCGACCGGACAACGTTGGGGGCTTGTCGCACGTTGAAGAGCTTGAGCATCCGCAATCTCTCGAAGACCTATTTCGACCCCTATGCGGGCAAGCACGTCACCGCGGTGCAGGCCGTGTCGCTCGACGTGCCGGAGGGCGAATTCGTCTGCGTCGTCGGCCCCTCGGGCTGCGGCAAGACGACGATCCTCAACATGATCGCGGGCTTCATCCCGTTGTCGGGCGGCGAGATCGTGGTGGACGGCCGCTCCGTCTCGGGCCCCGGCCCGGACCGCGGCGTCGTGTTCCAGTCGCATGCGCTGTTTCCGTGGAAGACGGTGCTGGAAAACGTCGCCTTCGGACCGAAGATGCGCGGCGTGCCGCTTGCGGACCGCGAGGCCATCGCGCGCGAATATCTGGCGCTGGCCGGGCTCGCCCATGCGGCGGACCGCTATCCGAACGAACTGTCCGGCGGCATGCAGCAGCGCGTGGGCGTGGCGCGCGCGCTCGCGAACCAGCCCGCCGTGCTGCTGATGGACGAGCCCTTCGCCAGCGTCGACGCGCAGACGCGCATGACGCTGCAGGAAGAGCTGACGCGCATATGGCAGGAACGCCGCCCCACGATCATCTTCATCACGCATGACGTGCCGGAGGCCGTGTTCCTCGCCAACCGCGTCGTGGTGCTGTCGAAGGGGCGCGTGCTGAAGGAGATCGACATCGATCTGCCGCGCCCGCGCGTCTGGGACGCCTTGATCGAAGACGAGCGGTTCAAGACCCTTTCGGCGCAGGTGCTGCAGCTGGTGAGGTCGGCATGAGCCTGCTGCGCGAGGCGCTGCGCTCGGGCAAGACGAAGGCCGTGCTGGCCGTCGCGGCCGCGCTGATCGCGTTTCAGGTGTTTCAGGAGGCGGCCGCGCCGGGCAAGATCGAGCACCCCCTGCCCCCGACGCGGCGCATCGACGTGATCGTGACCCTGCCCTTCCCGCCGGAACGCTTTCACATCTCCCGTTTTCAGGAATTCGGACGCGTGTCCGGAGCCGACGGCAACGCCGTCGAAGTACGCGGCGTCCATCGGGACGACCTCAAGAAACTGGCGCGGCCCTATTGGGTGAAACGCGTCGAACCGATCATCAAGGGAGGATGAAACCATGCTGAACAGACGTTCCGTCATGCTCGGGGCCGCCGCCGTTCTGGCCGCGCCCGCCGTGCACGTACGCGCCCAAGGCGCGGTCGTGAAGCTCAAGGCCGGGATGGTGACGGGCATCGACCAGATCGGTCTTCCCGTCGCGCTCGAGCGCGGCTTCTTCGAGAAGTGGGGCCTCGACGTCGTGGTCGCTCGTCCCTACGCAACGGGCGTGGACGCGCTCAACGCCTTGCAGGCGGGCGAAGCCGAGATCGTGCAGGTCGGCGTACCGATGGTCGGCGCGGTGCTGCGCGGCATGGACCTCGTGGCGCTCGGCAACTACAGCGGCAACGCCCATCGCATGGGCTCGGACGCCACGATGGCGATGGTCGCGCGCGAGGGCTCCGGCATCGACGCCAAGGACCTCTCCACGCTCAAGGGCAAGAAGATCGCGGCCTCCTTCGGCACCATCAACCATCTCTACGTGCTGGCGTTGCTAGAAAAGGGCGGCCTGACCCCAGCCGACGTGACCATGGTCAACACCCCGCCGCCGGACATGACGGTCGCGCTGCTCGCCAAGGGCATCGACGCCTTCGCCGGCTGGGATCCCTGGCCGATCGTCGCGCAGAAGGACGTGCCCGGCGCCTATCAGGTGATCCGCGGCGGCGGCGTCATCTCCTATGTCGGCTTCAACGTCGCCACTCGCGGCTGGGTGGAGAAGAACGGCGAGACCATCGTGAAGGCCCTTTCCGCCCTGTCGGAAGGCGACAAGTGGATGCGCGCCAACCCGCAGGCCGCCGCCCAGATCGCGACGCGCTGGATTCCCGGCCTGAAGCAGGACGTGGCCGAAGCGGCGATGCAGTTCAACGTGCAGCAGACCGACCGCCGGCTCTCGGCCAACAACTACCGTGCGCTTCACGTGGCGCAGGAGCGGCTGCACAAGCTCGGCTTCATCAAGGACACGTTCGACGTCAACAAGCACATCGATTCGCGCTTCATCGTGCAGGTGATGGAGAAGAACCCTGAGCTCTTCTCCGACCTGCCCGCGATCCCGGCCGACGCCGCCATCAAGGCCGGCTTCGTCTTCAAGCCCTGATCGGGCGAACAAAAACGCCGGAGGCGACCCTCGGTCGTCTCCGGCGCAACAATGATCGACGGAGCCCCTCGGGGCTCCGTTTTTCGTTCTCAGCGGGCCTTCTGGCCGAACAGGATCGCCTGGGCGTCCTTGTCCTGCGAGAGGTCGCGCTTGGTGCGGTCTTCCTTGTTGACGGCGAAGCCGCGCTGCACGCCGGGGCGGTCGAGCATGGTTTCGAGCCAGCGCTTCACATGCGGGAAGTCGTCGATGTTCTGGCCCTGCCGCTCATAGCCGCGGATCCAGCCGACGCAGGCCATGTCGGCGATGGAGTAGTCGCCGGCGAGGAATTCACGGTCTTCGAGGCGACGGTTCATCACGCCGTAAAGGCGGTTCACCTCGTTGGTGTAGCGCTCGATAGCGTAGGGCACCTTTTCCGGCGCGTAGATGCGGAAGTGATGCGTCTGGCCGGCCATGGGGCCGAGGCCGCCCATCTGCCAAAACAGCCACTGATCGACCTCGACGCGCTTGCGCTCGTCCGTCGACGGATAGAACAGGTTCATCTTGCGGCCGAGATATTGAAGGATCGCGCCGGACTCGAACACCGAGATGGGTGCGCCCCACGGACCGGCCGGATCGACGATGGCCGGAATCTTGTTGTTGGGCGAAATCGCGAGGAATTCCGGCTTGAACTGATCGCCCGCGCCGATGTCGATCGGGTGGACGGTGTAGGGGAGCCTGCACTCCTCGAGCATGATGGTGATTTTCCAGCCGTTCGGGGTCGGCCAGTAATAGAGATCGATCGGAGCTTGGTGCGACATCATGCGTCCCCTTGTTCTTTCCGGCGTTTCGGAAGGGAGAATTGACCTTCGCCGCACCGGGGGCAAGGGGCAAGCTCGACCGTCAACGCAGCCCCTCCCCGCGCGGCAGGCGGGTCAAAAGCGCTTCTTGAACCCCGCATGGCTCTTGGCGTAGCCGAGCCGTTCGTAAAAGCGATGGGCGTCGATGCGTTTGAGGTTGGAGGTCAATTCCAGCACCGCCGCGCCGCGCGCCCGGGCGACGTCTTCGGCATGGGCGACCATGCGCGCGCCGATCCCGAGCGAGCGCAGATCTGCACGCACCTGCACGGCGCGGAGTTCGGCATGCAATGCGCCGCGCCCGGTCAAACCCGGCAGGAAGGACAGCACGAACGTCCCCACGACAGTTCCCTCGTGTTCGGCCACGAAGACGAGATGATCCGGATGCTCCGCCATGGTGCGGAACGCCGCCTGATACGCCGGGCGGTTCGCCTCGGTCCATGCATCGCCGTGCCCGCCCGTCGCGTCCGCTTCATGCAGGCGGATGACGGCTTCGAGATCGGCAATCCGCGCCTCTCGGATCAGGACGTCGTTCACGCTCACGCCGTGCGGCTTTCCTTCGGCAGCAGCGCCTCGGGCTCGGCGAAGCCGGGGAGTGCCTTGAAGCGCTTTTCCCAAGCGGCCAGCTCGGGCAGCGCGTCGATGTCGAACCCGCCTTCGCGGGCGTAGTGGATGACGCCGTAAAGGTCGATGTCGGCGATGGTGACCGCCTCTCCCACCAGCCAATCGCGACCTGCGAGCATGGATTGCAGCGTCGCCAGAGCCGCCTCGCCTTCGGTGCGGTATTGCGCCAGCACCGCAGGATCGAATTGGCGGAAACCGAGCGCTGCGGCGCGCGAGCGGTAGATCGGCCCGGCGAGGCGGTCGAATTCCCAGAACATCCATTCGCGGGCGCGAATGCGCTCCATCAAGGTCGCGCCGCCGAAGCGTCCGAGCTTGTCGGCGAGATATTCGAGGATCGAAGCGGATTGTGCGAGACTGTTGCCGTTGGAATTGTCGACCAGAGCCGGAACTTGACCGAAACGGTTTACCGCGAGATGAGCGGGGGCCTTGTGCGCACCCTCGCGAAGCGCCACGTGAACGTAGTCGAACGGTTCACCGGCAAGCGACAGCATGAGCGCGACCTTGTAGACCGGGCCGGACAAGAAGATGCCGTGAAGGGTAAAGCGCGCGGGCATGTCGAACTCCGTTCCTGATCGCGCACCTTACCGCCGCGCTTGCGCCGGCGGAACGGGCGACGCGTGTTTTCCACTCTGACCTGACCGACGGAGATCCGCCGTGAATATCCCCGATTTCGCGCAGCCCCTCATGGACTTCGTGCGCGAGCATCAAGAATGGGCGCCGGCGATCGTGGGACTTCTCGCCTTCGGCGAGTCGCTGGCCTTCATTTCGCTGCTGATCCCCGCAACGGTGCTGCTGGTCGGCATCGGCGCGCTCGTCGGAGCCACCGGCATCGAATTCTGGCCGATCTGGAGCGCGGCGGTGATCGGCGCGGGGCTGGGCGACAGCATCTCCTACGTGCTGGGTCGCCATTTCCACGACCCGATCTCGCGGATGTGGCCGCTGAACAAGCAGCCGGACCTGCTGCCGCGCGGCCATGCCTTTTTCGAGCGTTGGGGCGTCGGCGGCGTCTTCATCGGCCGTTTCTTCGGCCCGCTGCGCGCCACCGTTCCGCTCGCCGCGGGCGCATGCACGATGCCGATGCTGCAATTCCAGCTCGCCAACTGGCTGTCCGCCGGTGTCTGGGCCGGGCTGATGCTCGGGCCGGGCGCCTACGGCATGGAAACGATGATCAAGCTGACGCCCTGATCCGCCGGACCGATCCGGGCAGCGGCGCGAAGCTCCGCCGTCAGATGCCGAGCTTCGCCTTGAGCAGGTCGTTGACCGACTGCGGATTGGCCTTGCCGCCGGTCTGCTTCATCACCTGACCGACGAACCAGCCGAGCATCGTGGGCTTGGCGATGGCCTGCTGCACCTTGTCGGGATTGGCGGCGATCACTTCGTCCACGGCCTTCTCGATGGCCCCGGTGTCGGTGACCTGCTTCATGCCGCGGCTCTCGACCAGCGCGCGCGGGTCGCCGCCCTCGGTCCAGACGATCTCGAACAGGTCCTTGGCGATCTTGCCCGAGATGGTGCCCTCGCCGATCAGGTCGACGACCGCGCCGAGCTGCGCTGCGGAAACCGGCGACGCGCCGATGTCCAGGCCTTCCTTGTTCAGCCGGCCGAACAGCTCGTTGATCACCCAATTCGCGGCGGCCTTGCCGTCGCGGCCCTTCGCGACCGACTCGAAATAGTCGGCCTGATCGCGCTCGGCCACGAGCACGCCCGCGTCGTACGGGCTGAGGCCGTATTCCGCGATGAAGCGGGCCTTCTTGGCGTCTGGCAGTTCCGGCAGATGCGCCGCGAGCGCGTCGACATAGGCTTGGTCGAATTCGAGCGGCAGCAGGTCCGGATCGGGGAAATAGCGGTAGTCGTGCGCCTCTTCCTTCGAGCGCATCGAGCGAGTTTCGCCCTTGCCGGGATCGAACAGGCGCGTCTCCTGCTTGATGACGCCGCCGTCCTCCAGAATGCCGATCTGGCGACGCGCTTCGGCCTCGACGGCCTGGCCGATGAATCGGATCGAGTTGACGTTCTTGATTTCGCAGCGCGTGCCCAGCGGATCGCCCGGCTTGCGGACGGAGACGTTGACGTCGGCGCGCAGGCTGCCCTTCTCCATGTCGCCGTCGCAGGTGCCGAGATAGCGCAGGATCGTGCGCAGCTTGGTCACATAGGCCTTGGCCTCGTCCGCCGAGCGGATGTCGGGCTTGGAGACGATTTCCATCAGCGCCACGCCGGAGCGGTTGAGATCGACGAAGCTCATCGTGGGGTGCTGGTCGTGCAGCGACTTGCCCGCGTCCTGCTCGAGGTGCAGGCGCTCGACGCCGACGCGGATCTGCGTGCCGTCGATCATGTCGACGAGCACTTCGCCCTCGCCCACGATCGGGCTCTTGTACTGGCTGATCTGATAGCCCTGCGGCAGGTCCGGATAGAAGTAGTTCTTGCGGTCGAACACCGAGCGGAGATTGATCTCCGCTTTCAGCCCGAGGCCGGTGCGCACGGCCTGCGCGACGCATTCCTCGTTGATCACGGGCAGCATGCCGGGCATGGCCGCATCCACCAGCGAGACGTGGTCGTTAGGCTCGCCGCCGAATTCCGTCGAGGCTCCCGAAAACAGCTTCGACTTGGACGTGACCTGCGCATGGATTTCCATGCCGACCACGACCTCCCAGTCGCCGGTCGCACCCTTGATGAGCTTCTTCGGATCAGCGGGAGCGTTCATGGTGCGAAGTCCGTTTCGTGCCGATGCGACCGCTTTTCGGGCGGGCGCGAGGCGGGGTCAAGAGTTCAGAAAAAGCGCCGCGAAGCGTAGCCGACGGCGGCCCAGAGGACGCCGGCGATGATGCGGAAGAAGGCATGCGCGCCGCCGAAGGCGAAGCCGCCCTCGAACCAGCTCAAGCCCGCCTGCCGCAACAGGAAGTTGAGGAACACCCCGGCCAAGCCTGCCGCGAGACCGGCGAGGATCAGCTTGCCCGCCTGATCGGCCTTGCGGCCCATCCACAACCCGATCGCGACGACCATCGGATCGATGAAGGCGAACAGGATGACGCCGTGGAAAGGCTCGAGATCATGCAGGACCTTGGGGAGCATTCCTCAAGCCCACCAGCGGTCGGGCGCGGTGAAGCGGCCGGCCGCCTTCTCGATCACCTCGCCGACGGAGAACAGCGTCTCCTCGTCGAAGGGACGACCGATGAGCTGCAATCCGAGCGGCAACCCGTCCGACGACAGGCCGGCGGGCAGCGCGAGGCCGGGCAGGCCGGCCATGTTCACCGTCACCGTGAAGACGTCGTTGAGATACATCTCGACCGGATCGGCCGCGCCCATCTCGCCGACGCCGAAGGCGGGCGACGGCGTGGCGGGAGTGAGGATCGCGTCGACGCCTGCGGCGTAGACCGTCTCGAAGTCGCGCTTGATCAGCGTGCGGATCTGCTGGGCGCGGACGTAATAGGCGTCGTAATAGCCCGCCGACAGCACATAGGTGCCGATCATGATGCGGCGGCGCACTTCCTTGCCGAAGCCCGCGGCGCGCGTGTTCTCGTACATCTCCGCGATGTCCTTGCCCGGCACGCGCAAGCCGTAGCGGACGCCGTCATAGCGGGCGAGGTTCGAGGAGGCTTCCGCCGGGGCGACGATGTAATAGGCCGGCAGCGCGTATTTGGTGTGCGGCAGCGAGACCTCGACGATCTCCGCGCCCGCCTCGCGCAGCCATTCGATGCCCTGCATCCACAGCGCCTCGATCTCGGACGACATGCCGTCGACGCGGTATTCCTTCGGAATGCCGATCTTCATGCCCTTGATCGAGCGGCCGACGGCGGCCTCGTAATCCGGTACGGCGATGTCGGCCGACGTTGTGTCCTTGGCGTCGTGGCCCGCCATCGAGCGCAGCAGGATCGCGGTGTCGCGCACCGTCTTGGCGATGGGGCCGGCCTGATCGAGCGACGAGGCGAAGGCGACGATGCCCCAGCGCGAGCAGCGGCCGTAAGTCGGCTTGATGCCGACGGTGCCGGTGAAGGCCGCCGGCTGGCGGATCGAGCCGCCGGTATCCGTCGCCGTCGCTCCGAGGCAGAGATCCGCCGCGACCGCCGCCGACGAGCCGCCCGAGGAGCCGCCCGGCACGAGCTGCGCATTCGAACCCGGACGCCGCCAAGGCGACACGGCGGGGCCGAAGGCCGAGGACTCGTTGGACGAACCCATGGCGAATTCGTCGTTGTTGAGCTTGCCCAACATCACCGCGCCGTCGCGCCAGAGCTGAGAAGTGACGGTCGATTCATAGGCCGGCACGAAGTTGCGAAGGATGTTCGAGCCCGCCGTCGTGCGCACGCCTTCGGTGGCGTAGAGATCCTTGATGCCGAGCGGAATGCCTTCGAGCGGCCCCGCCGCGCCCTTGGCGATGCGGTCGTCCGACGCCTTCGCCATCGCGAGGGCCTTGTCCGGCGTCTCGAGCACATAGGCGTTGAGGTCGCGCGCCTTCTCGACCGCCGAGACGAATGCTCCCGTCAGTTCGACGGCGGAGAGCGACTTGTTCGCCAGCGCGTCGCGCGCCTCCGCGAGGGTGAGCTTGGTGGGATCGGTCATCGCGTTATTCCACCACCTTCGGGACCACGAAAAACCCGTCCTCGGAGACGGGCGCATTGCCCGTCACCTTTTCGGGGAAGCCGCCGTCGGTCACTGCGTCCACGCGCTTCTTCATCGCCATCGGGGTGACGGAGGTCATGGGCTCGACGCCCGTCACGTCCACTTCGCCGAGCTGTTCGACGAAGGCGAGAATGGCATTGAGTTCGCTTTGGAGGTTGGGGACCTCCTCGTCGGTGACGGCGATGCGCGCGAGATGCGCGATGCGCCGAACGGTCGCCTGATCGACGGACATGGATGCTCCGGAAGGGGGCGGGACTGCGCGCGGGTTCGGCCGCGTTCTAGAGCATTTCCGCGCAAAGTGGAATCCGGCTCGGCCGGGAAACGACGAACGCCGCTTACGCCGCGAACGCCTTCCCCTTTTCCGGCACGAGCACCTTCGTCTTCTCGCCCTCCATGGCGGCGACGAATTCGTCGGCGTTCGGGGCGATGATGGGGAACGTGCCGTAGTGGCAGGGAATGACGGTTTTGAAGGTGAAGAAGCGTTTCACCGCGAGCGCCGCGGTCTTCGCACCCATGGTGAAGCGGTCGCCGATGGGGACGATGCCGATCTGGGGCGCGTGGATTTCGTTGATCAGCGCCATGTCGCCGAACAGGTCCGTGTCGCCCATGTGGTAGACGGTCGGCTCGCCCGCAGCCTTCACGATCACACCGTTGGCATTGCCGAGCGGGAAGCCCACGCCGGCCTCCACCATGCCGGCCGAATGATCGGCACGCACGAGCGTGACCTCGAATCCGCCGACGTCGGCGGTGCCGCCGGTATTCATCGGGCTGAAGGTCTTCAGGCCCTGGCTCGCGAGCCACATCAGCAGTTCGTAGTTCGACACCACTGTCGCGCCGGTTTCGGCCGCGATGGCGAGCGTGTCGCCCACATGGTCGCCGTGGCCGTGGGTGACGAGGATATGCGTCACGCCGCGCACGGCCGCGTCGCGATCTCCGCCGAATCCGGGATTGCCGGTGAAGAACGGGTCGATCAGCACCGCTTTGTCGGCAAAATCGAGCCTGAACGCGGAATGGCCGTACCAAGTGATGTTCATGACCGTCTCTCCCTCGCGTGATCGCGGGGAGAGAATAGCGCACCCCGCCGCCGGGTGAAGCGGGAACCACGAACCGGATCGAGCGCGGGCCCGGGTGACCGGCCGCGCGTTTCCGTGCTACGGCCGAACCATGAATTCATCCGCCACGCCCTCCGACGCGATGCCCTTCGACGAAATCTTGGCCTTGCCCCGCGGCGCGCGCCTCATGGGCCTCGATCTCGGCACCAAGACGATCGGACTGGCGCTGACCGACGTCGAACGCCGCATCGCGTCGCCGCTCGAGACCATCAGGCGCGTGAAATTCCGCCAGGACGCGGAACGGCTGCTGATTCTGGCCGAAAAGTTCGACGTGGCGAGGCTCATTCTCGGCCTGCCGCTGAACATGGACGGCAGCGAGGGGCCGCGCGCCCAAGCCACGCGCGCCTTCGCCCGCAATCTCGCGCAATTGACGCCCATTCCGATCCACTTTCAGGACGAGCGGCTTTCCACCGCCGCCGTGACGCGGACGCTGCTGGAAGCCGACGCCTCGCGCGCGCGGCGCAGCGAGCTCGTGGACAAAATGGCCGCGGCCTACATCCTCCAAGGTCTGCTCGATCGGCTCGCGACCATCGCGCGCGCCGAGGCCGACCGCCGCGACGACATGCTCTGACCCCCGCCCGAGACCCGTGATGCCCGACGTTCTTTCGAGCCTGATTCCCGTTTTCCTCGTCATCGTCGTCGGGTGGTTCACCAAATTCACGAAGACCGTGAACGATCAGCAATGGGCCGGCTTCGAGAAGGTCACCTATTTCGTGCTGTTTCCGGCGGTGATCATCGAGACGCTGGTGAAGGCGGATCTTTCGCGGGTACCGATCCTCGGCGTCGGCGGGGCGTTGGTCGCAGCCATCCTGACGATGAGCGCCATCCTGTTGACGCTGCGGGGATGGCTGTCGGCCCGGCTGAACATGGACGGACCGGCCTTCACCTCCGTGTTTCAGGGCGCCACGCGCTGGAACACCTTCGTGGCGCTCGCCGTCTCGGGCAGCCTCTACGGGCCGATGGGCCTGACGCTGTCGGCCGTCGCCATCGGCGCGATGATTCCGCTGCTCAACGTGCTCGCGATCGGCGTGCTGTCGCGCTACGCCTCGGCCACCCCGCTGACGGCGAAGGGCTTCCTCGTCACCTTGGTGAAGAACCCGTTCGTGTGGTCCTGCATGATCGGCATCGGCCTCAACGTCGTCGGCCTGCCGATCCCGAAGACGATTCTCAACGCAACCGAGGTGCTCGGCCGCGCATCGCTCGCCGCGGGCCTTCTGGTGGTGGGCGCGGGTCTCGAAATCGGTCGACTCCACCGCCCCGGTCCCGCGCTCGGCCTGTCCCTCGTGCTCAAGCTCGTCGCCATGCCGGTCTTCGCGACCGGGTTTGCGACGCTTTTCGGCGTTACCGGAACGGGTCTCGGCGTCGTGGTGGTCAGCACGGCGGTCCCCACGGCCGGCGGGGCCTACATTCTGGCCCGCCAGATGGGCGGCGATGCGCCCTTGATGGCTGAAATCCTTACGATTCAGACGCTCGTCGCCATGCTGACCATGCCGCTCGCCATCGTCGTTCTGGGCGGCTGAAACGGTCGTTCGAGGGGCGTTAAGTCGCCGTTCAGCATGTGCGGCAGGACGCAATTAACCGAAAGACGCTTCCGAACGCGGCATGTTCCGACCAATTTCGATCCGACGACGCCGGACGGGGCAGCCCGACGGCGAAGCTGGAGAGAGCGGTCGGATCGGTCATGCGTCAGTTCAGCGTACCGACCGCAACTCGCCAAATCATTTGAATCAAATAGGTTGATACGGAGACGGACATGACTTTTCACGATGCGAAGGGGCCGGAGCACATGACCATCGAGGTCTTCGGACAAGACGTGGAACCGGCGGACGAGCGCGACGAAGGCATGCGCGCCGAAGACGTCGCGGTCTACATCTCCCAGATGAGCGACGAAATGAGCCGCATGGCACGGGCCAACGGCCTCGATCTTCTCGCCTATTTCCTCGACATGGCGCGGCTCGAAGCCCGCGCGCGGTCGGGCAAGTTCGACATCAGCTGACGGCGCCGGCCAGCGACACGCGCTGGCCTCCGTGCCGGATCAATCGCCCGAGCAATTCGAGTTCGATCAGCATCCGGTGAACGGTCCTCGAATCGAGGCCCGAAATTCTCACGAGTTCGTCCACGCCCACCGGCGCGGGCCCCATCAGTTCAACGAGGCGCTCGAAATCCCCCCGGGGCGCGTCGTCATAGTCGTCTCCCGAAGAAGCCCCGTGCGGCGGGTCCCCGGTCTCGCGTACCGCCGACGGCGGCTCCTCGGAGTCGTTTCCAAATTCGTAGTCGAAGTCGAATTCGTCCCATAAGGGCTCGTCCCCCTCCTCGGGGCCGTCCTCGCGGGCATGCGTTCCGAAATCCTCCCGCCCCAAAAGTGGCGCCACCGCCTCGATCACATGCTCCGCGGAGGTGACGAGGGTCGCTCCGTTGCGGATCAGGTCGTTGGTGCCGTCCGCACGCGGATCGAGCGGCGAGCCCGGCACGGCGAAGACCTCCCTGCCCTGCTCGCCCGCAAAGCGCGCCGTGATCAGCGAGCCGGATCGATGCGCCGCCTCCACCACCACCACGCCGAACGACAGGCCGGAGATGATGCGGTTGCGCCGCGGGAAGTCGCGCCCGCGCGGTACCCAGCCCAACGGCATTTCCGTGACGATCAGGCCGACCTCGCCGATCCGCTCGTACAAGGCGACGTTCTCGGCCGGATAGGGCTTGTCGAGCCCGCCCGCCAGCACCGCCACGGTCCCGGTCTCCAGCGCCGCGCGATGCGCCGCCGTGTCGATGCCGCGCGCGAGGCCGGAAACGAGCACGAAGCCCGCCCGCCCCAGATCACGCGCCATCGTTTCAGCGACGCGCAGCCCCACCGCAGACGCATTGCGCGAGCCCACCATGCCGATGCCCGGCGCTTCGAGAAGCTCGACGCGGCCCTTCACCGTCACGAGCGGCGGCGGCGAATCCACATTGGCGAGCAACCGGCCGTATTCCGGGTCGCCCGTCGCGACGATGCGGCCGCCGAGCCGCTCGGTCTTTTCGATTTCCCGTTCGGCTTCGTCGCGGGTGCAGATCTTGGCGGTGCGGCCGGCCTTGGCGTTGAGCGCCGGAAGGGCCT
The DNA here is from genome assembly GCA_027489535.1 of Hyphomicrobiales bacterium. Classification (GTDB taxonomy): domain Bacteria; phylum Pseudomonadota; class Alphaproteobacteria; order Rhizobiales; family Beijerinckiaceae; genus JAIXZO01. The sequence goes on from JAIXZO010000006.1 coordinate 116,514, forward strand.
CGACCGCCGCCGCAGCCCCGCCGAAGCGGTTGATCAGGGCGCGGAACGTGCGCGGGCCCACGCCCTCGCTGCGGGCGAGGCGGAGCCAATCGAGGCGTTGCGAATCGGTAAGGCCGGGGCCGGGATGTTTCGAAAATAAGTCGTCGTTCAACCCTTCGCTCCGATCCTGCCTTCCGTCCCCGCCCGCAAGCGGGCGATGTTGGCCCGGTGCTTCCACCAAAGCAGGGCCGCGAGGAACGCAAGAACAAGAGCCTCGGAACGATCGCCCATGAAGGCGAGAACGACCGGCGTCAGGGCGCTCGCCACGAGCGCCGAAAGCGAAGAGTAGCGGGTGATCGTCGCCGTGGCGAGCCACAGCGCGATGCAGGCGAGCGCCGCCGGCCAAGACAGCGCGAACAGCAGGCCGATGAAGGTCGCGACGCCCTTGCCGCCTTGAAAGCGAAGCCAGACGGGGAAGAGATGGCCGAGAAAAGCGGCGACGCCGGCCACCATGCCCGCTTCCGCGCCCCAGCGCTGCGCGACGAGCACCGCGACCGTCCCCTTGAGGCCGTCCAGCAACAGCGTCGCCGCCGCGAGACCCTTGCGGCCGGTGCGCAGCACGTTGGTCGCGCCGATATTGCCGGAACCGATGGCGCGGATGTCGCCCGCCCCGCCCATTTTCGTGAGCAGCAGGCCGTAGGGCACGGAGCCCATCAGGTAGCCGAAGACGCCGGCGAGCAGGAGAACGAGCGGAGCGCCGGTCATGCCTCGTGCACCACGCGGCCGCCGACCATGGTCATGTGGACGACGCCTTGAAGCCGCGCCTCGTCGAAGGGCGTATTCTTGCAGATGGAATGCAGCGACGCCGGGTCGAGCACGTAGGGCTCTTCGGGATCGAACAGGATCAGATCGGCCGGCGCGCCGACCTGCAGGCGGCCCTGCGGCAGGCCGAGGATCTCCGCCGGGCGCGTCGACATGGCGCGCAGCAGCGGCACCAGCTCGATCTGCCCGGAATGAACCAAACGCAGGCCCACCGAAAGCATGGTCTGCAGGCCGATCGCGCCGTTCGCCGATTCCGCGAAGGTCTGCCGCTTGGTCTCGACGTCCTGCGGATCGTGGTCCGATACGATGACGTCGATGACGCCCTCGGCGAGCCCCGCGACCACCGCCATGCGGTCGTCCTCGTGACGCAGCGGCGGCGAGAGCTTGAGGAAGGTGCGGTACGGGCCGATGTCGTTTTCGTTCAGCGCGAGACTGTTGATCGACACGCCGCAGGTGACGGGCAAGCCCGCCTTCTTCGCCGCCCGCATGATGTCCACCGAGTCCGCGCAGGAGATCATCGCCGCATGATAACGGCCGCGCGTCAGGCGCACGAGCCGCAGATCGCGCTCGAGCATCAGCGTCTCGGCTTCGCGCGGGATGCCCGGCAGGCCGAGGCGGGAGGCGAGTTCGCCCTCGTTCATGACGCCGCCCGCGAGCCGAGGCTCTTCGACGTGCTGGACGATGAGAGCGTCGAAATCGCGCGCATAGGTCAGCGCGCGGCGCATCACGAGGGGATCGGCCAGCGCCTTCGCGCCGTCGGTGAAGTAGGCGGCTCCGGCCGCCTGCAACAATCCGATTTCCGTCATCTCCGCGCCGTGCAGGCCCTTGGTGAGCGCCGCGGCGGGCAGCATCCGCACGGCCGCAGTGTCGCGGGCGCGGCGGATGAGGAAGTCGACCACGGCGGGGTCGTCCACCGGCGGATCGGTATCGGGCATGCACACGACGGTCGTGACCCCGCCCGCGGCGGCGGCGCGCCCGGCGGAGGCCAACGTCTCGCGATGCTCCGCGCCGGGCTCGCCGACGAAGGCGCGCAGGTCGATCAGGCCGGGCGCCAGCGTCATGCCGCCCGCATCGATCACGCGCACACCCTTGGGAGGAACCGAAACGTCTATGCCCGGCCCGAGATCGGCGATAAGGCCGGCGACGACGATGAGGTGGCCGTGTTCCTGCCGACCCGAGGCGGGGTCTACGAGGTTCGCGTTGCGGATGATGATCGGACGGGGTTCGGTCATGGCGTCACCCGTTCGGCAGGTTGGAGGCGAGCGCCTCGAGCACGGCCATGCGCACCGCGACGCCCATCTCGACCTGCTCGCGGATGAGCGATTGCGCGCCGTCGGCGATGTCGGAGGCGATTTCGACCCCCCGGTTCATCGGGCCGGGATGCATCACGAGGGCGTCCGGCTTCGCATGGGCGAGCTTTTCGGCATCCAGGCCGTAGAAATGGAAATATTCCTTCACGCTCGGCACGAAGCTGCCGTTCATGCGCTCGCGCTGCAGACGCAGCATCATCACGATGTCCGCGCCGCGCAGGCCCTCGCGCATCGAGGTGAACACCTTGCAGCCCATCCGGTCGAGGCCCGCCGGCAGCAGCGTCGTCGGGCCGATCGCCCGCACTTCCGCGCCGAGCGCGTTGAGCAGGATGATGTTGGAGCGCGCCACCCGCGAATGCAGGATGTCGCCGCAGATCGCCACGACCAACCCGCGGATGTCGCCCTTGTTGCGGCGGATCGTCAGCGCGTCCAGCAGCGCCTGCGTCGGGTGCTCATGCGCGCCGTCGCCCGCATTGATGACCGAGCAGTCGACCTTGCGCGCCAGAAGCTGCACCGCGCCCGCCGCGTGGTGGCGCACGACGATGAGGTCCGGCCGCATGGCGTTGAGCGTCATCGCCGTGTCGATCAGCGTCTCGCCCTTCTTGATGGACGAGGAGGCCACCGACATGTTCATCACGTCCGCCCCGAGCCGCTTGCCCGCCAGCTCGAACGAGGACTGCGTGCGGGTGGAGGACTCGAAGAACAGGTTGATCTGCGTGCGGCCCCGCAGCGTCGTCTTCTTCTTCTCGACCAGACGAGAGACTTCGACGGCGCGGTCGGCCATGTCGAGCAGCGTCGTGATGTCGGCGGGCGACAATCCCTCGATGCCGAGGAGATGGCGGTGCGGGAAGACGGGCGGGGTGCTCATGAAAGCCGAGCCTTATGGAAAATCAGGCCCCGCGGCAAGGCGGACGACGGCGGCCGCGCCGACGGTCCACAGACGGACGACGTCCGCATCCGCCCGCTTCGCGCGCACCGCACCGATCGGCGGCGATAAAACCGGTCTCGATCCCGCGCCCCGCCCCCGCGCAGGCTTCCTTTGCGTCGCAACGGATTTGACACGGGTCGGGTGTTCAACCACCTTCCGCCGCTCTTGCGGCCATTTTGCCGACCTGAAGGACTTTCCATGAAGCTCGTCATCGTCGAGTCCCCGGCCAAAGCGAAGACGATCAACAAATATCTCGGCTCCGATTACGAGGTCGTGGCGTCCTACGGCCATATCCGCGATCTGCCGCCCAAGGACGGTTCGGTCGATCCGGACGACGACTTCGCGATGACCTGGGAGATCGACGGCAAGGCTTCCAAGCGCGTCTCCGAAATCGCCGCCTCCGTGAAGCGCGCCGACCGCCTGATCCTGGCCACCGACCCGGATCGCGAAGGCGAAGCCATTTCCTGGCACATCGTCGAGGCGATGCGGCACAAGAAAGCGCTGAAGGACACGCCGGTCGAGCGCGTCACCTTCAACGCCATCACCAAGGATGCCGTGAAGGAGGCGATGGCGAACCCGCGCCAGATCGACCAACCGCTGGTCGACGCCTATCTCGCCCGCCGCGCACTCGATTACCTCGTCGGCTTCCGGCTCTCGCCGGTGCTGTGGCGCAAGCTGCCGGGCGCGAAATCCGCCGGCCGCGTGCAGTCGGTCGCGCTGCGGCTCGTCTGCGACCGCGAACGCGAAATCGATACCTTCGTCGCCCGCGAATATTGGTCCTTGGCGGCGCTGCTCGCCACCGCCGCCGGCGGCCAGTTCGAAGCCCGTCTGGTCGGCGCGGACGGCAAGAAGATCACCCGGCTCGACGTCGGCACGGCCGCAGAGGCCGAGGCCTTCAAGCGCGACTTGGACAAAGCGACCTTCACCGTCGCCTCCGTCGAGGCCAAACCCGCCAAGCGTCATCCGTCTCCGCCCTTCACCACCTCCACCCTGCAGCAGGAGGCGAGCCGCAAGCTGGGCCTGTCCCCGGCGCGCACGATGCAGCTGGCCCAGCGCCTTTATGAAGGCATCGACCTCGGCGGCGAGACGACCGGTCTCATCACCTATATGCGGACCGACGGCGTCGACATGGCGCCCGAGGCCATCGGCTCGTGCCGCGGCGTGATCGAGCGCGATTTCGGCAGCGTGTACCTGCCGCAGGTGCCGCGCCGCTATTCGACCAAGGCCAAGAACGCGCAGGAGGCCCACGAGGCCGTGCGCCCGACCGACATGACGCGCCGCCCCTCCGCGATGGCGCGTCATCTCGAGCCCGAACAGGCCAAGCTCTATGAATTGATTTGGGTGCGCACGCTCGCCAGCCAGATGGAATCCGCCGAATTGGAACGCACCTCCGCCGACATCACGGCGCAGGCGGGCGGCCGCAGCATCGAGCTGCGCGCCACCGGCCAGGTCGTGAAGTTCGACGGCTTTCTGAAGCTCTACAGCGAGTCCAAGGACGAAGAGGCGGACGACGACGAGAACCGCCGCCTGCCGCAGATGAGCGCCGGCGAGAAGCTGACCAAGCGCGAGATCAAGGCGACGCAGCACTTCACCGAGCCGCCGCCGCGCTTCTCCGAAGCCTCGCTCGTCAAGCGCATGGAAGAGCTGGGCATCGGCCGCCCCTCCACCTATGCCTCGATCCTCGCCGTGCTGCAGGAGCGCGAATACGTGCTCCTCGACAAGAAGCGCCTGCATGCCACCGACAAGGGCATGCTGGTCACGGCCTTCCTCGAGAGCTTCTTCTCGCGCTACGTGGAGTTCAACTTCACCGCCGCGCTGGAAGAGGACCTCGACCGGGTCTCGAACGACGAAATCGACTGGAAGGACGTGATGCGTCGCTTCTGGAAGGACTTCTCCGTCGCCGTCGAACAGACGCAGGAACTGCGCTTCGGCGACGTCATCGAGGCGCTCAACGGCATCATGGGGCCGCATATCTTCCCGCAAAAGGCGGACGGCGGCGATCCGCGTGGCTGCCCCACCTGCGGCACGGGGCGGCTCTCCCTCAAGCTCGGCAAATTCGGCTCGTTCATCGGCTGCTCGAACTATCCGGAATGCCGCTACACCCGCCAGCTCGGCGCACCGGGCGAAGGCGATGCGGACGGCACGCCGAACGGCGGCGGGCCGCGCGTGCTCGGCCAAGACCCCGTGACGGGGCAGGACGTGACGCTGCGCGACGGCCGCTTCGGCCCGTTCGTGCAGCTCGGCGAAGGCGAGCAGCCCAAGCGCTCCAGCCTGCCCAAGGGCACGCTGCCCTCCTCCGTCGATCTCGAAAAGGCGTTGGTGCTGCTGTCGCTTCCGCGCGAGGTCGCGCGCCACCCGGAATCCGGCGAACCCATCCTCGCGGGCATCGGGCGCTTCGGGCCTTACGTCCAGCACGGCAAGACCTACGCGAATATCGGCAAGGACGACGACGTGCTGGAGATCGGCGCCAACCGCGCCATCGACCTGATCGTGGCGAAGGAAAGCGGCGCGAGCAGCCGCTTCGGTCGCGCCGCCCAGACGGGCCGCGCGCTGGGCGAGCATCCCGACGGCGGCGTCGTGACGATCCGCGACGGCAAATACGGGCCCTACGTCAATCACGGCAAGATCAACGCGACGCTGCCGAAGGGCATGGACCCCGAAGGCGTGACCTTGGAATCCGCGCTCGAGATGGTCGCGGCAAAGGCCGCGGCCGGCGGCGGCGGCAAGAAGCCGGCACGCAAGGCGGCGGGGAAGGCCCCCGCCAAAAAGACCGCTGCGAAGACGCCTGCCGCCAAAAAGCCGGCTAAAAAAAAGCCCGCAGCCAAGAAGCCGTCTGCAAAGAAGGCCGCCGAATAACCGGCTGCGCGATGCAGTCCTAAGCTTCGCCGCCGCATCACGACGGAGGCTGCGGCGTCAGGGCTTGCTGCCGAAGAGCGGGTGCAGCACCACGTCGCCGGCCTTGAGGCCGAGCTTGGCGGCGGTGCCGCCGTTGAGTTCGAGCACCGACAGCACGTTTTCGCCGGACGATATGGTGCGGGTCGAATGCGGCTCGGTGTTCTCGGCGATGCGCGCCACGCTTCCGTCCTTGCGGATGAACAGCATGTCCAGCGGGATGAAGGTGTCCTTCATCCACATCGCGACGGGCGCCTCGCCGCCGAAGTCGAACAGCATGCCGCGGTCGGCGGGCATATAGCGGCGGTGCATCAAGCCCTTGGCCCGCTCGTCGGGAGTCCGGGCGACTTCGACCTCGAACGGGTGGACGGCGGCCCCGCTGCGGATCGCCAGACGCTCCAAGGCCGCCTGCGCAAGCGCCGCGCCCGCTCCGCCGAAGGCGAAAGCGAGGGTCGCGAACGCGACGAGGACGAGACGGCGAGAGGCGGCGCGCAGCGCGGTGCGGGGGGCGATCATGCCGCCACCCTGCCGCGCCGCTTTATCCCGGTCAATTCGATAGCGGAGGCTGCTCGCCGTCGACGGGCCGGATCTCCGCGGCCATCAGGCCCTTCGAGCCGTAGCCGTATCGGATCATGACCTCTTGGCCGGGCTTCAATTCCGCGTAGCCGAAGCGCCGCAGAATTTCCATGTGCACGAAGAGTCCGGCTTGCCCTCGCCCGCATTGGCGAAGCCGAAGCCCCGCGTGCGGTTGAACCACTTGACGGTCATGCGCTCGAGCCCGCTCGTCGGCACCACATGCACATGCGTGCGGGGCGGCGGCAGCTCCGAGGGGTGAATGGCGGTGGTGGTATCCATCGCGCGGATGCGCAGAACCTGCCAGCCGCGGCGTCCCTGAACGGCGTCCACAACGACGCGCGAACCCTCGGCGGCGGTCAAGAACCCGTCTCGGCGAAGGCAGGTCACGTGAATGAGAATGTCGGGCCCGCCTCCGTCCGGAACGATGAATCCGAACCCCTTGGCCACGTCGAACCATTTGATCGCGCCGGCCACCTCGACGGGCGTTGCCGACCCTGCGTCCAAACCGGTGTCGTCCAAACCGATTTGGGAACTAGACCCAAAGTCACTCAAATCAACCATGACCCACCCATATTGAACGTTATACGCAATACCACCGACAACTTCGATCAGCCGATTCGCGCTCAGGTACAACCTATTTTCAGCGAACTACCCCATTCTGCTACCAAATCGTTGTTTTTTGCAATGCACGGTCAACAAAAGGTTCACGGCGGCGTTTCGAGGGCGCCGGCCACATGCTGCATCACTTCCCCCACATCCGCCCTGACGACCAAATCTGCAATGTCGTCCAACGGGGTAGGCTCGAGATTGACGATGACCAAGGCCGCGCCGGCCTGCTTCGCAATTTCGGGAAAGGCGGCTGCCGGGCGCACCAGAAGCGACGATCCGAGAGCGATGAAGAGATCGCAGTCGAGCGTCTCGGAGCGGGCACGCCGCATCGACTCCGCCGGCATCGCCTGCCCGAAGGCGATCGTGGCCGACTTCACCAAACCGCCGCAGGCCTCGCAGACCGGGGGACGCCCGGTCTCGGCGATGCACCGGCGGACGTGGGCGAGTTCGACGCGGGCCTTGCAGTCGAGACATGCGGCATAGGTGCCGTTTCCGTGAAGTTCGATGACGCGCTCCTGCGGCACGCCCGCCCTTTCATGCAGGCCGTCGATGTTCTGGGTGATCACCGCCCCGACGCGCCCCTGCCGCACCCAATCCGCCAAGGTGCGGTGAACGCGACCGGGCTGCACCTCGCCATGCACGTCGTCGATGGCGAATTTCCGACGCCAAGCCTCGAGCCGGGTGTCCTCGCTCGCCAGAAAGTCCGCAAACCGGATGGGCTTGTGCACCCGCCACGGGCTCCCCGGCGAACGGAAATCGGGCACCCCGCATTCCGTGGACACGCCCGCCCCGGTGAAGGCCGTGATGCGCGACGCGCCGCGGACGAGTGCCGTCAACTGACCGATGGCTTCCGTTGTTCTGCCCATGCTCGACCGCCGTATCGCGAAATCATCCGACCCGTTCATCGGGCCGCTATCGTTGACCGGACCAGAACCTTACGTTACGTAAGATTGGGGCTCGATCGGAGGTTTTTAAATGCCGGAAACGAGTTCCTTCAGCGGCTTTTCCATCGCGGTCGTCCTGCCTTGCTACAATGAGGAGCGCTCCATCGCGGATGTCGTGCAGGACTTCCGAGATGCCTTGCCGGAAGCCCGCATCTACGTCTTCGACAACGCGTCGAACGACCGGACGGCCGAGATCGCGCAGGCCTCGGGCGCGATGGTGGTGCATGAGCCCAGACGCGGCAAGGGCAACGTCGTGCGTCGCATGTTCGCGGAAGTCGACGCCGACATCTACGTCATGGCGGACGGCGACGGCACATACGACGCCGCAGGCGCCCCGGCCCTCGTCCGCGAATTGATCGCCAAGCGTCTCGACATGGTGGTCGGCACCCGCGCGGGCGTCACGGACGACGCCGGCCGGCGCGGTCACGCCGTCGGCAACCGCATATTCAACTCGCTCTTTCGACACCTGTTCGGAAACGACTTTTCGGACATCTTCTCCGGCTATCGGGTTCTTTCGCGGCGCTTCGTGAAAAGCTTTCCGGCTCTCTCCCCGGGATTCGAGATCGAGACCGAGATGTCGGTCCACGCAGGGCAATTGCGGATGCCCGTCGGCGAAATCGCCCTGCCCTACGGTCGCCGGCTCGAAGGATCGCCGAGCAAGCTGCGCACATTCACGGACGGCTTCAAGATTCTGCTGACCTTCCTGCTGCTGCTGCGCGAGACGCGACCGACGGTGTTCTACGGCGTTCTGGCCGCCTTCTGCGCCGTGCTCGGCTTCGTTCTGGCGTTCCCGGTCTTGATCACCTTTTTGGAGACCGGCCTCGTGCCCCGCCTGCCTACGGCCGTCCTCGCCACCGGTCTGGTGATCATGGCGGGATTGCTGATGGTCTGCGGCCTGATCTTGGGATCGCTCACCTTCTCCCGCGTCGAGCAGAAGCGGATCCTCTATCTCGGCATCCCCGGGCCGAAATGGCAGTGAAGGAAAAGCTCGCCAAATTCGTCGTCGCGGGGGGCGTCGGCTTTGCGGTCGATGCCGGGCTGTTGTGGCTCCTTCTCGAAGCCGGGCTGCCGAGCCTGCCCGCCCGTCTTTTGTCCCTCGCCCTCGCTTTGCTGACCACTTGGCGGATCAATCGACGCTTCGCCTTCCGCACCGAAGGACGCGGCAGCGTCGGGGAGTTCGCCAAATATCTCTCGGTCGGCCTGTCGACGAGCGTGCTGAATTACCTGTCCTTCGCCGCGCTCGTCGTACTGGCGCAAGTCCCGCCCTTGGTCGCGCTCGCGGCGGCCTCGCTGCTTGCGCTGACGTTCTCGTTCCTCGGTTACGACCGGTTCGTCTTCGGCGAACGCTCATCCAAGGAGTGAGGCAGGCCGGCATGGTCCAGCCTGTTTCGGCTTTCGAGGCCGAGGATCAGCATGATCCACCCCGCCGCGATCCACCAGACGAAGCTCCGCACCATGAACTCCGAATGGATCGTGGAGTGATTGCGGAAGACGAGGTGCCACGCCGTCAACAACAAGACCGACACGGTCAGCGCGACGCCCGTCTCCCGTCGCACGGGATCGATCGCACCGCTCGCGAACAAGAGCCACCACCCGTAGAACAGCGCCGCAGTGCCCGCCGCCCCGTTCGCGAGGCCGAGCACGAGCGAACCCTGGCCGATATGGTCCGCCCGTCCGGCCAAGTGCAGGATCAGCTTCACCAATCCGAAATCGCCGTTGCCGACGCGCACGCCCAACTGGTCGCGCATGTTCTTCACGACGTCGGTGTGGAACACGTATTCCGCCGCCGCGATCTTGATCGCAAACATCGCGATCACCGCCAGCAGAGCCGCCGCCATGAAGTCGAGGATGCGGGGCAGAGCGAGCCGCCTGTCGTTCTCGTTTTCGATGTCGAGCCCGATCAGACCGACGCCGCCGGCGAAGGCGAGCGGCAACTGTCCGGTCCAGAATTCGAGCGCAGTGATCAGCGCGAAGAACACCGCCGTGATCGCCGTCAGCTTCGCGCGGCTCATGCGCACGGGACGGCCGAACAGGAGCACCGCGAACAGGGCGTAGACCACCGGATCGGCCAAGCCGATCGAGAACCCCTGCGCGTAGAATTCCACGCCGCCGAATCCGAGGATCATCCCGAACAGGATTACCCCCGCCAACATCCTGCGCCGCCGCGCGAAGGGGATGGTGCCATGCTTGATCCAACGCCACAGCGCGACCGCCAGAATCGCGAGGATCACGGCGTAGTTCAGCGCCGACAGCAGCGTGCGATAGCCCGCGACGCCCAAGGCCGGCACCAAGGCCGCCGCCGGCGCCGCGAACCCCGAGATGTAGCGGTGATAGGGCAACGCGTCGAAATCGCCGCGTCGGCCGTCCATGACCACGGCGTGGAGCGCCTTGCACGCATCCGAATCCGTGGTCGTCGTGCCTTTCGGCGTCAGGATCATCGGCGAGACGATCATTTCCGCACGCGGCCGGCCGAGGTCCATCGCCATCATCAGGATCAGGCAATCGTTCCACGTCAGCGCGCCGATGCGGCGGTCGGGGTCGTAGACGTGATGGTCGGGCAGGATGCCGGTCGTAAAAGCCGCGCGCATGCGCTCGTCGAGCTTGCCCGCCGGCGCGGGCAGCAGCAGCGCGTTCAGCCCGAAAACGGCGGCCATCATCAAGGCCGCCGCCGCGACCGACGAGGGGATCGCCGCCAGCAGGGACCGACCCGCGTTCCGAAAAAAGCCCATGCCTGCGCCCGTCCTTCGTCGTTCGACCTGACGGCGAAGGTGCAGAACTTACGTTACGTAAGCAAGCACGACCTCGGCCTTGGGCGATTGACGCGCCGCGCGCGCGCGGTCATTGAGGCGCTCATGTCGACGCGTCACATCCTCACTCTCTCCTGCCCCAACCGCCGCGGAATCGTGGCGGCCGTGTCCGGCCTCATCTTCCAGGCCGGCTTCAACATTTACGACGCCGAGCAATTCGACGACGGCGAGACCGCGCGCTTCTTCATGCGCGTCGGCTTCAATGCGACGGACGGCGCGGATTTCGATGCGTTCCGACGCGGCTTCGACGTCGTGGCGGCGCAATTCGACATGCAATGGACGCTGCGCGATCCCGATGCGTTGCCGCGCGTGCTGATCATGGTCTCGAAATTCGACCATTGCCTCGCGGACCTGCTCTACCGCGTGCGCATCGGCGAATTGCGCATGCAGATCTGCGCCATCGTCTCGAACCATCCGCGCAGCGCCTATGCTCATCTCGATTTCGACGGCATCCCCTTCCACCATCTGCCGGTCGAGAAGGACCGCAAGGCGGAGCAGGAAGACGCCGTCTGGAAGCTGGTGCAGGACACCGGCAGCGAACTCGTCGTGCTCGCGCGCTACATGCAGGTGCTCAGCGACGCGCAGGCCCGCCGGCTGGAAGGCCGCTGCATCAACATCCACCACTCGTTCCTGCCCGGTTTCAAGGGTGCGAAGCCCTATCATCAGGCGCATGCCCGCGGCGTGAAGGTGATCGGCGCAACGGCGCATTACGTCACCGGCGCGCTCGACGAAGGCCCGATCATCGAACAGGACGTGGAGCGGATTTCGCATCGCGACACGCCCGACGATCTCGTGCGCAAGGGCCGCGACATCGAACGCCGCGTCCTCGCGCGCGCCGTCGCCTGGCATCTGGAAGGGCGCGTGCTGCCCAACGGCTCGAAGACCGTCGTCTTCCCCGCCTGACCGGTCATCGCTCGGCGAAGGAACCGACCCTGCGGCGGGCCTCGTCCTCGTCGAGCAATTCCGAGTTGATCGCGAAGGCGGCCATCGCGCCTTCCGCCGCCGCCACGATCGCGAATTGCAGCCGTCGCGACGCGTCGCCCGCCACGAACAGGCCGGGCACGTTGGTGCGTTCATAGGCGCGCGTATCCACCGTGCCCTTGGCGTTCATCTCGCAGCCGAGCATCTGCGCCAGAGGCGAGGCCTGCTGCGCCGCCAGCAGAATGAAGATCCCGCTCCGCGGCAATGCCCGCCCGTCCGCGAAATGGATGCGCGCCAGCCTGCCGCCCTCGGATTCGAGCCGCGTGATCGGCACTTCGTCGAGCGTGATGCTAGATGCCGCCAACCGATCCCGGTCGCTGTCCGGCATGTCCTTCCAGCCGTCCGTGCAGAGCACCACGTCGCGGCTCCACAAGCCGATCTCCACCGCGAAGCCCGCCGCCTTCGCACCGCGCGCATGCACGGCGAGCGGTTCGTCCCGGTGCTCCCAGCCGTGGCAGTAGGGACAGGTCCACACCGAACGTCCGAACAATTCGACGAAACCGGGCGCCTGCGGCAAATCGTGGTCCAGCCCCGTCGCCAGCAGCAGCTTACGCCCGCGATATTCCTCGTCGGACTTCGTCGTCACCACGAACAAGCCCGCCTCGCGGCGCACGTCCATCGCCTCCCGGTCGCGCAGGGTCACGCCGGGATAAGCCGCCAGCTCCGATCTCGCCTGCGCCCGGAACGACGCCGGAGAGGTTCCTTCCTGCGTGATGAAGCCGCGGATCTCGTCGTCGCCGGCGTTGCGCGGCCTGTTCGTGTCCAACAAAAGCACCCGCCGACGGCTCCGGCCGAGCACGAGCGCGGCGCTCAGCCCCGCCGGCCCGCCGCCCACGATGATGCAGTCATGAAGCACGTCGGTGGGCACGCAGGGCTCTCCTCGAAGGCTCGCAGCACAAACCGCGGAGACCCATCGGGGTTCCGCGAGCGAGGCCGTCCCGCGGCGTCCTGAACCAAGCCGTGTCGCGGGCGTTGACGGAGGAACTTTGCTTTCTCGTCTTCACCTGAAACGGAGACTTCCCATGTTGAAATCCATCCGTCCGATCGTGGTCGCCGCCTTTGCCGGGCTCGCGACCGTCGCTTGTTCCACCACCGACGAACGCATCGCCGGGGCCGGCGTCGGCGCGGGCGCGGGCGCGGTCGTCGCGGGCCCCGTCGGCGCCGTCGCGGGCGGCGCGGTGGGTGCGATCACCGGGCCCACCGTCGCGCGCAAGACCGGAGTCACGCAGCAGCGCCGCGTCCGTCGGACCACCACGACGACGACCCCGGACGGGACGAGCTCGACCACCACCACGACCACGCCCGCACGCTGAGGCTTCGCGCGCCGAAGCGTCCTGCGCCTCGGCGCGCTTTTTCGTCCCTGCGTGAAGGAATTGGTAACCGCGGACAGGTCACGTTCCGGCCATGTTCAAGACCGTAATTCCGGCCGCCATGAGCCTTCGATTCTCCGCATTCGCCGCCCTCGCCTTCGTTGCGACGATCTCGTCGGGTGCGTCGGCGCGCGACAACCGTTTCTTCCTTCCGGCGAACGACGGCTACGGGCTCGCCGAGTGCCTCGACGGCAATGCCGCATGCGGCCGCGTCGTCGCGGACGCCTGGTGCGAAGCCAAGGGCTTCAAGGCGGCGGAGGCTTTCGGGCGTGCCGAACCGGCCGAGATCACCGCCTCCGTTTCGCTGCCGGCGCGCAGCCGCGCACCGGTCTTCGTCGTCACCTGCACGGATTGACGGCTCAACCCGTCACGAATTCGCCGCAACGCGGCGTCGCGCCGCCCGCTCCCCACGGCATGATGGGGACTGCGGAGGTGGAATTCTTCGGCGAACCCTCGATCAGCCTGTCCGAATAGACGAGATAGACGAGAACGTTGTTGCGCGCGTCGCAACCGCGCACGATCTGCATCTTCTTGAAGATCAGAGAGCGCGACTGGCGAAACACGACCGCGCCCTGCTCGAACTTCTCCTTGATCACGATGGGGCCGACCTGTCTGCACGCCAGCGAGACGTCGGACACCTCTTCGGCCACGCCGATCATGCCCTTTACGCCGCCCCGCTCGGGCACCGTGTAATAGCAGGCGACGCCCTGCACGCCCGGATCCTCGATCGTATAGGTCGCGAGCTTGTCGTCCGGCGTCAGCATTTTCCACACGGTCGACTTGCGGAAGATCAGTTCGGGCTCCTGCGCCGCGGCCGGCATGAGCGCGGCGAAAACGGCGAGGGCGGCGGCGGCAATGCGTTTCATCGGGCGTCTCCGAGGAGCGGTGTTTCACCGCGGATGTTCGGAAGGGTAGATGGTCATTGCCCGCCGGACTTGCCATAAGGGGCGGGCTCGTGTCTTGAAGACGCTTCAAACGCCGGAAGGTCGCCGCCGTCCTCACTTTCGGCGCGTTTGCGCTTCAGGTCTGCCTATCGTCGTCGCCGAGGGACCAACGATGTTCGACCGCCTGACCCGCGCGGGATTGGCTTTGGCCTTCGTGGCCGCGGCACTGCCCGCTCTGGCACAGTCGCCTTATTGCGACCGGCTGCGCGGCGAACTCGCATCCGTCGAACGCGCCGCCGCGACTTCGGGGTCGTCTCAGGCCGCGTCGTCGATCCGCCGTCTCCAGTCCGAACTCGACCGCACGATCTCATATGCGCGCTCCATCGGCTGCCAGAACCAGCGTCGCTTCGTTTTGTTCGGCGAGCCGAACCAGCCGCAATGCCAGCAGCTCGAGCGCCAGATCAACCAGCTCGAATCCAACCTCGCCTCGCTCGAGGCCGAGGCCGGCCGCACGGCCACAGGTTCGCTGGAAACGCGGCGCTCGGCGCTCCTCGCAGCCATCGACGCCAATTGCCGCAGCGCCGCGCCGGGCGGCCAGCGCGGGCTGTTCGACCTTCTCTTCGGCGGCGGTCAGGGCCCGATGATCATCGAGGAAATGCCGGATACGCCGCTCGGCAGCCCGGATTTCGGCGGCGGGGCGCGGACGATCTGCGTCCGCAAATGCGACGGCTATTATTTCCCGATCAGCTCCAATGCGAGCTCGTCGCGCTACGGCATCGATGCCGATCTCTGCCGCAGCTCGTGCCCGGCCGCCGAAACGGCGCTTTACGTGCAGCCGGTCGGCAAGGACGTGGACACGGCGGTCGCCGTCGAGGGCGGCGCCCCCTATTCGGCGCTGCCGAACGCCTTGAAATACCGCAAGGCCTTCGACTCGACCTGCACGTGCAAACGGCAGGGACAAAGCTGGACGGAAGCCTTGGCGGAAGCCGAGCGCGTCCTCGCCGTCAACGGCCGTTCCGACGCCATCGTGACCGAACAGAAGTCTCTCGAATTGTCGCGCCCGCGCACCAATACGCCGGCCGCGAAGGCGGGCGCCGCGCCGCGTGCGGGTTCTGCCCCGCCCGCAGCCTCGGGCGGCCAAGCCGCGACGGTATTGCCGGGAGCGCCCGGCTCGTCCGTCGCGCCCACGGGGCAGACCGTCGAAACCGTCGGGCCTGACGGGCAGAAGCGCACGATCCGCGTGATCACCCCGACGGGCGGTGCGTCCGCCGCCGCCCAGCCGCAGACGCGCTGAACCTCAGCCGAGCGTGCCGGAAAGCCGCTTGACGGCGCGCTCGCGCCCGATCAGCGGCAGGAGCGCCTTGAGTTCCGGGCCATGCGCGAGCCCCGTCAGCGCGAGCCGCAGCGGCATGAAGAGCGCCCGGCCCTTCGCTCCGGTCTCGGCCTTCACCGCATCCGTCCAGACCGCCCAAGTCGTCTGATCCCAAGGCTCCGGCGGCAGCGATACGGCGGCCTTTGCGATGAAGGGGGAGTCCTCGATCACCGGATCGACCGGCCCCGAGACCACCGTCCACCATTCCGCCGCCTGCGAGAGCTTCTCGACATTGCCGCGCACCGCCAGCCAGAAGGCCTCGCCGTCGCCGACGCCGAGCGCATGAAGCTTCTCCGCCACCGCCTCGTAAGGCGTCTCGTGCAGCAGCCGCGCATTCAGCGCCGTCAATTCATGCTCGTCGAACTTCGCGGGAGCGCGCGACAGCCGATCGAGCCTCACGATCTCGGCCAGAGCATCGAGCGAAAGCACCGGGCGCACTGCTTCGGCGGAGCCCACCAGCACCGCGAGGCAATTGACCGCCATCGGCTCGAGGCCCTGCTCGCGCAGCGACGCCAGCGAGAGATGTCCGAGCCGCTTCGACAGCCCCTCCCCGCTCGCGGTCGTCAGCAGATTGTGATGCCCGAAGCGCGGCACCGCTCCCGCCCCCGCCCCGAGAAGCTCGAACAGCTGGATCTGCACCGCCGTATTGGTGACGTGATCCTCGCCGCGGATCACGTCGGTGACGCCGAGCTCCACGTCGTCCACCACCGACGGCAGCGTGTAGAGATAGGTCCCGTCGGCGCGGATCAGCACCGGGTCCGACAACGAGGCGCAATCGATGTGCGAGGCTCCGCGCACGAGGTCGTTCCACTCCACACTTCTGTGGTCGAGCAGGAACCGCCAATGCGGCTTTCTGCCTTCGGCCTCGAAGGCGGCCTTGTCGTCGTCGGTGAGCTTCAAGGCGGCGCGGTCATAGATCGGCGGCAACCCGCGTGCGGCCTGGCGCTTGCGCCGGCGGTCGAGTTCGTCCTCGGTCTCGTAGCAGGGATAGAGCCGACCCTCGGCACGCAGCCGGTCGGAGGCGGCGTCATACAGCGCGAAGCGGTCCGACTGCTTCACCGTCACGTCGGGGCGAATGCCGAGCCAGCCGAGATCGTCGGCGATGGCGTCCGCGAATTCCTTCGTGGAACGCGCAAGGTCGGTGTCGTCGAAGCGCAAGATGAAGGTGCCGCCATGCGCCTTGGCGTAAAGCCAATTGAGCAGCGCCGGGCGCGCATTGCCGATATGGAGCCGCCCGGTGGGCGAGGGCGCGAAACGGACGACGGGAGCGGCCATCAGAAATCCACCACTTCGGTCGAACTGCGGGAGGACGCGCCGACCATCGCGGCATCCGGCTTATGTGCGGGCGTGCCGGGATCGCGGAACCGGTTGACGATCGGGTAGCGACGGTCGCGCCCGAAATTGCGCAGCGTCACCTTCACGCCCGGCGCCGACTGCCGGCGCTTGTATTCGGCCAGATGCAACAGCCGTTCGACCTTCTTCACGATCTCGAGATCATAACCCTCCGCCACGATCTCCGAGATGCGCATCTCGCGTTCGACGAGGCGCTCCAGCACCGCGTCGAGAACGTCGTAGGGCGGCAGCGAGTCCTGATCCGTCTGATTCTCGCGCAGTTCGGCAGACGGCGGCTTCGAGATGATGTTTTCCGGGATCACCACGCCGTCCGGCCCGAGCGCGCCCTGCGGCTTCCAGCGGTTGCGGAGCGCGCAGAGGCGGAAGACCTCCATCTTGTAGAGGTCCTTGATCGGGTTGAATCCGCCGTTCATGTCGCCGTAAAGCGTGGCGTAACCGACCGACATTTCCGACTTGTTGCCCGTGGTCACCACCATCGCGCCGAACTTGTTCGACACCGACATCAGGATCGTTCCGCGCGTGCGGCTTTGCAGGTTTTCCTCGGTCACGTCGGGCGCGCGCCCGGTGAACAGCGGCGCGAGCGCGCCCTCGAAGGCTTCGACGGGCTCCGCGATGGGGATCGTGTCGTAGCGCACGCCCAAGGCCTTCGCGCAGGCTTCCGCATCCGCAAGGCTCGCCTGCGACGTGTAGCGGTAAGGCAGCATGATGCAGTGGACGCGGTCCGGCCCGAGCGCATCCACCGCCATCGCCGCGCAAATCGCCGAGTCGATGCCGCCCGACAGTCCCAGCACGACGCCGGGGAAGCGGTTCTTCTCGACATAATCGCGCAGGCCCGCCACGCAGGCGGCATAATCCCCGGCATCGCCCGCTTCGAGCAGCGCCTTCGGGCCGGGCGCGCAGCGCCACGAATGCCCTTCGGAACGCCACTCGGTTACCACGATCGACTCGGCGAAGGCCGGCAATTGCACCGCGAGCGAAGCGTCGCCGTTGAGCACGAAGCTCGCGCCGTCGAAGACGAGTTCGTCCTGTCCGCCGATCTGGTTGAGATAGACCAGCGGCAGGCCGGTCTCGGCCACGCGCGACACGGCGACGTTGAGGCGCGTGTCGTTCTTGTCGCGCCAATAGGGCGATCCGTTCGGCACGAGCAGGATTTCGGCCCCCGTCTCCGCCAGACATTCCACGACCTCGTCGGTCCAGATGTCCTCGCAGATCGGGATGCCGATCCGCACGCCCTTGAGCACGATCGGGCCCGGCAGAGCGCCGGGCACGAAGACGCGCTTTTCGTCGAACACGCCGTAATTCGGCAGATCGACCTTGTGGCGCACCGCCGCGATGCGGCCGCCTTCCAAATGGACATAGGCGTTGGTGAGCCGGCCGTCCTCCGTCCAAGGCAGGCCGACCAGCACGGCGGGGCCGCCGTCCGCCGTTTCGCGGGCCAAGGCCTCGCAGGCGGCGCGGCAGGCGTCCTGAAATGCGGGCTTGAGGACCAGATCCTCCGGCGGATAACCCGCGAGGAACAGTTCCGGCAGCATCACGACGTCCGCGCCCGCGCGTGCGGCCTCGGCGCGCGCGAAGCGGACCTTGTCTGCATTGCCCGCCACGTCGCCCACGGTCGGGTTCAACTGGGCGAGAGCGATCTTGAGAGTGTGGGTGCGGGACATGCGCCGGGTTTAGCGCGGAGCCCGCCCCCCGGCAATCGGGAGGCGGCGATCAGGCCGCGGCTTCGAACGCGTAGGCGTCCATCATCAGCACGCCGTATTGGCGGCTGGTGTGGATACGGCGACCGCGCGCGCCCTCCCCCGCCGCGCCCAAGGCGACGAAGAGCGGCAGCAGGTGCTCCTCGGTCGGGTGGTTTTCAGCACCGAAGGGACCCTTGCGGCGGTAATTCTCCAACGACTCCAGATCGCCTTCGACGATCTTCTCGTCGAGCCAGTCGCCGAAGGCCCGTACCCATTCCGGCGCGGCGGCATCGAGCGGGTATCCGCGTCCGAACAGCTCCTGAAGATTGTGCGTGGCTGCGCCGGACCCCACGATCAGCATGCCGCTTTCGGCGAGCGGAGCCAGTGCGCGCCCCAATTTCCAGTGTTCCGCCGGGCCTTTGCGCGGGTCGACCGAGAGTTGGACGACGGGGATGTCGGCTTGGGGGCACATCAGCATCAGCGGCACCCACGTACCGTGGTCGAAGCCCCGGTCGACGAGGACGGCAGGATGGCCGGCCACTTCCAGCAGTCGGGCGGCCTCCGCCGCCACGTCCGGCGCGCCGGGGGCGGGATAGATCAGGGTGCGCAGTTCCGGCTCGAAGCCCCCGAAATCATAGATCATTTCGGGATGCTCGCCCGCCGACAAAGCCGGCCCGGCATGGGTGAAATGGGCACTGACCACGAGGATCGCGCGCGGGGTTTCGCCGCCGAGACCGTAGTCGCGCAGAAAGTTCCGCGCCTCGGTGTCGTGGAGCACGAGGTTGGGCGCGCCGTGGGAGACGAACAGGGATTTCATGGGTCACCTCTCTCCGCGTCGAGATGCTCCCGCCGGCGGACGCGTGCAAGCGCAGCGCTGCAAAGACGACCTTGCACCGCGCAACTGCACGCATAGAGGGTAATGATCACGTCTTGTTAACCTTCAATTTTCAGCAAATTAAAGGTCTCGGGCCGCCTTAACTCGGAATTAAGGTTACCGAACTTAGGGTCGATTTCAGGTTGAAGCTCATTTTCAGGATTTGCCCGATGCGTCGCGCCCTTTTGCTCGGAACCGTAGCCTTTATGGCGGCAGGATCGGTCGGTCTCGCGGCCGATCTGCGCCGCGACATGATCGGCGGCCCGCCGCCAGCCCCCGCCCCCTACAAGGCGAAGCCGGATTACGATTGGGGCGGCCTCTATGCAGGCCTCCATGCCGGCGGGACGTCGGCCGACTACAAGGGCGAAGGCAACCTCACGGGAAGTCTGCTCCCGGTCTCGGAATTCATTCCGCTCCGCGACATCATGTCGAGCAGCGTCGACAACAAGCTGTCGGACCAGAAGATGTCCTATGGCGGATATGTCGGCCACAACTGGACCGACGAAGATCTCGTCTACGGTCTGGAGCTCGATTACACGAATTTCGGCGGGCTGAAGGGGCAGAGTTCGAATTCCCTCGGGCGGTCCGAGGCTGCGGAAGGGACGAATGTCCGCAACTTGCAACTTTCGACCAAATCGTCCTTCAAAATCAGTGACGCTGCGATCGTGAAGGCCCGGTTCGGGCAGTCCTTCGACCGTCTGCTGCCCTACGGATTTATCGGGATCGGCGCGGCGCAGGTCGATTACAGCAACAGCGCAAGCGCCGTGGGCTTCGTCCGCGATACCGCGACCGGACAGATCGTGCGCGGCGACACGGACTCAAAGAGCACGCGCAAGAATGGGCCTGTACTCGCGGCAGCCGCCGGTTTGGGTGTGGAATACGCCGTCATGGACAACGTCATCGTGCGCGGCGAATACATGTTCGTCGGCCTCGCCAAGGCCAACAACGCCACGAGCTATCTCAACAGCGTGCGCGCCGGCGTGGCCGCCAAGTTCTGATCGCGCCGAAAGCGGCCGAGTTTTACTCGGCCGCCGCGACGACGGGCCGCCCTCGGGCGGCCTTTTCCTTTTTGAGGAGCTCCGCCACCAGGAACGCCGCTTCCAGCGCCTGTTCGGCGTTGAGGCGCGGGTCGCAATGGGTGTGATAGCGGTCCTGCAATTCCGCATCGGAAATCGCGCGCGCGCCGCCGGTGCACTCGGTCACGTTCTTGCCGGTCATCTCCAGATGGATGCCGCCCGCATGGGTGCCCTCGGCGCGGTGCACGTCGAAGAAGGTGCGCATTTCCGACAG
Organism: Hyphomicrobiales bacterium; assembly: GCA_027489535.1. Taxonomy (GTDB): domain Bacteria; phylum Pseudomonadota; class Alphaproteobacteria; order Rhizobiales; family Beijerinckiaceae; genus JAIXZO01. The sequence continues at coordinate 137,184 of JAIXZO010000006.1, forward strand.
AACCAGCTCGAACGGCCGCGTCTTGTAGCCCGAACCCGCCTTGACCGTATTGCCGTGCATGGGATCGCACGACCACACGACGCTGCGGCCTTCGCGCTGCACGGCGCGCACGAGCGCGGGCAGATGCTCCGCCGCCTTGTCCGCGCCGAAGCGGGCGATGAGCGTGAGGCGACCGGCTTCGTTCTCCGGATTCAGCAGGTCGATCATGCGGATGAGGCCTTCCGGCGTCATCGAGGGGCCGCATTTCAGACCGACCGGGTTCTTGATGCCGCGGCAATATTCGACATGAGCATGGTCGGGCTGGCGGGTGCGGTCGCCGATCCAGATCATGTGGCCGGACGTGGCGTACCAATCGCCCGTGGTCGAATCCACGCGCGTCAGCGCCTGTTCGTAGCCGAGCAGAAGCGCCTCGTGCGAGGTGTAGAAATCGGTGGCGCGCAGCTCGGGATGCGCTTCGGGGTCGAGCCCGATGGCGCGCATGAAGTCGAGCGTTTCGGTGATGCGGCCCGCAAGTTCCTCGTAGCGATGCGAGAGCGGGCTGTCCTTGACGAAGCCCAGCATCCAGCGATGCGCGTTTTCGAGATTGGCGTAGCCGCCGGTCGCGAAGGCGCGCAGCAGGTTCAGCGTCGCGGCCGACTGGCGATAGGCGTCGAGCTGGCGCACGGGATCGGGGATGCGTGCCTCGGGCGTGAACTCGATGCCGTTGATGATGTCGCCGCGATAAGACGGCAATTCGACGCCGTCGATGGTCTCGTTGGGGGCCGAACGCGGCTTGGCGAACTGGCCGGCCACGCGACCGACCTTCACCACGGGCGAGGAGCCCGCGAAGGTGAGCACGACCGCCATCTGCAGGAACAGGCGGAAGAAATCGCGGATGTTGTCGGCGGAATGCTCGAGGAAGGACTCGGCGCAGTCGCCGCCCTGAATCAGGAAGGCGTCACCGGTCGAGACCTTGGCCAGCGCGCGCTTGAGCTTGCGCGCTTCGCCCGCGAACACGAGCGGCGGAAAGCCCGCAAGCTGTCCCTCGACGGCGGCCAGAGCCGCGGCGTCCGGATAATCCGGCACCTGCTGGATCGGCTTGTTGCGCCAAGACGAAGGGGTCCACCGCTCGGACATCGAAAGTCTCCCGTATTGCCCCGCCCGGCATGCAGCCCCGGACGGATCGCAGCCTTATAGCGGAGGCCCGGAAGGGATGCCACATTGCAGCGTCCGTTTCGTTCTCGATCATTCCGGTGGCCCGCACGTGCTTCCCATCCTTCTCGCGCTTCTGCCGGTGTTTCTCGCCGTATTTTCGATGATCGCGGGCAACGGGCTGATCACGACGCTGGTGCCGATGCGCGCGGTGCTGGAAGGCTTCGCGCCGACCGACATCGGCCTGATCGGCTCGGCTTACTTCGTCGGGATGCTGGCGGGCACATGGGCGACGCCGGCCGTGATCCGGCGCGCGGGGTACATCCGCGCCTTCGCGGCCTATTCCGCCGTTGTCTCCATCGCGACGCTCGGCTTCGCGATGGCCGTGAACCCCTATGCATGGATGATCTTCCGCGCCCTGATCGGCTTCTGCTTCGCGGGGCTTTATGCGGCGGTCGAAAGCTGGATCACGGTGAAGGCCGGGCAGAGCCGCCGGGGCCGGATGCTCGGCATCTACAACATCGTGCATTTCTCGGGATCGGCGGCCGGGCAGCAGATCCTGCGCGTGTTCGAAGCCAAGAGCTTCGCCTTGTTCTCGGCGGGCGCGGGCTTTCTGATGCTGTCGCTGGTGCCGATGGCGATGACCAAGGCCGAGCCGCCGCCCTTGCCGCCGAAGGGGCGGCTCGTGATCGGGCCGCTGTTTCGCGCAACGCCCATCGGATTGTTCGGCATCATCCTGATCGGCTTGGCAAACGGCACGTTCTGGTCGCTCGCGCCCGCCTATATCGAACGCATGAATTTGGGCCCCGGCGCGGTGGCGAGCTTCATGACGGCGGTGATCGTCGGCTCGGCCGTCGGCCCCTACCCGATGGGCCGCATTTCCGACCTCGCCGACCGGCGCGCCGTGCTCGCCATAGGTTCGATGGTCGTCGCGCTCGTGGAAGCGGGCATGGTGATCGCCGGATCGAATTTCCCGCCGCTGGTCTATGTGCTCGGATTTCTGATCGGCACCATCGCGCCGGGCCTGTACCCGATCGTGACCGCGCATGTGATGGACCGCATGGGCAGCGAACGCGCCGTGGCGGTGTCGAGCACGCTGCTGTTTCTCTACTGCCTCGGGGCCATCGTCGGCCCCACGCTGGCAGCGGCGCTGATGGCGCGGTTCGGCGAGCACATGCTGTTCGTGCACAACGCGGTCGTGCACGTCGTGCTGGCGCTGTTCGTCGGCTGGAGGATCACCGTGCGCGAACGCCCCGCCCCGATCACGGAAGCCTCGGAGCAGGTCGTCGAGGCGCCGGGGCAGACGCGGACGTAAGAGGGGTAGTGAGTAGTCGCCTCTAACCCTCATGGTGAGGAGGCCCGACAGGGCCGTCTCGAACCATCGGGGAGCCGCGAATCCCTCGTCCTTCGAGACGCGGCCTTCGGCCGCTCCTCAGGATGAGGGGGTCGGGGTGAGCAGCAGGCGGTGGGCAGTAGGGGCGGCGGGAGCGTTTTGTCGTTCGTCATGCCCGCGCATGCGGCACCAATCACCCGCCCTCAACGGCTCCCGGAAGAACCAGGTCCCGGCTCTGCGCTGCGCTCCGGCCGGGATGACACGCCTTGGTGCTTGGTGCCCCTTACACCGCCGGCGGCGTCCAGGGGGTGCGCATCGTCACGAGTTCTTCGGCGGCGGTGGGGTGCACGGCCATGGTCATGTCGAAGTCGCGCTTGGTCGCGCCCATGCGCACGGCAATGCCGATGCATTGGATCATTTCGCCGGCATCCGCGCCGAGAATGTGCACGCCCAGCACGCGGTCGCTCGCCTTGTCGACGATGATCTTCATGAAGGTCCGCTCGGCGGTGCCGGCGAGCGTCGCCTTCATCGGGCGGAAGCTCGTCTTGTAGAGCACGATGTCGCCGTGGATCTCGCGCGCTTCGGCTTCCGTCAGCCCGACCGTGCCGAGTTCGGGGGTGGAGAACACGGCGGTCGGGATCGCGCCGTGCTCGACGGAGGTCGGCCGGTCGCCGAAGACGGTGTCTGCGAAGGCGTGGCCCTCGCGGATGGCCACGGGCGTCAAAGCGATGCGGTTGGTGACGTCGCCGACGGCGAAGATCGAGGGAACGCTCGTGCGCGAATACGCGTCCACCACCACCGCGCCCAGCGGGCCGAGCGCGACGCCCGCGTTTTCGAGACCGAGGCCCTTGGTGTGGGGGATGCGCCCGGTGGCGTAGATGACGCGCTCCGCGGCCACGCCCTTGCCGTCGAGCAAGGTGACGTTGAGATTGCCGGGGCGACCGTCGATGCGCTCGACGTCGGTGCCGGACAGAATGCGGATGCCGGATTGGCGCATCGCGTCCGTCAGGCCGCTGCGGATTTCCTCGTCGAAGCGCGCCAGCACCTTGTCGCGCCGGAACACCATCGTCACCTCGACGCCGAGGCGATGCAGCATGCAGGCGAATTCGACGCCGATATAGCCGCTGCCGACCACCACGACGGATTTCGGCAGCGTCTCCCACTCGAAGAACTGGTCCGAATTCTCCGCGAAGCCGACGCCGGGCACCGCCTCGGGGAAGAAGGGTCGGCCGCCGGTGGCGACCAGGATCACCTTGGCGCGCAGGGTCGAGCCGTCCTTGTCGAGCCGCACCGTATGCGCATCGACGACCGTGGCGCGGCTGTCGACGAGCGTGACGCCCGAACGCTCGAGATTGCCGCGATAGGCGGCCTCCAGCCGGGCGATTTCCTTGTCCTTCGCCGCCTTCAGCGTGGGGAAATCGAATTTCGGCGTTCCGAGGGCCCAACCGAAGCCGCGGGCCTCTTCGAAGGCATCGGCGAAGCGGCTCGCATAGACGTAGAGCTTTTTCGGGACGCAGCCGCGGATGACGCAGGTTCCGCCGAAGCGACTCTCCTCCGCCACCATGACCTTGGCGCCGTACCCCGCCGAAATGCGCGCCGCCCGCACGCCGCCGGAGCCGCCGCCGATGACGAAGAGATCAAGATCGAACGGGGCCATGGGCGGAATTCCTTCACGTGGGATTGCGAGGCGAGTTGTAGGGCACAGGGCGCGCCGCAACAACAAACCTGAAGCTTGAAAACCTCGTGGTGAGGAGGGCCGGAGGGGTGCCTCCCACCATAGGGGGTGCGGCAAGCGCGTCCTTCGAGACGCGGCCTTCGGCCGCTCCTCAGGATGAGGGTGGCAACCACCCACACACCCTCATGGTGAGGAGGCCCGTCAGGGCCGTCTCGAACCACGGGGGCCGGCGAATCCCTCATCCTTCGAGACGCGGCCTGCGGCCGCTCCTCAGGATGAGGGGGTTGGGGGTGAGACCTCTTCAAATGAGGGGGTTGGGGGAACCCCTACCCTTCGAGCGAACCCAGAACCTTGATGCCGGCGGAAGTGGCGAGAATGGCGGCGGAGCAGAGGCCGATGAAGAGGCCGTGTTCGACGACGCCGGGGACGCGGTCGAGGCGGTCGGCGAGGCCTTCGGGGTCGGGGATGCGGCCGAGATCCGCGTCGAGGACGAAATTGCCGGAGTCGGTGCGCAGCGGTTGGCCGTCCGCACGCAGGCGCATGACCAGCGGGCCCTTGCAGCCGGCCGCCGCCATCGCCGCCTCGATCTTGCGGCGGGTCGCGCCCAGACCGAAGGGGATGACCTCGATCGGCAGCTTGAAGCGGCCGAGGGTTTCGACCTCCTTGGTCTCGTCGGCGATGACGATGAGGCGCTTGGAGGCCGAGGCGACGATCTTCTCGCGCAGATGCGCCGCGCCGCCGCCCTTGATCAGCCGGAGCTGCGGATCGACTTCGTCGGTGCCGTCGACCGTGAGGTCGAGTTCGGGCGTCTCGTCGAGCGTGGTGAGCGGCACGCCGAGGCTTTCGGCCTGCAGGCGCGTCGCCTCCGAGGTCGGCACGCCGACCACGACGAGGCCCTCGTTGCGGATGCGCTCCGCCAGCAGATCGACGAAATGCTTGGCGGTGGAGCCCGTGCCGAGCCCGAGACGCATGCCGTTCGTGACGAGGGCGACGGCGCGCGCCGCCGCCTCGCGCTTCAGGGGTTCGAGGCTCATTTGTCCAATCCGGCGAAGAGGCAGTATTTGATCTCCACGAATTCATCCATGCCGTGCATGGAGCCCTCGCGGCCGAGGCCGGACTCCTTGACGCCGCCGAAGGGGGCGAGCTCGGTGGAAATCGCGCCGGAATTGATGCCGACCATGCCGAATTCCAACTCCTCGGCCACGCGGAACACGCGGCCGAGATCGCGGGCGTAGAAATAGGCCGCCAAGCCGTATTGCGTGGCGTTGGCCATTTCGATCACGTCCGCCTCGTCCTTGAAGCGGAACACGGGGGCGAGCGGGCCGAAGGTTTCGTCGGTCGCGACCATCATCGTCGCCGTGACGTCGGCAATGACGGTGGGCTCGAACCAGGTGCGGCCCAGCGCATGGCGCGCGCCGCCCACGACCACGCGGCCGCCCTTTGCCACCGCGTCCGCCACGTGGCTTTCCACCTTCTCGACCGCCTCCATGTTGATGAGCGGGCCTTGGTTGACGCCGGCTTCCGCACCGTTGCCGACCTTGAGCTCGCGCACCTTGGCGGCGAGCTTTTCGACGAAGGCGTCGTAGATGCCGTCCTGCGCGTAGATGCGGTTCGCGCAGACGCAGGTCTGGCCCATGTTGCGGTATTTCGACATCATCGCGCCTTCGACGGCGGCATCGAGATCCGCGTCGTCGAAGACGATGAAGGGCGCGTTGCCGCCCAGTTCCAAGCCGACCTTCTTCACGGTGGAGGCGGCCTGACGCATCAGCAGCTTGCCGATTTCCGTCGAGCCGGTGAAGCCGACGAAGCGTACCAGCGGATGCGACGTGAGCACGCCGCCGATGGCGGGCGCATCGCCGGTGAGCATGTTCAGCACGCCCGCGGGGATGCCGGCGCGCTCGGCCAAGACGGCCAGCGCGAGCGCGGTGAGCGGAGTTTCGGGCGCGGGCTTGATCACGACGGTGCAGCCGGCCGCGAGCGCGGGGGCGCATTTGCGGGTGATCATCGCGGCCGGGAAATTCCATGGCGTGATCGCGGCGCAGACGCCGATGGGCTGCCGGAAGACGATGATGCGGGCATCGGCGCGGTGCGAGGGCACCGTCTCGCCGTAGATGCGCTTGGCCTCTTCGGCGTAATATTCGACGAAGGCCGCGCCGTAATCGACTTCGCCGCGGGCTTCGGCCAGGGGCTTGCCCTGCTCGCTCGTCATGATGAGCGCGATGTCTTCCTTGTGCTCGATCATCAGATCGAACCAGCGGCGCAAGATCGCGGACCGCTCCTTCGCGGTCTTCTTCGACCAGAGCTTGAAGGCGACCTGCGCGCGCTCGACGGCGACCGTGGCTTCCGCCGCGCCCATGCGCGGGACGCGGGCGATGGTCTCGCCGGTGGCCGGGTTGACGACGGGATCGACCGGTACGCCCATCCAGCGGCCGTCGATGTAGCACTGCTCCCGCAGCAGGGTCGGATCTTGAAGCTTCATGTCGCGCGACCTTCGTTCGAACGTTTCCCGGCGGTTCTCTAGCATGCCGGAAAACGATGCGGAACGAAGCGCTTCGCGCCTATTTCGTTCCCGGGCCGCGTTCCGACGCCGTGCAGACCACCTTGTCCTCGAAGACGTAGCAGATGCTCATGGCCCCGGTGCGGTAATCGACGCGGAACACCCCCGCTTCCCGCTCATGCCGGGAGGCGATCAGGACGAATATTAAAATTTTATTTTTTTGCAAAATCGATTCGGCGATTTATCAGTCGTTATCTGGGTATATTACAGGGTTGTACTATGTCTATATTTACATCTTGCGCTTGTGCCGGATGTCTTTCGACCGGCAGTCTTTCGGGTTTTGCCGCTCCGGCCGGAAGCTTCGAGGCCTCCACGACCCAAAGCAGCGGCCCGATAGGCGCCCCCGCACCGTCCTCGTCCAACCCCTATGTCGCAGCATTGGCCGGACAACAGTGGACCTGGCCCGCGGAAACCACCAAGACGCTCAAATTCTTCCTGTCCGACGAGGGCGGTACGTCTTGGTCCGCGGCGATGACCCAAGCCATCGTTGACGCTTTCGCGGCGATCTCGTCCGTCGCGGACATCAAGTTCGAGCGAACCTTTTCGAAGGCCGAGGCCAATCTGGTCGAGGTCATTACAGCGGATCTTCCCGGGGGTACGCTAGGAGCCTCGCAGCATCCGTGGCAGGGCATGACGCAGGTCAATACCGCCTTCTCGTCGTCGTCTTATTTCGCGGCCTCGCCAGCCCCCGGCAGCTTGCAATTCATGGTCCTGCTCCACGAGATCGGCCACTCGCTCGGCCTTGATCACAGCTTCGAACCGAAAGGTTTTCCAGGGACGGGCTCGGGGGACAACGGGCCGTTCGACCTCTCGTCAAACATGTTTACGATGATGTCTTATAGCAGCGGCACGTCCACTTTGCCGAACGGCAAACACTACTTCGCGGCGACGCCGATGGCCTTCGACATCGCCGCCCTTCAGCACCTCTACGGGAAGAACACGACCACGAATACGGGCGATACGGTCTACAGTTTCGACATGAGTTCCGCAGCCCGCTGCATCTATGACGCCGGCGGCCGGGACACGATCACCTATTCGGGGCCGTACCGCGTCATGATCAGCCTCATCGCCGCGACCCTCGACCAGAGTCCGACGGGCGGAGGCGTCGTCAGCTACTTTCTCGACGAGCAGGGCAACACGATCGGTTCCGCCTTCACCATCGCGAACGGCGTGGTGATCGAGAACGCCTACGGCGGAGACGCAGGGGACACCCTGATCGGAAACGACGCCGACAACATCCTGAACGGCAACGCCGGCAACGACACGATCTTCGGCGATGCCGGGAACGACAGCATCACCGGCGGGGAAGGCGCGGACAATCTCGGGGGCGGTACAGGCAACGACGTCTATGTCTGGAGGCCCGGCGACGGGAACGACAGGGTCATCGAACTTGCCGACGCGGGTCATGACCGCCTCGTCCTAACCGGAGGAATTCGGCCGTCCGACGTCCAATTCCTGATGCAAGGGAACGATCTGAAGATCGTGATCAACGCCAAAAGCGGCGCGAACATCGGCACGATCATCCTCGTCGGCCAGAACCCTCTGAATGCCGCCGGAATCGATGAAATCGTCTTCGATGACGGCACGGTCTGGAATCGTGCGCAGATCAACGAACTCGCCCGGGCCGGCGTCGCCACGGACGGAAACGATCGGCTCGTCGGCACCGCAAGCGCCGACACGCTCGTAGGCGGGCTCGGAAACGACACGCTCGACGGCGGGTTCGGAGACGATGCCTATGTGTGGAAACCCGGTGATGGCAACGACATCATCATCGACGGAGGGGGCAACGACAGGCTGCTTGCCCGCGGGATGCGCGGCGATCAGCCATGGAGCGTAAGGTTCGACGGCAACGACGTGCTGCTGGTGGTCGGCCAAGAGACGATCCGGCTGGTCGGGCAGGCACTCGGCGGCTGCATCGAAACCTTCGAGTTCGGCCGCCGGACCTACACGGCCGCCGAAATTCTTGCGCTCGGCCTGACCGGCGGCGCGGGCGACGACTCGATCACCGGCGGGAACGGTCATGACGCGATCAGCGGCGGCGGCGGCAACGATACGATCAACGGCGGCGGCGGCAACGACGCGATCACGGGCGGCGACGGCAACGACGCGATCACCGGCGGCGACGGCAACGACACGATGACCGGCGGACGCGGCAACGACACGATCACCGGCGGACGCGGCAACGACGTTTATGTCTGGGCGCTCGGGGACGGTGACGACCGCATCACGGATGCCCGCGGCTCGGACACGCTGCGGATCGACGGGGTCGATCCCAAAGACGTGCGCGTGACGCATGACGGCAACGATCTCGTGATCTTGCTGCCGGGCGGTTCCGTGCGGATCGCCGGGCAAAGGCTCGGCGGGATCGAGACCGTGCAGATCGGCACGACGACGTGGACCCTCGACGATCTGCAGCGGATGGTGCTGAAAACGACCGGCACTTCCGGAAACGACAGCCTCGTCGGCATTTCGCGTGACGACGCGTGGGGCAACGACACCATATTCGCCGGCGCGGGAGACGACACGATCTCGTCCGGCAAGGGAGTTGATCGTATCAGCGGCGAGAAGGGGAACGACTGGATTTCGGCCGGGTCCGGCCGCGATACCCTGTATGGCGGCGACGGAAACGATACGATCCATGCGGACGAGGGCGACGACCTCGCCTATGGCGGAAACGGTTCCGATTCGATCTCCGGGGGCGACGGCAATGACCGCCTCTACGGCGATGCAGGAAACGATTTGATTTTCGGCGGAGCGGGCAATGACGTGCTTTATGGCGGCGCGGGCGACGACGCGCTCGACGGCGGGCTCGGCGACGACGTCTATGTGTGGGCGCTCAAGAACCGGAACGACCGCATCACGGATGCCGGCGGCTCGGACACGCTGCGGATCGACGGCGTCGACCTGAAAGACGTACGCGTGACGCTTGACGGCAACGATCTCGTGCTGTTCCTGCCGGGCGGATCCGTGCGGCTCGTCGGGCATACGCTCGGCGGCATCGAGATGGTGCAGTTCGGCGGGACCCTGCACGATCTGCGACAGATGCTGCTGCAAAAAACCGGCACTTCCGGAAACGACAGCCTCGTCGGCATTTCGCGTGACGACGCATGGGGCAGCGACACCCTGTTCGGCGGCGCAGGCCATGACACGATCTCGTCCGGCGCGGGCGCTGATCATGTCGACGGCGGCGACGGGAACGACAGGATCCATGCGGGCGACGGCGACGACCTCGCCTATGGCGGAAACGACGTCGACTCGCTCTACGGGGGCGCCGGCAACGATGATCTCTTCGGCGGTGCGGGAAACGATTCAATTTTCGGCGAAGCGGGCGACGACAAGCTTTACGGCGATGCCGGCGATGATCGGCTCTTCGGCGGCAACGGCAACGACACGCTGGACGGCGGGCTCGGAAACGACACGCTGGACGGCGGGCTCGGAAACGACACGCTGGACGGCGGGCTCGGAAACGACCTGCTGCGGGGCGGGGCGGGCAACGACGTCTTCGTGTTCGCCCGCGGCAACGGCCGCGACACGATCGGCGACTTCGCGGGCGGTCCCGGCACGGGCGACATGATCGATCTGACGGGTTGGGGATATACGAGCTTCGCGCAGTTGAAGAGCGCGATGACGATGTCGGGCGCGGACTGCGTCATCACTTTCGATGCCGAGACCTCGTTGACGCTGAAAGGCATCCATATGAATGGGCTCCATAGCGACGACTTCGGCCTTGCGGGGTGAGACAAGCACAACCCTCACAATGCAAAAAGGCGGCCGCGAGGCCGCCTTTTTCGTCGGCGCCGCCGGCCGCGCCGCTCGCCCGTCTCCTTCGTCGTTCATCACGACGAACACGGAGCAGACGGGACGGAACGACGATTTAGAGGCCGAGAAACGAAAGGCTTCGCGCCTATTTCGTTCCCGGACCGCGTTCCGACGGCGTGCAGACCACCTTGTCCTCGAAGACGTAGCAGATGCTCATGGCGCCGGTGCGGTAATCCACGCGGAACACCCCCGCTTCACGCTCATGCCGCGAGGTGATGAGCCCGAATTCCGAGGGCTCCTGCCGCACCGCGCCGTCGCCCGGGCCGAAGCAGACGGTGACGCCGAACGTGCCCTCCTTGGGGCCGTATTGGCAGGCGCTCATCTCGCCGGTGAGGCGGTCGACGCGGTAGACGCGGTTGAGGTCCGTCTGAGGGGCGGCGAGGAACTCGTAATTGCGCGCGACGGCGGGCGTGGCGGCGAGGCCGAGCATGACGAGGAGGGACAGGCGGCGCATCGGGATCTCCGGCTCGATCGGATCGTGATCATCGCTCTACACCCGATTCGCGGCGACGGTCGGACCGCCGCGCGTCGGCCCGCCCGACTTGACGCGGCGGGCGCCGAAAGCCACTGCTTCGCCCCATGACGAAGCCCATGCTCCCCCCGCCGCCCGTCGTCGTGTTCGATCTCGACGGCACCCTCGCCGACACGGCCCCGGACCTGATCGCCACGCTGAACGTCATCTTGGCGCGCGAGGGCATGCCGGGGATCGAATACGAGGAAGCGCGCGACCTGATCGGCGCGGGCGCGCGGGCGCTGATCGAACGCGGGCTGATGCTGAACGGACGCGAGATCGAGCCGGCGCGGCTCGACCGGCTGTTTCACGCCTATCTCGAGCATTATGCGGCGCATATCTGCGAGGGGACGAAGCTGTTTCCGGGGGTGCTCGACGCCTTGGACGGGCTGGCGGCGCAGGGCTATCGGCTGGCCGTGTGCACCAACAAGATGGAAGCCCATTCGCTGCTGCTGATCGAAAAGCTCGGGATTTACGACCGTTTCGCGGCGATCTGCGGGCGCGACACGTTCCCTTGGTTCAAGCCGGACGCCCGCCACCTGACGATGACGGTGGAACGCGCGGCGGGCGACCCCGCGCGCTGTCTGATGGTGGGCGACTCGCGCACCGATGTCGACACCGCCCGAAATGCAGGGGCCCCGGCCGTCGGCGTGCCCTTCGGCTATACCGACGTGCCGATGGCGGACCTCGCCCCCGACCGCCTGATCACGCATTTCGACCAGCTGCTCGAGGCGGTGGAAGAGTTGCTGCCGATCAGGGCGTGATTGAAGGGCGGACGGCTTTCCCCTGAAAAGCTCATGGTGAGGAGGCGCGGAGCGCCGTCTCGAACCACGAGGTTCTCCCGGCGCGCAGACTATGGTTCGAGACGCACGGCTTTGCCGTGCTCCTCACCATGAGCGAGGTTGAGCGTGGTTCGAGACGCACGGCTTTGCCGTGCTCCTCACCATGAGGAGGATCTCATCATGAAGAGGATAGCGTAATGACCACGGTCAGTGCTTGTGGGCGTCGTGGGCGGCGGGTTTGCCCTTGGGGGTGAAGCCGACGGGTTCGATCTTGAATTCCACTTCGAGGCGGCCGGCCTTTTCGAAGACGAGGACGCCTTTCGGCGCTTCGCCTTGCTTGAGCGGTCCCTTGAGGCCCGTGAACATCAGATGCAGTCCGCCCGGCGCGAGCTCGACGGTGCCGCCCGGCGGCACGACGATGCCGTTCGGGACCGCGCGCATCGACATGACGCCGTCCTTGTTCGCCATTTCGTGGATCTCGACCTTGGCGGAGCCCTCGAAGGTGGCGGAGACGAGCCGGTCGGGCGTCGCGCCCGTATTCTTCACCGTCAGATAGCCGCCGCCGACCGGGGCCGCCGCGGGCGTGGCGCGGGCCCAGGGGTGGTCCACGGCGAGATCGCCGAGCTTGTATTCATGCGCGAAGGCGGGGACGCAAAGGGCGGCTGCGAGGCCGGCGGCCATGAGGATGCGCATGGGCATGGGCATGGGGAGGCTCCGTAAGATCCGGCGTCCGGCGACGGGTGCCGGGCGACGCCCCGCAATGGCGGAAAAGCCCGCGCCGATCAACCCGGCGCGACGCCGCGGCACGCGCCTTGCTCCCTTCCGGGTCAAACCGCCCGGAGGACTGCCGTGGGACCCGTTCTGCAATTGCTCGACGCCCGAGGCATGGGCGGAATCGAGCGCCATGTCGAAGTGCTGTGCCGCGCTCTGCGCGACGCCGGCGCCGACGCGCGCCCATTCCTCTATGCCGATTACGGGCCGACCGACGTGACGCGGGCTTTCGAGGCGGCCGGCCTGACCGTGGAGAGGGGAGACGGTTCGTTTCGCGGATTGCGGCGGGATCTGCGCCGCCTGCAGCCGTGCCTTCTCCATACCCATGGCTACAAGGCGGGCATAATGGGACGCATCGCCGCGCGCCTGCTCGGCATTCCGGTGGTCTCGACCTTCCATGCGGGCGAGCGTGCGCCCTTCCCCGTCGGGGCCTATCAGGCGGCGGACCGCTGGACGTCGTGTCTCGGCAGCCGCATCGCGGTGAGCGGGCCGATCGCGGCGACCCTGCCGTTTGCGACGGGCGTGGTGCCGAATTTCGTCGAACTTCCGCCCGCCGAAGACCGGGCGCATGCGCGTGAAATCGCCTTCGTCGGACGGCTGAGCCACGAGAAGGGCCCGGATTTGTTTTGCGCGGCGGCCCGCGCCACGGGCTCGCGCGGCGCATGGACCGTCTACGGGGACGGACCGATGCGGCGGGAGCTGGAGTCCGCCTATGGCGGTGTCGTGACCTTCAAAGGCATGACCGACATGCGCACGGCTTGGCGGAATATCGGTCTCCTGCTGATCACCTCCCGCGCGGAAGGACTGCCGATGGCCGCGCTGGAAGCCTTGGCGCACGGGATCCCCGTCGTGGCGCATCGCGTCGGCGGCCTGCCCGACCTGATCACGCCCGAGACGGGCGACCTCGTCGAAATCGGCAACATCGCCGGGCTGCACTCCGCCGTGATGCGTCGTCTGCCGAACGGCCCGGAGGCGCGACGCGAGCAGGCCGAGGCGTGCCGCGCGCTCATCGCGTCGCGCTACGGAGCGCGCGAGGGCGTCGCGCGCATTCTCGCGATCTACGAGGAAGCGGGCGCGGACGTGCTGCGCGCGGGCCCCTTCCCCGTCGCGATATGCGACGCGTTTTCGGGCGAAACGCGCTGACGCGGAGGTGCGAAGTCGGCTCCCCGAGGCGGCTCCGAAGGCGTGCGCCCGGCGCGCCGTGAAATAAATCGCCCTCCGAAGTCGATTGACGGACCGGTTCGCGCGTTGCTCCATGGTCTTCCGAGGCTTTGCCCGGACTGTCGGTCGGCCGGAGATCGTCCATGACGACGCGTCCCGAAGACCCCGAAGTCCGCGACCCCGTCGTCGCAACGACGGAGCCGCGCCTGCTGCGCGTCCTCGGTCCGGGCTTGATCACCGGCGCGTCCGACGACGATCCGAGCGGCATCGCCACCTATTCCCAAGCGGGCGCGCAATTCGGATACGCGATGGGCTGGACGCTGCTGTTCACCTATCCGCTGATGTCGGCGGTGCAGATGATCGCCGCCCGAATGGGACGCACCACGGGCAAGGGCTTGGCGGGCGTGCTGCGCCTGCATTCGCCCGCTTGGCTGCTGCAGAGCGTCGTGACGCTGCTGCTCGTGGCGAACACGATCAATCTCGGGGCCGATCTGGGGGCGATGGCGGATGCAATGACGCTGCTCGTCCCGGGGCCGCGCTGGCCGTTCATTCTGTTTTTTTCGGGGCTGTGCATCTATCTGCAGGTGTTCCTGCAATACACGCGCTACGTCGCCGTCCTGAAATGGCTGACCTTGGTGCTGTTCGCGTATTTCGCGGCACTGGCGGCGGCGCATGTGGACTGGACGAAGGCGGCCGCCGGCATCTTCATTCCGAAACTGACGTGGAACGCCGACTTCGTCGCGACGATCCTGGCGGTGTTCGGCACCACCATCAGCCCGTATCTCTTTTTCTGGCAGGCAGCGGAAGAGGTGGAAGACATTCACGCCTACCGGCGTCGCAAGAGCCTGCGCCGGGAACCCGAGCAAGGCGAGGCCGCGCTGGCGCGCATCGAACTCGACACCTTGGTCGGGATGGCATTTTCCAATCTGGTCGCCTTGGCGATCATGATGACGACCGCGGCGACGCTCAACGCGCAGGGCATCACGGAAATCCGGACCTCGGCGGACGCGGCGGCGGCCCTCAAGCCCATCGCCGGCGAATTCGCCTTCATCGTGTTCACGCTCGGCATCGTCGGCACGGGCCTTCTCGCCGTTCCCGTGCTCGCAGGGTCGGCGGCCTATGCCTTGGGCGAGTCGCGCAAATGGCCCGTGGGATTTTCCCGCGACTGGCAGAAGGCGAAGGCCTTTTACGGCACGGTGGCGCTGGCGACGCTCGTCGGGATGGTGATCAACTTCACCGACATCAACCCCATCCGGGCGCTCTTCTGGAGCGCGGTGCTGAACGGCGCGGCGGCGGTGCCGGTGATGATCGCGATGATGATCCTCGCCACCCGCGAAAGCGTGATGGGAGCCTTCATCGTCACCGGAAGCCTGAAATGGCTGGGTTGGACGGCGACCCTCGTCATGGCGGCGACGGTGCTGGCGATGGTCGTGACGACGTTCACCGGCTGAGCCGTCGCGATGGCGCGCCTGCACCATCGAGCGGCGGCCGTCGGATTGCCGCGTCCCTGCGCTCCCCCGCAATGACGTGGGGGCGCAAGTGCCGCGCAGCCCTTGGAATCCGGAGAATGAGGGTGCATGTTGCGGACATGAAGCTGATCGTCGTCATCATGATCGGGCTGTCCGTCGCGCTGTTCTCGGCGGGGCGAAGCATCGCCGCGTTCACGGACCGCGCTCCGACGGCGGCCGCCGCGCACCATCACGGCGCCGATCATCATCATGGGCACGATCATGGCCAGGCGCACGGCAAGGACCTTGCGGCCGCGCACGGCGACGAGACCGATCACGACGGCTCGTCCGACCCACGGGCCGACGGATCGTGCGGCTCGGCGTGCTGCACCTCGGCCTGCCATGCGGTCGCGACGCTCGTTCCCGTGATGCCGTTCGTGCCCGCCTTCATGTCGACGGCGCTCGATCCGCAGGACGCGCCCGAGCTTTGCGGGGACGCGCCGCCGGGCTTCGACAGACCGCCCCGCACCGCCTGACGGCCGGGGCCCGGCCCCGTTCGAACGCGTCCCGCCGCGCATCCATGCGCGGAAACTCGAATGCGCGTGGGCGCGCGTCATCGGCCTCTTCGAGATCCCTTTCATGATCAGAATGTTGAGTGCGGCATGTGTTGCCGCCGGTTTTGCCGCAACCCTTGCGGCCTGTTCGACCGTTCCTGCGCATTTGGCGGCTCCCGCCGACGTCCGCAGCCCCCATCGAGCCCTTGCGCCCGCCACGGTGCTCGCGGGCGCGGGGCGCGAGGAGGTTGCGGAGGCGGGCGAATGGCAGGACCTGAACCGGCGCGTGGCGCCGACGGGAGGCGCTCATGCGCGCTGAACGCACCCTGCTGCGCCTCGCGGCCGCGGTCGCGTCGGCGGCCGTTCTCGGCGGCTGCGTCGCGGGCGATTCCTTCTCGGTCGTGCGCGAGCGGACCGCAAACGAGATCGGGACCGCGCCGCGCATCGTGGCGACGGATGCGGATGCCGCCGAGGTTCGTGCCGCCACGGCGGACCTGTTGCGCCGACCGCTGACGGCGGATGCTGCGGTGCGCATCGCGCTGTCGAACAGCCGCAGTCTTCAGGCCGCCTATAATGAAATGGGGATTGCCGACGCCGCGCTGATCCGGGGGAGCCTGCCCTCGAACCCGAAAATCGGGATCAGCCGGACGACGGGCGGGGCCGAATTCGAGATCGAGCGCGAAATTCTCGCCGGCATTTTCGGCCTCGTCACGCTGCCGGTGCGGCGGGAGATCGCAAGCGAGCAATTGCGCGCAGCCCAGATGCGCGCGGCCGAGGCGACGCTGCGCACCGCAGTCGACGCACGACGCCAGTTCCATCGCGCGGTGGCGGCCGGCGAGCGCGTCGCGGGGCTGCGGGAGGTGAAGGTGCTGACGGATGCCGGCGCGGACCTCGCCAAGAAGCTGGGCGAGAGCGGCGGCATGAACCGGCTCGATCAGGCGCGCGAATTGGTGTTGGCGGCCGAACTCGACAATCAACTGGCCCGCGCGCGGCTGGACGAACGGCTGGAAAAGGAACGGCTCGTGCGCATGCTCGGACTATGGGGCGACGTGACGGACGTCAAACTGCCGCCCCGCCTGCCGAAACTGCCGGCCTCGGTGCGCAGCGCGGCGGATGCCGAGGCGCAGGCGATCGCGCGGCGCGTGGACCTGCAGGCCGCGCGCCACGATCTCGCCGCGCTGGCCGCGTCGCTGGGGCTGACGCAGGCGACCCGCTTCGTGACCGACGTCGAACTGATCGGGGCGCGGAGCTATTCCCGCTCCTTCGGGGAGGACGGACACAGGGAGACGACGCGCACGCGCAAGCTCGGGTTGGAACTCGAAATTCCCCTGTTCGATTTCGGTGCGGCGCGGGCCTTGGATGCGGAGCAACGCTACATGCGCGCCGCCAATCTCTTGGCCGACAAGGCGATCAAGGTGCGCTCCGAAGCGCGCGAGGCCTATCTCGCCTATCGGGGCACGTTCGAGATCGCGCGGCATCACGAGACGCGGATCTTGCCCCTGCGGGCGGTCATCCAGGAGGAATCGCTGCTGCATTACAGCGGCATGCTGACGGACGTCGCCGCGCTGCTCGCCGACACGAAGGCGCAGATCGCGGCCCGGATGCAGGCCATCGACGCCAAGCGCGACTTCTGGATCGCGGAGAACGAATTGCGCGCGGCCCTTGCGGGCGGCGGAAGCGGCGTGTCGGTCGGCGGCGGCTCGGCGCCCGCCGCGGCGGGCGGCGAACCGGCCGGACATTGAAGGAGAGCATGATGGACATCTCACGACGCAACCTCGTGCGCGCGGGCGGCCTCGTCGTCGCCGCGGCCGGATTGGTGAGCGGCCGGACCGCCCTCGCCTCCATCCCCGAAGCGCCGACGGCGAAGGACGCCAAGACCGCGCCGCCCGCCTTTCCGAACACGGGGCCGGATTATCAGCCCGTGGTGACGCTGAACGGCTGGAGCCTGCCTTGGCGCATGAACGGGGACTGGAAGGAGTTCCACCTCGTCGCCGAACCCGTGGTGCGCGAAATCGCGCCCGGGATGGTCGCCAATCTCTGGGGCTACAACGGGCAGTCGCCGGGGCCGACGCTGGAAGCGGTGGAGGGCGACAAGGTGCGCGTCTTCGTCACCAACCGCCTGCCGGAAAACACGGCGGTGCATTGGCACGGACAGCGGCTGCCGAACGGCATGGACGGCGTCGGCGGCCTGACGCAGCCGCATATTCCGCCGGGCAAAACCTTCGTCTACGAGTTCCAACTCCGGCGCAGCGGCACCTTCATGTACCACCCGCATTCCGACGAGATGGTGCAGATGGCGATGGGGATGATGGGGCTGTTCATCGTGCATCCGCGCGACCCCGCCTTCCGACGGGTGGACCGCGATTTCGCGTTTCTGCTCAACGCATTCGACATCAAGGCGGGCGCGCGCGTGCCGAACGTCAACACGATGCTCGACTTCAACCTGTGGTGCTGGAACAGCCGCGCCTTTCCCGGCATCGAGCCGTTCGTCGTCGGCAAGAACGACAAGGTGCGCATCCGCTTCGGCAATCTGACGATGACCAATCACCCGATCCACATGCACGGCTACGAATTCAAGGTGTCGGGCACGGACGGAGGCTGGGTGCCGGAAGAGGCGGCATGGCCGGAGGTGTCGATCGACGTCGCCGTCGGGCAGATGCGGTCCTTCGACTTCGTGGCCGACGAGGTCGGCGATTGGGCGATCCATTGCCATAAGTCGCACCACACGATGAACCCGATGGGCCACGCGGTGAAGACCTATATCGGCGTGGACAAGAAGGAGGTCGCCAAGCGCATCCAAAAGCTCGTGCCGGGCTACATGCCCATGGGCTCCGCCGGCATGGGCGAGATGGGCTCGATGGAGATGGCGATCCCCGACAACACGCTGCCGATGATGACGGGCTACGCGCAGTTCGGGCCGGTCGAGATGGGCGGCATGTTCTCGGTGGTGAAGGTGCGCGAAGGCCTGTCGCGGACCGACTACGCCGATCCCGGCTGGTTCAAGCACCCCGAGGGCACGGTCGCGTTCGAATACAAGGGCGCGCCGATGCAAAACCCGCCGCGTGCGGAACGGCCGAAGTCGGAACCCGGATTTTCGGTCGTCGACCCGCGTACGAAGCCCAAGACCGGCCATGACGGCCATCACTGAGGACGCCATGATCATCAAGAGCATTTTCGTTTCTGCCGCCCTCGCGGCGGCGCTCGCCGCGATGCCCGCCCGGGCGGGCGGTCCGGCCGGCCACGCCCACGACATGACCGCGTTCGGGCGGCCCGGCGACCCCAAAAAGGCCGCACGGACCGTCGAAATCGTGATGCGGGAGGGCTCGGGCATGATGGAGTTCGTCCCCAACGCGATCACGGTGAAGAAGGGCGAGCAGGTCCGCTTCAAGCTCCGCAATGCGGGCGCTCTCGACCATGAACTCGTGCTCGGCACGCTGGAGGAGAACCTCAAGCATGCGGAGGAGATGAAGAAGAACCCCGACATGGAGCATGACGACCCCAACGCCAAACGCCTCGCGCCGAACAAGTCGGGCGAGATCCTTTGGCGGTTCGACAAGGCGGGGGACTTCGATTTCTCCTGCCTGATCCCCGGCCATCGCGAGGCCGGGATGTCGGGCAAGGTCGTGGTGCGTTGAAGCAAGGAGAACGAGGCATGAAACGCATTTTCCTCAGCGCCGCACTGGCGGCCGCCCTCGCCCTCGGCGGCCCGAGCTTCGCCCAGACCGCGACCGCGGTGGGGGGCGTGGTGACCAAGATCGACGAAGGCGCCGAGAAGATCACGATCAAGCATGAGCCCATCCCCAATCTCGACATGGGCGAGATGACGATGGTGTTCAAAGCGGCCGACAAGGCGATGCTCAAGCAGGTGAAGAAGGGCGACAAGATCCGCTTCACCGCCGACCGGGTGAACGGCCAGATCACCGTCACCTCCATCGCCAAGGCGAAGTAGGCGGAAGCACCGGAACAAATCCGGCCTTAGGTTAGGCTAGGCGGCCAGATCCAGAACTTCCGAAGCAGCCTGATCGACCGTAGTCGCGTGACGAACAGCTAATCCATCCGCTTCCGCCTCGTGCTCAAGTTCACGCTGCGCCCGGGCCGCGGCGGCTAGTAGTTTCTCGCCATAGGTGATGTCGTCCTGCCGAGGGGCGCCAAGAATGAGCCGGCCAACGTCTAGCAGCCCCCGCTCTTTGACCTTCGTAAGCTCATAAAGCTTGGCTCTTGCCGATTTCATAGAACTCGAAATACTATTTGGTCTGAGCGTATCGAAATTAGCCGCCCTCCTCTCAAATATAAAACCAATCTTTGGTGGCACGCCGCCGGCGATCAGCTCAATCTCGTGGTTGAAGCCACTCGAAAGTTCTGGTCTTTTCTGAATTACTTCTTTCCGAACCATTGTGAGCCACTGCTTTGTGCTCTCGGTAGGCGATAGATATTCTTCGTCGCCTTCGAGGTCTTCGATGTTGGCCAAGAAGCACGAGCGATACACCGCCTGCCGCAAGACGCCGAAGCGCTCTTGGCGGGACGAAGCCTCATTCCAATCGCCGAGGACGAAGCCGCTCATCGGAAACCGTATACCGTCCGGTATCTCCTGCCTCCTAGCGTGGGCAAGAGCGGCTTCGATCATTGCGGAGACGTGCGCCCGCTTCGCACCGAAGAGCGAGCGAATGGCCTCATCTCGGACGGTTCGGACGACCTCGGTCCCGCCTTCGTCCGAAACCACGATGGCTACCGCAATCCTCTCGCCCGATCCGGCGATGGGCTCCAGATAGATCGGCGCCCAGCGCGCCCGATACGACGGTAGGCTCGGGACGGAAAGCTTGAGCTCGCTCATAGGTCCATCCTCATTTGCTGCCGCGGGAAACGTCCCTTTATATGATTGTCGATAAGCCTCAACCTTTCGCAAACGAACTGGGCGAACTGTTGTCCCAGATCGAGACTGCATATATTGGCGATCTGGCTTGCGCAGGTTTGCGCCACTGTCTCGTGAAACTGCTCGGCAGATCGGAGGGCCGCCTTCAGCAAGCGCCGCATCCCCACCTCGTCACCGCCTCGCGCGGCTCGGAACGCGATCACGAGCATATTCTGATCCTCATAACCGGGATCGATGTTGAGAGCTTTGCCGTGGTCGATCAACACGAAGTCTGATTCATCCTTCCAAAGGATGTTGCCAGGATTGCGATCTCGGTTGTTGATCCACTCATCGAACGCGACCACGTCGGCCAAGGCCGGCCACTCCGCCATCAGCTCGCCCCATAGCTGCCAGCCGTTCGGTGCGTCGCCCAACACAAGGAATTGAGACAGGTTTGGATGCGGAAAGTCTACCGAACCGAACATCTGGCGACCAGTGTTCTGGTCGAACAGGATCAAGGGTTCTGCCGCCGGCAGGCCAAGCTCCAAGGCCAACAGCGAACAGAAGCACTCCGCCATGATCTCGGCCGGCGCAACGACCTTGGCGACCACGGGGACTTCCTCGCCAGCAACATCCGCGAAGCCCCTGACCGCCGAATTGACGCCCTGACGAACGGGCTTCGCTCCGGGCAGCAAAATTCCGATCCTGATGGGCATTTGATCCAATCACGTCGCTTGCAATGATACGATTGTTCTTGCGCAGCGCCAGCGCTGTCAACGTGGCCTGGGTTGCATTGAGGTGCATCAACGGCGCGGGGCGCTTGGGTCTGCGCGGCAGGAGGAAGCGGACAGGACGGAGGTCGTCGCCGCGCATCAATTTCATACTTACAAGAGGGTGGTTCGCGTCAAAACGCTCGAAGCTCAGTTCGCGAAGACGCCTCGGATCGACCCGCAACAAAACTTGTGCGTAGCCCGGCGTCAGCGTGGGCCGGTTTCGATCGGGACGGTCAACCGGGAAGAGCGATCTTTGGATCTAGGAAGGCCCTGCGGCATCACGACTGCGATGTCCAGATAGCCTGAATGCCAATCGACCGAAAGATCGCTCATTCGGCTTCTCGCTTCCGATCAGAGCGTACCGAGTCGTTGCGATGCCCCCCGGACGTGAGAACGGCGCAAAAGGCATCAAGGGGACCGTGAGCGCTCCAAAGAGTGCTCCATCGGCGGCTGCATGCAGGTCAGAGGTTCAGGAATTCGGGCCTAAGCCCTTGATATGGTTGGTGGGCGCGACAGGGATTGAACCTGTGACCCCTCCCGTGTGAAGGGAGTGCTCTCCCGCTGAGCTACGCGCCCGAACCGTGCGGGCTTTTAGGCGGCGCGGGGCGCGGCGTCAAGCGAGGCGGAGACGATCACGCGGCAGGGCCGGATGATCACGCGGCGGAGCCGGAGGGGTGTGCGGCGGGGCCGGCGGCGTATCGGCTGTGACCGAAACGCCACGCTCTCGTCTTGATGCTTGCAATTCGACGAATCAGTCGCTCGGCGGTGTTGAACTTGTGCGATGCAAAGACGTAATCGAAGGAACGTCATGTTGACGTCGCCTTTTCGACTTTTTCCGGGGTTCCGCGTCAAATGCTTCGCCTCCTTCCCATCCTGATGAGTGCCGTCATCACCGCTGCGGCAGCGTCCTCCGCGCATGCCGTAGCCCTCGACCCGTTGACGGGTCAGCCCTACCACATCGGGGAGGACGTGCAGCCGCGCGCCAATCCGATCAAGCGCGAGGTCGTGGCCTTTGCAGGCAAATACGCGCCCGGCACGATCGTGGTCTCGACCGCCGAGCGCCGCATGTATCTGGTGATGGAAGACGGCAAGGCGCTGCGCTACGGCGTCGGCGTCGGGCGGCCCGGCTTCGAATGGGGCGGTTCGCTCAACGTCACTCAGAAGCGGGAATGGCCGGATTGGCGCCCGCCGGCGGAAATGCTGCAGCGCCGCCCGGACCTGCCGCGCTACATGAAGGGCGGCCCCGAAAATCCGCTCGGCGCGCGGGCGCTCTATCTCGGCTCGACGCTGTACCGCATCCACGGCTCGAACGAGCCGGAGACCATCGGGCAGGCCGTCTCGTCCGGCTGCATCCGTATGATGAACGAGGACGTCGTCGACCTCTACGAGCGCGTGAAGATCGGCGCACGGGTGGTCGTGCTGCGCTGAGGCGAAGGCCCGGCCCTTGCGGACTTCTTGAAACGCCCGGCCTCGCCGGGCGTTTTCCTTTTCGAGATCGACGCTCGTTCAGCGCTTCTTGCGCTCCCGGCTCAGACCCTTGGCGTCGAGTTCGTCGCAATAGGCGGCCCATTTCTCCGCGAATTCGGTGCCGAGCTCGTGGAGGTAATCCCAGGTGAAGATGCCGCTGTCGTGCATGTCGTCGAAGCGCAGGCGCACCGCATAGCGCCCGACGGGTTCCACGCCGAGGATTTCGACGTCCTTCTTGCCCGGCACGGTCTTTCGCTCGGAGGGGTTGTGCCCCTGCACTTCGGCGCTCGGGCTCGTGACCCGCAGATATTCGGCGGAGAGTTCGAAGGCCGCACCGTCCTCGAACGCGACGGACAAGGCGCGGCGGTCCTTGGCGAGGCGGATTTCGGTCGGCCAGTTGCGGATCGTTTCCATGGCTCTCGTCCAGATCTTTCGGAATTCTTTTCGGGTCTTCGCAGCGCATCGCCGCATTGACCGCGGACGAGCGGGACACGATGTATAGGCCATAACAAGGATCGGCCAATGACCGCATTCGCAGAAACGCACGCAGCCGCCGCACTGCCGCTCGTCGACCCGTTCGGCCGGGCGATCTCCTATCTGCGCGTGTCGGTCACCGACCGCTGCGATTTCCGCTGCGTGTATTGCATGTCCGAGGACATGCATTTTCTGCCGAAGCAGGACCTGCTGACGCTCGAGGAGTTGGACCGCCTGTGCAGCGCCTTCGTCGCGCGCGGCGTGCAGAAGCTGCGCATCACGGGCGGCGAGCCGCTGGTGCGTCGCGACATCATGAAGCTGTTCCGCTCGCTCTCGCGCCATCTCGTCGCCGGCACGCTGGAAGAGCTGACGCTGACCACCAACGGCTCGCAGCTCGCCCGCTTCGCCTCGGAACTGGCCGATTGCGGCGTGAAGCGCGTGAACGTGTCGCTCGACACGCTCGACCCGGACAAGTTCCGCAAGGTGACGCGCTGGGGCGAGCTGTCCAAGGTCATGGACGGGATCGACGCGGCGCAGGCGGCGGGACTCTCGGTCAAGATCAACGCCGTCGCGCTGAAGGGCGTCAACGACGACGAAGTCGAGACCATGATCGAATGGGCTCACGGCCGGGGCATGGACCTCACCTTCATCGAGGTGATGCCGATGGGCGACATCGAGCCGTCGCGCTACGAGCAATATTGGCCGCTGTCGCAGCTGCGTGCCGGCCTGATGGACCGCTACACGCTCGATGACCTCGACTACCGCACCGGCGGACCGGCGCGCTACGTGCGGGTGCGGGAGACGGGCGGGCGGCTCGGCTTCATCACGCCGCTGACGCATAATTTCTGCGAGAGCTGCAACCGCGTGCGCGTGACCTGCACGGGCACGCTGTACATGTGCCTCGGGCAGGACGATGCGGCCGATCTGCGCACGCCGCTGCGCGCGAGTTGGGACGACGCGGCGTTGCTGAAGGCGGTCGAGGCCGCCATCGCCCGCAAGCCCAAGGGCCACGACTTCATCATCGACCGGACGACGTCGCGGCCCGCGGTGGGCCGCCATATGAGCGTGACCGGCGGCTGAGCCGCATGCGCGGGACGCATGGGCCGGGGAGCGGCGGCGCCCTGCCCTTCCCGGCGGGTTCCTGATATCGGTGCGGCATGTTCCGCCGGGGCTCGCCTCGGTCCGTTCCCCGCACCCGGACCTCTCGCCGCATGGCCCCGCAGCATCGCCACGTTCCGACGGCCGAGGACAATCGCCGCGGCATTCTCGCCACGCTCGCGGCGATGGCGTTGTTCGTGTGCAACGACGCGTTGGTGAAGCTGGCGGGCGCGCATTATCCGGTCGGTCAGATCATGGTAGTGCGCGGCGTGTTCGCCACCGCGATGATGCTCGGCATCGTCGCCTGGTACGGAGAGTTGAAGCATGTGCGCGATGCGTTCCAAGTCCGCGTTCTCGGCCGAGGGGCATTGGAAGCCGTCGTTGCTCTGACCTTCATCTATTCGGTCACGCGCATGCCCATCGGGGACACCACCGCGATTCTTCAGGCTTCGCCGATCTTCATTACCGTGCTTTGCGCCGCGCTCGGCTTGGAGAAGGTGGGCGTGCGGCGCTGGATGGCGGTGCTCGCGGGATTTTCGGGCGTGCTGCTGGTGGTGAAGCCGGGCGCGGGCACTTTCGAGCCGGTCGCTCTGGTGGCGCTGCTCTGCGCCGCTCTGGTGGCCGTGCGGGACATCCAGACCCGCGCGATTCCCGCCGGCGTGCCGAGCAGCGTCGTCTCCCTGACCACGACGGTGACGGTGATCGTCGCCGGCCTGTCCCTCGGGTTCGAGGATTGGGTGCCGCTGCGCGCGTCCACCACGGCGGAATTGTTCGGGGCGGCCGCGTTCGTTTCGCTCGGCAACGTGATGATCGTGTCGGCGTATCGGAAGGCGGAGGCGTCGGTGGTCTCCCCGTTCCGCTACAGCGTCGTGATTCTCGCCGGCGTTTTCGGTTATTTCATTTTCGGGGAAGTTCCCGACCTGCTCGCGGTCCTCGGCACCGCTCTCGTCGTGGGAAGCGGCATCTACACGCTTCATCGGGAGCGCGTGCGCAGGAAATCGGCGCTCGCGCGGGACTCCGGCGGCTGAGACGTACCCGCCTGCGGCGCATGCCTCATATTTCTGCCGAGCATATCTGGCGAGGGCTACGCCCTAATGCTATAGGCCGCGGCTATGTGAGGGCCGTTGCGACGCGGCGACCCTTCACCTTGTTCTTTTGCGTCCCATAACCAATGCGCCGTCGCGTCAACGAACGGCGCACATGAGGGGAAAATACCGTGTCGGCACTCCTGACGCTGAGCCGCATCATCGACGGCATCTCGACGCGCATCGGCCGCTATCTGAGCTGGCTCATCATGCTCGCCGTCATCATCGCGACCGTGAACGCGCTGATCCGCAAAATCTTCGACCAGTCGTCGAACACGTGGCTCGAACTGCAATGGGTGCTGT
The DNA here is from genome assembly GCA_027489535.1 of Hyphomicrobiales bacterium. Classification (GTDB taxonomy): domain Bacteria; phylum Pseudomonadota; class Alphaproteobacteria; order Rhizobiales; family Beijerinckiaceae; genus JAIXZO01. The sequence goes on from JAIXZO010000006.1 coordinate 162,975, forward strand.
TCGGGGCGGTGTTTCTGCTCTGCTCCTCGTGGACGCTGCTTTCGAACGAGCACATCCGCATCGACATCGTGAACAGCCTGTTCTCGAAGCGGGTGCGCAACTGGATCGACATTTTCGGGCATGTCGTGTTCCTGCTGCCCTTCACCATCATCATGATCATCGTCTCGATCCCGTTCGCGCAGCGCTCGTTTCTGTTGAACGAGCAGTCGGTGAACGCGGGCGGTCTGCCGCAATGGCCGGCGAAGATGCTGCTTCCGATCGGTTTCATCCTGCTGTTCGCGCAGGGCGTTTCCGAACTCATCAAGCGCATCGCCATCATGCAGGGTCGTCTCGAGGACACCTCGTCCGGCGGCGGCCATCACGCCGCGGCCGAAGCCGAAGCGGCGCGTCTGCTCGCCGTGGCCGAAGCCGACAAGATAGCCGGCCGTTGAGCCCGCGCCCCGCACTCTTCGAGACATTCATCCAATGACCGCCTTCATCATTCACAATATGGCGCCGATCATGTTCGGTGCTCTCGTCGTGTTCCTGCTGCTGGGCTATCCGGTGGCGTTCGCGCTCGCGGCCAACGGCCTCGTCTTCGGCCTGATCGGCATCGAACTCGGCCTGTTCCGTCCCGACTTCATGCAGGCGCTGCCCGAGCGCGTGTTCGGCGTGATGAACAACGACACGCTGCTCGCCATTCCTTTCTTCACCTTCATGGGCTTGATCCTCGAAAGATCGGGCATGGCCGAGGATCTGCTCGACACGATCGGGCAGCTCTTCGGACCCGTCCGCGGCGGCCTCGCCTATGCGGTCATCTTCGTGGGCGCGCTGCTCGCGGCCACGACCGGCGTCGTGGCGGCCTCGGTCATCTCGATGGGCCTGATCTCGCTGCCCATCATGCTGCGCTACGGCTACGACCGTCGCCTCGCATCCGGCGTCATCGCGGCTTCCGGCACGCTGGCGCAGATCATCCCGCCGTCGCTGGTGCTCATCGTCATGGCCGACCAGCTCGGCAAGTCGGTCGGCGACATGTACGAGGGCGCGTTCATCCCGGGCATCGTGCTGGCGGCGATGTATGCGGGCTACGTCTTCCTCGTCACCGTGATCAAGCCGAGCGCCGCGCCGGGCCTGCCGCCGGAAGCGCAGACGCTGCAGGACCCCGACGGCAAGACCCGCCGTCTTTCCCTGCTCGTCGTCACCATCCTGTCGACGATCATCGGGTATCTGGTGATCAAGCGGACCGGCCAGAATGCCGGCGCGGACTTCGTGGTGCTCACGATGTCGGTCACCGTCGGCGTGTCCTTCGTCATCGCGGTGCTCAACAAGATCCTGGGGCTGAAGCTGCTGTCGCGCATGACCGAAGAGGTCATCTTCGTGATGGTGCCGCCGCTCGCGCTGATCTTCCTCGTGCTCGGCACGATCTTCATCGGCATCGCGACGCCGACCGAAGGCGGCGCGATGGGCGCGGCGGGCGCGATCATCCTCGCCATGATGAAGCGCCGCATGACGTTCGACCTGACGCGTCAGGCCGTCGAGTCCACCGCGAAGCTGTCGGCCTTCGTGCTGTTCATCCTCGTCGGCGCCCGCGTGTTCTCGCTCACCTTCTACGGCGTGAACGGGCACCGCTGGGTCGAGGAACTTCTCGTCTCGCTTCCGGGCGGCACGACGGGCTTCCTCGTCGTCGTCAACATCATGATCTTCCTGCTGGCGTTCTTCCTCGACTTCTTCGAGCTCGCCTTCATCGCCGTGCCGCTCATCGGGCCGGCGGCGGAACGCCTCGGCATCGACCTGATCTGGTTCGGCGTCATCCTCGGCGTGAACATGCAGACCTCGTTCATGCATCCGCCCTTCGGCTTCGCGCTGTTCTATCTGCGGTCCGTGGCGGCGAAGGAGCCCTACAAGGACAAAGTCACGGGCCTCACGATGGAGCCGGTCACCACCGGGCAGATCTATTGGGGCGCGGTGCCGTTCGTGGTCATCCAATGCATCATGGTCGGCCTCGTGATCGCGTTCCCGCAGATGGTGATGCACTACAAGTCGACCGGGACCCTCATCGACGAGAAGAAGGCGATGGAGCAGCTGCAGAACCTGCCGGGCTTCGATACACCGCCCGCCATCGACTTCAACGCGCCGCCGAAATTCTGAGGCGACGCTCCGAGACACGCGGCGGCCGCTGGCCGCCGCGAGACGGCGAACGGCGGGGAGCGATCCCCGCCGTTTTCGTTTGCACAGGCAGCGCCGCAGGGCCCGTACCGGTCCATCTTGAACCGATCCGGCTGCACCCGATCGGCCGTCGCGGCAGCGTCTTCTCCGCCTGCCCGTCCGCGACGACACGCAAAGAAAAACCCCGGAGGCGCGGCCTCCGGGGTTCGTCGTCGAGACGGTCGTGAAACCGATCAGCCGCGGGCGCGCTGACGGATCATGAAGCTGTCATAGGTGAAGTCGGCGATCTGCTGCCAGAGATACTGGTCGCCGCGGTAGGCCATGTAGACGTCGTGGATCTTCTTGAATTCGGGGTTCTTGGCGGAGATTTCCGTGTACAGCTCGTTCGCGGCCTTGAAGCAGGCTTCCATGATTTCGGGGCTGAACGGACGAAGCTGCGCGCCGCCCTGCACGAGGCGCTTGATCGCGCCCGGGTTGCGGGCGTCGTACTTGGCCTGCATGTCGACGTTGGCGAGACCCGCAGCGCTCTGCACGATCGCCTGATAAGCCTTCGGCAGTTCGCGGTACTTGGCCGTGTTGATCATGACGTGGAGAGCCGCGCCGCCTTCCCACCAACCCGGGTAGTAGTAGAACGGGGCCACCTTGTTGAAGCCGAGCTTCTCGTCGTCGTAGGGGCCGACCCACTCCGCCGCGTCGATGGTGCCCTTTTCAAGCGCCGGGTAGATGTCGCCGCCGGCGATCTGCTGCGGCACCGAGCCGAGCTTCTGCAGCACCTGGCCGGCGAGGCCGCCGATGCGCATCTTGAGGCCGTTCAGGTCGGCGACGGTCTTGATTTCCTTACGGAACCAGCCGCCCATCTGGGTGCCGGTGTTCCCCGCCGGGAACGCGATCGTGTTGAACTTGCCGAAGAATTCGTTCAGCACTTCCATGCCGCCGCCATGGTAGAACCATGCATTGAGCTGGCGGCTGTTGAGGCCGAAGGGAACGGCGGTACCGAAGGCGAACGTCGGATCCTTGCCGACATAGTAGTAAGGCGCGGTGTGGCAGCACTCGACGGTGCCGTTCTGTACGGCGTCCAGCGCCTGAAGGCCGGGGACGATTTCGCCCGCCGCGAACACCTGAATCTGGAACTTGTTGTCGGTCGCTTCGGCGACGGACTTCGCGAAAACTTCGGCCGCGCCGTAGATGGTATCGAGCGACTTGGGGAAGCTCGAGGTCAGACGCCACTTCACCTCGGGAGCGCTCTGCGCGATGGCGGGAGCGGCGACGGCGGTGGAAGCCAGGCCAAGACCGGCGGCCTGCATGAATTGACGACGCTTGATGGTCATTTCGTTCCCTCTACGGGCCGTTCATCGGCCTCGGCATTGCGGATGAGGCGGAACCTAGCGCACCATGCGAAAAAGACAATGCTGTCCCGCTTTAGTTCAAGGGGACACCCCGAAAAGAGCGACCACGCTCACCCGCGGGTACGCTGCCGGATCATGTAGGCGTCGTAGGAAAGCTCGGCGATCTGCTGCCAGAGATACTGGTCGCTTCGGAACGGCATGTAGGAGTCGTAGATCGTCTTGAATTCGGGGTTCTTGGCGTTCAGCTCGGCATAGAGCTCTTTTGCGGCGTTCCAGCTCGCTTCCATGATCTCGGTGCTGAAAGGGCGCAACAATGCGCCGTTCTGTACCAGCCGTTTGATCGCACCGGGATTGAAGGCGTCGTATTTGGCCTGCACGTCGACATTCACGTAGGCCGCCGCGTTGCGGATGACCGCGCGATAGGCCGGGGGCAGTGCGGCGAGCTTCTCCAGGTTGAAGAAGAAGTGCAGCATCGCGCCGCCTTCCCACCAGCCGGGATAATAGTAATAGGGCGCGACCCGCGCGAAGCCGAGCTTCTCGTCGTCATAGGGGCCGCCCCATTCGACGGCGTCGATGCTGCCCTTTTCCAAGGCCGGGTAGATGTCGCCGCCGGCGATCTGCTGCGGCACGGCGCCGAGCTTCTGCATCACTTGGCCGGCAAGGCCGCCGATGCGCATCTTCAGCCCGTCCAGATCCTCGACGGTCCTGATTTCCTTGCGAAACCAGCCGCCCATCTGACAATTCGTGTTGCCGCCCGGCAGCGCGCAGAGGTTGAACTTGGCATAGAGCCGATCCATCAGCTCCTGCCCGCCGCCGTGATGGATCCACGCGTTCTGCTGACGTGCATTGAGTCCGAAGGGCATTGCGGTGGCGAAGGCGAACGCGGTGTCCTTGCCGATGTAATAGAAGGACGAGCTGTGGGCCATTTCCACGGTGGCGTTCCCGACGGCGTCGAGCGCCTGAAGACCCGGGACGATTTCGCCCGGCGAGAACACCTGAATTTGAAATTTCCCGTCCGTCGCTTCCGCGACGATGCGCGAAAGCAGTTCCGACGCGCCGTAGAGCGTATCGAGCGAGCGCGGGAAGCTGGACGTCAGACGCCACTTCACCTCGGGAGCGCTCTGCGCCACCGCAGGAGCTGCGATGGTCGCGGCCGCCGATCCCGCAAGGCCCGACTTCAAGAATTCACGACGCTTCATCGCATGCTCGCCCCGGTGTGTCGCCGGGCCGACCCGCAACGACGAAGTTGAAAAAGCCCGGCCGAGACGGCCGGGCTCGTCAGTTCGTCATGTAGCTCAAATCAGCCGCGAGGGCGATTGCGGATCATGAACGAGTCATAAGTATATTCGGCGACCTGCCACCAGAGATACTGGTCGTTCCGATATGCGATCATCGCTTCGATGATCTTCTTGAAGTCCGCGTTCTTGGCGGAGATTTCGGCGTAGAGTTCGTTCGACGCCTTGAGGCTGGCTTCCATCACGTCCTGCGGGAACGGACGAAGCTGAACGCCCTGACCGACCAGCCGCTTCAGCGACGTCGGGTTCAGCATGTCGTATCGCGCCTGCATGTAGGTGTTGGCATAGGCGGCGGCGTTGATCAGGGCCGCCTGATAGGCCTTCGGCAGCGCGTTGAACTTCTCGACGTTGAACATGGCGTGGACGGTCGGGCCGCCTTCCCACCAACCCGGATAGTAATAGAACGGCGCGACCTTGCCGAAGCCGAGCTTCTCGTCGTCATAGGGGCCGACCCACTCGGCCGCGTCGATGGTGCCCTTTTCGAGCGCCGGATAGATGTCGCCGCCGGCGATCTGCTGCGGGACGGAGCCGAGCTTCTGCAGGACCTGACCGGCAATGCCGCCGATGCGCATCTTCAGGCCGTTCATGTCGGCGACCGACTTGATCTCCTTGCGGAACCAGCCGCCCATCTGCGTACCGGTGTTGCCGCAAGGCACGCCGACGAGGTTGTACTTTTTGTAGAATTCGGCGAACAGCTCGTTGCCGCCGCCCTGCAACAGCCAGGAATTCTGCTGGCGCGCATTGAGGCCGAAGGGCACGGCCGACGCGATGGCGAAGGTGGGATCCTTGCCGACATAGTAATAGGAGACGGTGTGGCACGCCTCGACGGTGCCGTTCTGCACGGCGTCGAGCGCCTGCAGGCCGGGGACGATCTCGCCCGCCGCGAACACCTGAATCTGGAACTTTCCGTCGGTGAGTTCCGCGACCTGCTTCGCCATGATCTCGGCGCCGCCGTAGATCGTGTCGAGCGACTTGGGGAAGCTCGAGGTCAGACGCCACTTTACCTCGGGATTCGCTTGCGCGACGGCGGGGCTCGCGACGGCGGCGGCGGCGAGGCCGGCGCCGGCGGCCTGCACGAATTGACGGCGTTGCATGGGACGCTCCTTTGCGTTTCGCAGCGCGGCCGTCATGACGAGGACCGTCCCCGAACACCGCGCAGGCGAGGGCACTTATCATAAAAAACGGCGATAAAACGGCCGACTTTCGGCTTTAAAAACGGACAAGTGCTCAAATCAGGTCGTATTTTCGACTTTCGACTAGGCGGCCGGACAAAATTGCAGAGCACCTCGCCGGGATGAACATGCCGACGATCCCGACGGGACTCGACAGCGTGCGGCCGCGTCTTCCATTGTCCCGACCGGGAAACGCCGAAAGAGGAAACACCCTTGGCTCTGATCAATTACATCACCACCGTCCGCCTCGATTTCGGGGCGGTCCGCCTTCTGTCCGAGGATCTGGCCGCCTCGGGAATCACCCGCCCCCTCGTCGTGACGGACAAGGGCGTGATCGCGGCCGGTCTTCTGGACAAGGCGCTCGGCCATCTGCCCAAGGGCATGGTGCGCGCGGTATTCGACGACACCCCGACCAATCCGACCGAAGAAGGCGTGGACGCCGCGCTGGAAATGTATCGCGCGCATGACTGCGACGGCCTGATCGCGCTCGGCGGCGGCTCGCCGATGGACCTCGCCAAAGGCGTGGCGATTCTCGCGACGCATGAAGGCCCGCTGCTGACCTACGCCGCCGTGCTCGGCGGCACGCCCAAGATCACCTCGGCCGCCGCTCCGATCATCGCCATCCCGACGACGGCGGGCACCGGCAGCGAAGTCGGCCGCGGCGCGGTCATCACGTTCCGGGACGGCCGCAAGCTCGGCGTGCTCTCGCCCTACATCGTGCCCCGGCGCGCAGTGTGCGACCCCGATCTCACGCTGGGCCTGCCGCCCATGCTGACGGCGGCGACGGGCATGGACGCGATCAGCCATTGCGTCGAGTGCTATACCTCGCCGATCGACAACCCCGTCGCCGCCGCCATAGCCATCGACGGCCTCGAACGAGCCATCCGCGCGCTTCCGCGTGCCGTGTCGAACGGTCAAGACCGCGAAGCCCGCCGCGAGATGATGATTGCGGCCTTCGAGGGCGCCATGGCCTTCCAGAAGGGTCTCGGCTCCATCCACGCCCTGTCGCATCCGCTCGGCGCGCTGCGCGAGTTCAAGCTGCATCACGGCACGCTCAACGCGATCCTGCTGCCGCCGGTCACGCGCTTCAACATGCCCGTGGCGCGCGACAAATATGCACGCATCCACCAGGCCGTCGGCGTGCCGCTCGAGGACGATCTCGCGCATTGGTTCGAGCGCTACAGCGCCTCTCTCGGCCTGCCGACCAAGCTCTCGGAAATCGGCGTACCCCGGCAGGTGATCCCCGCCGTCGCAAAGGCGGCCGTCGCCGACCACACGCACGCCACCAACGCCCGCCCGGCGAGCGAAGAGGATTATCTGCGGATCTTGGAAGAGGTGTTCTGAGGCGCCAAGGCTCCCGCCTGAAGGCTCCTGCTTGCTCTCGACGTCCTTTGAAACGATATTGAAGATCATCTATATTTCATGGGTCATGACGACGTCTGTTCATGGAACGAGGGCAAGCGGGAGCTGAACGCCGAGAACCACGGCTATGATTTCCGTGATCTCCACGTGGTGTTCGACGGTCGCTTCTGCGTGACGCGGGAGGACCGTCGTTCAGATTACGGCGAAACGCGCTTCAACATGCTGGTGCGTTTCGACGTCCGCATCATCAACGTCACATGGACGCCGCGCGAAGGTCGCCGGCATCTGATTTCCGCGAGGCCCGCAAGCCGGGAGGAAAGGAAGGTCTATGATGAGCGAGCCGCGCAACACGAAAGCGGGTGACCGGTCCGGCATGACCGACTGGAGCCGCATCGATGCCCTGACCGATGCCGACATCGAGCGCATGGCGTCGTCCGACACGGACAGTCCGGCCACGACCGCGTCCGACTGGGTGGATGCGGTGGTGACCGGACGTCCTGAAAAAACCGTCGTGAACGCGAAGTTCGACAGCGACGTCGTCGACTGGTTCAGATCACAAGGCCGAGGCTATCAGGCCCGCATGAACGCGGTACTCCGCACATATATGAAAGCTCATCGGAAATCGGGCTGAGCCCTCGCAATTACTCGATGACGATCCGGGGTGCGGCGCGGCCTTGCCCTTCGCCGGACAGGCCCGCCCAGACCTGCCGCGCCATGCCCATGTAGATCTTGGCGTGAGGGCCGTCGGGCTGCGTCGCGACGACCGGGAGGCCGGCGTCGGAGCGCTCGCGGATGTCCATGTGCAGCGGCACCTCGCCCAGGAACGGCACGCCGAGCCGCTCCGCCTCGTGGCGTGCGCCGCCATGCCCGAAGATGTCGGACCGCGTGCCGCATTCGGGGCAGAGGAAATAGCTCATGTTTTCGACGAGCCCGAGGATCGGCACCTCGACGCGTTTGAACATCGCGATGCCGCGCCGCGCATCGATGAGGGCGAGGTCCTGCGGGGTCGACACGATGACCGCGCCGGCCAACGGCACCGCCTGCGCCATCGTGAGCTGCGCATCGCCCGTGCCCGGGGGCATGTCGACCACGAGCACGTCGAGATCGCCCCAGGCGACCTCGCGCAGCATCTGCTGCAGCGCGGACATCACCATCGGCCCGCGCCAGATCACCGCCGCCTCCTCCTCGATGAGGAATCCGATGGACATGACCTTGAGGCCGTAGCCGTCGAGCGGTTCGAGAATACGGCCTTCCTTGACCTGCGGCTTGCCGCGCAGGGCGAACAGCTTGGGCAGCGACGGGCCGTAGATGTCGGCGTCGAGAATGCCGACCTTCAATCCCAACCCCTGCAGCGCGAGCGCGAGGTTGACCGCGGTCGTGGATTTGCCGACGCCGCCCTTGCCTGATGCGACGGCGATGATGTGTTTGATGCCGGGCACCAGAGCGCGCGCGGTCGCGGCTTGCGCCTTCGGACCGGGAGATGCCGCGCCGGGCTGGGCGGCGCGCTCGGCCGTGAGCATGACCAAGGCGGTCTCGACGCCGGGCACGGCGCGCACGGCCTGTTCGGCCTTGGAGCGCAAGGGCTCGAAGGCCGCGGCCTGCGCGGGCTCCGCCGTGATCGAGACATAGACCTTGGCGCCTTGCACGCTCACGCCCGCCAACACGCCGGATTTCGGCAGAGGCGTGCGACCGTCCGGGCCGGACACGGCCTCGAGGGCGGCAAGGATCTGTTGTTCGGTGACCAAGATCGTATCTCCAAGGCGCTTCGTCCGGCCGTCCGCCGGTGCGCCCTTATGTCGGCCGGCATCCGCCGCGGTCAACGCCCCCACCTTCCGAAACGTCCGCTTCATTGTGGCGTTGGTTCCAAGACGCTATGAAGATCGACGAGAAGCCCGGCGAGTTCAGCGTGCATCCAATCGCGGCGATCACTCTCTCGTTCCTGTTCGGCGCGGCCCTTGCGGGCGCGACCGCGTTTCCGCTCGCCGCACAGCAACCGACGGAACAACAGCGCCCGGCCGTCGTCGTCGCCACCGAGGGCGCGTATCCGCCGTTCACGACCCTCGACGCGAAAGGCGAGCCCGCCGGATTCGAGGTCGATCTGGTCCGAGCCCTGTGCGAGCAGGCGCAGCTGACGTGCACCGTCGTGTCCGACGAATGGGAGAACCTGTTCGGGGGTCTCGCGCGCCGGCAATACGACACGGTGATTTCGTCCGTCGAAATCACGCCGGAACGCCGCAAACGCTTCGCCTTCTCCGTCCCCTATTACCGGGTGCCGTCGGCCTATCTGGCGCAGAAGGAGGACATGAACGCCGCCTTCTCCGAGGCCATGCTGCTGGGCAAGAAGATCGGCGTGGTCGCCGACGGCGGGCAGGACATGCTGCTGCGCAAGCGCTTCGGCGACGCCGTGACCATCGTGCGTTATGCGAGCTTGGAAGAGGCCGCGCTGGACGTGGGCGCGGACCGCATCGACTTCGCGCTGCTCGACAAGTTCGAGCTGCAGAAATGGCTCGATCTGGGCAAACAGGCCTCCTGCTGCACGATGGCGGCGGATGCGGCCTATGACCCCGAGGTCTTCGGCGAAGGCTACGGCATGGTCTTCCGCAAATCGGACAAGGATCTGCGCGCCCGCTTCGATGCCGCTTTACGCGCCGTTTTCACCAATGGCGTGTATGACGCCGTCAGAGCACGCTGGTTTCCCTTCGATATCCGCTGAAAGGCCCGTCGTTTCTGTTGCACCGCCGAAGCCACCGGTGTCGAATACCGGGCGTGCGACGCTTGTCGCATGGAGGACATCTGCGCCGCTCGGCGCATGCGGGAACGGAGAACGACGATGAAGCGGATCACGAGTGCGGTTCTTGCGTTGGCGACGGTTTTCGGGCTCGGCGGAGCGGCGACGGCGCAGCAGAAGGACTGGAAGACGGTCCGCATCGGCACCGAGGGCGCCTATCCCCCCTTCAACAACCTCAACGCCAAGGGCGAGCTCGACGGCTTCGAGATCGATTACGCCAACGCGCTCTGCGACAAGATGCAGATCAAATGCACTTGGGTCGCTCAGGACTGGGACGGCATCATCCCGGCGCTGCTCGCGGGCAAATACGACATCATCGTCGCGGGCATGAACGCCACCGACGAGCGCAAGAAGCGCGTGGACTTCACCGCCGTCTACACCCGCACGCCGATTTCGTTCATCGCGGCCAAGAATGCCGGGACCGACATTTCCCCGGCGGCGCTGAAGGGCAAGTCGGTCGGCACGCAGGGCTCCACCATCCACGCCAACTATCTCGAGAAGTACTACAAGGACTCGTCGATCAAGCTCTATCCCTCGCAGGAAGAGGCCAATCTGGACATGGCCAACGGCCGTCTCGATTACGTGATCGCGGACAAGCTGGCGCTCGAGGACTTCATCGCCGGCAAGGGCAAGGACTGCTGCAAGTTCATCGCCGACATCAAGCGCGACCCCGCCATCCACGGCCCCGGCGTCGGCATGGCCGTGCGCAAGGACGATACCGCGCTCCGCGACATGTTCTCCAAGGCCATCGAGGATTCCATCAAGGACGGCACCCATAAGAAGGTGGCCGACAAGTGGTTCAAGATCTCGATCCTCGACTGACGACTTCGTGATGCCGGCGGGACGGCTCCGGCCGTCCCGCAAGCGTCGCATCCCTCATGGATCCTCTTTTCAACTTGCTGGCGTGGGGACCGGGCGGCTGGGGCGACGAGCTTGCGGCCGGAGCCGGCATCACCATCGCGCTCGCCCTCGCGACGTTGCCCTTCGGCGTCGCGCTCGGGCTGCTGGTCGCGTTGGCGAAACGCTCGCCCCACCGGATCGTCCGTGCGTTCGGCACGGTCTACACGACCGTGTTTCGCGGCCTGCCGGAACTGCTGACGCTGTATCTCGTCTATTTCGGCCTCAGCATCGGCCTTCAGACCGGGCTGAAGGCGCTCGGATTTTCGGGCCGCATGGAGATGCCCGCCTTCGTCGCGGGCATGATCGCGCTCGGGCTCGTGCTCGGCGCGTTCTCCTCCGAAGTCTGGGTCGGCGCGCTCAACGGCATCGACAAGGGCCAGCGCGAAGGCGCGGCGGCGCTCGGGCTGCGCAAGGGGCAGATCTTCCGTCTCGTGATCATGCCGCAACTGCTGCGGCTGGCGCTGCCGGGGCTCGGCAACAACTGGATGGTGCTGCTGAAGGAGACCTCGCTGATCTCCGTCATCGCCCTGCCCGACCTGATGTTCTGGACCGGGCGGGCGACGGTGGTGACGAAGGAGCCGTTCCTGTTTTTCGGCCTCGCCTGCCTGATCTATCTGTTCTTCTCCATGGTGTCGGCCGCCGGAATCGCCGCGCTGGAGCGGCGCGTCGGGCGCGGCTACGTCCGCTCGCCGGAGGCGGGCCGATGATCTGGTGCGAGCTTCCCGGCCATTGGCTCGGCAATGCGGCGCTGACGAGCTACGGCTGCCGCATGATCTCGGGGCTCGGCATCACGCTGCAGCTGGTGGCGATTTCGGTATCGCTCGGCCTCGTCTTCGGCGTGCTGCTGGCCTTCGCGCGGCTCTCGCCGATCCGCCCCCTCGCCGTCGCTGCGAACGGCTACATGACCTTTTTTCGCGGCACGCCGATCCTGTGCCAGTTGTTCCTCGTCTATTACGGCGCGGGACAGTTTCGGCCGTTCCTCGACTCCGTCGGGCTTTGGGGGCTTTTCCGCGAAGCCTATTTCTGCGCGGCCTTCACCTTCACGCTCAACACGGCCGCCTATCAGGCGGAGATCTTCCGCGGAGCCATAGCCTCGGTACCGCGCGGGCAGATCGAGGCCGGACGCTCGCTGGGGCTGCATCCGCCCGCGATCTTCCTGCGCATCGTGCTGCCGCAAGCCGCGATGATCGCGCTGCGGCCGCTCGGCAACGAGGTGGTCATCATGGTGAAGTCGTCGGCGGTGGCCTCGCTGGTCACGCTTTACGACCTGATGGGCACCACGCGGCTCGCCTTTGCACGATCCTTCGACCTCTCGGTCTATCTTTTCGCGGCCGCGCTCTATCTCATGATCGTTGAAACGATCCGCCGGGTGTGGGACGTGGTCGAGCGTCGGCTCACCCGACATCTGCAGACGTAGCCCTCGCGGGCGACGCTAAGGACAATAAACTCAAGGAGCAGTCTCGATGGCGAAAGTCGCTTTTCTCGGTCTCGGCGTGATGGGCTATCCCATGGCGGGGCACCTCAAGACGAAGGGCGGCCACGACGTCGTCGTCTACAACCGCACCTTCGCGAAGGCCGAGAAGTGGGCCGCGCAGTTCGGCGGCGCGGCCGCGAAGACCCCGCGCGAAGCGGCGGCGGGCTGCGACTTCGTCTTCGCCTGCGTCGGCAACGACGATGATCTGCGCGCCGTGGTGCTGGGACCGGACGGCGCATTCGCCGGCATGAAGAAGGGCGCGATCTTCGTCGACAACACCACCGCCTCGGCGGAAGTGGCGCGTGAACTCCACGCCGAAGCCGCCAAGCACGGCTTCCACTTCGTCGACGCCCCCGTCTCCGGCGGGCAGGCGGGCGCGGAAAACGGCGCGCTCACCGTGATGTGCGGCGGCGACGAAGCCGCCTATGCGACGGCCGAGCCGGTCATCATGGCCTTCGCGCGCGCCGTCAAACGTCTCGGCCCCTCGGGTGCGGGCCAGTTGACCAAGATGGTCAACCAGATCTGCATCGCCGGTCTCGTGCAGGCCTTGGCCGAAGGCATCGCCTTCGCGCAGCGCGCGGGTCTGGATGCCGAAGCGGTGATCGAAGCCATCTCCAAGGGCGCCGCGCAGTCCTGGCAGATGGAAAACCGCTACAAGACCATGAATGTCGGCAAGTTCGACTACGGCTTTGCGGTGGACTGGATGCGCAAGGATCTCGGCATCTGCCTCGCGGAAGCCCGCCGCAACGGCGCGCATCTGCCGATCACCGCGCTCGTCGACCAGTTCTACGGCGACGTGCAGGAAATGGGCGGCAGCCGCTGGGACACGTCGAGCCTCATCGCCCGCCTCGCGAAGAAGTGAGCGAGAGAAGCGAACGAAACGCTCTGAGCCCGAAGGGTTCGGACTGAAAAAGGCCCCGGAGCGATCCGGGGCTTTTTGCTTGGCGGGTCCTCACGGACACGCGGGCTGGCCGGGTTGTCCGCAAGGCGGCCGAAGTCCTCCGCCTCCGCCCGGACGGGCCGGTGCTGCGGCCGCCGGCGGAGGAGCCGGTCGCGGCGCGGCGGCTGCGGGCGGAGGAGCGGCTGGCGGCGGGGCCGGCCGGGGGGCTTCCAGCCGCGGGGGCGCTGCCGCCGGAGGAGGCGCGCGCTGCGGTTCCGGCCTCGGCGCGGCGGCGGACGGCGGGGGACGCGGAGGCTGGGCACGCGGCGGCTGAGCACTCGGCGGCTCGGGACGCGGCGCGACGATCGGCGGGGCGGCCCGCGAACCCGTCACCTCGGGCTCGCGCGGTCGCATGGGAGCCGGTGCGGCGGGCCGTGCCGGTTCGGGCCGCGGGGCGGCCGTCGCGGGGGCACGGAGTTGCGGCGCGCTCGGCGGCGGACCTGCCTCGGGCCGCGGCTGGACGCGCGGAGGCTGGGCACGCTGCTGCTCGGGACGCGGAGCCGCCGCCGGGGGCGCGCCGGGCGGCCGCAATTGTTGCGGGGTTGCGGCGGCGGGGGGAGCGGAGGCCGGGGGGGCGGACGCGGGAGCCGGACCCTGCGGCCGGATCGCGCCCGGCCGGGGCGCGCTCGTCGCACCCGTCGTTTCGGGATCGCGCGGCGCGGGCGACCCCGGCGCGCGCGGAGCCGGCGGCGAGGCGGCAGGCGGAGCGGAGGCTGCGGGAGGCTGCGGCCGGGTCGGCGCGGTCGCGGCAGGCGGCGCACCGGGCGCACGCAAAGGCTGCGGCGCCGTCACGGACGGTTGCGGCGCGGCGGGAGCCGTCGCGGTCGGAGGAGCGGGCGGCGCTCCGGGAGCCCGCAACGGCTGCGGCGCGCCCGGTACCGGCGTCGGCGCGGGCGTCGGCCCCGTCGGGGCGGTCGCTGCGGGCGGAGTCGGCGGAGCGCCCGGCGCACGCAGCGGTGCGGGAGCCTGCACGCCGGGCGCGGTCGGCTGGACGGCGACGGGCGCGGTGCGCGGCTGGATCGGCGGCGCGGGCTGCGGAGCGGCTACGGGCTGCACCACCACCGGCGGCGGCGGCGGCGCGGGCGTTCTCGCCCATGTCGGAGCGGCCAGCGGCGCGATCACGGGGAGCAGGCCCGGAGACACCGGCGGCGGAGGCGGCGGCAGCACAATGAGGTCCGGCGGGGGCGGCGGCAGCAGGATCACCGACGGCGGCGGGGGCGGCGGCAGGTAATAGTATTCCTGCACGACGACGCTCGGCCGGATCGTCTCCACGAAGGGCAGCGGCGGCGGCAGATCCTCGTATTCGTAGATTTCGAACTGCGGCGGGGGCAGCAGCGGGGCCGACAGGCGGGTCAATCTGCGCCGCGCGTCATAGGCGTGGAAGCCGTCCGGATACCGTTGCAGATAGGTCCAATAGGCCTCGCGCGAATCCCGCCGTCGCGATTGACGCCAGATCACGGCCTCGCGCCGTACCGACAGCAGCGCCGTCACGCGCGGGGCGTAGGGCGAGTCCGGGAACGCCGTCAGATAGTCTTGGTACAGCGGAATTTCGTCGCGCTCGATCACGACGGAATAAGCCTCGTCCGGCGGCATGCGCCGCAACGGCCGCTCGGAGATCACCCGCCGGGCCGGCGCGGGCGGCGGCGGCACCTGAACAGCCTCGCGCGCATCGTAGAAGCTGAACTGCGTGCGCCCGAGATCGGCCGCATGCCAAGGCACCTGCATCCCGCCGGTGCCTTCATGCACCCGCAGGCGGATCTTGGCGAAGGTCTCCTCGAGCCCGAGGCCCGGCACCCGCATCATTTCCACGAGCGCCTTTGCATAGGCCCCGTAAGGCCCCGCGGAGACGGGCAGCATCAGGTTCGGCGCGGTCGACTGCGCAAGCAACTGCCCGCGCGCGGGTTCCATCCCGGCCAATCCCGGCGCGAGCTGCTCGCCTTCGATCAGGGGCGGCAGCTCATAGGCGGCGTCGAGCACCACGATCCGCACGCCCCCCTCGCCCAGCGACCGCATGATGTCGGAGAGTCGATAGCCGACGATCGGCACGTCGGCGGCGCGTTCGAGACGCGCACCGGACGGGATCAGGAAATTGTCGCCCTCGAATTGCGCGCCGCGCCCGGCGAAATACACCACCGCCGCCGCGTCGGGCCCCGCACGGCGCACGCGGTCCAAGAAGTCCCGCACGGCTTGGCGAAGCCCGGGCTCGTCGAGATCCGCCCCCTGGATCAGCTCGAAGCCGGCGCTGCGCAACGCCTCGGCCACCAGAGAGGCGTCGTTGACGGGCGTCGCGATGGTCCCGTCCGGATAAGTCGAGATGCCGACCACCAGCGCGACGCGCTCCTGCGCCGCGGCTCGGACGGCGCCCCAGCCCAGCATCGCCGGCACGAGGAACAGCGCGGCGAGCAGGCGCAACGATGAAAGGCGAAACGGCAGCGGACGCGGCGCGGACATGGGGCGCACTCCTTGAAGGATCCCCCATCAGATCCTCATCGCCTTGAACCCGAGCTGAACCGACGCCGGCTGAATCGCGACCGAATTCCGGCAATTTCGGGTCGAAGCGTGCGGACCCCGACGGGGTGAACCTACAAACAACGGCCCGGCCAAACCCAAGGTTCCGCGCGCTTCTCAGTGCCCGGTAAAGCGAGGAAGGCGCTTCTCGCGAAAGGCCGCGACGCCTTCGACGAAATCGTCCGAGAACCCCGCCTCGCGCTGCAGCTCCGCCTCCAGCGCAAGCTGATCGTCGAGACCGTTGAGCGAACTCGCGGCGATCGCCCGCTTGATCAGCCGGAACGCGAGGCGCGGCCCGCGCGCGAGCCGACCGGCGGTTTCCGCCACAGCGGCGGCGAAATCGGCGTCGTCCACGACCCGGCTGACCAGCCCCATCGCCAACGCCTCGTCGGCAGGGACGGGGTCGGCCAGCATCATCATCGCCGCCGCGCGCTTCGGCCCCACCAAGCGCGGCAGGACCCACGTGCCCCCCGCATCCGGGATCAAGCCGATGCGCGCGAAAGCCTGATGGATCGTCGCCGAGCGCGCCGCGATCACGAGGTCGCAGGCCAGCGCGATATTGGCCGAAGCCCCGACCGCCGGTCCGTTCAGCGCCGCGACCGTCGGCTTCGGGAAGCCTGCGACGCGCAGGACAAGCGGGTTGTAGTCACGCTCCAAAGGCGGGCCGAGATCGATGCGGCCGCGGCCGTCGCGCGGCAAATCTTCGGTCAGATCCTGCCCGGAGGAGAACGCGCGGCCCTCGCCCGTCAGCACCAGCACATGGGCCTCGGCATCCGCCTCCACCCTGTCGAGCGCCTCCCGCAGTTCCGCGTGCATCACGGCGTCGAGCGCGTTCAACCGCTCGGGCCGCGCGAGCGTAAGGGTGGCGACGCCGTCGAGCACGGCGAGACGGATGCGGGTGAAGCTCATGGCGCGGTCTCCGGCGGATCGGCCTCCAGAATACGCCGAACCTCGGCCCTGACCACGGGAACCAGTTCGGCATCGAACCACGAATTGCGCGTGATCCACGCATTGTTGCGCCAAGAGGGATGGGGCATCGGCATCACGCCCGTGGCGGCATGGATCTCGCGCCACTGCGACACCGTCTCGTGCAGCGTCGGGCGGATCAGTTCGCCCGCGCCGAGACGCGCGAGATGGTAGCGCTGGGCATGCGTGCCCACGGCGAGCAATATCTCCGGGCGGGGCAGAACCTCGAACAGCCGATCATGCCAAGCGGCGGCGCATTCGCGGCGCGGCGGCAGGTCGGAGCCCTTTGCGTCGAGCCCGGGAAAGCAGAAGCCCATCGGCACCACGGCCACCTTGCCCACGTCGTAAAACACGTCCTCGCCGATGCCCATCCAACCGCGCAGCCGCACGCCCGACGGATCGGTGAACGGCGCACCCGAGGCATGCACCCGCGTTCCCGGCGCCTGACCGCACACCATGATCCGCGCCGTCGCGGAGGCGCGCAGCACCGGGCGCGGCGCATGCGGCAGCGGCCGCCCGCGCGGGCTCTCGATGCAGAGGCGGCAGGCCGCGACGGCGTCGAGCAGCGCCGCGACCTCATGGGGATCGGACTCGGATCGGGGCTTCGGTTGCACTTCATTCATCATGGTTAAGGCCGGACGGCCGAAAACGCCTCCGATGAGCGCGGCGTTAAGGATTGCGGATCAAGATGGGGACCGTTCAACAACCGGGGAAGCCCCTTGTCCGACGCCGCGATCACCGAACCGACGACCCGCACCATGCCGGACGGCATGCAGCGGCGTGCGCGCGAGCCGGAATCGACCGTTTTCGACGGCGGCGGGATGGATCGGCTGTTCCAATACGAACTGCTCCGCCTTTACGCCCGCAACCGCCAGAGCGCGAGCGTCGCCTTCGGCATTCTGGTCTTCGCCTCCTGCATCGCCGCGGGAATGTTGATGCCGGGCACGCCCGCCATCGTGGCCGGCGCGAGCGTGGCCGCGGCCTTCGGCCTGTCCACCGCCGCAGTCATCGCGTTTCTGCGCCGCGCACCGGCCGACATCGACGTCGGGCGCTGGCGCTGGCATTTCATCATCACGGAAATCCTGCAGGGCCTCGCTTGGGCCTCCTTCATCTTCGTCGGCCTCAATGCGCCCGGCGAAGGCGCGCGCACCTTCGCGCTCGTCGCCCACCTGCTCGTCTCCGCGGCCGCCGTCATGCTGGGTGCGAGCGTTCCGACGGCCGTCGTCGCGGGCATCGCGCCCCTTCTCGGCGGCGTCATCGCCATCGTGGCGATCGATCCCAACGTGGCGAACGTGGCGCTGGCGCTGGTGATGGCGAGCGCGCAGATCTTCTTCCTCTTCATGACGGGTCGTCTCAACGCCTCGGTCGAGCAGATCTTCCAGCATCGCGCAGAGAAGGACGCTCTGATCGGCGAACTCGAACAGTCAAAGGCCAATTCGGACGAAGCACGCCGCCGGGCGGAGGAATCCAACCTCGCGAAATCGCGCTTCCTCGCCACCATGAGCCATGAGCTGCGCACGCCGCTGAACGCCATCCTCGGCTTTTCCGAAGTGATGAAATGCGAATTGCTCGGCCCCCATGCCGTTCCCGCCTATCGTGAATATTCGGACGACGTGCATGCCAGCGGCGAAATGCTGCTCAACATCATCAACGAGATCCTCGATCTCTCGCGCATCGAGGCCGGCCGCTACGAACTGCATGAAAGCTGCGTGCCGCTGGCCGACGTCGTCGGCGAGTGCTGCCGTCTGCTGCAGCTCCGCGCGGTGAGCAAGCGCATCATCATGGAGCAGGTCACCACGCCCGATCTCGAACCGCTCTGGGCGGACGAGCGGGCGCTGCGCCAGATCGCGCTCAACATCCTGTCGAACGCCATCAAATTCACCCCGATGGGCGGCGACATCGTCATCCGCATCGACCGGACGGCCGAAGGCGGCCAGTATCTCTCGGTACGTGACAGCGGACCCGGCATTCCCGACGAGGAAATTCCGGTGATCATGCAAAGCTTCGGCCGCGGAACGCTGGCCATCAAATCCGCCGAACAGGGCACCGGCCTCGGCCTGCCCATCGTCAAGGGTCTGGTGGAACTGCATGACGGCACGTTCGACCTGTTCTCCAAGGTCGACGAGGGCACCCTGGCGATGGTGATCTTCCCCGCCGCCCGCGTCACCGAGCCCCAAGCCCCCGAACTCCCCACCGCCCGCGCCCGCGCCGCCTGAATAAGCGCGGGGGCGACGGGGGGAAGGATTCCCTCCCCCCATTACCCTCATGGTGAGGAGGCGCGTAGCGCCGTCTCGAACCACGGAGTTTTCGAGCGCGCAGAAGATGGTTCGAGACGCACGGCTGCGCCGCGCTCCTCACCATGAGGAGATCGGGGAAAGGCCCGGAAAATCCCGCCCGCGAGCCCTTACCCCGCCGTAAATCCCGCCTGCGCGAAGGTGACCGTGCCGGTGTGGCAGGCGGCGGCGGCTTTGATGACGGACATCGCGAGGGCCGCGCCCGAGCCTTCGCCCAGCCGCATCCCGAGGTCGAGGATCGGCCGCTTGCCCAAGCGGTCCAGCACCTCCGCATGCGCGCCCTCGGCCGAGAGATGTCCGGCCATGCAGTGGTCGAGCGCGGTGGAATCGACCGCGTGCAGCACCGCGGCCGCAGCCGTCACGACATAGCCGTCGAGCACGACCGGCACGCGCTGCGCGCGCGCCGCGAGGATCGCGCCGGCGATGGCGGCCAGTTCGCGCCCGCCGAGACGACGCAGGATTTCGAGCGGGTCGGACAGATGCCCGGCATGGGTCGCCAGCGCCGCCTTGACGGCCGCGACCTTGCGGGCGAGCTGGGCGTCGTCCGCACCCGCACCGCGCCCGACGAAACGCGCCGGATCGCCGCCGTACAGCGCCGCGTAAATCGCCGCCGCCGGCGTCGTGTTGCCGATGCCCATTTCGCCGAGGCCGAGCAGGTCGGTCCCGCCCGCCACCGCTTCCATGCCGAAGGCCATGGTCGCGACGCAAGCCTTCTCGTCGAGCGCGGGCTCCTTGGTGATGTCGCCGGTCGGCAGGTCGAGGGCGAGGTCGAACACCTTGAAGCCGAAATCGAAGGCGGCGCAGAGCTGATTGATCGTTCCGCCGCCTGCGGCGAAGGTCTCCAGCATCTGCCGGGTCACGCTCGCAGGATGCGCCGAGACGCCCTGCGCCACGACGCCGTGATTGGCGGCGAAGACGCAGACGGTCGGGCGGCGCACGGCGGGCTTCGACGTGGCCTGCCAGGCGGCGAGCCACTCCACCATCTCCTCCATGCGGCCGAGGCTGCCCGCCGGTTTCACCAGCGTCGCATCGCGTTCGCGCACGGCGCGCACCGACTCCGCGTCGGCTTCGGGCATCATTTCAAACAGGAGGCGAATGTCTTCGAAGGGAAGACCGGTCGCGATCGAGGGGGCGGACATGGCATGGTTCCGGCGGTGAGTCGCGCGTCTTCATAGCCGCGCGCACCCGAGAGGTGAAGCGATGACGAACGGTTCGGACGACGGCGCGGCGGAAACCAAGCGCGACATCTTCACCACCCTGCTGGTGGAGACGGTTCAATGCATCCGCTTTTACTCCCGCCTCCCCGTCCCCGCGCTGCCCTTCGAGGCGGACGCGCATGCGATGCCCGACTTCACCCGCATCGTGCGGATGCTGCCGTTGGCCAGCCTGTTCATCGTGCTTCCTGGCGCGATCGCCGTCATCGTCGCGGGCTCGATCTGGGGGCCGTGGCTTGCCGCGCTCCTCGCCGTGGCGGTGCTCGTATGGTCGACGGGGGCGTTCCATGAGGACGGCCTCGCCGATACCGCCGACGGTTTCGGCGGCGGCGCGACGCCCGCGCGGCGGCTCGAGATCATGACCGACAGCCGCGTCGGCACGTTCGGCGCGGCCGCGCTGGTTCTCTCCATCGTGATCCGCGCAGGCGCGCTCGCGGAAATTCTCGACGGTTTCGGGCCGGGCGGGGCCGCGCTCGCGATCCTCGCCGCCGCGCCGCTCTCGCGCAGCGCGGGTCTCATCCCGCTTTGGCGGCTGCCCAACGCCAAACCCGACGGCAAGTC
This sequence comes from Hyphomicrobiales bacterium, assembly GCA_027489535.1. Taxonomy (GTDB): domain Bacteria; phylum Pseudomonadota; class Alphaproteobacteria; order Rhizobiales; family Beijerinckiaceae; genus JAIXZO01. Next base: position 183,940 of record JAIXZO010000006.1, read on the forward strand.
GGCGGCCGTGGGCCGTCCCGGCGGTCGCGCCCTGACGGTCGCGATTTCGCTTTCGATCGTGGTCGCCGTGCTGCTGATGCGCGGAGCGGACGTGCCGCCGGGCCAAGGGCTGCTCGCCGTCGTCCTTTGCTACGCCGCGGTGTGGCCGCTGATGCGGCTTTCCAAGAACCTCATCGGCGGACAGACGGGCGACGTCGCCGGTGCAGCGCAGCAGGTGTCGGAAACGGCATTTCTGCTGGTGCTGGCGGCGATCCCGCCCGCATGAACCCGTGTACCGCGGCGCGCCGACGCTTGAGGTCGGGGACCGTTTCGGGCATCACGACGGCATGACCGCGCAACCCGTCTCGTCCCCCTGCATCCGCATCTGCACCATCGACCGCCTCAGCGGTCTTTGCGAAGGCTGCGGACGCTCGCTCGAGGAAATCGGCGCATGGTCCGGCCTCGACGAACCGACGCGCCGCATGATCATGGCGCAGCTGCCCGAGCGGATGAAGGGCGCTGCGCGGCCCGCAGGCCGCTGCGTTACGCCAGCAGGCTTGCGACGAAGCGGGCGCTGACGATCGCGAGGAAGATGCCGAAGGCGACTTCGAGGCGGCGCTTCGAGAGACGATGGGCAAGGTTGGCCCCGATCGGCGCCGTCCAGATGCTCGTCGGAATCACCAGCGCCACGCCGGCCAGCGAAACGTAGCCGAGCGACAGCGGCGGCAGCTCCGCCATATGCGGCCAGCCTGCGTAGATGTAGCCGATGGTGCCGGGGATCGAGATGATCACGCCGAGACCCGATGATGTCGCGATGGCACGATGGATCGGCTGTCCGTAGAAGGTCATGAACAGGTTGGAAAGCTGCCCGCCGCCGATGCCCATCAGCGCGGAGAGCACGCCGACGACGACGCCGTAGATGCGCATGACCGTCGGGCCCGGCATGTCGGAGGCGATGCGCCAGGAATCCTTGCCGAACAGCATGCGCACGGCGCTCGCGGTGGCGACGACGACGAACACGATCTTGAACACCGAAGCCGGCGCGTAGCGTGCCGCGACGCTGCCCGCGACGACGCCGATGACGACCGGCAAGGCCCACAGCTTCAGGACGGTCATGTCGACCGCGCCCTTGGCCTGATGCGCCCTGAAGGAGCGGATCGAGGTGGGGATGATGATGCCGAGCGACGTGCCGACCGCGAGCGGCATGCGCAGCGACTCGTCGACGCCGAAGATGCGGAAGAGCTCGTAGAGGATCGGCACGACGACCGCGCCGCCGCCGACGCCGAAGACGCCCGCGAGGAGACCGGTGATCGCACCGGCGGCCAACAGCCCCACGGCCAGCATGGCGAGATCGGCGACGGGGACTGACGCGAGCATGGATGTTCCGCCCTTGAGATGAACCAGACCTTGCCCATGAGCCATTCCTCCCGCGAGCGCAAGCCGCGCGGGAGGCCGGCGGATGCGCGCAGAGCGAGAAGCTCCGCTTGCCGCCGCCCCCGGAGCGACTAAAATCGGCGGGTTGCTTCAGAGCATTGCCGAAACGGATTTTGATGAAGACGCGCCCTTACTTGAATTTCTCGACGGCGCAGCTCGATTCCCTCGTCCGAACTCATTGGACGGACCGCGGCATGCTCGACCGAGTCCACGCCGAATTGCGTTTTCATGCCTCGCCCGAAGCCGCGGCCCTGCGCGTCGAGATCGACGACAGGCTTTCGGCCTTGGCCGACGGGGACAAACCCCGAGCACCGCGCCGTCCGAGAGACGAGGAGGCCGCCGACACCCTGCAGATCGCACGAATGGCGGCGGAAATCCGCGCCCGGGACGCGCGCCTGCGCGAACAGACCGCCCTGATCGAGCATTTGCGGGACCGCTTGCGGGTCGAAACCGGGGCCGCCGCGCTCTATCGCAGCGTCGGTCTTCACGAACACTGTCCGGATTTCGTGCTTGAGGCCGCCCGCAAGGCGCATCTGAAAGCCAACCACCCGGACCTGCGGCCCGAAAGCGGCAAGAGCGAGGCCGAAGAGCGCTTCAAGCAGCTACAGAAAACCTTCGAGAACATCGCCCGCATCAGAGCGGAAGCACGTCGCGATTGACGCGGCGCTTGCAACTCGCCGATCCGCACGACCGCGGACTTCGTTGATGAAGTTGACGGTCATATTCCGAATTTTCGGAAAGCAAAAATCGTCCGGTTTTTATTGATTGAAAGGAAACCGCTCAATATTAACATCACCAAATGTCTTTGATTCGGATCGGAAACACGATGTCCACAAGCATGCTGCGCTCCCTCCTCCTCGCTTCGGCCCTCGGCGCATTGCCGGTCACCATCGCTTCCGCGCAGACCGCGCCCGCGCCCGCCCGTCCGGCAGCGCCGCAGGCCGCGCCGGCCGCTCCTGCGGCTCCCGCCGCCAAGCCCGCCGCGCCGGTCAAGGCCGCGCCGCAGATCACGTTCGAAGAAATCGTGGCGAGCGAAGACCGCCGCTCCTATCAGATGTATGCGATCGGCGCCGGAGCCATCGGCGGCGTCTTGCTGTTCAACACCGTCGCGATGCCGGTCCTCGGGATCTCCGCGTCGGGCATCGGCACCGAGGCCGCCATCGCCGCGTCGCGCGTCTACGCCGTGACGAGCGCCGTCACCGGCGGCATCGTCGCCAACATGCTCTACGGCAGCTACGTCGCCCGCTGAACGGCGCGGCCGCCGCGGCGCTTGCCGCACGCTTCAAACAAAAAAAGGCGGGATGCTCATCGGCATCCCGCCTTTTTTGTATCTTTTGAACGGAGACGGCGCGGGCGAACCCGCGCCGTTCGCATCAGTTGCCGGCCACGCGGGCGAAAACCTTGTCGGCAACGGCGGGGAAGTTTCCGGCCAACGTCTCGGCCCCTTCCTTCGACCAGGTCCCGATCTCCGCATCGCGCCAAGCGATGGCCTTGCGCAAAGCGCCGGCCTCGGCCGACTCCGCCGGAAGCCGCGCCAGAAGAAGTTCCTGCGGCGCGCGATAGGAGGGGTCCGTGCGCACCGCATGGCGCAGGAGATGAAGGACGGCTTCGGGCGAGGTTCCCGAGGCTTCGACGCTCATCGCCCACATCGCATAGGCGGCGGAACGCATCTGCGGCGTAGAGGACGTCGTGCGGATCGTGGCCTTGCTGAACGTGCGGGCCGCGTCGTCGTAACGGCCCTGCTTCGCCATCACCAGACCCGCATTGATCAGGCCCGACGCCATGCGGGGATCAAGCTGGACGGCCGCGCGGAAGGCCTCGAGCGCACCTTGCTCGTCGCCGGCTGCGGCCAAAGCGATGCCCTTGATGTTGTGCAGGAAGACCTTGTCTTCGGCCTCGGCGTAGCCGACGGAGGCATCGACGCAGGAGACGGCATCGCTCGGATCGAAGGGCGTGACCTTTGCCGCCGCCCGCAACTTCGCCATGCAGGCGAAATGCGGCTCGACGAGGCGCACCAGCGCCTGCCCGGCATTGGACAGCAGCCCGACGATGTCGTCCTTGCTGCCGTGCACGCGGGAGCGGACGACGCGACCGTCGGCACGTGCCGCCGTCATGCGCAGCACGAGACCGCCGTTCTCTTCGACGACCGCGACGGAGATGACGAATTCGACGCCGCCGACCGCCTGTTCCGCCACCGTCAGCAACGCCGAAGCGCCGAGCGTATGAGCCAGAACGGCAAGGCTGTCCCGGGTTTCGCTGCCCGCGAAGCGACGTTCAGGCTCCTCGCCTCGGCCGTTGCGCACGATGACCTGCGCTTCGGAGCGGATGCGCCGTCCCACGACGTCGGGATTGTAACCCACGGCCGCCATGCTCGGAGGAACCGTGATCTGCTTGAAGGACACGGTCTTCTGGTCCGTCGCAATTTCCACTGCGGCGAGACCGAGTATGATCCATATCGAGGTCAGAAAACTGCCGATCATCGTCTTTTACTCTCCAAGCACGTCGAGACCGCCCTCGGCGGAATCCTGAATCCTGATTCCGAATCGATAAATCGAACCGGTGAATTACAGGTTACCAAACTGCCTTGCATACACGCGCGAATAAACAACAACTGCCTTGTTGTTTGGAATGCTGCACATTCGACTTCCGAATAAAACCGAAGAGGACTTCGCAGGCGGCTCAGGGAGCGCGCCCGTCGTTCTGCACCACGGCCGTCGGCGGAACGGCTTCGGGCGGATGCCGCCGGAGATAGATTTCTCCCAGCACGGCGCCCGCAGTGGCGCCGACGACGGCACCGGCGCCGCCGAGCACCCACCACCCGACGCTTGAACCCGTCATGGCCCCGACGCCGACCACGGCGATCTCGATCCCCAGCACTCCGCCCGCGGCGGCGGCGAGAACGACCGGCATCATCGAACTCGATCCGCCGGCATCGGCGCGCCGGTTCGTTTCAGGGCGCTCCTTCCACAACAGGCCGGCGCCTTCCGCTACGGCGGGTGCCGACGTGAGGGCGAGAGCGAGCGCGACGGAGACAAGGCCGAGCAGGGCCGCGCGTGCCGCATTTCCGGCGCGACGTCCGAATGCCCGAAGGACCATCGTGACTTGGATCAATTTTTCTGCACCGCCGTTTGCAGCAGCCGCTGCGTGATTTCGTCGACGAGCAGCCGCGCCTTGGCGCGAGAGACCCACGGGCTCATCAGCGTCCCGGCGATGCCGCGCAGTTCGAGCACGAAATTGAGAGCCTCGGGCAACCGCCCCTGCGCCATCGCGGAGCGTGCCTCGTCGAGCAGCGTGTCCGTCGGCGAGGGATCGGGCTTGCGGGTCAGGCCTACATCGGCGAGCCATCCCGTCGTGTAACGATTGGCGCGGGCCATCAGCGATGCATCGTCCGCAGCCTGCCGGACGGCGTCGATGAATTCAGACTTGTCGAGCGCATCGCGAAGATCGGCCAGCGGCGCGACGCCGCGCTTGCCGTAGGGCGTGAGGAAATCGACCGCCGCACGCGTCACGTCGTCGTCGTGGAGCATCCGCACCCACTCCAATTCCGTCGTGAACGGGCGTCCGTCGAGCACGGCCCCGCGCAAGGCGAGCACGGCGGCCAAACGTTTGGCGTTCATCTGCGCTTCGCCTGCACCGGCCTGCAGCGCCTTGAGAGCTTGCGCGTCGCGTTCCAGCAAGGAGGCCGTCGCCCGACGATCGGCCGCCGCCGCTTCGGACGCGGCGGCTACGGAACGTTCAAGCCCGGCAAGCCGCGCGTCGAGCGCGGCGGCACGGCGTTCGGCCGCAGCGGCATCGGTCTGGCCCGCCGTCGTACCGGATGCGGAGAGGCGCGTTTCGAGCGCGGCGATGCGGGCGTCGACCGCAGCCCCTGCTGCGGGCGCGTCGCTCGGCCGTTCGACGCGGACGGCCAAGGCCGCCACCCGACGCTCGAGCAATTCCATCCGCGCCGAGGAATCCGCCGTCCGCATGTCGGGCCCGGGGGTGGAAATTGCGGTGAAGCTGCCGCCGAAGCGGGTTTCAACAAACGCGACGAACGACGGCGGCACCAAAGGCAGCAAATGCCGCTCGCCCAGTTCCACCGCGCGGGGGTAGACGGGCGGCAGCGCTGCGACGGCGGTCGCCAGTGCCGCCAAGCTCAGAAACACGGCAAAGCCGCCGCCCGAGCGCGAAACCGGTCGCGCGTCAGCGGTGATCCGAATGTCGGGAGCGAAAGAGCGCCCTTCGACCGGACGCGCTTCCGCGGACGAGGATGCGGGGGCCTCCGGGGGCGCCACGGAAATCTTCGGCTCGGGACGCACCTCCGCGACCTGCTGGACGGAGACGTCGGAAGCCTGCTGATCAGGATCGGGCAGAACGGGGCTCTTCGTTGCGCGAGAGGTCGCGGCGGATTTCTTCGCCCTCGACTTTGCCGGAGCGGCGGACGGCTCGATCTTCGTGGACACGCTTGAACTCGTTGGTCGGAGGGGTTGGACGACTATAGACAATCTTGATCGGCGCGGTGAAGTGGACAATCCGACGAGCCGTGTGCAGTGTTGCCGGAAGGTGTGAACAGCACCGAATTTCCCCGAATTTCAAACGCCTCCTTGGGACGACGGATGCCGAGTCTTGCCATGAACTTCTTTCGGCGGTCGTTGGCGCGACTCGATCAGACGTTCCGAAAGGCCTCTGCTGATTCGGAAGAAACCGAATACGTCGCTCGCGCGCACGGGCTCGGTGGTGAAATCATCCTCCACGACAATCATGTCGAAATTCTTCATTTCGGCGTCGTTCATATGATCGTGGAATTCATGTACTTCCACACGCCGCGCGTCAGCACGCGCATCATGCTCGAGAGCATCACGGCGGTCGAAGTCATCCGACCCGTATTGTTGCCCGACTATTTGATCATCTCATATGCCGGTGCGCCGGAACCGGAACACGGCTACCTGCGCGGCGCATTCGCCGCCAACGCATTGATGATGGGTTATTTCGACAACCGGGACTTCTACGCGCTGCTGGACAAGGTCACGCGCTGAGAGATCAGCGCGCCTTGCGCAGAAATGCCGCCGGCGTGCTCCAGTCCTCTTCCTCGACCTTCGGAGCCGCGCGGGTCTCGACGGCCTCCTGATGGGACACGCGAAGCAGCGGCAGACGGTCGTCGGCCGCGAAGACTTCGCTTCCCTTCTGCAACGGCCCGCAGCTGCGGCCGGCATCGGCGGTGATCGTCGGCGCGGCCGGCGCGGTGCGCACCAATTGGAGGTAAAGCGGCGTCACGGCCTGACCCACCGCACAGAACGTGCCGAACACGACGCCAGCGACGGCCGTGTAAAGCGCCAGCTGGTTCACGGGAACCACGGTGCCGCCCGCGACGATGTTGACGACGTTCTCGAGCCCCGAGGCCAAGGACAGGCCGGTCCCGGCAACGCCTGCAATGAGGCAACCCATCGCCTGCGCCACGGCGGGATCGATCTGATCGTCCGCGGCCGCCGGGACATTGGAACTCAAAGGTCCGGAAATCGGCGGCTGGGGCTTCGGGAAGCCGACGGCCTGCACCAAAGACGGCGAGCCGCCATGCGCTCGATCGGTGGATGCAGCGAAGCTCGGCGTCCCTGCTATGGTCGACGTCGCAAGAATGACGGCCAGCAGAACGGCGGGCACCGGACGGGACGAACGACAGGACAACTGCGACCTCACACTGGAATCGACTGCATTCCTACGCTTCCTATACATCGGTGGATTTGTAAATTTCAAGATATCATCAGCTTCGAGATGACGAACAAAGTTACTGCCGCATTTATGAGCAGAGTTGCAAGTGCACCGGCAATGATCGAGTCCGAAATGGCGGATTGAGCCCGCCCGGGATCTCTGTCGCGCGCCAAGCCGAAATGAAGCGCCGCAGCCGCGCCCAGTACGGCGCTCGCGGCGACTTTGACCGTGGTCGTCACGATGTCGATCAACATTCGGTCGCCTTCGACATAAGGCGAGAAGAACCCTTCCCTCCACACCTGCACCGGCTGGTCGGGGAAGACGAAGCTCCACGCCAACAGCGAGGCCCCCGCGGCCGCGACATTGGCCGCCGCCGCCAGAACGAGCGCGAGGATCACGGACGAGACCAGCACCGGCGCTATGATGAAGCGACTTACCGACAGCCCGAGATTGTCCATCGCGTCGCGCTGACCCGTCGCGCCCAGCAGACGCAGCCGCGCCGTCAGCACCGCGTTGTTTCTGCATCCCAAAAGGAGGCTCGTGATCAGCGGCACGGCGATGCTGAATTCCACCACTGCGACGCGACCGAGAATCTCGTCATGCAGCAGCGGCACCAAATAGCGGCCGACCGATCGATAATTGAACGCCAGCAGCATCGACGTGGCGCCGGTGATCGCCCCGCCCAACGCGATGTAGAGGATGGTGAGCGGGTTGAGGCCCAGCAGCACGAGATTGCGCAGGATCGCCCGCCCCGACCATGCCGGCGGAGGCTCGGAAGCCAAGCGCTCGGCCCAACGGAAATCGCCCGGCCCCGTCGTGTCGCCCGCGATGCGAGTCATCTCCCGCGCCACCGCCTCGGGGTCGTTGGAAATCTCGATCAAACGACGCGCGCCGGGATCAAGCACGAGCACCTTGGAGCAAAGCGGCAGCAATCCCTCGACATGATGCGCGATGATCAGCACCGAGGTGCCGACGTCGCGTGAAATCGTGCGCAGGCTCTCGGCAAGGATGGCCGCATTGTCGGGATCGAGGCCGGAATTCGGCTCGTCGAGGATCAACACTTCGCGTCCCGTCGCCAAGGCGCGGACGATCGCGACGCGCTGGCGCATGCCCCCGCTTGCATCCGAAGGCGCAACTTCCGGGTCGATGGCGCGAAGCAGGGCGAGCGCCGTGTCCGGAAGGCGGATGTCCGGCGCGCCGTGGTCGCGCGCGATGCGGATGTTGTCGAGCGCGGAGAGATCGTCGAGCAGGCCGCTGGACTGGAACACGAGGGCCGCAAGGCTGCGGTCGCCGGCGCTCAGCGCGGTCGTCCCCTCCCCCGTCGTGATCGTGCCGCCGATGGTCCAAGCGGCGGGATCCAACAGCCCGCACAGCGCATAGGCGATGCTCGATTTGCCGCCGGCGGACGGGCCGATCAGCAGCGTGATCTCGCCCTTGGCCAGCGTGAAATGGGCGTCTTCGACCAAGCGTCGGCCGCCATGCGGCTCGAGCATCAGTCCCGAAACGATGACGTCCGTCATGGCGCCGCCTCATAGATCGACGTCGCAAGCCGGGGGTCGGCACGGGTCAGACGGGCCTGCTCCGCCGCGGTCAGCGCGATGGCCACGGGCTCGCGGGAGCGCCGCAATCCGGCGGAGACGAAGGCCGCCGCCAAGGGGTTGAGGTCAGGCTCCGCCGAGAGACGCAGCACGTGGGACAGCATCATCACGGGCATCGTCGCGCTTTCCTGCGCCATGCGCGACAGCGCCGTCCGCAGCGCGGCGGAATCGAGAAGAGGCCCGAAAGAGGCGTGCAGCACGGGGTCGGACCCGACCAGCGCGATGGTGCGGTCGGCCAGAGCCACCGCGGCATCCATCGTGCGGGGGTCCGCCAGAAAGCGGCGCATGATCCGCGCCAATCGCAGTTGAAGGTCCGGATCGTGCAGAGCGCCCGTGGCATTGCCGCCGACTTCCAGCCCGACGAGAGAGCGGAAATAGTCGCTCACACCGTAAATGGCGTTCATGCCGACATTGCTCGCCACCGTCCCGATCAGGCCCGTGCTCTCCGGCGACACCGCCGCGTTCATCGCCGCAAGCAGCGCCGCAGACGCCTGCGTCGCGCGGGGGTCTTGGGCAAGCACGGCCATGACGCGCTTGATCGCCTCGTCGGCCCGGCGTGAATCCTCGGGCGAGAGGCGTACGTCGCGCAGGATCTTCGCCAGCGAGGCCACGAGGCGCGCGGCTTCGTCGCGCAGCGCTTCGCGGTCGCGGTCCCGCGCCAATGCCCACAGCGTGCGCAGGTCGGCTTCGGCGATCAGCACGGCGGCGGGGGCCGCGGCCTTGTCGTCGAACAATTCCACCCGCACGCCGCCTCGGCCGTCCGCCGTCACCGATCCGACGCGGATGGGCGGCTTCGCATCGCGCAGCGCGAGCAGCGAGATCGCGCCGTAGCGCCCGTCGAACCCGCCGTCGCGCACCGCATAGCGCGTCGGCAGCACGCGCCCGTCATCGACGACGAGGCGATGGCCGAGGACCGCGAAGCTCGAAAGGAACGCCAGCGCGACGAAGGCCGTCCGCCAATAGCCGCTCATCGCCATGAGGCACGGGTCCGGCACTCAACCATCGATGCCGCCGTGAACGAAGTCGATGACCCGCACGGAATCGCTGCGCCCGCTGCTGGAGACGAATTTCTGCCAGGCGAGTTCATGGAAGTAGAACTTGAAGCTGTTGATCGTGACTTGCAGCAGCAGGAGCACGCCGGTCGCGAACGGGTTCCCGATCCAATAATAGTCGATGAAGATGTTGGCCACCGACACCGTCGGCCGGTAGGCCAAGGTCTTGTAGAGCGCGATGGTCGAAGGATCGATGGAGGTCGACGTGGGATCGAGGCCGCTCTCCTCCAGCACCTTCACCTGGTCGCGATAGGCGCCCTCGGTCAGAAACCCGGAGGCCTTGAGCGTCTCCAGCGTCTTCATCCGTTTGGCCACGATGTCGGCGCGCGCCGCCGCTCCCGCGTCCACGCCGGGGTTCGGCAAGGCCGCATCGTCCGCCGCCCGGCGCTTCATGCCGGCTTCGACATGGCCGCTGAACAGCACGGTCCATTCGGTCAGGGACTTGGCGAAGGCCAGGCGTCGCGGATCGCCTTCGAGCCGCGAGGCGTGCCAAGGGCTTTGCGACCATTCCGACACCGGCGGCTCGGCGATGCCGTAAAAGGCCGGCGCGAAATGCACCCGCACATCCAGCACGTCGCGGCGGTTGGAGACGCGGAACCCCGACGTCACCGTATGCGCGGGAATGGACCAGCCCTTGGCGGCCGCGAAGGCCGCCGCCTGCGTCCAGGCGGGCGTCGCGACGGCGCGCGAGTCCCACAAGGTGTGCGTGATGAAGAAGCAGGAGGAATCCCAGCCCGCCTTGTAGCGCACGAAGCCGAGCGGCACGTCCGTGCGGCTGCAGGACGAGGCGGTGCCCCAGCCGTCCGCCACGGCGAGATCGTTGGCGTTCACCTCGATCATGGCGTCGACGGCGCCGCCGTCCGGCGCGCGGCGCAACAGCACGACGTTGCGGATCAGCCCGTAGGCGCCGGGGTCGGTGCCGCCCCGCAGCGTCCCTGCCGCCGCCCCCGCCACCGTCCATTCGCCCGGCGGAAGCGGTATGAATTTGCCGCCGATTTCCATTTCGCGGACGTAGCTGCGGCCTTGTTCGGGCGCCGCCGCAGCGACGGACGCACCGGCCGAGAGCGCCGCCGCCGCGAGGAAGATGCGGATGACGAATGACATGATGGAGCTCACGACTTGGGCCCGCCGATATAGATGAAGTCGATCACGCGGTTCGCGTCATGGCTCGCCTGCTTGGCGAAGTAGTCGTCCCAATACATGTCGTTGAAGACGAAAATCACCGAATGCACCGCCACGATGGAGGCCGTGATGCCGGCGGAAACGGCGGGATTGAGCGTCACCGAATAGGCCAGCAGATAGTCGACGAAGGAGCCGAAGAACCGGAAGGACAAGTTCTTCTTCACCGACTGAGGCAGCCCCCCGCTCCGTTCGACGATGAACGGCCGCTCGGCCAGCGCGGCGTTTTCCTGCGCGCCGAGCGCCGACAGCGTGATCGCGCCGCGGTCATAGAGCTTTTCGAGTTCCAGCAATTTGCGGTCGATCCGCGGCGTGTCGGAGAGGATGGCGGCACGGACCGGGCCCTCCACGGCGTCGCCGGGCGCGATGCGGTTGGCGATGCCCGCTTCGATCCAGCCGTCGGCACCCGCCGCCCACGTGCCCAGCATCTCGACGGCACGCAGCCGGCGCGGATCGGCCTTGATGCCCTCGACGGTCCATGCCCCGGGTTCGGACGCCGGAACGCCCGGCAGGAATGCCGGGTCGAAATGCAGGCGAATGTCGACCACGTCCTGCCGATCCGAAGTCCGGAATCCCACCGTCAGCGCCGTCTCCGGCAAGGCCGCACCCCGTTGGGCGAGGAACTCCTTCGCCCGCATCCAAGCGTCGGGTCCGGCCGCATCGACGATGCGCGTCGGCACGATGAAGAAGCAGGAGAGATCCCAGCCCGTGCGGTAGCGGGTCACCAGCAGCAGCTGGTCGCCCTTGTTGCAGGAGGCGGTGCGTCCCCAGCCGTCGGCCACGGGCAGCAGATTGGCGTTCACCTCGGCCAAAGCCGCCACCCGCCCCTCGACGATGTCGGCGAGCACGACCGTTTCGATGACGCCGTAGGCACCGTTCGCGGCAGGCGTATCCACCGAACGGCGGCTCGTTCCGGCCACGGTCCACGCGCCGCGCGGCAGCGGCACATGCTTGCCTTCCAGCACCAGCATGTTCGTCACCGTATCGCCGGGCGAAAGCGCCGCAGCGGGCGCGGGCGCGAGGATCGCGACGGCCGGCAACACGAGGCCCGCAAGGAGGAAGACGAAACGCATCATCCGCTCACCGCCGCTTTGTCTGTTCGAAAGGAGAAGGCCCGGACACCGTCTTGAGCCATGGATAAGGCGCGACCTGCAATTCGATGCGGCGCACGAGCACCGCGCTTTGGGCCCGCTGTTCGACGGCTTGCCGCAGGGCTTCCTGCTCGACATAGCCGCGCATGCCGCCGAACGCATTCAGGTCGGCGGCGAGACGGCGCGCGGTTTGGCGCTCCTGCGAAGTCGGCTCGCGGCGCAGTTCGAACACGAACATCTCCGAGGTGAGCCAGTAGCCCTCCTCCACCGCATGGGCGAGATCGAAGCCCGCTGCGGCCATCGCGGCGACCAACAGTTCGTCGCGTCGGATGCGATCCGCGCTCTTGGTGCTCTCGCCCCACACGTCGCCCAAAACGTCGCCTGCGCGGTCGCGGACGGACCGCAGCGAAGACCATACGCCGCTCACCAGCCCGCCCGGCGGGGTCGCTTCCGAGCCGTCGTTGCGCGGTCGAACCGGCGGCTCCGCCGGAATCGTGACTGGCGGCGCCGCGACCGGAGCGGCCACGGGGCTCGGCAGGGCCGGTGCGACCGCAACGGGCAAAGGCGCAGCGGCCGGGGCGGAAACGACCGCCGGGGGCGCGGCCGGTGCCGCCGCTTCCACGGCAGGCGCAGGAGCGGAGGGCAGCGCAGGAGCCGCGGGAGGCGCAGAAGCGGGCGCTGCAACCGGTGCGGACACAGCAATCGACGGAGGAGCGGGTACGGGAACGGGCACCGCCGTCGGCACGGGGGCAGCAACGGGTGCGGGAATGGGCGCAGGGATCGGGGCAGGCACGGAAACCGGAGCAGCCACGGAAACCGGCGCCGGCACGGGAGCCGGCACCGGTGCGGCGGGCAGGGGAACCGCGGGTGCGACGACGGGCGCGGAAGCAGGCGCAGGCACCTGCGCCGGAACGGAAGCAGGCCCGGATTTGGGCGCCGCGACGCCGGCCGCGCGCGGCTGCGGCGGTTCCAAGGGAGCGGACGTGATCCACGGATCGACCGCGCCGAGGCCGGCCGGCCGACGCGGCGGCAAAGGGGGCGGCGGCGGCCGACGTTCGACCTCTTCCGGAGCGTCGATCGCGGATGTCGGGTCGGATTGCTGCGCGAAAGCCGGGCCTGCGAGCAGGCTCGAAATCAACGCCGCCGCAAGCGTGGCGCGGACCGCGCTCGGTCGCCGACCCGGCGCGGGCATCAGTCCCATATGCCGCCCCTGGCGAGGAACGACGCAAAGTCCCGGCGCAGCCCCACACGCTCGTCGGCGGCCAGGGGAGCCAATCCGGCTTTGGCGGCGCGGCCTTCGGGGCCCATCACGGCCTCGCTCAGGGCCGCATCCGCAAGGATGACCGCCGGATCGCGCAGGTCACCGCGCGTGCGTCCCTTGAACGTCGCGACGAAATAGATCGGGGCCGCAGCCGTATAGTCCGACCGACCGCGCGCGGCAGCCGTGGGAATGGCGCCGTCGAGCGGAATGATGCCGCGCAGCGCGGGTTCGGCCGCCAACCGGCCATACCCGACGAGCGCTATCGCTCCCGGCCCGGCCGTCTCCAGCCAAGCAGCGACCGACATGCCCGCCGTGGCCTGAACGGCCGCGCCGTCGGTGCGCATTTGATTGCAGGTCGCGCGGCGCGCGGCGGCGGAGGCCGGCAATTGCGTCCCGCGCGTCGCAAGGCAACCCTTCAGCAGAGCGGTCTCGACGAGCACGGTCGCTTCGGGCGAACCCGCCGGGGGCAGAAGCACGCGGATCGGCGCGTCCGGCAAGCTCGGGTCGACGTCTTTCCAGCGCATGCGCCGGTTCGGGTCCCCCTCCGGGCTTTCCGATGCGAGCGCCTGATGCAGAGCGGTCGACGTCAATGCGCCAGCAAAACCGCTGCGCGCCACCGGAACGACGATCAAAGTGCCTACCCGGCGCTGAAACACCGAGTTGCGTCCGGCCTTTCGGCAAAGCGCCGTTTCCGCGGCATCCAAGCGGTCGAGGCCGAGACCGATCCTGATGTCGTCGCTCGGCGTGCAAAGCCGCTCCAGGCCGGCGCCGTCCCGTGCGATCCATCCCGGGGCCGTCGCGACGCCGTCGAACACCATGCGCGCCGCCGCATCCGCATAGGCATGGGTCGTCGTCCCGCCTGCATTCTGCGCGAATGCCGACAGGCCGAACAGTGTTCCCGACGCCAGACAGGCGAAGAACGTCACAAGATGGCGAGCGCGCATCATTTCCTACTCTGAAGCGGGCATACTGGACACGGGACATGACAAAGCAAGTCGCGCACCGGTCATGACCCGATTCTTGCTTCATTACCCACAGAATTGATCCGGATTGGTCGATCAGAGGTGAAAAAAACGGCAAAAAACGAACGATCGAAAATAGACCTTACGGCGGCTTCAAATCGACGCCGAATGCCGCAAGTGCGTCAGTACTTTGCGATGTGCAACAGCCCCGACAATCGTCCCATCCATAGAGAAAACGACAGTCCCGCGGCATTGATTGCGGCCACGCCGATCAGCACCGACATGCTCATCGTCGGGCGGTACCAGAAGTCGATGGCTCCGACGGTATGCAGCCACCAGACGACGGCGGAATAGTTCAGCACCACGATGATCATTCCGAGCAGTTTCAGCGCGTCGAACGCCGTCACGAGCAGCAGGATGTTGATGCTGACGAGGGCTAGCCCGACGACGAATTTGGAGACGAACCCGCCTTCGTCGCCGATCAGCCAGTGATAATAGGAATAGCCCGTCGGATTATAGGCCGACAGGACGATGAACAGCGTGAGCAGCAGCCGAACGGCAAAGCTGCCGAACGTGAAGGTGCGGCCGCCCCCCGCCATCGCGGCTCAGCGATCCGCAGCCTTCGCCACGGCGGAGGTCGACCGGGCGAAGATGTCTTCGGCGGCCGCGACCGCGGCAAGGCGCTTGCCCACTGCCTCGGCCCAAGGCGCGAAGGCGGTGCGGGCCTGTTCGGGGAGCGTTCCCGCCAACCCGACGGCGGCGCGCAGATCGCCGGCGACGATGGCCGTCTGCATGGACTTGATGATCGGTCCGATTTCCGAATTCAGCGGATTGACCTGAGCTTCCATCATCAATGCGACCGTGACGGCCGAAAGGCGTCCGATCGTCTGGCCGAACCAGCTGGAATCGGGAGCCGTGCTTTCCGCAATCAACGCGCCCGCAGCGATCTGCTCGAAATCCGTCAGTGCGCGGCGGCTCGTGATGACGCCTTCGCTCTGCAACGGGCCCAACACCGCGACGGCCGCGGAAACCCCGGCGTCACCGCCGCCGAGAAGACGAACGAGCGCGAGTTCGTTTCCGAATGCGGAGCCGGAAAGTACCGCCGCGCGCAACTGGCCCGCGGAAAGCGAGAGCGCGGCGTGGCCGATCTTGGCCTGCTGCGCTTCGAGGCGAAGCAGCTTTTCAGGGTTGGGACCGTAAGGCAGCGCAAGCGCGGCGACTCCGACGCCGGCCGCGAAGATCGCCGCAGCCATCGCCCAACCGGCGACCGACGAGGATTCCCGACGCGTTTCGACGGCCTGCTGCGGGGCGGCGTCGCTGCTTGCGGTTTCGGTGGTCTCGCTCATCGTGTCCGTTCTTTCGTTTCATTCAAGGCGGGCGCGTCGATTTTCGTCAACGCATGCAGGCCCTCGATATACTTTGTCGACAGCAAAACCAAGTCGGCCTTTATGATGTTCTGCATTGCGTCATCTGTGCTTTTTTTAAGCACTCCAATGCGCTCATAGACGGCGGCTTCAAACGTCTGTCGATGAAGCGCGGCATCGACGGAATTGATCAAGTAGTCGATGCCCCAAACGATGCCGACGGTCAGAACCGACCCGAGGATGAGGGCCGGAGATCCTGCGAGACCCAGTGCTGCGGGCAACATCGCCAGCGATCCGACTTCGAAAACGCGCAACACGAGAATCGCGACCCGCGCCCCGAGCGGCCGCAGCGCGCGCAGCTTGAAGGCATCCGCTTCACGCAGCTCCAACGGCTCGACGACTTCGGCGGATGACCGGGCCGTGCGCTCGGAAAGGTCCACCACCATGCGTGCGCGCGCCGGGGCAAGGGTCCCCTCGCAAGTCGCCGTCGCGGCGAAGCTCATCCAGGCCGAAGTTTCCGCCGCGAGAAAACGCCGCCACTCGGCCGTCAGATCGTCGGAGGCGGCGTCGCGTGCGGTCGCGAGCTTGCGTCCATAGTCGGCCGCCTCGAACACGCGGCGCTTGAACTGCGCGGTGATGGCCCGGTCGATCGAGTCCTCCAGACCCGGGAGCACGGCGTCGCCGTCGGTCAGGCGCGTCCACGCGCCTTTGATCGCGGCAAAGAGCAACTCGTAGGAAAAGATGTAATTCGACGTCCAGCCGTAAGCCCACGCGCCGAACGGGGGCACGCGCGCCCGCACGTCGTCGAAGACGAGATCGATTTCGGCCTGCGCCGATTGGAGCCCGATCTGCTCGATCCGGACCTTGCGCAAGTCCGCCGCGGCGGTACGGCGGCTCGCGAACCGGGAGACGTCATCCGCCGATGCATTGAACACCAGCGACGTTGCGTCTGGACGTTGAACCTCGACGGTGATTTGGTCCGGCCGACACACGCCTGCCGATGCGTGCGGCATGAATGCTAGCAATGCGAGAATGACGGCGGCGGCCGGAACCCAAGTCCGGCGGAGACCACGATGGACGAGATCGAATTTACCGGCGCGATTTTCCTGCAGGGACTGCAGCGGCTTCTCGATGCCGGCGCCGTCTTGATCGGGCCGATTCTCGCCGCTTGGGCGGGCGAGCATGTGTTCAAAGGCGTGAAGCCGTCCGATTTCGGTCAAGTTCCGATCGTGCGCAGGCTCGCGGTGTTGGGCGGGGCGTGCATCGGCTTGGCCGCCCTGTGGCACGGACTGCCCGGGCCGGGCGCGAGCGTCTTGTCGCCGCTCGGAATGGAGCGGGCCGATTTCGCGCTGTTCGTTCAAGTGCTCACCCGCACGTCCCGCGGCTTCGATCCGCGCGAGATCTTGGGCGCGGGAGACGGGGCCGACATGTTGTACCGCGCCGGCAGCGCGATGACGCTGGCCGGGATCGGTCTCGCGATTTTCTATTGGCGCGGCAAGCAGGCGGCGAGCGCAGTCGTTGCGGCGGTGCTGAGCACGATCTTCACCGCGTTTGCAGTCGCCTATCTCGTCACCGCCGCCGTCTGGTTCGTGCAGCTCCTGAACATCTGGTTCATCGCCCTCGCCGGGTTTTCTCTCCAGAAATACAGGAACCTGCAGTCGAGCCACAGCCGGTAGGCCCGAATTTACTTCAGCTTGTTGTACCAGCGGCGCGTCATCAGCAACCCGGCCCGACGCGGCTTCAACTTGTTCTGTTCCATCAGGGTCTTCACCCGCAAGGCGATCTCGGCGGCGGGCATCGTGCCCTCCGAGCGCAGCGTGTAGAATCCCACCACGCGCTCGAAATCGCGCTTGCGGACCAAGCCCTTCATCTCGCCGGCATCGCGAAGCATGAACACCGCCGCTTCGTCGACGTCGCGCTGCAACGTCGAGCCGCGCTCCTCGGCCGCGCCGCGCACCATGCCGCGTGCCTGGTCGAGCGACAGGCCGTAGCGGGTCAGCCCGTCTTCCAAGAGACCGCGCTCGCGCTCGTCCGTCAGAAAGCGCGACCCCGACATCTGCAGCTTTACGAGGTCGGCATACTGCTCCTTCACGTCATGAATTTCTTGACGCGCGGGGCGGGACAGTGGGTCAACCATTTCGAAATCTCGTATTCTCGCGCACGACCCGGCAGGCTCGGAAAATCCGACCGTTCCGAAGCCGAAATTCGGGTGAATTCAACCCGAATTAAGCCTTCCGATTGCGGATTTCATCTTTGGTTAATGCAACGCTAAGGATGCCGCAAGCGGCGGCACAACCTCATCCCCAGCCCAATTCAGCGCGCCGGCTCCGGCCGCTCGTCGACGGGCACGATCACCGCCGGCGCCGACGTTTCCTCCCGTCCCCACCCGGTCACGATCTCGATTGAGCGCGAGACGGTCTGCGCCCCGAATGCCGAGGCCGCGGCGTCCGCAAAGATCATGAAGACCGCCGCGGCATAGACCAGCGATCCCGCCGGCCCGAAGCTCTCCGCCACGGCCGCCGAACGGGACAAATCGCGGATGAGCGGAACGGCAGGACGCGGGTCGACCGCCCATGCCGGTGACATGGAGCAGGACAGGGCGACGGCGAAGACGGCGGAACGTGATGAGCGCATCGGCTCCTCCCGTCCCAAACTATCGTCGCCCGGTCGTTCCGCTCCAGTCGCGCAAGCGGCGGTTCAGCCTCGGGAAATCGGTCGATACCGCCTCAAAAAGGCGTAGCGGATCAGGGGGCTACCTTGCCCGCGGCCCCGCTGACCCCATCGACGACCCCGCCGACGATGCCGATCGGCAGTTTCGCCGCCGTTCCTGCGGCCGCACCGACCTTGTCGACGACGTCGTCGCTCAGATCCGTCAGTCGCTCGCCCAGCGTCGGCGGCCGATGGTCATGGCTCGCGACCTGCCGGCCGATCAGCTTGACGACTTCGGGCGAGGTCGCGAAGCGGGAATGCGGCAGTTGGTCCTTCAGCGCCGAGAGATCGACGACGCGCAAGCCCGGGATCTTCGTCCCCGCTTCGGCCATGATCTCGACCGCGTCCGACGCGCCCGCCCGCGCCCTTTCGCTGCCCCAAAAGCGGCGGGACACCGCAAGCGCGCGGTCGTCCTTGGAGACGAACACGGTCACCGACCGGTTCTTGTCCGCAATCACCTCGATCTGCCGGCGGAACACGTCGAGATCGACGTCGGGAGCGGCGAGCATGATCTCGCCGAGCTTGCCACCCAAAGTGCCGCGACCGCGAATTTGGGCCTGCCGCAAGGCTTCCAAGGTCAGCATGTTGCCCATGCTGTGAGCCAGAATGTTGATCCTGCGCGCGCCGGAATGCGTGGCGAGCGCATCGAGCGCCATTTCGAGATCGTCGCGCGAATAGATCGCGCTTTCGCGGTCATACGGATACGACGTGAGCTTCGCGCGCGACGGCCACGTGAACAGCACCGGTACGCCGCGAAAGCCCGAATCCGTCGTGATCTGCGCCATCCGGAACAGCGAGTCGTCGAAGCTCGTGTTGTAGCCGTGCACGAAGACCAGAATCTCGCGATCTGCCGGCGCGCGCGACGCGACTTCGCGCTTCACGGATTCGAGGATCTCCTTCCCCGTCCCGTAGCGATGCGACACGACGGCGAAATGCTTGGAGGGATCGGCGGAGCCGGACGACGCCCACTCGATTTCGCCGATCTTGTGATCGGGCGGGATGGACACGACCATGCGGGCAAAATCGAGGTTCCGGGCGCGGTTGCCCGTGAACAGCTCCCCCGTATCGTCGCCGGACCGCTCGCGCGTGGTCGCGATGTGCAGCGTGATCGGCTTCGCCCCGGGCGGAAGCGCGTCGGTCTTGAGATAGGCCCCGCGTTGCGTCCCCACGCAGGCCGCGGCGAGAGTGGCCAACAGGACCGCCGCGCAACCATGCATCAGCGGGCGGCGAGACGAAAATACGCGGAACAGAGACGATTTCATGCAGCAGACCTATCGAAAACGGGCCTGCATGAAAGCACTTATCGTTCTACAAAGGAATCGAATGTTCTGTTTCGATCAATCGACCGTCTTTTTTGATTAACGGCTTACCGGTTGCCGATTTCACAAAACGGATCTCACCGTCATTATCAGTGCAACCTCAGCGATTTTGCTTGGGCAGCATTCAGCGGCAAGCCCACTCGCCGTTTCCGGCAACCGCCATACGACCCGCAACAAGTGCGCAATCCGCGCGACGACAGAATTCGGCGCTGAATTTCGGAACCTCGCCCGCGGCGTTGCTTTGGTACAATTTCGCGCCTTGGCGGGCTTCCGTGCAATCGAACAATTCCCGCTTCTGCCAGTAGGTCCAGCCGACCATCAGCAGAAACACCGTCAGAATGACGTAGAGGCCGTTTTTCTTGCGGTCCATGGCGATAATCCGAAGCGGCGCGAAATCCGAGCGGCGCCGATTTGAGCGGCGCTGCGGTTTGAACATGAGGGCGTCCGCGGTCCACGCAGGCGGAATCGCCGCCCCTCCCCGGTTCGACGGGAAGGGACGGAAATCCGAGCGGGATCAGCCGGCGGCCTTGGCCTCGCGACGGCGGGCGTGGAGCACGAACTCCGTATAGCCGTTGGGCTGCTCGGCGCCCTTGAAGACGAGGTCGCAAGCCGCCTTGAACGCCGTGCCGTCGAAACCCGGAGCCATCGGCGTGTAGAGCGCGTCGCCGGCATTCTGGCGGTCCACCACCTGCGCCATGCGCTTCATCGTCTCCATCACCTGCGCCTCGGAGCAGATGCCGTGACGCAGCCAATTGGCGATGTGCTGGCTGGAGATGCGCAGCGTGGCGCGGTCTTCCATCAAGCCGACGTCGTGGATGTCGGGCACCTTGGAGCAGCCGACGCCCTGATCGATCCAGCGCACGACATAGCCGAGAATGCCCTGCGCGTTGTTGTCCAGTTCCTGCTGCACCGCATCCGGCGCGAAGTTCGACTGCGACACCGGGATGGTCAGAATGTCGGAGAGCTTCGCCGGCGCACGGCTCGCCAGTTCGGTCTGGCGGGCGAAGACGTCGAGCTGGTGGTAGTGCAGCGCATGCAGCGCGGCCGCCGTCGGCGACGGCACCCAAGCGGTGTTCGCGCCCGATCGGGGATGACCGATCTTCTGGTCGAGCATGTCGGCCATGCGGTCCGGCGCGGCCCACATGCCCTTGCCGATCTGGGCGCGGCCCGGCAGGCCGCGGGCGAGGCCCACGTCGACGTTGTTGTCCTCATAGGCCTTGATCCAGGCGGTGGCGCGCATGTCGTTCTTGCGCACCATCGGCCCGGCTTCCATCGAGGTGTGGATCTCGTCGCCGGTACGGTCGAGGAAGCCGGTATTGATGAAGGCGACGCGCTCGCTCGCGGCCTGGATGCAGGCGGCGAGGTTGATCGTGGTGCGGCGCTCCTCGTCCATGATGCCGATCTTGATCGTGTTGCGCGGCAGACCGAGGACGTCTTCGACGCGCGAGAAGGTCTCGGCGGCGAAGGCCACTTCGTCGGGGCCGTGCATCTTCGGCTTCACGATATAGACCGAGCCGGTGCGCGAATTGCGCACGCGTCCGTTGCCGGCCAGATCATGCTTGGCGATGAGCACGCTGACGACCGCGTCGAGGAAGCCTTCCGGCGTCTCGGCACCTGAGGAGTCGAGCACGGCGTCGGTATACATGTGCAGGCCGACATTGCGGATGAGCATGAGGCTGCGGCCGTGCAGCCGCACTTCCCCGCCCTTTGGGCCGACATAGACGCGGTCCGCGTTCAGGGCGCGCTCGACGACCGAGCCGCCCTTGTCGAACTGGGCGGTGAGATCGCCCTTCATCAAGCCGAGCCAGTTGCGATAGACGAGAACCTTGTCCTCGGCATCGACGGCGGCGACGGAATCCTCCATGTCGATGATGGTCGAAACGGCCGCTTCCATCATCAGATCGGCGACGCCCGCCGGATCGGTCTTGCCGATCGGGTGCGACCGGTCGACGACGATTTCGACATGCATGCGGTTGTTGACGAGCAGGATCTTGGACGGGGCGGAAGCCTCGCCCGCATAGCCCGCGAATTTGGCGGGATCCTTCAGGCCGGTCTTCGCGCCGCCCTTCAGCGACACGACGAGCGCGCCGCCTTCCACCGCATAGCCGACCGAATCCGCATGCGAGCCTTGGGCGAGCGGCGCGACGAGATCCAGCGTCTCGCGGGCCTTGGCGATCACCTTCGCGCCGCGCGCCGGGTTGAACTTGGCCGTGCGCTCCGCGCCGTCCGTCTCGGGCAGCGCGTCGGTGCCGTAAAGGGCGTCGTAGAGCGAGCCCCAGCGCGCATTGGCGGCATTTAGCGCGTAACGCGAATTGGAAGCGGGCACGACGAGTTGCGGGCCCGCGATGCGCGCGATTTCGTCGTCCACATTCGCCGTGGAAATCGCGCCGGCCGCCGGCGCGGGGCGCAGATAACCGATCTCGCGGAGGAAGGATTCGTAGGCCGCGACGTCATGGGGGCGGCCGGCACGGGCACGGTGCCATTCGTCGATGGCGACTTGCAGGCGGTCGCGTTCGGCCAGCAGCGCCGCATTGCGCGGGGCGAGGTCGCGCAGGATGGCGGCATAACCCGCCCAGAAGGCCTGCGAGGTCACGCCGGAGCCGGGCAGCGCTTCGTTTTCCACGAAGGCGTGCAGTTCCGCATCGATTTGAAGGCCTTCGATGTTCTTCTTGGACATTTCCATTTTCCCCGCAGTCCGAAATTTCTTCGGCTAAAGACCGCAGCAGAACGCTTCTGTCCAGCGGTCGCGCTCGGGGCCGGGCCGAGACAAGCGCGGTTTTCCGCGGAATTTTGGGGATTCGAGAGGTCCGGGGTGACGTGAGAGTCACCCCGGCGTCCCCGAAAAGGCGCAAGGGATCGCTGCGGTCCGGCCTACGTCATCGAAGTCCTCTCGTCGAAAGCCGCCTGAGCGGCTTCGACGAGGGCCGCCAGAACCCTATCGCTCGAGTTCGACCAGTTGCGCCAAGGCGGCGGACCAGCCCGCTTCGAAGCCCATGGTTTGATGGGCCGCCTTGCCGGCCGCGTCCGCATGCATCACGCGGGCATGGTAGCGCGTCAGACCGTTCCCGACGGGCTCGAAACGCAGATCGCAGACGAAGCCGAAGCCCGGCGGCGGGACGATTTGCGGCCTGAAGTCGGGGCCGAGCATGTTCGTCCAGACCAGATGGTGCGGCGGCTCGACGACCAGCCAGCACCCGTCCCCGCGCGGCATCGCGACCCCGTTCGGGCCCTGCATCATCGTCGAAAAGATGCCACCCGGCCGCAGGTCGATCTCGCAATCCACGACCTGCCAAGGCCGGGGGCAAAACCAGCGCTTCAGCACCTCGGGTACCGTCCAGCCCCGGAACATCGCCTCGGGTGAAAGCGGAACCTCGCGGATCAATTCGAGATCGAGCGGCCCGGCGGGCGTTTGCGCATTCATCGGTCATCCTCCCATTCGCATTTGAACCGTCGCGTCGGCAACGCGCGGAAGGCGCGTTCCGGCGAACCCCGCGATGAAGCGATGCTATGCTTGTCGCTCGGATTTCTATACGAACTGCCGCCATCATGACCCTGTCGCAAATGCCTCAGAGCCCGAGCGGAGCCGCACGACACGAGTCGTGGCGCTTTTCCGTGGCACCGATGATGGACTGGTCGGACCGCCATTGCCGGTCTTTCCACCGCACGCTGTCGCGCCGCGCGCGGCTCTACACGGAGATGGTCACCACCGGCGCGGTCATCCATGGCGTGCGCGAGCGGATCATCGGTTTCGATGCGGCCGAACACCCCGTGGCGGTGCAACTCGGCGGGTCGAACCCGGTCGAATTGGCGGAGGCGGCGCGCATTTGCGAGGCCGAGGGCTATCACGAGATCAATCTGAATTGCGGCTGCCCGTCGGACCGGGTGCAGGAAGGACGGTTCGGGGCCTGCCTGATGCAGGAGCCTGATCTGGTGGCCGAATGCGTGGCGGCCATGAAACGTGCCGTCGCGCTGCCGGTCACCGTGAAATGCCGGATCGGCGTGGACGATCAGGACCCCGAGCAGGCGTTGAACGGCCTTGCGGACGCGGTGCTCGCGGCGGGTTGCGACGGCTTGATCGTGCATGCGCGCAAGGCGTGGCTGAAAGGGCTTTCGCCCAAGGAAAACCGCGAGATTCCGCCGCTCGACTACGACCTCGTGCATCGCCTGAAGGCGCGTCTGCCGCATGTGCCGATTTCGATCAACGGCGGCATCGCAACGATCGAGGACTGCACGCGCGAACTGGCCTTCATGGACGGGGTGATGGTGGGCCGCGCGGCCTATCACGACCCCGAATTGCTGCTGTCGGTAGACCCCGTGCTGTTCGGCGAGGCCGCGCCCGTGCCGGACGCGTTTGCGGCCGTCGAGGCGTTTCTGCCTTATGTCGAGCGCAAGCTGGCGGAAGGCGTGGCGCTGCATTCCATGACGCGGCACATTCTCGGGCTGTTCCCCGGGCGACCGGGCGCGCGGCTGTGGCGGCAACGTCTTTCGACGGAGGCAGTTAAGCGCGGCGCGGGGATCGAAGTGATCCGCGACGCCCTCGCTCTCGTCTCACGAGACCAGCCGCGGACGCGGGTTGCGGAGGCCGCCGAAGCTCGCGCATGATCCGGCCTCTTTCGAGGACCCTGCATGCGCAATTTGAAGATCGACGGCCGTCGCCTCTGGGACGACATTCACGACACCGGCAAGATCGGCGGCACCGCCAAGGGCGGCGTGCGTCGCCTGACCCTGTCCGACGAGGATCGGCAGGTGCGCGACTGGTTCCGCACGCAATGCGAGGCGCTGGGCTGCACGGTGACGGTGGACGGCGTCGGCAACATGTTCGCGCTGCGCCCCGGCAAGAACCCGAATCTCCCGCCCGTCGCCATGGGCAGCCATCTCGACACGCAGCCTTCGGGCGGCAAGTTCGACGGGGTGCTGGGCGTGCTGAGCGGGCTCGAGGCGCTGCGCACGCTGCACGACAACGGCGTGGAGACCGAAGCGCCGTTCATGCTCGTCAACTGGACCAACGAGGAAGGCTCGCGCTTTCTGCCGGCGGTGATGGGCTCGGGCGCGCATGCGGGCGCGCTGGCGGTGGCCGCCGTGCTCGCCAAGACCGACCGCGACGGCGTGACGTTCGGCACGGCGCTCGACGCCATCGGCTATCGCGGCACGATGCCGGTCGGCGCGCAGAAGTTTTCCGCCTATTTCGAGCTGCATATCGAGCAGGGGCCGTATCTGGAGGCCGAGGGCAAGACCATCGGCGTGGTCACGGGCGTGCAGGGCATGCGGTGGTTCAACGGCCGATGCACGGGCGTGGACGGGCATGCCGGCGCGACGCCGATGCATCGCCGTGCCGACGCGCTGCTGACGGTGGCGCGTCTGGTCGACCGCATCGACGCCATCGCCCGCAGCCACGGCCCGCATGCGGTGGGCACCATCGGCGAACTGACGCCGGCCGCGCCCTCCATCAACGTGGTGCAGGGCGAGGTGAGCTTCACCATCGACCTGCGCGACCCGAACGACGCGGTGCTGGAAGTGATGGAAGCCGAAGTGCGCGCGGCCGCCGCCGAACTCGCGGCGCGCAACGGCACCACCATCGAAATCGAGCGCATCTGGCGCGCGCCGCCCATCCCCTTCGCGGCGGAATGCGTGGCGGCGGTGCGGGAGGCGGCGGCGGATTCGCAGTTCTCCACCCGCGACTGCATCTCCGGCGCGAGCCATGACGCGGCCTATATGCAGAGCGTCTGCCCCTCCGCCATGATCTTCATTCCCTCGGCCGAGGGGCTCTCTCACAACGAACTCGAATCCTCGTCCTTCGAGGACTGCGCGGCGGGCGCTCAGGTGCTGCTCGACGCGGTGCTGCGCTACGACGCCCGTCTGGGAGGCCGCTGACATGAAGACCGCACTTGTCACCGGCGGTACGCGCGGCATCGGCGAAGGGGTCGCGCGGGCGCTCGCGTCGGACGGCTGGACGGTGATCGCCGGCGGCGTCTCGCAAGCGGAGATCGAGGCCTTCGCGCCGCAGGCGGGCATCACGCCCGTGGTGCTCGACGTGACGAACGACGCGAGCGTCGCGGCGGCGCTGGACCTCTGCCCGCAATTGGATGCCGTGGTGAATTGCGCCGGCATCATCCTGCGGGGCGGCATGGAATTCACCGTGGAGGGGTTCTCGAAAACTATCGAGGTGAACCTGATCGGGACCATGCGCGTCTGCCTCGCCGCGAAGGAGAAGCTGTTCGCGAGCAAAGGCGCGGTGGTCAACACGGCCTCGATGCTGTCCTTCTTCGGCTCGCCCTTCGCGCCCGGCTATTCGGCCTCGAAAGGCGGCGTGGCGCAGCTCACCAAGTCGCTCGCGGCGGCGTGGGGGCCGGACGGCATTCGGGTCAACGCGGTCGCGCCGGGCTGGATCGCGACGGAACTCACCAAGCCGCTGATGGCCGATCCCGAGCGGTCCAAACCCATCGTCGACCGCACGCCGATGGGCCGTTGGGGCGAGCCTTCGGACGTGGCGGGGGCGGTGCTGATGCTGCTGTCGGACAACGCGAAATTCGTGACCGGCACGGTGCTGCCCGTCGACGGCGGATATCTGACGCTCTGATCAGGAACCGGGCGACGTTTCGCCCGGCCGCCGCAACGCGTCGTCCTCCGCGCGGATGCGGATCATGAGCACGACGGCGTTGAGCAGCGAGAAAGCGA
Organism: Hyphomicrobiales bacterium; assembly: GCA_027489535.1. Classification (GTDB taxonomy): domain Bacteria; phylum Pseudomonadota; class Alphaproteobacteria; order Rhizobiales; family Beijerinckiaceae; genus JAIXZO01. The sequence goes on from JAIXZO010000006.1 coordinate 210,248, forward strand.
GCGCGTAGACCGGCATTCCGAGCGCGAGCGGCAGCACGGCGATTTCGCCCGCGACGACGACGTAATTGGGATGGGACAGCCACCGATAAGGCCCGGCCGTCACCAAGGGCGCGCCGGGCAAGATCACGATGCGCGTCGTCCACCGTTCGCCCAACGTGGCCAGCGTCCAGACCCGCAGGACCTGCAGGACGGCGTAGAGCGCGATCCACACGGGAATGACGGGAACGTCGAAGGTCACGACGAAAAGCCACAAACCGGCGAGCCAGGCCGCATGGACGGCGACGACGAGGGGATAATGCCCGGGCGCGACCTCGACCGCGCCGCGCACCATGAGGCGGGCCGTGTTGCGGCGCGCCAGCACCAGTTCGCCGAGCCGCTGCGCCGTCACGAACGCCAGCAAGGCGAAGGCGAGGCTCATGCGGCGCGCCTCAGCGACACGCAGGATGCGGTGAAGCCCGGCCCCATCGCGGTGACGAGCGAACGCTCGGGCAGCCTGCCCGCCGCGATCAAGCGCTCGAGAACGAACAGCGCCGTGGGCGCGGACATGTTGCCGCAATCGGCCAGCACCTCCCGCTCCACGTCGAGAGAGCCTTGCGCGAGCGACAGGGAGGTTTCGAGCGCCGCGATGACCTTGGTTCCGCCCGGGTGGCACACGAAACGTTCGACCGCGCCCCGGTCGATGCCCTCGCGGGCGCAGATCGCGTCCACCGCGCCGCCCAGATGCTCCTCCGCGAAGGGCGGAATGGCGCGGTCGAAGATGACGCCGAAGCCTTGCGGCTCCACGGCCCAGCCCATCACGTCGAGCGTGTCGGGCCATGTGTGGTCGCCTGCGGCTTCGACCGTGGCGACGCCCTCCCCGCCCGCGCGCAGCACGCAGGCCGCGGCCCCGTCGCCGAACAAGGCGGCGGCGACGATGTCGGCCTTTGTCGGCGCGTCGAGGCGAAAGGAGAGCGTGCACAATTCGACCGCGACGAGCAGCACCGTCCTGCCCGGCTCCGCCGCCGCCAAGCGTGCGGCGAGGCCGAGCCCGGTCACGCCGCCCGCGCAACCCAAGCCGAACACGGGCACGCGACGGATGCCGGGCCGAAACCCCATGCGCCCGGCGACGCGGGCCTCGAGGCTCGGCGTGGCGATGCCGGTGGACGAGACCGTCACCACCGTGTCCACGTCCGCGCCGCGCATCCCCGCCCGCTCCAAGGCGCCATGGGCGGCATCGCAGAACAGCGCGTCCGCCCCTTCGAGATAGGCGGCGGTCCGGTCCGGCCAGCCCTTGGGTTCGAGATACCACTCCATCGGCTGCACCGCGCGCCGGGTGCGGATGCCGGTGGTGCGGAACACCCCCGCCACGCGGTCCCACGTACCGGACCTGCCGCCGAACAGCCGGGCGGCGGTCGCGGCGACCTCGTTCTGGTCGAGCACGTGCGGCGGCACGGCCGCGGCGACGGACATCAATGCGGGGGGGCGTGCTAAAGGCATGTTCCACAACGAAAGGCGCGGGTCACGGTTCCGCCGGCGCAACGTCGCAGGGGCGTCGCGCCGGTTGCCGGCGGCGCGCGAAGCACGTTGAATGGTCCGCGAAGAAACGACGGCACGCGCGACGGTCGAGGTCGCCCTCCCGTCCCGTGCGCGCCCAAGCAAGGAAACGACCCGATGAACGCCCCCGCCCGCCCCCTCGTCGCGCCCGAGACCGAAGCCGAGAAGCGCATGCCCTACAAGCACGCGCAGCCGAAGGAATCGCCGCCGGAAGTGGTCATCCCCGACGCCATCCCGACGGACGAGCGCATTTGGGTGCCGCAGGCGGAAAACGTGTGGTTCCGGCCGCTGCTGCTCTCGGCCTCGCGCGGCTATTGGCAGAACATCCTGCGCGTCAGGAAGTCCGGCGTACTCTCGCGCCACCGCCACCCGCAGCCGGTCCACGGCTTCGTGCTCAAAGGCAAATGGCGCTATCTCGAGCATGATTGGGTCGCCACCGAAGGCGGCTACGTCTACGAGGCTCCCGGCGAGACCCATACGCTCGTCGTCGACGACGACGTCGAGGAAATGATGACGCTGTTTCAGGTGAACGGCGCGATGATCTATGTCGACGCCGACGGCGGCATGCGCGGCTATGAGGACGTGTTCACGAAGATCGACATGTGCCGCAAGCATTACGAGGCCGTGGGCCTCGGCGCTGATTACGTGGACCGCTTCATCCGCTGACGGGCGCAACGCCCCTCTCCCGCCGCCGCGCGGTGCCGTGCTCCGTCTTCGCCCACGAGGACGGGGCGCGGACGAGTTCGAACAGCGCGATCCAAGAGGCGGCCGAGATCAGCAGCAGGTAGACCGGCAAGGCGGCGAGGTCCCCCGCACCGAAGCCCAGGCCGCGCCGGCGTGCGGCGACCGCCATCGGCAGCGTCAAGGCGACGAAGCCCGCGAGCATCACGGCGCAGGGCAGCGGCGCGAGGCCCCCGCCGATCGTCCCGCCCGTCACGGCCACGGCGGCCGCCCTCAGCAGGGTGAACATCATCAAGGGCGCGAACAGGGCCGCAATCACGGCCCCGAGCGTATGAACGGCGATGACGCCGGCATGGAGCGCGCCCACGCGCCGCACCAAGGCGCGCGGCGCGCGCAGATGCACGATGCCGGTCTGCATCCACCCCTTCATCCAGCGGCTGCGCTGCCGCAACCAAGCGAAAACGGTGTTGGGCGCCTCCTCCCAAGTGTCGGAATCGACGGTGCCGACGCGCAAACCGAGACGGGCCAGCCGCAATCCGAGATCGGCATCCTCCGCCACGTTCCAAGCGTCCCACCCCAGCGCTTTTTCCAGATGACGCCGGCGAAAATGGTTGGATGTTCCCCCGAGCGGCACGGGCAGGCCGAGCCGGGCGTAGCCGGGCACGCAGCGGTCGAACAGGGCCGCATATTCGAGAGCGAACAAGCGGGCGAGACGATTGTCCTCGCCGTTGTCGATCGCAAGCCGCGCCTGCACGCACGCCAAATCTGACGGGCCGGCGGCGAAGGCGGCAGCCGCGATCCGCAACTGGTCGGCCTCGGGCTCGTCCTCGGCGTCGTAGACCGTGACGAACTCGCCGCGACACAAAGCCAAGGCCGCATTGAGCGCCCTCGGCTTCGTACGGGGAAAACCGTCGGGACAGACCACGACTTCGAAATTCGGCGGCAGGGTCATGCGGGCGAGAACGCCCTGCGTCGCCGCGTCGTCGACCTCGACCACCAGCTTCACGTCGAGCTTGGCGGCCGGATAATCGAGCGCGCCCAACACCTCGACGAGCCGTTCGACGACGAGTTCCTCACGATACATCGCCACGATGATCGACCACCGCGGGAGGTCGCGGACGGCGACGGCCGGCGCGACGGGCGCAATGTCGCCCTGCATGAAGGCGAACAGCCGCAAAAGTATGCCGGGCACGAAGACGAGCGCCATAAAGGAATGCGCGGATCCAGCCGCGTCGAACCCGCCCGTCAGCAGACCCGCAATCACGACGCATGCAACGGCGAGGATCAAGGCCGTGACGCGGCCGCCGGAGGTGCGGGCCGAGAGCCCCGGCGCGCGACGCGGCAGGCGGTCGCTCGCGATTTGTGCGATGAGCGCGCCGCCCGCCCGCCGCACGCTCGCGTCGAGGTTCGCGGGGGTCGTGATGGCGGCTCCCGCCAATTTTCGCCCGCCCGCGAGAAGAGCCTGAAGCGCCGCTCCGGACGGCGCCAAGGCGAACCTGATCCGTCCGCCGCCGGACACGGGGGCGATGCGCGCGCGCAGGCCCTGCAACGTAAGGGCGGTCTCCGCGACCTCGAACGACTCGTCGAGAAACGGCAGACCGAGATGGTCGGCGAGCGCCCGGTAATAAGCCCTTTGGGAAATGAAGCCTTCGGCCAACGCAGCCTCGTCGGATGCGACGCCGGCGGCCCGCGCGCAAAGTCCCGCGCGGCGTTTCTCCAGCCTGCTCATCAAGCGCGACGGCACGAACGCGAGCGCCGGGTCGACGAGAGGCGGCGAGAGATGCGGCAGCCCCCTTCGAAGCTCCGGCCTCCGATATGTCGGCATGATCGGCGGCGGCGGCGGAATCCGCATCCGACGAGCCGGGCCGGCCGTGTCCAGCCTGCGCATCGCATACTCCCTTGGCCGAGGAGCGGATCGTCGCGGAGCGGCCGCCTGCATGCGAGCCGGCGATTCGGCCGGCCGGCGGAAATGACGGGCAATCGGCCTCCGATTTGCCGGCGGCCGAGCTTTGCGCTTCGATCGATCTGCACAGGGGAAACGACCATGACCAACATCGCGGATCTCGACGGCGCGGCGCTGCGCCGGCTCTACCGGGCCAAGGCCCTGTCCCCCGTCGAGGTGATGCGCGACGTGCTCGACCGGATCGAGCGGTTCGAGCCGCAGGTGAACGCCTTCACCTTCGTGAACCGCGAGGGCGCAATGGAAGCGGCGAAGGCCTCCGAGGCACGCTGGATGCGCGGCGCGCCCGCCGGTCTGCTCGACGGCATCGGCGCGACCATCAAGGACAACATCGCCCTGGAAGGCTGGGCCAACCGCCGCGGTTCGGCGGTGACGTCGGACGCGCCGGCGACGGAGGATGCGCCCGCCGTGGCGCGGTTGCGCGAAGAGGGCGCCATCCTGCTCGGCAAGACCACGATGCCGGAATTCGGCTGGAAGGGAGTGGGCGACTCGCCGCTGTCGGGCATCACCCGCAATCCTTGGCATACGGGCCGCAATCCCGGCGGCTCCTCGGCCGGGGCCACGGTCTGCGCGGCGCTCAATCTCGGCACGATCCATATCGGCACCGACGGCGCGGGTTCGATCCGCATTCCCGCAGCGTTTTGCGGCGTCTACGGCATCAAGGCCAGCTACGGCCGCGTGCCGGCCGCGCCGATTTCCACGATGGGCTATCTCGCCCATGTCGGCCCGCTGACCCGCACGGTGGAGGATGCCGCGCTCGCGCTCTCCATCATCGGCCGCCCCGACATCCGCGACATGTCGGCCATGACCGACGCGCCGCCCGATTATCGCACCGGCCTCGGCGAAAGCCTGCGCGGCATGCGCATCGCATGGTCGCCCCGGCTCGGCTACGTCACGAAGATCGACCCCGAAGCCGAAGCCGCCGCCGAAGCCGCGGCCCGCGTGTTCGAGGAGTTGGGCGCGATCGTGGAGCGGGCGGACCCCGGCTTCGACGATCCGGCGGCGGTGCTGGAGACGATCTGGTCCGCCGGCGCGGCCTTGGCGTTGAAGACGTTCACGCCCGAGCAGCGCGCCGGCATGGACCCGGGATTGGTCGACGCCGCGCGGCGCGGCGAGCGCGTCACGGGCGCGGAATATGCCGACGCCCTGCTCTACGGCAGCAATGTCGTGGCGCGGAAGATGGCGGAGCTGCACGCCCGCTACGACCTGCTGCTGACCCCGAGCCTCGCCCTTCCCGCCTTCGAGGCCGGTTTGGAAACGCCCGGCGACGGCAGTTGGGGGACGGATTGGACGGCGTGGACGCCGTTCACCTACCCGTTCAACATCAGCCGCCAGCCGGCCGCCACCGTCCCCTGCGGATTGTCGAAGGACGGCTTGCCCTTGGGCCTGCAGATCGTCGGCCCGATGAATGCGGACGCGCTCGTGCTGCGCGCCTCCAAGGCCTTCGAGAGCGCGCGGCCCTTCGCGCGCATCTCCGCGCCGCGCGCCGGGTGAACGGCCGCTAGTTGCGCGGCCATTTGGCGTCCGGATCGAGCGGATAGATCGGCCGCCGGAGCACGTCGAAGGTCAGCTGCGCGTTGTCGGAGGTCGTCACCCCGACGCCGTCGAGCGTGACGCGGGCCTTCTCATAGGGCGAGAAGCCCGCGCGGTAATGGATGCGGGATTTCAGCAGCAGATAGCGGCAATGCGCGGGATCGATGCCGACGCTGGTGAAGATGCCCGCGTCCCACGGCTCGTGATGCAGCGACGTGACGACGATGGAGACGCCGGCGGTCTCGAACACGGCGGTCGGCCCCGTGGTCACGCGGCTGCCCGTATACATCGGCCCGCGCACCGTCCATTCGCCGTCCGAAAGGCGACGCACGCGGCCGGTGAGGCGCAGCGGCTCGCCCGTCGCGCCGATGGAGGGCATGTCGGTCTTGCCGCCGAGATCGAGCGTGATTTCGGCGCCCACGCCGGCGCGCATCATCGCCTGCACCGCTTCGGGATCGCGCACCGCGCCCACGGCGACGTCGGTGAGCCCTTGGCGCAGCACCTCGCGGATCACCGTCATCGAATCCGCCGTGCCGCCCGAGCCGACATTGTCGGCATGGTCGAGCAGCACGACGGGACGGACCTCGATGGTCTTGGCGCGCGCCACGGCCTGTTCCAGCGGCTCATGGCGATAGACGAACTCTTCGCGCTGCGCCCATGCGGCGGCGAGAAGCCGGTCGCAGGAGTCGGCGGCGGCGGCGCGGTCGCCGTCCGCGACCACGATCACGGAGATGCCGGCTTCCGGGATGTCCGCCATCGGGAACCCGCCGAACAGGCTCGCACAGAGAATGGAGGGCCGCGTCTCCTCCTCGCGGGTCATCGCTTGCAGGGAATGCATGGGCTCGTCGGCGGTGCCCATGCGCAGGGTTTGTGCGAGCACCGGCAATTGCGCGAAGGCCATCACGGGCTTCACCCGCCCGGCCAGGGCGTCGAGGAAGATGCGGCCGCAGGCCTCGCCCGCCTTGTACATGTCCGTATGCGGGTAGCTTTTGTAGCAATTGAACAGGGTGCAATTGTCGGCCACGCGCCGGGTGATGTTGCCGTGCATGTCGAAGGTGACGGCAATGGGCAGGTCGGGCGCGACGGCGCGGATGCGTTCCAGCAACGCGCCCTCCCCGTCCCAATCCGTCTCCGCCACCATCGCGCCGTGCAGATCGAGCATCGCGCCGTCGAACGGGCCCTGATCGCGCAGCGCGTCGAGAATGCGGCCCGCCAGATATTCGTACGCCTCGCGCTGCACGAGCCCGGACGGCATCGCCTCGGCGGCAACCGGCGTCACGATTTCCGCGCCCGCCGCTTCGGCCAGATCGATGAAGGCGGCGATGGGGTGGTTGGTGCCGCGATAGGCCTTCACCACCTCCGGGCCTTCATGCATCCCCCAGGCGCGGAAGCGCGCGAGATCGGTGGGCACCGGGGAAAAGGTATTGGTTTCGTGCTTCATCATCGCGAGGAGAAGGCGCATGCGGGCTCCGATGGGACCGTCCGAGTGGCAATGGCGGGCAGTGTCGGACAAAGCGCGGCCGAAAGAAATATCAACGGTTTGACTTGTCGCCGCCGTCCGTCGTTCAATCTGAGGGAGCGAGGGTCGGAATCCGAAAACGGAAACGGCCGGCCGCACAGATTTCGAGGGGAGAACTCCAGATGACGATTTCGCGCCGTGATTTGCTCGCCGGAACCGCCGCGGCGGCTGCCCTAAGCACTCTTCCCGCTTCCGGCGTTCTGGCCCAAGCCAAGAAGAACGTGCTGAAGGTCGTGCCGCACGCCAATCTTCAGGTGCTCGATCCGATCTGGACGACGGGCTACATCAGCCGCAACCACGGCTACATGATCTACGACACGCTGTTCGCGCTGGACGACAATCTCCGTCCGCAGCCGCAGATGGCCGAAGGCGTCGAGATCTCCGCCGACAAGACGAAATACACCATCCGCCTGCGCGACGGCCTCTCCTGGCATGACGGCACGCCCGTCACAGCCGAGGATTGCGTGGCCTCGCTCACCCGCTGGGGCAAGCGCGACGGCATGGGCCAGCGCCTGTTCGGCGTCACCGACAAGCTCGAGGCCGACGGCGCGAAGACCATCGTGCTCAGCCTGAAGCGCCCCTACGGCGTGGTGCTCGACTCGATCGGCAAGATCTCCTCGAACGTGCCGTTCATGATGCCCAAGCGCGTCGCCGAGACGCCGGCCGATCGGCAGATCGAGGACACGACGGGTTCCGGCCCGTTCATGTTCAACAAGGCGAATTGGAAGCCGGGCAATCTCGCGATCTATGAGAAGTTCAAGGCCTATGTGCCGCGCAAGGAGCCCGTCAGCTCCGCCGCCGGCGGCAAGATCGCCAAGGTGGACCGCGTCGAGTGGTACACGATGGACGCCAACACCGCGATGAACGCGCTGATGGCGGGCGAGGTGGATTACTGGGAGCAGGTGACCCCCGACCTCATCGAGGTGCTCAAGCGCGCCCCGGGCGTGAAGGTCGAAAACCTCGACCCGACCGGCAACATGGGCTGGGCCCGCTTCAACCATCTCGTCGGGCCGTCCAGCAACCCGCTGGTGCGCCGCGCCATCATGAAGGCGATCAATCAGGAGGAAGTCCTGAAGACCGCCATCGGCAACCCGGAATATTACAAGGTCTGCAAGTCGATCTATCCCTGCGGCACGCCGCTCGAATCCTCCTCGGGCTTCTTCGACTACAATCAGGCCGAGGCGAAGACGCTGCTGCAGCAGTCGGGCTACAAGGGCGAGGACTTCGTGCTTCTGCAGCCGACGGACCACCCGGTCCTCAACCCCTTCTCGCAGGTCATCGCCGAGAAGCTGCGCGCCATCGGCATCAACGTGAAGCTGCAGGCCATGGACTGGTCGACGGTGCTCCAGCGCCGCGCCTCCAAGGAGCCGACCGACAAGGGCGGCTGGAACATGTTCTGCACCTGGTGGATCGGCGGCGACACCGTCAACCCGCTCACGGGCGTGGGCTTCGGCGCGACGGGCGAGCGCGGCTGGTTCGGCTGGTCCTCGGACGAGCAGGCCGTCAAGCTGCAGGACGCCTATGCAGACGCTTCGTCGCCCGAGGAGGCGAAGAAGATCGCCCATGACTTCCAGGCGCGCCTCTACGAGATCGGCCATTACGTCAATCTCGGCCAGTTCTTCGTGCCCGTCGGCTATCGCGAGAACGTGAAGGGTATGATCCGCTCGCCGGTTCAGTTCTTCTGGAACATGGAAGCCTGATCCGAAGGGCTTTCTCTCCGGGCGGACGTCGCGACGTCCGCCCGCCGTCCTCGCCGGCACCGCCGGCGTGACCGCCGAACTCTTACGCTTCGACGGCAGACATGTGGTTCTTCGTTCTCAAGCGCGCCGCGTCCACCCTTCCCGTAATGCTGGTGGTCGCGCTCGTCGTGTTTCTCATGCTCCGCTTCACGCCGGGCGATCCCGCCGTGATCATCGCGGGCGATCAGGCGACCAGCGAGCAGATCGCGCGCATCCGCGCGACGCTGGGGCTCGACCTGCCGCTGCATGAGCAGTTCTTCACCTGGATGGGGCAGCTGCTGCGCGGCGACCTCGGCGTGTCGATCTTCACCAACCTGCCCGTCACCACGCTGATCGGGCAACGGCTGGAACCCACGCTCGTTCTCACCGCCACCACGATCCTGTTCTCGGTGCTGGTCGCCGTTCCGCTGGGCGTGCTCGCGGCCTGGAAAGCGGGGGGCTGGATCGACCGTTTCGTGATGGTCTTCTCCGTCGTCGGCTTCTCGTTCCCCGTCTTCGTGCTCGGCTATCTGCTGATCTACAAATTCAGCCTCGATCTGAAATGGCTGCCGACGCAGGGCTACCGCAGCCCCTTCGTCGACTTCCAAGGCTTCCTCCGCACGATCACGCTGCCCACGATCACGCTCGGCGCGATCTACATCGCGCTCGTCACGCGCATCACCCGCGCCAGCGTGCTCGAAGTGCTGGGCGAGGACTATATCCGCACGGCCCGCGCCAAGGGGCAGAACGAACGCAAGGTGCTGTTCCGCCATGCGCTGAAGAACGCCGCCGTGCCCATCGCGACCGTCATCGGCATCGGCATCGCGCTGCTCATCGGCGGCGCGGTCGTCACCGAGACCGTGTTCAACATCCCCGGCCTCGGCCGCCTCGTCGTCGATGCGATCCTGCGGCGCGACTACCCCGTCATCCAAGGCCTGATCCTCGTCTTCTCCTTCACCTACATCCTGATCAACATGCTGATCGACATCGCCTACACGGTGCTCGACCCGAGGATCCGCTATTGAGCGCCGCCGATATCCCGGCCCTTCCCGCGCGGCGCACCGGGGCGCTCGCGAGCTTCGTGCTGCGCCGTCCCTTCGCGGCGGCATCGGCGCTGATTCTCATCCTCATCGTGCTCGCCGCGGTTCTCGCGCCGTGGCTCGGCACCGTGGATCCGCGCAAGCTCAACGTGCTGCCGCGCATGCGCCCGCCGTCCGATGCGGCGTGGTTCGGGTCCGACCAGTTCGGCCGCGACCTCTACACCCGCGTCGTCTACGGCGCGCGCGTATCGCTGATCGTCGGCTTCACCGTCGCGCTGATCAGCATCGTCGCGGGCCTGACGATCGGCCTCGTCTCCGGATATCTGCGCCGCCTCGACGCGATCGTGATGCGGATCATGGACGGGCTGATGGCCATCCCCGGCATCCTGCTCGCCATCGGCCTCGTCGCCGTCTCGGGCGCGAGCATGAAGACCGTCATCGTGGCGATCACCATCCCGGAGATCCCCCGCGTGGTCCGGCTCGTGCGCTCCATCGTGCTCACCGTACGCGAGGAGCCCTATGTGGAAGCCGCGATTTCCGTGGGCACCCGATTGCCGCTGATCCTCGTGCGCCACATCCTGCCCAACTGCATCCCGCCGCTGATCGTGCAGGCCACCTATGTCGCGGCATCCGCGATGCTGACGGAGGCGCTGCTGTCCTTCCTCGGCGCGGGCACGCCGCCGGAAATTCCGTCTTGGGGCAACATGATGGCCGAAGGCCGCATCTTCTTCCCCATCGCGCCGTGGATCGTGCTCATCCCCGGCTGCGCGCTGGCGCTGACCATCCTGTCCGTCAACGTGCTCGGCGACGGTCTGCGCGACCGTCTCGACCCCAAAATCGCGAAGCGGATGTGACGGCGATGAACACGACCTCCGCCGCCTCGCCCGTCCTCTCCGTCGAAAACCTCACCGTCCGGCTGCCCGCCGGCGGCGACCGCGCGAATGCGGTCACCGGCCTGTCGCTCACCGTATCGCCGGGCGAGATCGTCTGCGTCGTCGGCGAGTCCGGCTCAGGCAAATCCGTCACGGCGCATTCCGTGATGGGCCTGCTGCCCAAGGGCCAGCTCACCGCATCGGAAGGCCGCATCCTGCTGCAGGGCGAGGACGTGCTCGCCGCCTCCCCCGCCCGTCTGCGCGACTTGCGCGGCACCCGCATGGCGATGATCTTTCAGGAGCCGATGACGGCGCTGAACCCGGTGCTCACCGTCGGCGACCAGATCGACGAGGTGCTGCGCATCCACACGCCGATGGATGCCGCCGCGCGACGGGAACGCGTGCTGGGAATCATGGGCGCGGTGCGCCTGCCCGATCCCGAACGCATGATCGACGCCTATCCGCACCAGCTTTCCGGCGGCCAGCGCCAGCGCATCATGATCGCGCAGGCCCTCGTGCTCGATCCCGCTTTGCTGATCGCGGACGAACCCACCACCGCGCTCGACGTGACGACGCAGGCGCAGATCCTCAAGCTGATCGCCGAGATGCAGGCCCGCCAAAACACCGGCGTGCTGTTCATCACCCACGACTTCGGCGTCGTCGCCGAAATCGCCGACCGCGTCGTGGTGATGCAGCACGGCCGCGTCGTCGAGCAGGGCGACCGTGAAACCGTGCTCCGCGCGCCGCGCGAGGCCTATACCAAGATGCTGATCGCCTCGGTGCCCGGCATCACCCCGCCGGAGCGCAAGCCGATCCTCGGGGCCGTGGCGCTGGAGACGAAGAACCTCTCCAAGACCTACGGCGGCGGCGGCGTATTTTCGGGCAAGACTCGCATCGTCAAGGCCGCCGTCGACGTGGACCTCACGGTGCGGCGCGGCGAGACATTGGGTGTCGTCGGCGAGTCCGGCTCCGGCAAGTCCACGGTGGCCCGCTGCATCGCGCGGCTGATCGAACCGTCAGGCGGCGAAATCCGCATCCGCGGCGTGGACGTGGCGAAGATGCCCGAGCGCGAATTGCGCAAGCACCGCCGCCACGTGCAGATCGTGTTCCAAGACCCCTACCGCTCGCTCAACCCGCGCCGCACGGTAGGGCAGTCGATCATGGAAGGGCCGATGAATTTCGGCACCTCGAAGGCGGATGCGCTCGCCCGCGCCCGCGATTTGATGGGGCTCGTCGGTCTCCAACCGGACTCGCTCGACCGTTATCCCCACCAGTTTTCCGGCGGCCAGCGCCAGCGCATCTGCATCGCCCGCGCTCTGGCGATGGAACCCGAAGTCCTGATCGCCGACGAGGCCGTTTCCGCCTTGGACGTGTCGGTACAGGCGCAGGTGCTCAAGCTCTTGGACGACGTGCGCCGCCGCTTCGATCTCGCGGTGCTGTTCATCACCCATGATCTGCGCGTCGCGGCGCAGATCTGCGATCGCATCATGGTGATGCAAAACGGGTCGGTCGTGGAAGAAGGGGCGACGCGGGCCGTTTTCGCCGCACCGAAACACCCCTATACGAAGGCGCTGTTCGAGGCTGCACCGGGTCGCGACTTCGGTTCGCAACTTACCGGAGACGCCGCGCCGGATCTCGGCTGAGCGACGACGAGCTTCGGCGAAAGCATTGCAACGAAAAGACTGCGAGGAAACCCGTGTCCCTGTCCCTGTTCGATCTCACCGGCCGCACGGCCCTCGTCACCGGCTCCAGCCGCGGCATCGGCCTCGCCATCGCGGGCGGTCTGGCGCGCGCCGGCGCACGAGTGGTCCTCAACGGACGCGACGAAGCGGCGCTCGCGAAGGCGGTCGAAGGGTTCAAGGCGGCGGGCCTCGCCGTCGAGGGCCGCGCTTTCGACGTCGGCGATCCCAAGGCGGCGGACGCGGCGGTGGAGGCCATCGAGCGCGAGATCGGCCCCGTCGACATCCTCGTCAACAATGCCGGAAAGCAGCACCGCTCGATGGTGGTCGATTTTCCGGACGAGGCTTGGCACGACCTGATCCGCACCAATGTCGACAGCGTGTTCTTCATGTCCCGCGCCGTCGGCCGCCGCATGATCCCGCGCAAGCGCGGCAAGATCATCAACATCGCATCGGTGCAGTCCGAACTCGGCCGCGCCACCATCACGCCCTACACCGCCACCAAGGGCGCGGTGAAGATGATGACCAAGGGGCTCTGCGCCGAGTGGGCCGCCCACGGCATTCAGGTCAACGCCATCGGCCCGGGCTATTTCGACACGGAACTCACCAAGACGCTGGTCGACAACAAGGAATTCACCGATTGGCTGTGCAAGCGCACGCCGGCCGGCCGCTGGGGCAAGGTGGACGAGCTGATCGGGGCCGCGATCTTCCTCGCATCCGACGCGTCGGGCTTCGTCAACGGCCATCTTCTGATGGTCGACGGCGGCCTCACGGCAATCGTCTGAGGGCACGTAAATGGCCGCGAGCGACTATCCCCTCCTCGATCCGCGCTTCAAGGGTCTTTTCGGCGGCAACGTGAACGTCGAAAAGCTCTGGACCGGCTGCCGCTGGGCCGAAGGCCCGGCATGGTTCCAAGGCGGGCGCTATCTCGTCTGGTCCGACATCCCCAACGATCGGATGATGCGCTACGACGCCTGCAACGGTCAGGTCTCCGTCTTCCGCCAATCCGCGAACAATTCCAACGGCAACACCGTGGACCGGCAGGGCCGCCTGGTAACGGCGGAGCATCTCGGGCGGCGCATCTCGCGCACCGAGCATGACGGCACCATCACCGTCATGGCCGACCGCTGGCAGGGCAAGCGCTTCAATTCGCCCAACGACGTAGTGGTGAAGTCCGACGGCTCGATCTGGTTCACCGATCCCGCCTACGGCATCGACAGCGATTACGAGGGCGAGCGGGCCGAAAGTGAAATCGGCGGCTGCCACGTCTACCGCATCGACGCGCATTCGGGCGAAGTCACGCGCGTCGCCGACGATTTCGAGCGCCCCAACGGCCTCGCCTTCTCGCCCGACGAATCCAAGCTCTACATCTCCGACACCGGCGGCACGCATCGCGAAAACGGCCCCCGCCATATCCGCGTCTTCGACGTCGTGGACGGCAAAGCGCTGAAAGGCGGCGCGATCTTCGCGGAATCCACCGCCGGATTGTTCGACGGCTTCCGCTTCGACGAGAGCGGCCGCCTCTGGACCTCCGCCGCCGACGGCATCCACTGCTTCGACCCCGACGGCACCCTGCTCGGCAAGATCCGCATCCCCGAGCCGGTCGCCAATCTCTGCTTCGGCGAATTCCACCGCAACCGCCTCTACATCTGCGCCACCACCTCGCTCTACGCGGTCTACGTGAAGGTCCGGGGCGCGAAGACGTATTGAGGGGAGGGCCGCGTCCTCACGAACCCTCTCGACCATTTCCAAAAAACCTTATGGTGAGGAGGCGCGCAGCGCCATCTCGAACCACGCCGTTGCCCGGCTGCAAAGGAAGATGGTTCGAGACGCACGGCTTCGCCGCGCTCCTCACCATGAGGGAAGAAAGTGAAAGCCGGCGCCGACCACTCCTGTCATCCCGGCCGAAGCGCCGGGACCCAGCCTTGTTCCACCACGCCCGCAAGCCTAGGTCCCGGGTCGGCTCACGCCGCCCGGGATGACACTGCGAGAACGTCGTCAGAATAGAGACCTCATGGCGGGAGGCGCGCAGCGCCCGCCCTCGACCACGTCCTCACCCCAGCATCTTCAGCGCCTTGGTGAAGAAATCGGGCGTGCCGAAATTCCCGGACTTCAACGCCAGCGCGATGCGCTTGCCGTCCGCGGCCAAGGTCCACGGCACGCCGGGGTCGATTTCGGGGCCGATCTCGAGCATCGACACGCCGAGCGCGCCCACGACCGCGCCGGAGGTCTCTCCCCCCGCCACCACCAGACGCGTGACGCCCGCAGCCGCCAGTCCCTGCGCGACTTCGCCCAGCAGATGCTCGATCATCGCGCCCGAGGCGTCGCGGCCGAAGCGCTCCTGCACCTCGCGCACGGCCTCCGGCTCGGCCGTCGAATAGACCAGCACCGGCATGTCGCCGAGCTTGGGCAGCGCCCAATCGAGCACGCTCGCGGCCGTCATCCGCTTCTCGGCGATGGCGACGGGATCGAGCGCGAAGGCGGGCACACCCTTCGACACGGCATCCGCCACCTGTCCGCGCGTCGCGGCCGAGCAACTGCCGGCGAGCACGGCGGTCTTGCCTTTCGGCGCCTGGAAGGCGCGCGACGCCGACTTGGGTCCCAGCAGCCCGGCGCGACGAAAATTCTCGGGCAGGCCGAGCGCGATGCCCGATCCGCCGGTCAAGAGCGGCAGACCGTCGAAGGCTTCGCCGAGCACGCGCAGCTGCGCGTCGGTCACGGCATCGGCCACCGCCATCGCCGGCCCGTCCTTCGCGATGTCCTCGAAGGCGGCGCGCACGGCGGCCGGGCCCTTTTCCACCGTCGCGAACGGCACGAGGCCGACCGGCAACTTCGTCTGCCGCGCCAGCACGCGCACGAGGTTCGAATCCCGCATCGGCGTCAGCGGATGGTCCTTCATCGGGCTGTCGGAGAGCAGCACCGCGCCGACGAAGAGATGGCCTTGAAAGACCGAGCGTCCGTTGGCCGGAAAAGCCGGGCACGCCACCGTGAAGCGCGCGCCGAGCCGCTTCATCAGCGCCTCCGCCACCGGGCCGATATTGCCGTCATCGGTGGAGTCGAAGGTCGAGCAATATTTGAACAGGATCTGCTTCGCGCCCGCGCCGATCAGCGCGTCGCAAGCCGCGAGCGACCATTCGACAGCTTCGGCGGCGGGGTTGGTGCGCGACTTCATCGACACGACCACCGCATCGGCATCCGGCAAAGCCTCGGCCGAAGCCGGCACGCCCACCGTCTGGACGACGCGCATGCCTTCGCGCGCGAGCATCAGCGCCACGTCGGTGGCTCCGGTGAGGTCGTCCGCGATGACTCCGAGCAGCATGGTCGTTTCCTCTTCGTGTTCTTCGTTCTTTTCCGTGTCATCCCGGCCCTAGCGCAGCGGAGAGCCGGGATCCGGAGCGCGGCTACACCATCCTCCCGGATCCCGGGTCCGCCTCGCAGCCCGGGATGACACGGGAAGGTGTTCTGCTGCGGGCGGGCGGAAACGTCACCACTTCGGCCCGAAGGCTTCCTTCAGCTCCGTGATTGCGGCATCGTCGAGTTCCGGCAGCCGCGCGCCGCGGGTCAAAAACCACAGCTTCGCGGTCTCCTCGGCCTCTTCCAGCGCGGCGGAGGCGGCGGCGGGGCTTTCGTGCCAGAAGGTCGGGCCGATGCGCGCCAGCATCACGCCGCGCGAGGTCGCGACATGCGGTCGGACGAGATCGAGCACCTCGTCCGCGCCGGGGCGACGATACGGGATCAGCGGGATCCGTCCGGCCTTCATCACGTGATAGGGCGTCAGCGGCGGCAGGATGTCGGCGGGGTCGATCCCCGGCGTCAGCGACAGGGCGACCAGATGCGTGGAATGCGTATGCACCACGCCGCCCAGCGCCGGGTCCGCCTCGTAGATCGCGCGGTGCAGGCGGATGGTCTTGGAGGCCCTGTCGCCCGATGCCTGCTCGCCGTTGCGGTAGAGCTTGGCGAGCTTCGCGGGGTCCAGCCTGCCGAGGCACGCATCCGTCGGCGTGATCAGAAAACCGTCGTCGAGACGCGCGGAAATGTTGCCGGCGGAACCGACCGTATAGCCCCGCTCGTAGAGGCTCAGCCCGACGCGGCAGATTTCCTCGCGCAGTTCGGATTCGGACCTCATCGCGCATCCCCCATGCGGGCTTCGAGCCGGAACCGCACGATGCGCAGCACCTGCGCCACCGCCGTCAGCATCTCCTCCTCGCGCGTGCCGCCGACGCGCGCGGCGAAGCTTTCGAGGATCTGGCCCTTCGTCGCGCCCTTCACGGCGAAGATGAAGGGGATGCCGAACCGCGCGCGATAGGCGTCGTTCATGGCGGTGAAACGCGCGAATTCCTCCGGCGTGAGCCGGTCGAGCCCCGCGCCCGCCTGCTCCTGCGTCGAATCCTGCGTCAGCTCGCCCGCGATCGCCGCGCGCCCCGCCAAATCGGGATGGGCGCGCAGCAGTTCCAACTGCCGCTCTTCCCCGCCTTCGAGGATCGCATGCTGAAACGCGCGCACGGCCTCCTCGCGGTCCGCGAAGGGCCGCGCGGCGGCCGCGACTTCGGCCACCCAAGGCGAATGCTCCGCGATATCCGCGAATTCCACCGCAAAGGCGGCCGGAGACATGGCGTTTATGGCGTCTGCGGTCAGGGTCATGGCGCTCAGTAGGTGATCTTGTCGGCCTTCGCCATCCACGCCGCGAAGGCGTCGGCGGCGTCGGCGCGGGGGGCATGGACCATGGCGAGGCTGCGCTCGGCCGGAGCCTTCGGCATCTCGTCATAGATGAACGCGTCGTCGAAGCCGATGGCGGCCGCGTCGTCGCGCGTATTGGCGTAGACGATGCGCTCGATGCGCGCCCAATAGGCCGAGGCGAGGCACATCGGGCACGGCTCGCAGCTGGTGTAGAGCGTCGCGCCCGCCAGCGAGAACGAGCCTTCCGCCGTGCAGGCCCGGCGGATCGCCGTCACCTCGGCATGGGCGGTGGGGTCGTTGGCGGAGGTCACCTCGTTCCAGCCTTCGGCCAGCACGCGCCCGCCGCGCACGATCACCGCGCCGAACGGGCCGCCGAGGCCCGCATCCATGCGCTCGCGCGACAGCGCCACGGCGCGCGCCAAATATCCTTCGTCCTCGTCCGTCATGCCCGCGCCCGTCTTTCGCCCGTTCGGGCCGCCGCCGCCCGCCGCTCGCGCTCCACGAGCAGTTGCGCCGCGACCCCGGCCGCGATCACCGCGGGCTCCTTGCCCGTGACGCCCGCGATCCCGATGGGACAGACGAGACGGCGCAGCGCCGCCGGCGTCAAGCCCAAGTCGCGCATCCGCCGCTCGAACCGCGCCCGCTTCGTCGCGGAGCCTATCAGCCCGACGAAGGCGAGGTCGTCGCGCGCCAGCGCCGCCGCCGTCACCGCGAGATCGAGCGGATGCGAATGCGTCATCACCAGCACGAACCCGCCGGGCGGAAGACCCGCGATTTCGGCGGCCGGATCGGGCGTGCGGACCGGCGTCGCATTGTCCGGCACGAGCGCCGGGAAGGCCTCGGGCCGGGAGTCGATCCAACGGATGCGGAACGGCAGCGGCGCAAGCGCCAGCACCAAAGCCCGCCCCACATGCCCCGCCCCGAACAACGCCAACGGCGTGCGGGCATCGCGGAAGGTCTCGACCAAGCGGTCGGGGAGAAGCAGCACGCCGCCCTCGCGGCCCGCGTCATCCCGGCCACCCTCTCTTGTGTCATCCCGGCCGGAGCGCAGCGGAGAGCCGGGACCCAGCTCTTCGGGCATCGCAAGCCTGCGTCCCGGGTCGGCTCCGCCGCCCGGGATGACACCATGAGGGTTCGTTGAGACACCCCGCGCAATCACCCGCTCCAGCCGCCGTCCCGCAGCGGGCAGCGGCGCCTCGCAGGCGAACCCCGCGTCCTCCGCCGCCGCAAGCTCGGCGACATGCGCATGGTCCTCGGGGCCGAAAATCTCGATCAGCGTCGTCACCCGTCCGCCGCAGCACTGCCCCAGTTCCGGCCCGAGCGGATGCACGCGCAGCCTCGCGGGGCCCGACCCTTCGAGCATCGCGCGCGCTTCGGCGATCAGCTCCCATTCCAGCGCGCCGCCGCCGACGGTGCCGAGAAACCCGCCGTCGGGCAGCACGATCATGCGCGCGCCCGCCTCGCGCGGCACCGAGCCCGCGGTCGCCACGACGCCGACCAGCGCCGCGCGGGGATGCGCGTCGAGCACGGTGCGAAGGCGCGACCAGAGAGGGATCATGCGGGGAGCTTAAACCTCGAACTTCAAGTTCCGAATCAGAATCCGACGCTGCCCGTAAGTTCTTCCACCGCCTTCAAAATCGCCTCCGGCGTCGCCGGCGCGTCGAGCGGCACGACCTTGCCGGGCGCGAGCGAATGCAGCGCGTCGGCCACGGCGCAGAACACGGAATTCGCGAGCATCACGGGGGGTTCGCCCACCGCCTTCGAGCGGTAGATCGTGACCTCCCGGTTCGGGGCCTGATGCAGCGCCACGCGGAAATCGGCGGGCACGTCGGAGGCCACGGGGATCTTGTAGGTGGAGGGCGCATGCGTGCGCAGCCGTCCCTCGGCGTCGTAGACGAGCTCTTCCGTCGTCAGCCAGCCCATGCCCTGCACGAAGCCGCCCTCGATCTGGCCGATGTCGATGGCGGGGTTCAGCGAACGGCCGACGTCGTGGAGAATGTCGACGCGCTCCACCCGCATTTCGCCCGTCATCGTGTCGACTACCACCTCGGAGCACGCCGCCCCGTAGGCGAAATAGTAGAACGGCCGGCCCGTGCCCTCGGCGCGGTTCCACGACACTTTCGGTGTCTTGTAGTGCCCGGCTTCCGACAGCGAGATGCGGGCCAGATGGCAGCGCTTGGCGAGATCGGTGAAGGCGACGCTCTCGTTGCCGACGAACACGCGGTCATCGCGGAATTCCACCTGGTCGGGCGTGCCGCCCCACTCCTCGGCGGCGTATTGCGCCATGCGCTTCTTGATCGCGCCGGCCGCCACCATCACCGCCATGCCGTTGAGGTCGGAGCCGGAAGATGCCGCCGTCGGCGATGTGTTGGGCACCTTGGCGGTGCTGGTCGCGGTGATGCGCACGCGGTCCAGCCCGATGCCGAACTCCTCCGCGGCCACCTGCGCCACCTTCTGGAACAGCCCCTGCCCCATCTCCGTGCCGCCGTGATTCAGATGCACCGACCCGTCCGAATAGACATGCACCAGCGCACCCGACTGATTGAGCTGGGTGAGCGTGAAGGAGATTCCGAACTTCACCGGCGTCAACGCGATGCCGCGCCGCAGTATCGGCGAGCGGGCGTTGAAGGTGGCGATCTCCGCGCGGCGGATGCGGTAATCGGAGCTACGTTCGAGCTTTTCGAGGATGGCGAGGCCGACGTCGTGGTCCTCCACGGTCATGCCGTAGGGCGTCACGTCGCGGCCTTCGCCGTAATGGTTCAGCTTGCGCACGTCAAGCGGATCGCGCCCGAGCGTCCAAGCCACCGCGTCGATCACCCGCTCCATTGCGAGCATGCCCTGCGGGCCGCCGAAACCGCGAAATGCGGTGTTGGAGACCGTATCGGTCTTCAACCGCTTGGAGGCGATCCGCACCGTCGGCAGGAAATAGCTCGAATCCGAGTGAAACATCGTGCGGTCGACCACGCCGAGGCTGAGGTCGGCGGAGTAGCCGCACCGCGCCAAGAGCTTGGTGTCGAGCGCCGCGATGCGGCCGTCGTCGTCGAAGCCGACGCGCCAATCGACCCGGAAGTCGTGGCGCTTGCCGGTCATCGCCATGTCGTCGTCGCGGTCGAGCCGCAGCTTGCACGGGCGATTGGTGATGCGGGCGGCCAGCGCGGCGATGGCGGCCCATTGCGTGCCTTGGCTCTCCTTGCCGCCGAAGCCGCCGCCCATGCGGCGCACTTCGCAGGTGACGAAGGCGTCGGGAATGCCGAGCACGCGGGCCACCACATGCTGCACCTCGGTCGGGTGCTGCGTGGAGGAATGCACGAGCATTTCCCCGTCCTCGCCGGGGATGGCGAGCGCCACCTGCCCTTCGAGGTAGAAATGCTCCTGCCCGCCGATGCGGAAGCTGCCGTCGAGGCTGCGCGGCGCGCGTTCGATCTCCTGATCGGGATCGCCGCGGCCGAACTGATAATCCGGCAGCACAGTCGCATCCGCCGCCAGCGCCTCTTCCACCGTCACGCGGGGCTTCAGCACCGTGGTCTTCGTCACGCCGAGCACGGCGGCGCGACGCGCGGCGTCGCGGGTGGTCGCGACCACGGCGAACAGCGCCTGCCCGTGGAAGAAGATTTCTCGCTCGACGAACATCGGGTCGTCGCCGAAGGCGGGGGAGACGTCGTTCTTGCCGGGCACGTCGGCCGCGGTCAAAACCGCGACCACGCCGGGCGCGGCGCGGACGGCCGTCAGATCGAGTTCCTGAAGACGCGCCCGGGCGACCGGGGCGAGGCCCAAGGCGACGTGCAGCGTGCCCTCGGGCTCCGCGATGTCGTCGATGTAAAGGGCCGCGCCCTGCACATGCTTGGCCGCGGAATCGTGCGGCAGCGGCTTGTGGACGTGGCGCGGCGCGGGCGCGTCTTCGACTGCTGCGGGATCACTCGGCGGCAAGGGACGCCTCCTTGCGCGGGTGAATGCGGGTCGTCTCGCTCGGCAGTCCGGCGATTTCGGCCAAGGCCTTCACCAGCACCGATTGCGCCGCCTGCATCCGATATTTCGCGGAGGCCCGGTGGTCGTCCAAAGGCTTGTAGTCGGCCGTCAGCGCGGCCGCGGCAGCCCGCCAGGTCGCCGCCTGCTTGATGGATTGGCCGACCAGCTGCGCCTCAGCGGCGGGCGCACGTTTGGGCGTGCCCGCCATACCGCCGAAGGCGATGCGCGCGGCGATCACGAGGTCGCCTTCCAGCGTCAGCATCACGGCCCCGAGCGTGGTGGAGATGTCCTCGTCCCGGCGCTTGGTGATCTTGAGGCAGCGAAACCGCTCCGAGGGCCCGAGCTTGGGCACGACGATGCGGCGGACATATTCGCCCGGCTCCCGGTCCTGCTTGCGGTATTCGATGAAGAAATCCGCCAAGGGGATGGTGCGCAGGCGCTCGCCCTTGCGCAGTTCCAGCGTCGCGCCCAGCGCGATCAGCGCGGGCGCGAGATCGCCGATGGGCGAACCGTTGGCGATGTTGCCGCCCACCGTGCCCGTCGCGCGCACCTGCCGCGAACCGAAGCGGCGCATGAGCTCCCCGAGATCGGGATCGACGGCTTCGAGATAAGGCAGCGCGCGGGCATGGGTCACGGTCGCGCCGAAGGCCACGGCGTCCGGCGTATCCTCGATGGTCTGCAGCGCCTTCACGCGGCCGAGCCAGACGATGCGTTCGAGCGGCTGCAACGCCTTGTTGATCCAGAGGCCCACATCCGTCGCGCCGGCAAGAATCGTGGCGTCGGCGGCGTTTTCGAGGATCCGTCCGAGCAGGTCTTCTCCCGCCGGGGCGGCGAAGAACCGGTCGGCATCGCCCAGCCAGGCGTCCGCACCGTCGTCGAGGGCGGCGAGCACCTTCGCGCTCGAGGTCTCGGTCGCGGCGAAGCGGTCCGCGGGCTTGCCGGTGCAGGCTTCCACGGCGGCGTCGACGATGGGGCGGTAGCCCGTGCAGCGGCAGAGATTGCCGGCGAGCGCGTCGCCCGCAGTCGTGCGGTCGGCCGGCGCATCCTCGTGATAGAGCGCGAAGAGGCTCATCACGATGCCGGGCGTGCAGAAGCCGCATTGCGAGCCGTGATGCTTCACCATCGCGGCCTGCACCGGATGCAGCCCGCCGGCTTCGGCGATGTCTTCGACCGTGATGACTTCGGTGCCGTCCACCTGACCGAGCAGCAGAATGCAGGCGTTGACGGGCTCGTAGACCATCCGTCCGTCCCGCAGGCGGGCCAAAACGACCGTGCAGGCCCCGCAATCGCCCTCGGCGCAGCCCTCCTTCGTGCCGACCGCGCGTTCGCGCAGGCGCAGCCAGTCGAGCAGCGTGGTGCGGGGATGGGCGTCCGTCACGTCGACGAGCCTGCCCCGACGCAGGAAGCGGATGGGACGCACCGTCATCGGCGGCGTCCGCAATCGGTCGTCGGCTGAAAGGCAGGGCTCATGTCGGTGTCCGCGGCGGTTTCCCCTACGGCTGACAGTAACGCACGAATCGACTCGTGAAAGCCCGCCCGTGGCGGCCCGTCACCCGCGCCGCTTCGTCACATCAGCCCGAGGCCCGCGACGACGACCGCGAGAATGACCAGCGTCGTACCGCATACGACCGCGACATGCCGCCAGCCTACCGCCAGCACCGCCTTCACGGAGGTGCCGAGCCCGAGCGCGCCGATGGCGATCAGCAGGCCCCAGCGGGAGAATTCACCCGCGACCGCCTTGATCCCGGCCGGGACGATGCCGGCGGAATTGGCCAGCGCGAGCAGCAGGAACACCACGGCGAAGACCGGCGCAGGCACCTTCGCCTTGTCCGCGCCGCCGCCTCTGTTCGCAAACCACCATCCGATGCCGAGCACGACCGGCAAGAGCAGAAAGACGCGGAACAATTTGACGACGACGGCCGACGCCCCGGCGCCTTCCGAAACGGAATAGCCGGCCCCGACCACTTGCGCGACGTCATGGATCGTCGCGCCGAGGAAGATGCCCATCACCCGGTCGTCATAGCCGAGCGCCGCGCCGATCAGCGGGTAGACGAGCATCGCGACAGTCGAAAGCGCGTTGACGGCCACGACCATGAACACGGTGTCGGCGTCGCGCTTGGGGTTCGGCGGCAGAACGGTCGAGGTCGCGAGCGCAGCGGACGCGCCGCAAACCGCCGTCGCGCCGCCCGCCAGCGCCCCGTAGGCCGCGTCGCGGCCGAACAGGCGGGCGAAGAAAAAGCCGGACAGAAGCGTCAGCAGCATGGCCATCACCACGAGCAGCGCCGTGCCGAGGCCCAAGGCGGCGATGTCGCCGAGCGAGACGCGCAGGCCCAGCAGCGCGATGGCGACCCGCAGGAGCTTCTTGACGGCAAAGGTGATGCCCGGGGCGTAGACCGGCCGCACGGAAAGCGTGTGCAGCGCCATGCCCACGATCAAGGCGATGACGACCGCGGGGATCGTGATGACCTGACCCGTCGCGGCGCGGATGAAGGAGGCCGCGACGGGCTCCAGCAGGACCGAAACGACGGCCACGGCGGCGGAGAGCGCGAGCCCCGCGAGGAGCGGCCTGTATTTAAAAAAATCGAAAAAAACGCCGTTCGATTGCGTCAGTTTTTCATCGCCCACGCCGAGATATCCCGTTTTCGCGCTCAATCTGCCGGCTTCGGCCTTGCAAAAGCCGCATCACGGGCACATCTGTCGCGTTGAAGCACGAGCCGCCGAGCGCGGACCGCGGCTCGTGCCGGCGCGTTCGGCGCAGAGCGAGCACGCGAGCTATGCACCGGCGCTCCGCTCATGTCACGCCTCGGCCCTTCGGGTCTTCTGCAACGCTCGATCGCAAACCCGCCATGAACTCGCCCCGCCCGCCCGTGACCGAACCCGGCTTCCAGAAGCTCGGCTTCCGCCCCCTCTACATGCAGGTGCGCGACATGCTCGTGCAGCGCATGGTGCAGGGCGTGTGGGGCCCGGGTCAGGTGCTGCCGAGCGAGCAGGACCTCGCCTCCGAACTGGGCGTCAGCCAAGGCACCGTCCGCAAGGCGCTCGACGAATTGGCCGCGCAGAACCTCGTCGTGCGGCGTCAGGGCCGCGGCACTTTCGTGGCCGAGCATGACGAAGCGCGCATTTTGTTCCAGTTTTTCAAGATCGTACCGGATACCGGCAACCCGATGTTCCCGGAAAGCCGCATTCTCTCGTCGGAGCGTCGGGAGGCGAGCACCGAGGAGTGCCTCCGTCTCGGGCTCGTGCCGGGGGCCGACGTGATCCATGTCCGCCGCGTCCGCCTGCTCGGCGGCAAGCCCGCGATCGTCGAGACGGTGACGCTGCCCGCCAAGATCTTCCCGGGCCTCGGCGACGACGAAATCCCGAACAACCACAATCTCTACGGCCTCTACGCGACCGAGTTCGGCGTCACCGTCGCGAAGGCGATCGAGCGGATCAAGGCGGTGATCCTGACGACGGAGGAGGCCGCTGAACTCGGGGTCGAGCCCGGCCATCCCGCACTGCACGTCGACCGCATCGCCCGCGCGCTGGACGGCTCGGCGGTCGAGTGGCGTGTCAGCCTCTGCCTCACCGACGACCATCATTACCACTCGGACCTGACCTGATCCTCAGGTTGAAGTGCGGGCGAAAAACCGAGTCGGCAGAATCGGTTGCAGCGGAATTCTTTCACGCTGATTCCGGGTGTTGATCACGTTTCGATTCAAGCCGTTCATGCATCGATTCAAGCGTTGTTTCACGTCGTGAATCGATACTCCGTCACCTGCCGATACACCTCTCCGGGCCCGAGGCGCGGATCGGGGAAGTGGGGGCGGTTGGGCGAGTCGGGGAAGCGTTGCGGCTCCATGCACATGCCGGCGAACGCGCCGTAGCGGACCCCGTCGAGCCCCGGCACCGGCATGCTCATCTTGCCGCCGTCATAAACCTGCATCCCCGGTTCGGTGGTGTGCACTTCCATCCGCAGACCGTTTTTCGGAGAGCTGAGGACGCCCGCCCGCCGCAGCATTCCGCGCGGGCCGTCGAGGACGAAATTGTGATCGTAGCGGAACGGCGCACCGCCCTCTCCCGTCCGTCCGAGCGGCCGCTCGACCGTGAAATCGAACGGCGTTCCCGCCACCGCGCGGATCTCGCCGGTCGGGATCGACTCGTCGTCGACCGGGGTCATGAACGGGGCATCGAGCAGCAGCCGGTGATCGTGGACGGTCTCCGACCCGTCGAGATTGAAGTAGGAGTGGTGGCAGAGGTTGAGGATGGTGGGCGCGCTTGCGGTCGCAGTCAGTTCGATGCGCAGCGTCGCCGATTCCGTCATGCGATAGATGCAGGTGACGGTGACGTCGCCGGGATAGAATTGGTCGCCGTCCGGCGAAAACAGCGTCAGCGCGACCGCGTCGGGCGCGGCCCAAGCGAGCGTCCAAACCCGCTTGCCGAAGCCCTTCCCGCCGCCGTGGACCGAATGTTTGCCGATGAAGTTGAGCGGCAATCGATGCTCCCGCCCGTCGAGCATGAAGCGCCCGCCCGCGATGCGGTTGGCGTAGCGCCCCGCGATCGCGCCCATGTGGGGGGAGTGGGCCACGTAGTCCTCGAGCGTTTCGAGCCCGAGAACCACGCGTTGCATGCCGCCCCGATGCGAGACGAGGAGGTCGCGGACGGCCGCGCCGTAGGTGATGATCTTGGCCTCGGCGCCCGCGGCGGAGCGGATCGTCGCCTCGTGGACCGTTGCGCCGTCGACCTCGCCGAAGACCCGCACCGTCATCGCGTCACCAGGTGCCGGTGTTGGGCATCGAGGTCCACGGCTCGGCCGGGGCCAAGGGCTCGCCCTTCTGCAGCAATTCGATGGAGATGCCGTCCGGCGATTTGATGAAGGCCATGTAGCCGTCCCGCGGCGGACGGTTGATGGTGACGCCGGCCTTCATCAGCCGCTCGCAGGTGGCGTAGATGTCGTCCACCCGATATGCGAGATGACCGAAATTCCGGCCGCCGCCATACTCCTTCTCGTCCCAATTGTAGGTGAGTTCGAGCAGCGGGGCGCGGCTCTCGCGGGCGCGTTCCACGTCTCCCGGGGCCGCGAGGAAGATGAGGGTGTAGCGGCCGCGCTCGTTCTCGGTGCGACGGACTTCGACCAAGCCGAATTTGGTGCAGTAGAAATCAAGCGCCGCGTCGACGTCTCCGACGCGCACCATCGTGTGCAGATATTCCATGTCGTCTCTCCCTATCCGTGCGTGGAGCGGAAAGTGGCCCGGCGCGGCCCGACCTTCAAGCGGTTCCGTCGCGTTCGAGCCATGCGGGTTCTCCGGATTGACCGGCACCTTCCCCTTCGATACCCCGTCGAGTCACGAAAGGACGGATCATGAGCGCGGCTGATGCGAAGGAAACGGCGGCCCTCTGGTCCATCGCCGCGAGCGTGGTGATCACGCTGGGCAAAGGCGCGGCCGGCATCGCGACGGGATCGCTCGCGCTGATGTCCGACGCGGCGCACAGCCTTTTGGACGTCGCCGCCACGATCATGACCTGGCTCGCAATCCGCGCCGCGGGAAAGCCCGCAGATGCAGAGCACCCCTACGGGCACGGCAAGGTCGAGTCGCTCGCAGCACTTGGCGAGACGGCCTTTCTGTTTCTGCTCTCCGGAGCGGTGGCCTTCGAGGGGATGCGACGGCTGTCGTCGGGCGAATCCGAGGTCACGCTGCATTGGGGTGCGGTGGCGGTCCTTCTCATTTCGATCGTGATCGACGCCTGGCGATGGTACGCGCTGCGCAAGGTCGCGGCGCAGACGAACAGCGAGGCGCTCGCCGCGGACGCGCTGCATTTTTCCTCCGACCTCGTAAATTCGGTGCTGGTGCTAATGGCCTTCGGCGCGGCGGCGATGGGCTATCCGCAGGCGGACGCGATGGTCGCGGTCGGCGTCGCAGTCTTCATCGCGGTCGCGGGATTCCGTTTGGCGCAGCGCACCGTCGAGACGCTGATGGACACCGCGCCTCGGGGTGCGACCGAGATCATCCGTCTCGCGGTCGAGGGCGTACCGGGCGTGGTGGACGTCGAGGGCGTGAAGGTGCGCTCGGGCGGCGCGCATCTGTTCGCGGAGATCGAGATCGCGGTCGCCCGCACGCTGCCGCTCGACCGGCTCTCGACGATCAAGGAACGGACGTTCCAAGCCGTGCGCGAGCACTTCCCCGATGCGCAGGTGACCGTGATCGCGACGCCGCGCGCGCTCGACGAGGAAACCATTCTCGAACGCGTGCTGCTGATCGCCGCCAAGCGCCGCACGCCCGTGCATCACGTCACCGTGCAGCAGCTCGGCGAGCGCCTTTCGGTGAGCCTCGACGTGGAGGTCGACGCGCGCATGAGCCTCGGCGCGGCGCATGTCATCGCCACGCGACTCGAAACCGCGATCCGCGAGGAACTCGGCCCCGAGACCGAGGTGGAGACGCATATCGAACCGTTGACCGTGCCCAACCTGCTCGGCAACGACGTTGCGCCGGAACAGGTGCTCGCCGTTTCGGAATCGCTGAGCCGCGGCGCGGCGGAAATCGGGACCGTGACGGACGTGCACAATGTACGGGTCCGCAGCACCGAACACGGGCTGATCGTGAATTATCATTGCCGGGTCGACCCGTCGCTCGATGTGGCCAGCGTGCATGAGGCCGTGGACCGGCTGGAACACGTCGCCCGCACCGACCATCCCGGCATCAGCCGCATCGTCAGTCATACCGAGCCCTTGCGCCCCGCCGTCGCGTAGGGCTCGATGGTCGTCCGATCCCGGAGAGAACATGCGCACCGAGAATCCCGCCGCGATCCGCTTGGCCGATTACCGCCCGCCGAACCATCTCGTGGACACCGTCCATCTCGACGTGACGCTGGACGGCGCGCAGACGCGCGTGGTGGCGACGACGGTGTTTCGTCCCAATCCGGCCGGCGAACCCGGTGCGGCGTTGCGGCTGGACGGCGACGGACTGCAGCTGAAGCGCGTGATGCTGGACGGCAAACCGCTGGATGCGGACGCCTATGCCGCCGACCCGAACGGCTTCACGCTGTCGCAGCCTCCCGGCGGGCCGTTTACGCTCACCGTCGAGACGCAGCTTGACCCGGAGCGGAACACCACGCTGATGGGGCTCTACCGCTCCTCGGGCGTCTATACGACGCAATGCGAGGCCGAGGGCTTCCGGCGGATCACCTATTTTCCGGACAGGCCGGACGTGATGGCGGTGTTCACCACCCGCATCACCGCATCCAAGGACGAAGCGCCGATCCTGCTGGGCAACGGCAACCCGGTCGAAAGCGGCGATCTCGGCGACGGGCGGCATTTCGCGGTTTGGCATGACCCGCACCCGAAGCCCGCTTATCTGTTCGCGTTGGTGGGCGGACGGCTCGACCGCGTGGGCGGCGAATTCGTGACCCGTACGGGGCGCAGGGTCGAACTCGGCATCTATGTGGAAGCCGGCAAGGGCGACCGCGCGGATTACGCGCTCGACGCGTTGATCCGCTCGATGAAGTGGGACGAAGAGGCGTTCGGCTGCGAATATGATCTCGACGTGTTCAACGTCGTCGCCGTGTCCGACTTCAACATGGGCGCGATGGAGAACAAGGGCCTCAACATCTTCAACGACAAATACGTGCTGGCGACGCCCGACACCGCGACCGACGCGGACTACGCGGCGATCGAAGCCATCATCGCGCATGAATATTTCCACAACTGGACCGGCAACCGCATCACCTGCCGCGACTGGTTTCAGCTGTGCCTGAAGGAGGGCCTGACGGTCTTCCGCGATCAGCAGTTCTCCTCCGACATGCGCTCGCGCCCGGTGAAGCGCATCGCGGACGTGCGTGCCCTGCGCTCGCTTCAGTTCGCGGAGGATTCCGGGCCGTTGGCGCATCCGGTGCGCCCGTCCGCCTATCGCGAGATCAACAATTTCTACACGGCGACGGTCTACGAGAAGGGCGCGGAGCTGATCCGCATGCTGAAGATCCTCGTCGGCGACGACGCCTTCCGCCGCGGGATGGATCTCTATCTCTCGCGCTGCGACGGGACCGCCGCGACGATGGAGGATTTTCTCGCCTGTTTCGCGGAGACGAGCGGACGCGATCTCGCGCATTTCGCCGAATGGTACGAGCAGGCGGGCACGCCGGTGGTGACGGCGGCGTGCCGCTATGACGAGCATGCCCGCACCTTCCGCATCGACTTCCGCCAATCGACCGCGCCGACGCCGAACCAGCCGGTGAAGCGGCCGATGGTGATCCCCATCGCGCTCGGACTGGTGGGCCGCGACGGGCGCGCGGTCGAGGCCGAGACGGAAGGACCGTTGGCGAACGGTGCATTCGTGCTCGACGGCGAAACCGGATCGATCACGTTTACCGGCGTCGAATCCCGCCCCGTGCCGTCGCTGCTGCGGGGTTTCTCCGCGCCCGTGCGGCTCGAAACGGATCTTTCGACGGATGATTTGTTCGTGCTGTTCCGGCACGACGCGGACAGCTTCAACCGCTGGCAGGCGGCGCAGACGCTCGCCATGCGCATGCTGCTGAGCGGCGTCGCGGCGGTCGCCGAGGGCCGTATGCCCGTCTTCGACGACCGCTTCGCCGACGCGATGGGCGCGCTGCTGGAGACGAGCGACGACCACGCCTTCGTGGCGCAGGTGTTTGCGCTGCCGAGCGAAAGCGATGCCGCGCGCGAGATCGCGACCGACGTGGACCCCGACGCGATCTTGACGGCGCGCGACGCGTTGCGCGCTTCGGTCGGGCGAAGGTTGGGGGCGCGCTTGGACGCGGCGCAGGCGGCGCTTGCCGCCACGGGGCCGTATTCCCCGGATGCGGCTTCGGCGGGCCGCCGCAGCTTGCGCAACGTGCTGACGGACCTGCTGGCGGCGGGAGACCCCGCGCGCGGGGCGGCCGTCGCCGGCGAACGCTTCGCGGCCGCCGACAATATGAGCGACCGGATCGGCGCGTTGACGGTGCTCGCCAAGATCCCCGGCGAGGCGCGCGAAACCGCGCTGGCGGCGTTCGCGGCGCGCTATGCCGACGATCCGCTGGTGATGGACAAGTGGTTCGCCCTGCAGGCCGGAATCGCCGAGCCCGCGACCTTGGACCGCGTGAAGGGGCTGATGAGCCATCCGGGCTTCTCGATGGGCAACCCGAACCGCGTGCGGGCGCTGATCGGTGCCTTCGCCGCCGGCAACCTGACCCAGTTCAACCGGGCCGACGGCGCGGGCCACGATTTCGTGGCGGGATTGGTGCTGGAGATCGACCGCAGCAATCCGCAGCTTGCGGCGCGGCTGCTCAACGCCTTCCGGACCTGGCGCGCATTGGAGCCGACGCGGCGGACCTCGGCGCAGGCGGCGCTGGAAAGAATAGCCGCAGCAACGAACCTCTCCGCCGACGTCAACGACATCGTGACGCGCGCCTTGGGTTGATTTGGTTGGAGGCGACAGGCGGACGGGAAAGAATTTCCCATCCGCTACACGCAGCGGTTCGTTTTCATTGCGGTGAATTCGACTAAAATCGTCGGTATATCGACCATTTTAGTCCGCGCGAGTTCGCCATGTTCATTCAACGCGAAAATGTTTCAGGCTCCTATGTCGGCCGTTTCGACATGCCGGCCACGGGCGCAGGCGTGCGGACCGAAATCAGGACGGCATCCGGCGTATTGGTCGGATCCTGCGCGGCAGGCGGCAGCATTTCCGGCATCCCGCAGGGCGAAGGCTATGTCATTTCGAGCTTCGACTCGGCCGGCAACGTGCTGGCGACGACGCCGCTGACGGTGGGCATGACCGTGCTGGCGATCGGCCAGTCCAACATGATGTTGTGGGAGACCTTCTCGGCGACGCGGACCCCCTCGAAACTCACGGAGCCTGAACTCGGCACGCCGGGTGCCGGCACGAAGGTCTTCGCCGCCGTTCTCAAGAAATATATCGGGGACGTGCCGATCCTGTTCGTGAACGCCGCCGTGGGCGGAACGGCGCTCGACGGTTACGGCTTCACGACGGAGCAGTGGAAGGACAAGGGGCCGGGCACGCTTTACGGCAATGCGCTGGCCCACTTGCGGGCCGCCACGGGCAATCCGAAGGCCACCGTTGAAGCCGTTCTTTGGAATCAGGGCGAAGCGGACGGTGCGTTGGCACAGCGGGCCGGTATCAGCCCGGCCGCGGCGGGCGGGCGCTACGAAGCCGTGCTCACCGCGTTTTTCGCGCAGGTCGGCCAGGATCTTCCCGGATCGCGGATCATCATTTCCGGCTTGGGGCCGAGCGAGTGGTACGACCCCACCTATCAATCGGCCGTCCGTGCGGCGCAAGAGCGGGTGGCGGCGTCGTTGGGCGCGGTCGACTACGCGGCCACGGACCTGTTCCTCGATCTCTACGACGGCATTCACCTGACCGGAGCGGGTTTTGCGTGGGTCGCCGTCGGCGTCGCCCATCAATTCGCGACCATGCTCGGCCTGACGAACGCGCCGGATCCGCGCCTTCGGCTGGGCGCAACGAACGACGCGTGGGCCGGAACCGACGCGGCCGAATACATGCACGGCGGCGACGGCAACGACGCTCTGGCAGGCCTCGGCGGAGACGACATCCTGCTCGGCGGAAGAGGCAATGACGGGATCGCGGGCGGGGCGGGCGACGACATCCTGTCCGGCGGCGAAGGCGAGGATTGGATCATCGGCGACGAAGGCGAGGACGACGTCTACGGCGACGCCGGGGACGATCATCTCTACGGCGCGGACGGCAACGACCTGATCGACGGCGGGACCGGGTACGACATCCTCTACGGCGGGAACGGCAACGACACGCTTCGCGGCGGCCAGGGCAAGGACATCCTGAACGGCGACCAAGGCGACGACCTGCTGGCCGCCGGAGAAGAGGACGACGCCTATGTGTGGCTGCGCGGAAACGGCAACGACACCGTCGACGAAGCCGCATGGCAGGGCACCGACAGCCTTTATCTCTGGGGCGGGATCAACCCGTCCCAAGTCAGCGTCGTGCGGGTGGGGGCCCATATCAAGATCGTGATCGCACCGTCCGCTCCCGGCGGCACGGACGGCGGCTCCGTCACCTTGCTCAACCAGACGGCCGCGGGCTTTGCCGGGATCGAACGGATCGTGTTCGAGAACGGCGTCGTGTGGTCTTGGGGCGACATCCGGACCAAGGCCTTGACCGTGACGGGCACGAGCTATGCCGACACGATCGTCGGCAGTTCCGTCCCCGACTGGGCCGACGACACGATCTTCGGCGGCATCGGCCACGACGCGATTTACGGCGGAGACGGCGACGACCTCGTCTACGGCGGAAGCGGCAACGATACGATTTGGGGCGGTGCCGGCAACGATCTCCTCGTCGGCGACCAAGGGAACGACTCCCTCGCGGGGGGAAAAGGCAACGAAACCTATGTCTGGTGGCGGGGCAACGGGCACGACACGATCAGCGAATTGGCGGGACAAGGCTCGGACTGGCTCTGCCTCTGGGGTGCGATCGACCCCTCGCAAGTCAGCGTCGTGCGCTCCGGAGCCAATATCCGGATCGTGATCGCGCCGTCGGTTCCCGGCGGCACGGACGGCGGCTCAGTGACCCTGCTCAACCAGACGGCAGGCAACTTCACGGGGGTCGAGCGGATCGTGTTTGAAAACGGCACCTTCTGGACCTGGGAAGACATCCGGGCCAAGGCGCTGACGGTTACGGGCACGCTCAATGCCGACACGATCGCCGGAAGCTCGATCCTCGGCTTCGCGGACGACACGATCTACGGCGGCGACGGCAACGACTGGATCAACGGCGGGAGCGGCATCGACGTGCTGTACGGCGGCGCCGGCAGCGACACGATCGCGGGCGG
Organism: Hyphomicrobiales bacterium; assembly: GCA_027489535.1. GTDB lineage: Bacteria > Pseudomonadota > Alphaproteobacteria > Rhizobiales > Beijerinckiaceae > JAIXZO01. The sequence continues at coordinate 243,225 of JAIXZO010000006.1, forward strand.
AGCCGACAACGACGCGCTGCTGGGCAACGAAGGCGACGACTCGCTTGCGGGCGGAACGGGCGACGACAGCTACGTATGGTGGCGCGGCAACGGACACGACACGATCAATGACTTGGCCGGACAAGGCACCGACTCGGTGTTTTTCTGGGGGTCGATCTCCGCGTCCCAAGTCTCCGTCAGGCGCGTCGGCGCGGACGTTCAGCTCATCATCGCGCCGTCCGTTCCCGGAGGCGCGGACGGGGGCTCGATCACCCTGCTGAATCAGACGGCCGGGGGCCTCGCGGGCGTCGAACGGATCGTCTTCGGCGACGGCACCGTGTGGAACTGGGCAGACATCCGCTCCAAGGCGCTGACCGTCGCCGGCACCGCCGGCGCAGACACCATCGTGGGAAGCGCGATCGCGGGCTATGCCGACGACACGCTCTACGGCGGCGGCGGCAACGACCGCCTGATCGGCGGAAGCGGGAACGATCTTCTCTTCGGCGGGAGCGGAGCGGACGTGTTCGTCTTCGCGCCGGGGTTCGGCAAGGACACGATCCGCGACTTCACAGCAGGTCCGGGCGCGGGCGACGTCATCGAACTGTCGAAGACATTGGCGACCGACCTGTTCTCGCTGCTGTCCAAGGCGACGGACACCGCAGGCGGATGCGTGGTCACCTTCGACGCCGACACGTCGATCACGCTGACGAACGTGAAGAAGGCGGCCCTCGTCGCGGACGATTTCCGCTTCGTTTGAGTGACGGTCGCGGCTGCCTCGGGAGGCGGAACGACCCGGTTCGGCAAGGCCCGAAATTTCGGGCCTTCAACCCTTCATTAAGGTCTGGACAAATCGAGTCGGCGGGATTCAACTGGCACTGATTCGGAGAGATGCGGCACATCGATCCGGACGGGCAATGGATCGGATTCCGAAGAGGGGCCAAGCATGGCGCGTTCACACGCGGCCATAGCGAACACGCGTGCGTCGACCGTCGGGGGCATCGCCCGACCGCTTGCGCATCCGACGTATCGCCGACTGCTGGCTGCGGAGCCTTGGCTCCGCCGCATCGTGCCGGCGCTCGTCGTCCTCTTCCTGGCCATCATCGGAACGGCCGCTTATCTGCAGGCCATCACGGCGCGCAATGAGATCATCGCCGATTCTGCATCGCAGATCGAGATCCTTGCTTCGCTGGCGCAATCGGAGCTGTCGGGCCCGGTCGAACGCGGTGCGATCGCCCGCGGCGAAGCCGCCGACATTCTCCTGCGCGTGCTGCCGGCGACCCGCCTGACCGAAGGCCGCCACGTTCTGCTCGCAGATGCGGAGGGTCGGATCGTCGGCACCTCGCCGAAATCGATCCCCGCCTCCGGCAAGCTCGACGACGTGCTCGGCCCGACGCAGCCCCTCACGGTTCTCGCAGACGGTGCAGGCGTCCTCGCCATCACGCTTCCCGACGGCACGAAGGCTTTGGCGGCCGTCCGCAACCTGCCGCGCGGCGCGCAGGTTGCGGTCGTGCACCGGGTGCCGGACGCGTTGGCGAAATGGGAAAGCCGTACGGCCTCCTCGCTTCTTCTGCTCGGTGCGGCGGGCATCGTGCTCGTCGGTCTCAGCAGCGCCTATTTTTGGCAATCCTGGCGCGCCCATCAGGCCGACAACATCGTCGACCGCGTTCGCGGACGCCTCGACACGGCGCTGTCGCGCGGACGTTGCGGATTATGGGATTGGGACATCTCGCGCGGCACGATCTACTGGTCGGACTCGATGTTCGAGATGCTCGGCTACGAGCGCCGGACCGAATTCATGTCCTTCGGGGAGGTCAACCGACTGGTCCACCCGGACGACGAAGACCTCTACGCCTTGGCGGACCGCCTCGCCGGTCGCCGCGAGCGCGTCGTCGACCACGCCTTTCGCATCCGTTCGGCCGAAGGCGAGTGGATTTGGGTGCGTGCGCGGGCCGAGTTGGTGCAGGACGGCGAGGACCGCTCGCCCCATTTGCTCGGCATCTGCGTCGACATCACCGAGCAACGCCGTCTCGAGGCCGACAACGTCGCGGCCGACATGCGGCTGCGCGAAGCGGTCGAGGCGATCAGCGAAGCCTTCGTGCTGTGGGATTCTCAAAATCGCCTCGTGATGTGCAATTCGCGCTTCCAGCGCCTGCACAAGCTCGCTCCGGAACTGACCCAACCCGGCACCCCTTACCGCAGCCTTGCGGCGGCGCTGACCGGCTCGGTCGCCGAAAGCCGCGTGGCCGTGGGCCGCGATGAGGACGGCGCATTGCGCAGCTATGAGGCGCAATTGCCGGACGACCGTTGGCTGCAGGTGAACGAGCGGCGCACCCGCGACGGCGGTTACGTGTCCGTCGGGACCGACATCACCGAATTGAAGGCGGCCGAGCGGCGTCAGTCGCAGATGATTTCCGATCTCAACCGCTCGCAGGTTCGTCTCGAAAACGAGAAGCAGGAAAAGGCCGACTTGGCCTCCCGCTACCTCGAGCAGAAGGCGGAAGCCGAGACGGCGAACCGCGCCAAATCCGAATTCCTCGCCAAGATGAGCCATGAGCTGCGCACGCCGCTCAACGCCATCCTCGGTTTTTCGGAAATCATGGAAGCGGAAATCTTCGGTGCGCTGGGCAACGACAAATATCGCGACTATTGCCGCGACATTTCCACGAGCGGGCAATCGCTGCTGGCGCTGATCGCCGACATTCTCGACATGGCCGAATTGGAAGCGGGCAAGGTCCGCATCGAACGCCGCCCGCTCCCGATCCGCGGCGCCATCGAACAGGCGATCGAGAAAATCGCGCCCGTCGCCGAGACCAAGGGCGTGAAGGTCGTCGCCGATCTTCCTGCTGAAGGTTCGTTGATCGCCGACGCGCGCGCGGTGCAGCGCGTGCTCGGTCACCTTCTCCAGAACGCGGTGAAGTTCACGCCGGCCGGCGGGCGCGTCGTGGTGCGCAGCCGCATCGTGTCGGGCGCGCTGAACATCTATGTCGAGGACAACGGGGTCGGCATTCCGAAGGGCGCGCTGCCGAAGCTGGGCCGCCCCTTTACGTGGGTGGATATGGACGCATCCAAGCCGACCGAAGGCTCGGGCCTCGGCCTCGCCATCGCGCGGTCCTTCGCAGAACTGCACGGCGGCGGCATCCGCATCCGGTCCAACGAAGGCAAGGGCACCATCGTGCTGGTACGCCTGCCGCTCCGCTCGGAACCGTCCCCCGCGAAGGCCGCCTGAGCCCGAGCGCGACCTAACCCAGCACGCGTTCGAAGATCTCGCGGACGTTGCGGCGCGTCTCGCCGAGATGCGATTCCAGCACCTTGAAGTCCGGCAGTCCCGCCGCCGCAGCCAAACGACGCTTCAACGCCGCGCCCGCCGTCTTGGGGTCGAACGCGTCCGCCATCGTCAACCGCTGCCATTGGAACACGTCGCGCATCAGCGCGAAGGCCGCGCGCAGCACGTCCGCATCGTTGGGCTCGATGAGCCCCTCGCCCGCCGCGGCATCCAAGATCGCGCCCGTATTGCGCAGCGCGATGCCGGGCCGCGCGGCGGAATGCGTCAGAACCAGAACTTGCGCCAGAAATTCGAGATCGACGAGCCCGCCGGCCGCGAGCTTCAGATCCCAGGGATTGCCCTCGCCCTTCTCTTGCGCGATCAGGCGGCGCATCGTGATCGCGTCCACCGCCGTCTTGCGTTCGTCGCGCGCCGCGGACAGCACGACGCGGATCGCGGCGTCTGCATCGCGCATGAGAGACGCGTCGCCCGCCACGGGGCGGGCGCGCACCAGCGCCATATGCTCCCACGTCTCGGCTTCGCTGCGCTGATACTCGATGAAGCCGTCGAACTGGCTCGCCGTCGGGCCTTTGTTGCCCGAAGGACGCAGCCGCATGTCGACGGCATAAAGGGTACCCTTGCGCGTCGGCACCGTCAGCGTGCTGATCAGACGTTGGGTCAGGCGCGTGAAGTAGACGGAGGGTGCGAGCCCGCGCGGCCCGTCGCTTTCGACCGCGTCGGGATCGAAATCGTAGAGCACCACGAGATCGAGATCGGAGGTCGCGGTCATCTCGTACGAGCCGAGCCGGCCCATGCCGAGCACCGCCATTCGCCCGCCCGGTATGCGCCCGTGATCGGTCTCGAAACGCCGTCGCACTTCGGCCAGCGCCAAGCCGATCACCGCTTCCGCGACGGTGGCATAGGCCTCGCCGGCGCGGGCCGGGGAGAGCACGCCCGAGAGCATGCGCGCGCCCACGAGGAAGATCTCATGCTGCCCGGTCTCGCGCAGCCGATCCAGAAAATCCTCGAACAGATCGAACGTGCCCACGGATTCCGCCATGCGGGCCTGCAACGCCTCGACCGGCGGGAACGGCTCGACGAATACGGGATCGATGACAGCGTCGAGCACATGCGGACGGTTGGCGACGGTTTCCGCCAGTCGCGGCGCGGAGCCGAGAATGTCGGCGAACAGGCGCAGCACCGCCGCATTCGAGCGCAGGATGGAGAACAGCTCGACCGCCGCCGGCATCCGCGCCAAGGCGCGGTCGAAGGACGCGAGCGCCCCGTCCGGATCCGCGCTGCCGCCGAAAGCTTCGAGCAAGGGCGGCACGAGTTCCGTCACGACCTCGCGCGCGCGGGCGCTCTGCACGGCCGAGCGCCGGCCGAAATGCCAGCCGCGCACGGTTTCCGCAACGGTCGCAGGGTCGGTGAACCCCATGCGGCGCAACGTATCCAACGTTTCGGGGTCGTCGGTCGTGCCGGTGAAGACGAGGCTGCCGCCCTTGGCGGTCAGTTCCGGCCCTTCCTCGAACAGGCGCGCATAGTGTTTTTCGACCAGCAGCGCGTGGAAGGTCAGCGCATCGGCGAACTTGGCGGTGGAGGCGTAGCCGCAGAACCGGGCAAAGCTCTCCAGCCGGGCCGCGTCCGAGGGAAGCCGCTGCGTCTGCTCGTCTTCCTGCATCTGCAGGCGATGCTCGATGGTGCGCAGAAAACGGTACGCCTCCGAAAGCTCGGTTTCGGCCTCCTCGGAAATCCACCCGTCCTCGCGCAGCGCCGTCAGCATCTCCAGCGTGCGGCGTCCCCGCAATTGCGGGCGACGTCCGCCGAACACCAATTGCTGCGTCTGCACGAAAAACTCGATCTCGCGGATGCCGCCGCGCCCGAGCTTGATGTCGTGGCCCGCCACCGCGATGGCCTCATGCCCGCGCACGGCATGAATCTGCCGCTTCATCGCGTGGATGTCGGCGATGGCGGCGAAGTCGAAATATTTGCGCCAGACGAAAGGCACGAGGTCGCCGATGAAGCGCTCGCCGAGCGGCAGGTCGCCCGCCACAGCGCGCGCCTTGATCATCGCGGCGCGTTCCCAATTCTGGCCGACGCTCTCGTAATAGCCGTAGGCCGACGACACGGAGATGGCGACGGGCGTGGAGCCCGGGTCAGGGCGCAGCCGAAGATCGGTTCGGAACACGTAACCGTCCGGCGTGCGCTCCTGCATGAAGCGCACGAGCCCCTGCGTCAGCCGCACGAAGAAGGGCGACGCCTCCAAACCCTCCTTGAGCGGAGCGACCGCAGGGTCGTACAGCACCACCACGTCGATGTCGGAGGAGTAGTTCAGTTCACGCGCGCCGTGCTTGCCGAGCGCCAGGACGGTAAAGCCGCAACCGGTGGCCGGGTCGGCCGGATCGGGAGGCAGAAAACGCCCTTCATCGGCGGCGTTGCGGAGCAACCGCCGCACGGAGGCGGAAACGGTCGCGTCGGCGAAGTCCGACAAGGCGCGGGTTACCTGCTCCACGCCCCACGCCCCGCCGATGTCGGCGAGGGCGATCAGCAAGGCGGCTTCCTGCTTCGCCTTGCGCAGCCCGCGCATGAAGGCGGCGTCGGTCTCGGCCTTCGCCCAGCTTTCGGCTGCGGAGTGAACGAGCGCGGCAAAGTGCGCATCGGGGTCACATTCCAGCAGCGCCTTCAGCCGCGCCGCGTCATGCGCCAGCCGCCAGAGATAGGAGGAATGATCCGCGATGCCCGCCAGAAGCGTCTCGACGTCGGGACGTCCCTCGACGGCCGCTGCGAGGTCGATCCCCTTTTCGGCAGCTTCGGCGAGCAAGTCCGACACGCGCTTGCGGCCGGCGGGCGGCGACGCAAGCCGCGGCGTCCGGCGGATCGAGTCGTTGAGAGCTTTGGTCACGCGGTGGATTCCCCCTCCGGCAAGGTCAGCACGGCGCGCAGTCCGGGTCCATTGTCCTCGAGCCGCAATTCACCGCCGTGCATGCGCGCAACCGCTGCCGCCAGCGACAGCCCCAGCCCGAAACCGGGGCGCGTGCGTGCACTTTCGAGCCGCACGAAACGTTCGAGCACGCGTTCGCGGTCCGCCTCCGGCACGCCGGGTCCCCGGTCGCCGACGCTCAGTTCGACCAGCGACCCGAAACGGCGGGCCGACACGGTGACGGGGCCGGGCGCCTCGCCGTCGCCGTTGCCTTTCGCGCCATATTTGATGGCATTGTCGACGAGGTTCGCGACCGCTTGCCCAACGAGTTCGCGCGAGCCGCGCACCGGCAGGGGTTCCTCGAGCCGGATCTCGATGCCCAGCCCCGCCTCCTCGGCCGTCGGCTCGTAAAGCTCGACGACGTCGCGCGCCACTGCGGCGAGGTCGAAAACGTCGTCGGACGGCATCTCGCCCTTGGCTTCCGCCCGCGCGATCAGCAACAGCGCGTTGAAGACGCGGATCAGGTCGTCCGCCTCCGCGATGATGTCGTCCAGCCCGCGCCGGAATTCGTCCGGCGAGGTCGCCGTCCTGAGCGCCTGTTCCGCCTCGTTGCGCAAACGCGTCAGCGGCGTCTTGAGGTCATGCGCGATGTTGTCGGAGACCTCGCGGAGGCCGGCCATCAGCGCCTCGATGCGGTCCAGCATGACGTTGAGGCTTTGCGCCAGCCGGTCGAACTCGTCGTTCGATCCCGTCACGATCAACCGGCCGTCGAGATTGCCCGCCATGATGGAGCGCGTCGTGTCCGTCATCGCGTCGATGCGGCCGAGCACCCGGCGCGTCACGAAGATGCCGCCGCCCACGCCCAACGCGACGACCAAAAGGGCCGACCATCCCAACGCTCGGCGAATGACGTTGCGCAATCCGTCGTCCTCGCCGAGATCGCGGCCGACGATCAGCCGGAACCCGCCGGGGAGTTCCACGGCGTTGATCAGCGCCATGCGGCCGTGGTGGTCATCTTCGGCGAGGTGGTAGGCGATGCGATATTCGCCCGGGCCGAGCGGGTGCTTGATTTCGACCTCGGTCAGGTTGCCCGCCACCGCGCCGCCGGTCGGGTCGAGCAGCAGGTAAAGCCCCCCGCCCGGCTGCCGCGAGCGCCGCGCCACGATTCCTGCAATGCGACGCGGCCCGCCCGCCCCGTATTGTTCCGTCAGGCTCGCCAATTCGGTGCGGATCGCGTCGCGCGCCTGCTCGTCGATCAGCCGGCGTGCGTTGTATGCGACGTAGCCGAGCAGGAAAAACGCGAACAGCGCGAACACCACGAGATAGGCGATCGACAGCTTGAAGGCCGTGGTGCGGAAGAGTTTACCAAGCGCCGACACGTACCGTGTACCCCGCGCCGCGTACCGTATGGATCAGCGGCCTGTCGAACCCCTTGTCGATCTTGCCGCGCAACCGCGACACATGAACGTCGATCACGTTCGTCTGCGGGTCGAAGTGATAGTCCCACACGCTTTCCAGCAACATCGTGCGCGTCACCACCTGCCCTGCATGGCGCATCAAATATTCGAGCAGCCTGAATTCGCGAGGTTGCAGGTCGATGGACCGCCCGCCCCGCGTCACGCGATGTGCAAGCCGGTCGAGTTCCAGATCGCCGACCCGATACACGGTTTCCTCGGCCGGCGCCGTGCCCCGCCTGCGCCTCGCCAGCACCTCGATCCGTGCCAGAAGTTCGGAGAAAGCATAAGGCTTGGAGAGATAGTCGTCGCCGCCGGCGCGAAGACCCTTCACCCGGTCGTCGACCTGCCCGAGGGCGGAAAGGATCAGCACCGGCACCTCGTGCCCCTGCTCCCGTAGCCCTCGGATCAGCGACAACCCGTCGAGCTTCGGCAACATGCGGTCGACGATCAGCACGTCGTAGCCGCCTTCGGCCGCCAAGCCGTAGCCGTCCAGCCCGTCCGCCGCATGATCGGCGACGTGTCCGGTCTCGCGCAGCGCCTTCACCAGATAGCCGGCCCCATCGGCGTCGTCTTCGACGATCAGGATTTTCATGGGACCGACCTTAATCGAAGCTGCGGCGGTTCGTGAACCGCCGCAGCCGCGCAAATGCCAAATCCGCATCAGGCCCGCGGCTTCATCTCGGGGAGCTTCGAGAGAACGACGTCCGCCGTTTCCGTCTTGCCTTGGCGCATGAAGGTCAGCTTGGCTTCGGCTCCGGGCTTCGCCGACCCCACAAGCCGCGTGAGGTCGCGCGCGGTCTTGATCTCCGTTCCGTCGAAGGCCGTCACCACGTCGCCGGATTTCAAGCCCGCCTTTTCGGCTGCGGAGCCCTTGGTCACTTCGGCCACCAACGCGCCTTTCGGCTCGCGAAGCCCGAGCGTTTCCGCGATGTCCGCCGTCACGGGCTGTACCTGCACCCCGAGATAGCCGCGCGAAACCTCGCCGCTTTGCTTCAGGGACGCCGCCACGGTCTGCACCGTCGCGGCCGGAACCGCGAAGGCGATCCCCACGCTGCCGCCGGTCGGCGAGGCGATGGCGGTGTTCACGCCCACCACTTCGCCGGCGAGATTGAAGGTCGGTCCGCCGGAATTGCCCCGGTTCACCGGCGCGTCGATCTGCAGGAAGTCGTCGTAAGGCCCCGCTCCGATATCGCGACCCCGGGCCGATACGATCCCCGCCGTCACCGTCCCGCCGAGTCCGAACGGATTGCCGACGGCCATCACCCACTCGCCGACGCGCGGCGATGCCGTCGCCAGCTTCACGAAGGGATAGGATCCGGGCGTGGTCACCTTCAGCAAGGCGATGTCGGTGCGCGGGTCGGAGCCGACCACGGTCGCCGGCAGTTCGCGCCCGTCCTCGGTCATCAGCTTCACCTCCAGCGCGTTCTCGATGACGTGGTGGTTGGTCACGGCATAGCCGTCCGCAGAGATGAAGAAGCCGGAGCCGAGCGCCTCGCCGAAACGCCCCGGCCTGTCCTCGCCGCGCTCGCCGGGTCCCTGCGGGCCCTGACCGAAGCGGCGGAAAAACTCCTGAATTTCGGGCGGGAGACCATCCATCGAAGGCCCGCCCCGCTGCGCAACCGTCGCCGCCGTCGCGACTTTGACGCGGACGGAGACCACGGCGGGCTTCACCCGGTCGGCCAAGTCGGCGAAGGACGGCGCGCCGTTCGGGGCCGTTGCCTGAATCTGCGGCGTAACGGCGGTCTGGGCGCGCAACGCGGATCCGTCGACGAAGAGCGCGCCGCCCATCATGGCTGCGGCAACGCCGGCCAACAGCACGGTGCGAACGCTCTTGCGGGCGGTAAGGCCTTTTGCCGTCTCGTTCATATCGAAACCTCCTGATGCGGGGAGGCCTGCGCCTCCTTCCATGACGGGAAGGATGCAACGGCATCGCTTACGGCCGTCTCGCGACCGCATGAACGTTCGGTAATCTTGAGACGAAATTTCGGACCGTTCAGGCCCGCGGCTCGCGCTCGATCAGTTCGGCCAGCGCGCGCCGCTCTTCGTCGCTCAACAGCCCGGGGGCAGAGGCGCGTCTGCGCCGCGCGGCGGCCCATACGCCTGCAGCTCCCGCCGCCAAAACCAGAAACGGGCCGATCCAGAGCAGTGCCGTCCGCATGTCGAAGGGCGGCTTCAGCAGCACGAAATCGCCGTATCTGGCGACGAGATAGGCCTTGATCTCGCGGTCATCGTCGCCCGCCGTGATGCGCTCGCGCACCAGCAGCCGCAGGTCGCGCGCAAGCGGCGCGTTCGAGTCGTCGATAGATTGGTTCTGGCAGACGAGGCAGCGCAACTCGACCGAGAGCGCACGCGCGCGCGCCTCCTGCGCCGGATCCTTCAGCACCTCGTCCGGCTGCACGGCAAAGGCGGGACCGGCGACGGGCATTACGCCGAGAACGGCGGCGAACGCGGCGACGAGGAGCCGTTTGCGGATCACGCCCGCACCGCCTTCGCGCCCTGCACCGCGCGCGCCGGGGCGGCCACGCGCGCGCGCCGGTCGAGCATCGAGAGCAAGCCGCCCAAGCCCATCACGATCGCGCCGATCCAGATCAGCGTCACCAGCGGCTTCCAATAAAGCCGCACGCCGACGCTGCCGTCGGGCTCGAATTCGCTCAGGCTGGCATAGACCTGCCCGAGCCCCGCGGTCATCAATCCCGCTTCCGAGGTGGGCATGGTCTGCGCCATGAACACGCGCTTGCCGGGCTCGATCAGTCCGACCGGCTTGCCCTCGCTCAGGATCACGAAGCTCGCCACGGTCTCACGGAAATCCGGGCCGTTGCGCACGAAGGTCCGCTCCAGCCGCACCTGATACGGCCCCGCGTCCAGCATGTCGCCGGGGCGCACCTGCGCGATCCGCTCCGTCCCCCACGCCGTTGCCGCGATGCCGATCACGCTGATGCCGACCCCGGCATGAGCGATGGCGGAGCCCCATGCCGCGAGCGGAATCCCCGCCGCGCGCCGCAAGATCAGCGAGGCCTTCGCCCCGCCGCGCGTCGACCGCGCGACGATGTCCGTCAACGACCCCAAGATCAGCCATGCGCCGAGACCGATCCCGAGCGGCGCGGCGACCGGGCCGCCGCGGGTCCAAGCGAATATCGCGATGGTGATCAGCACCGAAATGCCGACCGCCGCCGCAAGCCGCTGCGCCACGCCGAGCAGGTCGCCGCGCTTCCACGCCAGCGATTGTCCGAACGGGATCAACAGCAGCAGGGGAATGCCCAGCGGCAACACCGTCGCCTCGAAGAACGGCGGTCCCACGGAAATCTTCGAGCCGTCCAAGGCTTCGAGCGCCAACGGATACAGCGTGCCGATGAACACCGCCGCCGTGATCGCCGCCAGCAGCAGATTGTTGATCACCAGCGCGCCCTCGCGCGACACCGGCGCGAACAGCCCGCCCTGCTTCAACAGCGCCGCGCGCCAGGCGAACAGCCCGAAGCCGCCGCCGATGAACACGGTCAGAATGGCGAGGATGAACCGTCCCCGTTCGGGATCGGTCGCAAACGTATGCACCGAGGTCAGCACGCCGGAGCGCACGAGGAACGCGCCCATGAGAGAGAGCGAAAAGGTCAGGATCGACAGCAGGATCGTCCACACCTTCAAGGCGTCGCGCTTCTCCATCACCAGCGTCGAATGCAGCAGCGCCGTGCCCGCGAGCCAGGGCATCAGCGAGGCGTTTTCCACCGGATCCCAGAACCACCAGCCGCCCCAACCCAGCTCGTAATAGGCCCAATACGAGCCCATCGCGATGCCGATGGTCAGGAAGATCCAGGCCAGCAGCGTCCACGGCCGCACGAAGCGCGCCCACACCGCGTCGATGCGGCCGTGGATCAACGCGCCGACCGCGAAGGAGAAGGCGATCGAGAAGCCGACATAGCCGACGTAAAGCAGCGGCGGATGGATCGCGAGGCCCGGGTCCTGCAGGATCGGGTTGAGCCCCCGGCCCTCGACCGGTGCCGGCAGCAGCCGCTCGAACGGGTTCGACGCCACGAGCACGAACAGCAGGAACGCGGCCGTGATCGAGCCCTGCACCCCCAGCACCGCCGCATGCAGCCGCAGCGGCATGTCCTTGGCGCGGGCCGCCACCAAAGCCGCGAACAGCACGAGAATGCTCACCCACAGCAGCATCGAACCTTCGTGGTTCGCCCACACGCCCGAGATCCGATACATCAGCGGCTTGGCCGAATGCGAATTCGAGGCGACGTTGAGCACCGAGAAATCGGACGTCACATAGGCCCAGGTCAGCGCGGCGTAGGACAGCGCCACCAGCACGAAGCTCGCGAAGGCGGCGGGCCGCGCCGTCGACATCAGGGCCGCGTCGCGCGAGGTCACGCCCCACAACGGCAGAACCGTCTGCACCATGGCCACCGCCAGCGCGAGCACGAGTGCGTAATGTCCGATCTCGACGATCATTTCGCTGCTCCGCCCTTGGCTTGGCCGCCGGCGTCGCCCTGCCACTGCCCCTGTTTCTTGAGCGTGTCGGCGACTTCCTTCGGCATGTAATTCTCGTCGTGCTTGGCCAACACGCTGTCGGCGCGGAAGCTCCCGCCGGGTTCAAGCACGCCTTCCGCCACCACGCCCTGCCCTTCGCGGAACAGGTCCGGCAGCAGCCCGCGATAGCTCACCGCGATCTCGCGGTTGCCGTCCGTCACCCGGAAGCCGACGGCGTTGCCCTCGCTGCGCTTCACGCTGCCGTCGACGACAAGGCCGCCGATGCGCAGACGCGTGCCGGGCGTCACGCCCTTCTCGACCACTTCCGTCGGCCCGTAGAAGAACACGATGCTGTCGCTGAGCGAAAACAGCACGAGGCCGGCCGCCAGCGCGAGCACCGCTCCCATGCCGCCGATCACCGCGAGGCGTTTCTGCTTGCGCGTCATCGCGTCATTCCACTCCGGCCTCGCGCGCCGCGGCTTCCACCCGGCGCAACGCGTCCGCGTCGTCCGCCAGCGCAGTCCGCGCCCGCTCCAGCGCGCCCTTGGCCCGCTCCGATTCCTTGAGCACCGAGAGCGCGCGGATCAGCCGCGACCAAGCCTCGGAGTCGCCGCCCTTCGCCGCCAATCGCTCGTCGAGCCCGTCCACCATGCTGCGGATCATCGCCGTCCGGTCGGCCTCGGGCAGTGCCGCTATGGCCTCGCCGCCCGCGGGCACGGAGCCCGGCGCGAGCGTCGCGATCCGCTCCTTCAGCGCCGCGGCGGCGGAGGAGTCCGGCGGCACGTCGCGAAGCAGCGCGCGATACATCGCCAGCGCCTCGCCCGTCTTGCCGTCCTGCTCGTAGGACAGGCCCTTGTAGAAGCGCGGCGCGGGCGATTTGGCGTCGAAGGCGAGCGCCCCGTCGAACAATTCGCGCGCTTCGGCCGTCACCACGCCGCCCGCTTGCGCCACCAGCACCTCGCCCAAGGCGGTCAGCCGGTCGGCATCGGGGCCCTTCAGCTTGAGGATCTGCGAATAGGCGCGCACCGCGTCGTCATACCGGCCCGACTGCATGTAGACCGGGGCGATCACCTGCCATCCCGCCACGTCGTCGGGCTTTTCCGCCAACCGCTTTTCCACCTGCGCGATCAGCGTGGCGAAATCGGGGGCCTGTTTCAGCCGCGCTTCGAGCGGCCGGTCCGGCTCGTCCGGAGAGCCGATCCGCATGTAAAGCCCGAGCGAGAAGGTCGGGATCAGCAGCACGGCGATCAAAGCCGCGGCTCGAATGCGGTTCTGCGAGAAGGTCGCGCCCTCTTCGGAGGAATTCGCCGCCGCCAGCAGCCGCCGCGCCGCTTCGGCCCGCGCGGCTTCGGCTTCGTCCGCGCCGAGCAGGCCGCGCTCGAAATCACGGTCGATCTCGGCCAGCTGGGCTTGATAGAAGGCCGTGTCCGTCGCCCGCTCGGCCGACGGAAGGGCTGAGCGCGACAGAGGCCGCAGCACGGCCATCACGGTCGCGCCCGTCAACAACGTCATGACGATCCAGACGAGCATGATGTCTGTTAACCGCGCCCCGTCACGTCGTCACGCGCAAACTCCGCGGCGCGAGGTCGCGGAGTTTGTTTCTGCATCAGCTCACGATGTCCCAACGCCCGTCCGGGGCGCGGCATGCGGTGCCGACGCCCTGTTCCTGACGGCCGGCGATCACGATGGTGTGGGTGTATTGGCGGCACACGCGGCCCTGCTCCGAATAGACCGGACCGGGATCGACATAGCCGCGCGCGCCGCTGGGCGCCGCCCAGGTCTGGCGCTGCCCGTAGGACACGGCCTGCGCCTGCGCGTAATTGGCCTGCTGCTGCGCCCGCTCGTCGAGCCCGCGGCCCACCTGATTGCCGAGGAAGCCGCCGATCAGCGTTCCCGCCATCACCGCACCCACCTTGCCGGCCCCGCCGCCGAACCGGCTGCCGATCAGGCCGCCCGCCACCGCGCCGAGCACCGTGCCGCCGGCTTCGTTGGGGCCCGTCGTGGGCGCGCAACCGGCAATCCCCGCCGCCGTCAAGGAAAGTGCGAGCGCGGCTGCAATCGTCTTCTTGGCCTTCATCGAGCAATGCTCCTTCAGCATATCCGTTGAGGGACGTTATACCCACGCCCTCGGTCGAATTCGATCCAATGCCCTGATTCGGGCATTTTTCCGTCCGTTGCCGAAATTCAGCCTCATACCGCGGGAAGTCGCAACCGGGCACGCAGTCCGCCCATCTCGGAATCCTCCAAATGGAGCCCTCCGCGGTGCAATTGGGCAAGATCGGCCACGATGGAAAGCCCGAGCCCCTGCCCCGGCCGGCTCTCGTCGAGCCTTCGCCCGCGCCGCACCGCCTCCGCCCGATGCGCCGCCGGCAACCCCGGCCCGTCGTCCTCGACGCAGACGTCGATTTCGGGCCCAGTCGGTCCCGTCACGGTCGTCACGCTCACCAGCACCCGCGTCTTCGCCCATTTCCCGGCATTGTCGACGAGATTGCCGATCATCTCCTCGAGATCCTGCCGCTCCCCCCGAAACTTCAGCCCGGCCGGCACGTCGCAATCGAAGGCGATGCCGGCTTCGCGCCACAGCTTTGCGAAGACACGCTGCAACCCGGCGACGACGGGGTCGATTTCGGTCGAAACGCCGATGGCACCGGCCCGCGCGGCGGCGCGCGCCCGCTCGAGATACCAATCCACTTGGTCGCGCATCACCACCGCCTGCTCGCGCACCTTCTCGGCCATCGGGCCCTGCTCGGCGGCGGCCTCGTTTGTGATCACGCTGAGCGGCGTCTTCAGCGCATGCGCCAAATTCCCCACCTGCGTCCGTGCGCGGTCGAGAATTTCCCGGTTCGCCTCGAGAAGAAGGTTCAGTTCGATCGCCAAAGGCGCGAGATCGGGCGGATAATCGCCGTCGATCCTGTCCGCCTGCCCCCGGCGCACCGCGCTCACCGCCTGCGAAAGTTTCACCAACGGCCGCAGGCCGAATGCGACCTGAAACCCCGTCGTTCCCACCAGCAGCCCGCCCAGCAGCAACAGCGTCAGCACCAGCGGCGTTCGGAACGCGCCGATGGAGCGCTCGATCTCGTCGGCATCACCCGCCACCCGCACGCGATGCAATTGGCCCTCGGGCGTCTGCACCATGCGTTGCACCACGCGCAGCCGTCGCTCGTCCGGCCCCGTCACATAGCCTTGCGTCACGGCGGAACCGTCGCTGCGGCCGCGCGTCGCCGGCATCGCGGGCAGGCGCGTGCCGAACAGCGAACTGGAGCTTTGGGTTTCCGGCGGTTCGCCGAACATTTCGTCGATCTGCCAGTACCAGCCGGACATCGGCAGATCGAAGCGCGGATCGCCGAGGCCGAACGGGTCCTTCCGTTCGGTTTCGTCGGGGGACGCGATCGCCGCCACCAAGGCCTGCAAATAAATGTTCAGCCGGTCGTCGAAGGCCCGCTCGGTCGCCCTGCGATGGATGGCGGAGAGGATCAGCCCCGCCGCGAGCAGGATGATGAGGCTCCACACCGCAGCGGAGACGGACAGGCGCGTGGAGAGTGAAAGCGGTCGCGACACGTTTCAGCCCGTAACGGCCGGCGGGGCTTCCAAAATATAGCCGAGGCCCCGGACGGTATGAATCACGTCGACGCCGAGCTTCTTGCGCAAGCGTCCCATGAACACCTCGACCGTATTCGAATCCCGGTCGAAATCCTGCTCGTAGAGATGCTCCACGATTTCCGTGCGCGAGATCACCCTGCCGGAATGATGCATGAGATAGGAGATCAGCCGGTACTCGTGCGAGGTCAGCCGCACCGCATTGCCGTCCACCGTCAAGCGCCCGGTCCGCGTATCCAGCCGCAACGGTCCGCAAACGAGTTCGCTCGTGGCATGCCCCGCCGCCCGGCGCAGCAGCGCCCGCACGCGCGCCAGGATTTCTTCCATGTGGAACGGCTTGGTCACGTAATCGTCGGCGCCGGCATCGAAGGCCAGCACCTTGTCGCTCCACCGGTCGCGCGCCGTCAAAATCAGCACCGGCATCGTCCGGCCGGCTGCGCGCCAAGCTTGCAGCACCGCCGCGCCGTCGCGGATCGGCAGGCCCAAGTCCAAGATCGCGGCATCGTAAGGTTCGGTTTCGCCGAGAAACTGCCCCTCCTCGCCGTCGAAGGCCTTGTCCACCGCATAGCCGGCGGTCTCCAGCGCGGAGACGATCTGGCGATTCAGATCCTTGTCGTCCTCGACGACCAAAAGACGCAAGGCGATGCCCTCTCAGCGTTCGGCGGGCCGGCCCGTCCGGCCGTCCACGCCCACACGAATGATCCTACCATCTTTGGTGAGGACCGTGACCCGATACTCGAAATCGTCGCCGTTCCGGCACAGCCGCGCGCTGACGGCATCACCCGCCACGGCGGACCGTGCGGCCCTGATCGCCGTGATCGGCGGCACCACCGTGCGGCTTTCCACGAGATGGCGCAGGTCGCGATCGTTCACGCAGCCCGCAGCCGCAGCCGGCGATTCCTCGATGCGCGTCGGTTCTTCGACGCGCACGGGTTGTTCCGGCCGCAGCTCCGCCTCGGCAAACGCGCAGACGCTCGCAGGAGCCTGAAGGGCCCCCGCGATCATGAGTGCGCGAAGCAAAGAGATACGCGGCATTCGGCCTCCCGCCGATCCTTCGGTGACGCGGCGGCGCACTCTGCCCGTCATCGCCCGGTTCGTTCAAGCCCCGAAACCCTAGCCGCCAGTTCCTGAACGGCGGCTGTCAAAAGCGGAACGAGCCGAGAAAGATCGACCGTCTGCGGCACGGCGCGCCCCTGCTCGTCCACGGCGTCCTTCTCGCCGTTCACCGCCTCCGGCACCGCAACGGCCACTTCATGCGCAATGAAGCCGTCGAGCCTGCGCGACGGATCGGCTGCAAACGCGAACCGCGACGGCTTCAGCCGCGCCAGCCGCTCCGCTGCATCGTCGAGCGGCGCGACGTCGACCTTCAAACGATGGTCGGAAGTCGTCGCATAGGACGTTCCGGTCGCCGATATCGTGATCGCGCCCACCGCGACGCCCGCGCGGCGAAACGATACCGCCGTTCCCGTGCCGGTCCCCGCCGTTCCGTCGTCGAGGGCCATTCCGACCGTTGCACCCGCAAAGCCGATTTCGGCACGGGCTCCGAAGCCCGGCGCGGCGCGTCCCGCCAAGAGCGCGTCGATCCGTACCGATCCGTTTGCGGGATCGGCGACGATGGCGTCCCGCCACGTCGTGCCGTTGGGCGACACCTTCAAACGCCACCGGTCGTCGCCCGCCAAGCCCGTCTCGGCCCGCGCCGACCAGTTCGATTGAAAGACGTGGCTCGCCGTCTGCGCCGTGCCGCTCTTGTTGAACGTCACGCGCAAGTCACCGGTGCCGCCTTCGCCCGTCGGCTTCGCGGCGAACAAGGCGGCATTGGCCCTGATCGAAACCGGATTGCTCGGGTCGGCCCCCGTGCCGACGCAGAGGACTTCCAGATCGGTCAATCGGCGGAGCGCATTTTCCAAAGAGACCCACCCGGTGGCCTGCCGCACCGCGAGCTTGCCCGTCGCCGCCACCCACGCCGTCCAGCCCATCGCAGGCGTCAGAAACGTCCACGCGCCGCCGGCAAACACGGCGACGGCACCGCCCTTCCCCGCAAATGCTCCCGTGGGTGCGGACCCGACCGCATAGGCGTCGCCCTCGGCCGGGCTCGCCGGCGGCGTATTCGCGTCGAGCGCAAGCAGTCTCATCTGCACCAGCGCATCCAGCGCGATCAGCGCCTCGTTGTGGGTGACGTGCTTTTGCGCCTGCCCTGCGGCTATCAGGGGCAGTCCGAGCCGAGCCGTATCGGGCATGCGCCCCTCCTTCGATGAAATGTCCGATGAAAAATCGTGGTGTTCAGACCACCGGAACGACGGCTTCGAGCCATGCGCCCGGCCCGACCGTGGGGCTCACTTGCGCGATGCGGATCGCGAATTGCGCCTGCGGTCCGCCGAAATCCGCAGTTTCTTCGGCCGTGGGATAAACCAATTCCGGCCCGGCGAGGCTGAAGCTGCGCCGCACCGTTCCGCCGGAGATCAGCTCCGCCGCATAGGCCTCGCTCGGCTCGTCGAGCGCGATTTCCTGCACGCCCCAGCCGTCGCCGCCCGTCCGCGCACGTCGGATCCACGTGAAGGTCACGCCCTCCGCCCTGCGCTTCGCCGTGGCCCGCACCGGGGAAAGCGGCCGCAAGGCCGCGTCCGTCACCGTCGCCTCGAACCCGACCGCCGCAGGGTCCGCATGGTCGCGCGCGGCGGGCGACACGCGCCAAAGCCGCGTCTCCCCCACCGCATCCACGCCCTTCGCCAGCGGCACGAGCGCCCCGTCGAGCATCACCACGCGCGCGCCGGGGGCGAGGCTCCGGCCGGCCGCCGCCTCGGAGCCGCCCAAGCCGCGCATCAATCGCGTCAGCCGCCAGATGCGCTCTCCGATCAGCTCCGCTCGCGCGAACGCCACGACCTCCCAACGCCCGCCCGGCCCGAGGATCGCGACGGTGCTTTCCCCCGACAGCGCCGCGAGGTCGCCCCCGGCCGCGAGCGTCCCGCCCGCCAATGCGATCGTGAGCGAATTCCCATCGTCCCACCGCCACAGCGGCCCCGGTCCGAAGGGTCGGGTCGTCGTTCCGATCAGCGCCGGCACGTCCACCGCCGCCACGGCCGAGTAGCTCTCGCCGTCCGCCGAGCGATGCACCGTGAAGCCGCCCGGCCAAGGATCGGCATGCACGGCCAAGGCCTGCAGCACCGGCGGCGAACCGCTCGCGACGGGCAGGTCCACAACCACAGCCAGCGGCTTTCCCGGAATTTTCGGCGCGAAGGAGGCTTCGGGCACCGCCGCGCCGGGAGCTACGAAATACACCGACGGATCCGTCGAGCGCGCCTCGATCACCCGCTCGCCCCGGTCCGTCGTCCGCACGATGCGGAACGGACGATGCCCGCCGTCGACCGGCAATTCCACCACATCGCCGATCTCGAGCCCGATCAGTCCCGGCCGCAGCCTGAACCGCGCCGTCTCCCGCCCCGCCCACATCTCGTGCAGCCCGATATCGGCGATGCGCTGCGCCTCCGCGCGCGTCGTCACCACCGCGAGGTTCACCTGCGCCGCCCCGCGGCTGCCCGTCCCGAGCCGGCGCGAGGATACGCCCGCGCGCTTGTAGTCCCACTCGCCGTCGATGAAGCCCAACTTCAGCTCGCAGGGCAGTTCCGTCTCCTGCGCCCGCACGAGGTCGATCAGCGCGCCGTCGTGCCCGGGCACCAGATCGTCTTGCGTGATCCGCAGCACCGGCCCGCCGCCGCGTCCGCGAAAGCGCAAGCCGCCGCCCGCGGCGACGGCGTCGAAGGCAAAGGCTTCGGCCAAGGGCTCCAGCACCGACCGCGCCGACATCGGCCGGTCGATCACGCAGCCGTCCACGAAGCCGTCCAGCGCATTTTCGTTCGGCGCGGGCGCATCCGCGTCCGACAGCACGGCCGCGACGAGCCGGTCGAGCGGCACGCCCTCGAACCGCCCCGTCACCCAATGCCCGGTCCGCCAATTGGCCGCGTCCGCCCATACGTCGCTCTGCGCCGGAAAGGCGGGAAACGGCCGCGCGTCCCACGCCCAGACGTAGATCCGCGCCATGTCCACCATCGGGCCGCCATAGACCGGCGAGACGGGGTTCACGTCCGCGAACCACGCCAGCGTCGCCTCGATCATCCGCGTCTGCGCGAGATCGTCGCGATACCCGAGCGAGAACGGCGGCAGCGCGTTCTCGGAGGATTTCGGGTCGGGGAACACGTTCGGCCCGTTCGCGCCCTTGTCCACCGCCGGGCAGCCCAGTTCGGTGAACCAGATCGGCTTGGTGCGCGGCGCCCAGGCCGTCGGCCGCGCAAGCTCGACGCCGCCGACGCGCTCCACATGCGCGTTGCCCCACCACCCCGCCAGGTCCTTCACCCGCCACACCCAAGGCTTGCCGTAGGCCCCGTCGGTGATCGGCGTCCGCCGTTGCGCCATGCGCGCGCCCGCATCGGCATAATACCAGTCGAACCCCTCGCCCGAGGCGACCCCGGCGCGCAGATAAGACGGGTCGTTCGGCCCCCGCGCACGCCCCGCATCGAGATGCAGCGGCCCGTCGCGCCAGTCCGAAATCGGCCAATACACGTCGATCCCCACCGCATCGAGCGCGGGCGAGGCCCACAGCGGATCGAGCGGAAAGCGCAGCTCCCCCGGCGCGGGCGAATATCCCCCATATTCCGTCCAATCCGCCGCATAGGTCGTCTTCACCCCCGGCAGCATGGCCTTCACCTCGGCCGCGAGCGACGCGAGATGTCCGGCTGCGGGAAACACGCCCGGCGCGCTCGCGACCCGCGTCAGCGACACCAGTTCCGAGCCGATCATGATCGCATCGACGCCGCCGGCGATCCGCGCGAGCGCGGCGCAATGCAGCACCAGCCGCCGCCAGCTCCACTCGTCCGGCTTGCCGCACCGCACCGTCTCGCCGTAGACCGCGAAATCGCGCGCCGTCGCCGTCCCGAAGAATTGCGCCACGGCCGCGCCGGCCGCCGCCGTCCCGTCCGGCGAGCCGGGTCGTCCCGGCGCGGGCATGCAGGTCACGCGTCCCCGCCACGGATAAGCGGGCTGCGAGGGCGCTCCCGTCCAGGGGTCGGGCAAGCCGTTCCCCGCAGGCACGTCCATCATGCAGAAGGGATAAAGCGTCACGCCCAGCCCGCGCGCCTTCAGGTCGCGGATCGCGTGGATCACGGAGGAATCCGACGGCGTCCCGCCATAGGCCGGCTTGCCGTCCACCCGGCTCACCTCCCCCGCGTTCCAACGGTCGAGTCCCGCGACCGCCCATTCGGCTCCCGCCGTGGCCTTGTCGGCGAGGTCGACGCGCGGGCGCACCGTGCAGGCCTCCGCGCGCAGGTCGTCCCCGAACCACGAGACCACCAGCGCCACGTTGCGCACCGCCGGACAGATCGTCTGCATCGCGTCCACCGACGCCTGCCAGTCGCTTCCCGCCGAGAGTTCGTGGCGGTTTTCGGAGGCCGAATTGCCGTTGCCGAAATCGCGCGACACCGGCTGCGGCTCATAGGCGAATTCCCCCGCACCGGGGATCAGGTTCATCGCCTGCACCTTGCGCGCGAGCCCGTCGCAGGTCCGCACCACCTCGAAGGTGAATTGCGGAATGCGGTTGCCGTATTCGGCCAGCGGAAAACGCTCGAACAGGACATAGGCCGTGCCGCGAAACGCCGGCGTCGCATGCGCGCCTTCCTTCGCGGCGATCAGCGGGTCGGGCATCTGGTCTTCATGCCCCGCATGCACGCGCACCGTCACGCCCGCGCGGTCGACGAGTTTGCCGTCGGCCCAGATGCGCCGCACGTGCGACACGGGGCCCTCGCACAGCCCCACCGCGAAATTGCCGAAATAGGAATAGGTCCGCGTCACCGTCTTGGCGCCGCCGCCGCCGCCCTTGCCGCTCTTCTTGTCCTTGCGGACGGTGTCGGTTACCGCCTCCTCGAACCGCGTCGCCCAGATCAGCTCTCCGCCGATCCGCACCCGTCCGTACACGCGCGGGATCGGCGCGCCCTCGGTCGAGCCCAGCCCGCCCACATCCGTCAGCCGCGGTCCGTCCTTCACGCGGGTCGAACCGCCCCCGAACAGCGCCTGATCGATCAGCCCGCCCGCGGCGGCGCCGGCCGCGCGGCCGATCATGCCGCCCATCGGCCCGCCGAGGGCCGTGCCGACGGCCGAGCCCGCCGCTTGGAGCACGATGGTCGTCATGCGCAAATCTCCGGAAAACGGAAGGCGAAGGCCAGTCTCGGCCGCCAGATGCCGAAGGCGGTCTCGGAGACGCAGGCCCCGTCATGGGCGTGGATCATCGCGGCGTCGGATGTCGCGATGCCGAGATGCTTGGCCGGCAGCCCCTCGCGCCAGCGAAACATCAGAACGTCCCCGGGCGAGAACGCCTCCACCGCGATCGGCACCAGATGGCGCAGTCCCGCCGCATAAAGCCGCTCTTCCCGCGTCGCCTCGGCCCAGTCAGGCGAATAGGGCGGCGGCGCTTCAGGCTCCGCGCCGTAAAACGCCCGCCACACCCCGCGCACCAATCCCAAGCAGTCGCAGCCCGCCCCGCGCAGCGACGCCTGATGCAGATAGGGCGTGCCGATCCAGCGCCGCGCCTCGGCGACGATCATCGACGAGGACAGCCTCATGGAAACGGCGGGCCTCATCGGAACAGGCTCCCGCCGTCCATCCCGCCTTCGCCTTCCACGACGCGCCGCATCAGCACGTCGTTGCCCGGCATGCGCGGAAAGCCGCGAAAATTCAGCAGATTGCCGAACACGTCCCGGCACGTCGCAAGCTGCTTGTCGCATCCCGCCGTCACCGTAAACGCATGCCCCGCCACGATGGGCCGCGCGGTCGAGCGCCACAGCGTCAGCCCCGCGCTCCCGCCGATCCGCTGATGCGTCTTCACCTCGAAGGCGCTGCCCACATTCGGCCCGCTCGTGAAGGTCAACGCCCCGGCCGTAAACCGCCCGTCGGGCATGTCGGCCGCCGCCGTCAGATAGGCCCGCCCGTCCGTGGTCGCGACCACGCCGTCGAACCGCCGGCCGCCCGCGCCGAGATCCACCCGGCATTTCGCGTCGCCGAGATCTGCCGTGCACGCGGCCTGAAACAGCCGCCCCCGCACCTCGTCCAACCGATGCGCGATGCCGCGCAATTCGGCCGTGAAGGCCCCGTCGCTGCGCCGCACCTCCCCCACGGTCCCCACGTCGAGCAGAAACCAATGCTCGGGCGCGCTCCAATCCGCCAACCGCGTCTCCACGGTCGCCCCGTCGTACAGGCCCGCATGCACGTCGCCTTCGCCGATGCCGTCCGACACCAACGCGCCCACCACCTCGCCCCCGCCCACGGCAAACCCCAAAACGGCCTCCGCCTCCGCCGCCTCGAACCCCGTCGCCGCCCGATGCACGGTCCCGTCCACGGTCAGATCGCGATCATGATCGGTAAACCCCATCACCACCCCGTCGCGCCGCACCAACCGCCAGCACCGCGCCAGCGTCGTCGCCTCCCCGAGCATCCCCTCCGGCAAAGCCCGCATCTCAACCTCCTGAAAAAAATGATGAAAGCGGCGAAAAGCGAGCCACCCACGCGTGTCATCCCGGCCGAAGAGCCGGGAACCAGACTTGTTCCACGACACCCGCAAGCCTAGGTCCCGGGTCGGCTCACGCCGCCGGGATGACACTTCACGGCCGCCTGCCATCAAGAAAACCTCATGGTGAGGAGGCGCAAAGCGCCGTCTCGAACCACGAGGTTTTCCGGCCGCAAAAGGAGATGGTTCGAGACGCCCGGCTTCGCCGCGCTCCTCACCATGAGGGTGTGGTGAAGCAGGCAGGTGCCGTCAGGCGCAAACACCCAAGAAAACCTCATGGTGAGGAGGCGCAAAGCGCCGTCTCGAACCACGCTTGCAATGACGGGCACCGACTGCCCACTGCCCACTGCCGACTGCCCACTGCCGCCCCCGGTCACACCACCAATTCCACCAACGGAATCTTCGGGATCACCCCCGCGGCGAAGGCCTCGTGGTCGATGAACAGCTCGTCCGCGTCGAAGCGCACCGGCACGTCGAACTCGTAACCGGCCGTCACCGCCGCCCCCGCAGCCGGCGCCCTCCCCGTGCGGAACGTCACCGTGCCCGTCGCCGCATCCACGTCGTAATCGATGCCGAAAACCCGCTCGACCCCACCGCTCGCCACCCGCACGCTGCCCGCCACGGGCTTGCGGATCGGCCGCTCATAGGGCGCGAATGCCGCCCCGTAGATCTTCACCAGCCGGAACACCCGCTCCGCCCCGGTGCCGGTCCCGATCCGCTGGTCCGTCGGCGCGGGCGTCGCGGCGGGCGCGCAACTTTTCCAGTCGGCCCGGTCGCGAAACCGAAACCCGGTCAGCCGCCCCCGCCGCTCCTCGAAAAACGCCGTCACCAGCGCCAATTCCCCGAGCGTCTTCACGCCCGAGCCCACGTCGTAGCGTCGCCGCGAATGCGCCCAGCGCGCATTGCGTTCCTCGCGGCCGGAGCCGGTGACGATCACGTCGGTCCGCCGTTCCGGCCCGCCCGACCCCGCCAACCCCACCGTCAGGGGAAAACGCACCTCGTGAAACGCGTCCGCCATCCGCAGCCCTTTCGTCATCGTCGTTTGACGTCGGTCAATGACGGGCGCGTCGGCCCCGTCCAATCTGAAGCTCGACCATCTCGACCAAGCTTCATTCAATCCGCAGGAGGCGCCCGATGACGCATGTTCCCCACGGTCTGCACGAGGAGTTCCCCACCTCGGCCCCGGTCATCAGCAAGTTGAAGATCGGCGACGCGCATTTCGCCCGCCTGGCCGAGAGCTACGAGCACCTCAACCGCGAGATCCACCGCATCGAGGCCGATATCGAGCCGGCCTCCGACGAAACGCTGGAAGGCCTCAAGCGCCGCCGCCTCAAACTCAAGGACGAGATCGCCGCGATGCTGCGCTGCGCCGCCTGAGCGAAGACGGCCCGTTCACCCCGATCTGCGCCCCCGCGCCACGGCGCGCGCAAGCGCGGCCGACACCTGCGCCTCGGATCGGCGGAAACTGTCCGCATCCGGCGTCGAGATGTTCACGGTCACGCCGCCGCCCCCTCCGCCGCCGGTTCTCACGCCGAGCGCGCCGTCGGGACCGCGCGCCAGCGGCAGGATCGCCTCCGGTCCGGCCTCGCCCATCAGCCCCAGCCCGCCGCCGGCAGGAAAATAGGTCGGCGCGCCGACCACGCCGCCCTTCTCGAATTTCAGCAGGCTGCCGAGCATGTCGCCGAGCCCGCCCCCGTCGGACGGACCTGTTTGATCGGACAGGTTTCCGAGCAGCCCGGAAATGGCATTCTCGACGGGCTTCATAGCCATTTTGAGTCCGACCTCCGACATCCGGAGCCCGATGTCCTTCAATACGCTTTCGAATCGCTTGCCCCCCGCGATGCCGGAAGCGAAGGCGGACGTGATCGACCGTGAAAGGTCGTCCGTCTGCTTTTTCAACTCGACGGTTCGCGTGCTCAATTCTTCCGCGTCGAACGTGTCGGCCATCGTCAAATTCCTCTTCGCAAAGGCTCGGTCTCGACACCCGCACCCTTCGACGGGCCGCGCCGCCAAAGCCCGCCCCGCGAAAGTCTGCGCGGCGTCGGCTTGTCTTGTGCTCGCATGCACCGCCTGCTTCCCGGTTGCCACGGGCACCACGCTCTCTTTTGACCGGGGCAAGGCGAGCGAGGAGGCCTTCTTCAAGGCCCGCAACGTCTGTCGCTACGAGGTCCGCCGCGTGTCCCTGCGCGCGCGCCGGGCGGACCGCGACCACGGCCTGTTCATCGCCTGCATGGAGTCGAAGGGCTTCGCCTTCAAAGCCTACAAGGCGACGTTTTCCGATTACGCCTGCGCCGAAGGCACCCCGGGCCGCAACGCCTACGGTCATTGCCGTATATCGCGGCCTTGGCCCGCGCCGTAACCTTCTTCACGACGCGAGGTCCGGAAACGCCTTCGCCAAGGCCTCCAGCGCCGCCCGGTCGGGCGGGCTCGCCCTCCGCACGCGGCCGCGGGCCAGCGCGGCCAATTCCACAGGTGTCATCGTCCAGAAATCGCGCGGGGACAGCCGCAGGACGCCGAGGCCGAAGCTCAAGGCTTCGTCCCAGGGAAAGGGGCGCGGGGAGGTCGCACCCTCTCCCGGGTTTACCCCGCGTCCTGCGGCGTCCCGGGGCGCGCGGAGTTCGGTGAACCGCTCCCCGCCTCGCCCGAGCCGAAAGTCGCCGTCAACAGCCGCACGGCTGCATCGACGAAGGGTTCGAAGCCCTCCGTCATCGGCAACGCGGCGGCCTCCTCGTCGTTCATCGCGACGCCGCCGCCCCGGATGCCGCAGCCGATGATGCGCAGGAGGTCGCGGGCCGAAACCCGTCCCTCCCCGAGCCGCCGGCCGAGCGCCTGCAGGTCGTCCGCACCGAATGCGGCTTCCAGTTCCGCCAGCGCGCCGAGCGTCAGACACAGCGTGAAGCTGCGCCCGCCCAGCCGCGCCTCGATCTCCCCGCGTCGCGGATTGGCCATGTCCGCCCCCTCAGAGTGCGGTGAACGTGACGGGCCCGGCGCTTTCCAGCGTCGTCTCGAACGTCACCGCGCCGTCATGCTCGCCCCGATATTCCAGTGCGGAGACCTGAAACGGCCCCTGCAAGGTGCCGAAGCTCGGGATCACGATCTGCCATTGCCGGATGAGACCCTCGAAAAACACCTGCCGCACGGAGGCGTCGGACGCTTCGTCGCGGAAGATGCCGGCCCCCGTCACCCCCGCGCGCCGCACGCCCGCCCCGGCGAGCAGTTCGCGCCAGCGTCCGGCGGATTCCGCATGCGTCACGTCAACGGCCGTCGCGTTGAACGCGATCTGCCGCGAGCGCAGCCCCGCCACCGTCCGAAACACCCCCGTCCCGTCGTCGAGCTTGATGAGCAGATCCCTGCCCGCCTGAACCGCCATGGCGTCGTCTCCCGATCCGTCGTGAAAATCAGAGCGCTTCCGTGAGCGCCGAAAGCCGCAGCACGGCCCGGCGGCGTCCGTCGCGTCCGGGCTTCGACATTTCCTCGGCCGTCATGCCGATCAGCACGAGCCGATGCCCGTCGAGCACGAGGTCCGCGTCGTCGAGCACCTCGGCCATGCGGCCGGTGATCGCCAGCGCCTCGGCATCGCCGTTCTGGTCGGACCACACCCGCAGGGACAGCCGATGTTCGTGGCCCGATGCGTCGCCCGTCGACCAGTCGCGCGCCTCCGCCTCCCCGAACACCGCAAAGGGCGGCTCGGCCGAGCGCGGGGCCTCGTCGTAGATCTTTTCGCCGCCGAGCAGCGTGCGCAGCGGCGCGTCGAGCAGCAGCGCGGCACGCACCGCCATGCGCAGCGCGAGAACGGGACTGGTCATGCGGTCGGCTCCCTGCACAGGCACACGAGAAAGCGCCCGCGTTGGTCGGGATCATGCGCGGCGACGACGTGGAACACGCGGCCGCCCAAGCGCAGCCGTGCGGCGCTGTCGATTCCGGCGCGTCGCCGCAGCGTGATGCGATGGGTGATCGTCGCGCCCTCCTGGTCGTCGCCCTGCCCGCCCGTCGCCTTCACCGGCTCGATGCGCGCCCACAGCGTGCCGGCGACGGCGTAGGTCCGCCGCGCCCCGCCCGCCCCGTCCGCCGCGTCCTGCGGCAGCAGCAGCTCGACCGGCGTCCGAAACGCCCCGATCGTCTTCATGCCAGCCTCGGGCGGCGAAAGGGCGCGATCAGCGCGGCGACGTCGCCGGAGATCGGCCCGCGTCCGGGTTCGTCGTCGCCGCGCCGCTCGAACCAGCGCGCCGCCAGCATCCGCACCGCCAGCCGCAGCGGCTCCGGCACCGCCGCCGGCGTCGGCCCGTATCCCGCCGTAAAATCGATCTCGATGCCGCCGAACGGCGTGTCGGGTGAAGGCCACGTCCCGGCCGTCGTGAGGCGCGGCGGGTCGGACGCCGCGTCGACGCGCAGGTCGGCGAGCGGCACGCTCACGCTTCCCCCCGTCCGGTCGCGGATGCGCACCGCCTCCACGCTCTGCAACGGCGACAGCGGAAACGTCACGATCCCGTCCGCGGGCGGGGCGTCGAGCCTCAGCCGCATGCGCCGCACGATCAGCGCGCGGTCGGTCGCCGTCTCCACGGCACGCGTCGCCGCCGCGATCAGTGCGGCGATCACCCCGTCCTCGTCCGTACCGGAGACGCGCAGGTGCCTCTTTACCTCGTCGAGCGATACGGGCTCGACGGCCGGCGAGGTGATGGGCGATAAGCTCATGACGGTCTCCGAGGAAGGCGACGCCCGCGAAAAGCGGCGCGCAGGGTGGTTTCATGCGGTTCATTCAGGCGGCGCTCGCGGCGGCGGTGCTTCTCGCGCCCGGCCCCGCCGGGGCCATCGTCGGCGGAGACGACGCGCCGCGCTTCAAGCCCCACCTCGTCATGCTCGTGTCCGACCGCGGCAGCTTCTGCTCCGCCGTCGTCGTGGCGCGCGACGCGGTGCTCACGGCCGGTCATTGCGTGTCGGGCGGCGGGTCCTACCGCGTCCATTGGCGCGATTCGGCGGGCAAGCCGGTGATGGTCGAGCCCGGCCGCATCGTCCTGCATCCCGAATTCCGTAAAAACGCCGCCGAAGCGCGCATCCGCTCCATCGATCTCGCGATCGTGCGCACCCGCGCGCCGCTTCCCGCCGAGTTCCTGCCGGTCGCTCTGGCGGATCGCGGCACGCCGGTCCCGGAGGAAGGCGCGCCGCTCCGCATCGTCGGCTACGGCCTCGCTTTGGAATGGGACGACGCCACGGCGGGCAAGCTGCGCTCGGTCGACGTGCCCGTCGTGATGCCCTACGGCCCCGGCCGCCTGCTCGTCTGGCTCTCCGCGAAGACCGGCATCGGCGCCTGTCGGGGCGACTCCGGCGGGGCGATCTTCGATCCCGCCGGCATCCTCACCGCCGTCACCGCCTGGAGCGAGGGTTCGGGCAGCCGTCGTTGCGGCGCGCTCACGCAGGGCGTGCTCGTCGCGCCGCAACGCGGTTGGATCGACGCGACGGTCGCCGCCGCGCCGTAAGGGTCACGCCACGCCGAAGCGCAGCAGCTTGATCGCCTCAAAGTCCTGCACGCCCCCGCCCACGCGCTTGGTCACGTAGAACAGCACATAGGGCTTGGCCGAATAGGGGTCGCGCAGCACCCGCACGCCCGTCCGGTCGACGATCAGATAAGAGCGTCGGAAATCGGCGAAGGCGATCGAGAAGCTGTCCGCCCCGATCTCCGGCATGTCCTCGAGTTCCACCACGGGAAAGTTCATCAGCGTCGCCGGCTGGCCCACGCCCGCCGGCGGCTGCCACAAATACTCCCCGGTGGTCGATTTCAGCTTGCGCACCGCCGCCTGCGTCCGCCGCGACATCGAAAACGCCGCATTCTGCCGATAGCCCGCCTTCAGCGCATAGACGAGATCGACCAGCACGTCGGACGCGTTCGCCGCCGGGAACGCCCCGGCGACGCCCGTCGCGAGATAGCCGATCCGGCCCCAGCTCCAGGTCCCGTTCGCCACCTTCGGCGGGGTCATGAACCCCTGCGGCCGCGTCGTGCCGTCGCCGTTGACGAAGGCCGCGCTCTCCTGCTCGGCGAACACGGTCTCAATTTCCTCGGCCAGCCACTGCTCGAGGTCCACCGCCGCATCGTCGAGCACCGTCTGCGTCGCCGAGGGCATGGCGTAGAGTTCCATCGTCGGGAAGCTCAGATCGGCCAGCACCGGCGAATTCGTCTGCGGCCGTGCCGCCGTCTCCGCCGCCCAGCCCGCCGCCGGGCCGGTCACGGAATAGGCCTTCTTGAACGTCGCCGTGGAGGTTTCCCGCACGGTGGCCAGAGCCCGCAGCGGCGAGCCGCTCGACATCCGCCGCAAAATCTCGCGCTCGGCGGGCACGGGCACCAAAAATCCCCCGTCCGGTCCCGATCCGGCGGAGAGCGCCTTGCCCTCCATCGCCTTGGCTTCCAAGGCCCGCAGCCCGCCCGCCTCGCCGCCGCGCAGATAGGCGTCGAAGGCGGTCTTGTGCTCCGCGACGTTGCGGTCCTGCACGACGCCCGTCTCGATGCCGAGCGCGGGGCGGCGCGCCTTCACCGCCAGATCGTCCATCCGGCGCTGCGCCGCATCGAGCGCCGCATCGATGCGTGACAGCTTCTCCTCCGTCACCACGTCCGTCCCGCGGCGCGTCTCCAATTGCGCCAGACGATCCTCGTTCGTCGCCTTATAGGCGTCGAAGGCGCGCATGAAGCCCGCAAAGGCCAAGCCTGCATCCTGCTCCGCGGCCTTGTTCTCGATCATGTCGGTCATTGCATTCTCCGGTTGTTCAAAGGGCTTCGGTCGCCGCGCGGATGGCGGCGGCCGGCGTCGCGGGTGCACCGCCGACGGCGGTCACGCGGGCTTGAGGCAGCAGCGGAAAGGTCACGAGCGACACCTCCCACAGGTCGACGGCGATCAGCCGCCGCACCTTGGTGGCGGGGTCGATCTTCGAACGCAGAACGCGGTAGCCGATGGAGAGCCCGTCGAGCGCGCCCTGCCGCAGCAGGGCCGCAAGTTCCTTGGCGCGCGCCACTTCGGGGTTCAGCCGTCCGCGCACGAACAGCCCCCTGGCGTCCTCGCGCACCGCGGTCCACACGCCGAGCGGCTGGGCCGGGTCGTGCTGCCACAGCAGCTTCACCCCCGCCGCGCCGCGTTTGGCGAGGCTTTCGCGAAAGGCTCCGGGCTCCACCAGGTCGCGGCCCAGATCGACCGCCCCGAACAGGCTGGCATAGCCCTCGAACATGTCCTGATCGCCCGTCATCCGCCCCTCCCTTTCGGGGGTCCGGCCGGGCGGGGCGCGAGCCGTTCGAGCGTCCGCACGAAGCGTGAGATCACATGCGCCGCCGGCGCGGCGGAGGCCGAAGCGGAAGCCGAAGCTGAAGCGGACGCAGGGGCGCGCGCCGTCCGCGCCGGGCGGCGCGGCGGATCGGTGGTCGTCTCGGTCATGGGGCTTATCCGCCGTGTTTGGTGTTGAAGCGGTGGAGTTCACGCACGAAATCGTCGAACCGCCGGTTCGCGGCGGCCAGTTCGCGCAGCAGATAGCCGGCCCCGGCGGAAGCGCCTCCGGCCCACAAGAACAGCACGAGATGCGACAGGTCGCCCCGCGCGATCAGCGCGTCGAGCACGGCGGCCTGCATCATCCCGCGCTCCCGCCGTCGCGGCCCCGCCGCGCGCCGTATCCGGCCGCCTCGCGCTTTTCGTCGTCGGTGAGAAAGCTCGCCTGCCCCAGCCGCGCCCACAGCGCCTCCCGCTCGGCCGACAGCGCCTCCACCCGGTCGAGATCGAGATCGAGCGTCACCGCCCCGAAAGCGGGCGCGAGCCAATGCTCGAGGCTCCGCATCGTGCGCTGCGCCAAGGGCATCACCGTCTGCCGCCAGAAGGTCCGGTTCGCCTCCGCATAATTGGCATAGGTATTGTCGCCCGGCAGTCCGAGCAGCATCGGCGGCACGCCGAACGCCAGCGCGATCTCCCGCGCCGCGGCCGCCTTCGCCTCCAGAAAGTCCATGTCCTTGGGCGAGAGCGACAGCGGCTTCCAGTCGAGCCCGCCCTCCAGCAGCAGCGGCCGCCCGGCATTGCCCGCACCCTGAAAGCTCGTCTCCAATTCCGTCCGCAACCGCTCGAACTGTTCCGCGCTCAGCGTCGTGCCCGCCGGTCCCTGATGGATCAGCGCGCCCGAGGGCCGCGCCGCATTGTCGAGCAGCGCCTTGTTCCAAGCCGCCGCCGCATTGTGCACGTCGATGGCGGCCGCCGCCGCTTCCATCGGCGAGAGCCCGTAATGGTCGTCGAGCGGGTTGAACAAGGTCAGATGCAGGATCGGCGGCACCCCGTCGCACAGCTGATCGAAGCGCACCGTCTTGCCGCCCACGGTATAGTCGAAGGCTGCGGCCCAGCCGTCCGCCCCCGGCACCACCTTCATCCGGTCCGGTCGCAGCGCGTAAAGCTCCGTCACGCGCCCGCCCGCGCCGGCGGCCTCCAGATAGCCGTTCCCGGAGACGAGCAGATGCCCGTAAAGCTGCTCGAGCAGGCTCGTCCCGACATCCCGCGCATTCGGCCGCGCCAGAAGTTCGGCGATGGAGTGTTCCGGCCGCTCCGTCCGCCCCTCGAACACGAGCACCGGCACCGAAGCCGCCGCCTCGGCGATCATCCGCACGCAGCGATGCACGATCGCATTGCGCTGAAACCCCTCCCGCGCCGACCCCGCATAATCCCGAGGCGCCCAAACCGGCCGCCCCACGGAATAAACCGCCCCCGCCGCCCCCGCCCGAGACGCCTTCACGTCCGGCGCACGCACTCGCCCGATCAAACGATCGATCAACCCGACCATGCCCGGCTTCCTTTCGGTTATTCGAAATTCCGAGGCCGCACGCCTCCCATCGGAAAACCTCATGGTGAGGAGGCCCGCAGGGCCGTCTCGAACCACGTCTCGAACCACGAGGTTTTCACGCCGCAAGGCGATGGTTCGAGACGCTCCGCTGCGCGGGGCTCCTCACCATGAGGGGTTTGGTGAAATGACCGCACGAGGCAGGCGACAGCCGGAAAGCCAACTCAACCCACTTCCAGAAAACCTCATGGTGAGGAGGCCCGAAGGGCCGTCTCGAACCACGCTCCGCCACACTGAAAATCGTCTAGCCCGGAGCAGCCCGCACGCCGCGCCGCGACAGTTCAGGCAGCGCCTCGTAGTCGCCTCGGATCAGCGCTTCCTTCTTCTCGCGCCGCCAACCCTTGATCCGCCGCTCGGCGGCGATTGCATCGATGATGGAATCGAAGAACGCGGCATGGACCAAAGCCACCGGCCGACGCCTGAACGTCCAAGCGGCGGCATCAAGCCCCTGCTGATGCTCCGAAAGCCGCGCCTCCGGGTCCTTCGCCGTGGTTCCCACGTAATAGGAGCCGTCCCTGCACCGCAGAATGTAAAGCCACCGTCCGGACATGCCGCACTGTCCGCCGCAGTTTGAGGCAATGCCACCCGACGATTGCGACAGGCCGCCCCGTGGTTCGAGACGCCCCGCTGCGCGGCGCTCCTCACCATGAAGGGTCTGGTGGAATGACCGCAGGGCGGCAGGCGGCCCCGGACAACGAACTCGACCCGAACTCCAGAAAGTCCTCATGGTGAGGAGGCGCGAAGCGCCGTCTCGAACCACGTCTCGAACGACGAGGTTTTCACGTCGCAAGCCCGATGGTTCGAGACGCCACGCTGCGCGGGGCTCCTCACCATGAGGGGTTTGGGTGGAGCAGGCGGGCAGCTACGCCGGCAGACGGAACCAACAAAGAAAACCTCATGGTGAGGAGGCGCAAAGCGCCGTCTCGAACCACGAGGTTTTACGCCGCAAGGCGATGGTTCGAGACGCCCCGCTGCGCGGGGCTCCTCACCATGAGGGTGTGAGGGGAGACCCACCACCCCATCACAACCGCCTGATCCGCGCCCCCGCCTTCGGGCCCAAAGCCAACGCCGTCACCGCCCAGACCAGCGCGTCCAACCGGTCCGGCGAGCGGCCCGAAGACAACCCCCAGCCGTCCTGGCCCGGCCCGAAATCGCACATTTCGTCTTCCAGCGCCTCGAAGCGGCCCGCATGGCGCACGCGGCCCTGCTCGTACAACAGCGCGACCGGCTCGGCCCGAACGGCCTTGCCGCGCATGGCGCGTACCGGCGTCACCGGCACTCCGGGGTCGGCTTCGCGCAGCACGGCTTCGGCCATCTCCCCTCCCTGATTGGTCTCGATCACCAGCGCGTCGGCTTCCAATTCGCGCCACAAGGCGGTGGCGCGCGCGGCCCATACATGAGGCCGCGCATGCTCCACCGTCGCATCCGCCAGCACCCAGACGTCGCGGTTCGCGTCGAGCCCTGCGGCCACGATCCCGCAGGCGTCGGAATGGCGTCCCGAGCCGGCGGGCGGGTCGATCGCCACCACGATGCGCATCAGCGGCGGCACGTCGCCGGGCTCCGCGCGCACTTTTTCAATCGCGTCGCGCCGCCACAGCGCGTCGGCGCGTTCATTGACGAACTCGCCATCGAGTTCCTGCCGCGCCATGCGGGTGCCGCCGTAGCGCGCCAGCACCCCGTCGAGAAATCCCGGCGCGAGATTGCGCGCGTTCGCCCATGTCCGCGCACGCGTCGTCACCGTGCGCGGGTCCGCCGAAAGACGCTTCAGCAACGGGGTCGAACGCGGCGTAGTCGTCACCGTCTGGCGCGGCCGCCGCCCCAGACGCAGGCCGAACTGCAACTGGTCGAAGGTCTCGTCGCCGTTGCGCCACTTCCCCAATTCATCGAGCCAGGCCGCGCCGAATTGCGGGCCGCGCAGGCTTTCCGGGTCTTCCGACGAGAACACCTGCGCCACCGATCCGTTCGGCCACTCCAAACGCCGCCGGCTCGATTGCCAAGCCGGGCGCTCGTCGCGGCGATGCACCGCCAGCAGGCCCGACACGCCCTCGATCATCACTTCGCGCACGTCTGCCAGCGTTTCGCCCACCAAGGCGATGCGGCCGACCGGCTCGTCGGCGAAGGGCGGCAATCCCAGCGCCGTGCCGCGCACCCATTCGGCCCCCGCGCGGGTTTTTCCCGCGCCGCGCCCGCCCAGCACCAGCCATACCGACCAATCGGTCCCGCCCGGCGGGCCCGGCGGCGGCAATTGATCGCCGCGCGCCCAGACCGCCCAATCCTTGTCCATGAATTCCGTGAAGTCGAAATCGAGTTCCGCGATCAGCGCCTCGGCCTCACCCTTCTCGTAGGCGCGCTTCAAGACGTCGAACCAGCTCGTCGCGGAGGGCGTCGGGGGTGACGGCTGCGACATGGGCCTCGTCCTTCGTCTTCGCCGCGGCGGCCATGCCCTCGTCGAGGGCCACCAATTCGCGCACCGTCTTCACCAGCGTCGCCGTGATGCGCGCATCGCGCTCGTCCACCCCGCCGCCCTCGCCGAGTTCGCCGTTCTTGTGCATCCGCGCCTCGATTTCGCGGAGCTGCGCATCGGCCGCCGCCCAGATCCGCGCCACCAAACGCCGCCGCGCTTCCGGCCCTGATCCGTGATGGGAGGCTGAAGCGGACGTATCGACCCGCCGTCGTTTCCAACCGTGCCGCCGGATCAGCGTGTAAAGGCGCGGCACGCTGATGTCGGCACGGAAGGCCACCGCCGGCACCGGCATGGCGCCCGCTTCGTACATCGCGCGCAGCTCCTCCAGGGGGATGGTCGGCGGTTTGGCGCGGCTTGCCATGCTGCATCCTTTCGGAAAACGAAAACGGCCCGGAAGCTTTCGCCCCGGGCCGTCCGCAGTTCTCGACGTTGCCTGAACCTTGCCGGATCAGCGTTCCGACGTCAAGGACTTTTTTCCTTTTTTAATATTTCTCATCGCGACCGCCAGTGCTTCGCGCAGCTCGTCGGGGTCGCGGGGGCACGGGCTCTCGGGGCGGTCGTTCTCGGACAAATCGTCTTGCGCATCGGCCGACTTCTCGGCGTATGTCGGGCCGCGGCCGGCAAGCGAAAGGTCCCGCAGGGTGCGGGCGGCAAGCGCGGCGAGGCGCAGCTGCCGCTCCATGCGGCGCAGGGCCAGCATCCCGCCCGCGCCGTGTTTTTCGCCGGCGGACGCCATGTAGATCGTCATGATCTTGTTCACATGCCGCCGCAGACGCGCGGCCAAAGCCTCATCGTCGTCGATGACGATTTCCGCGCGGATCGGCGGGGAGGCCGGAAGGTTGGGCGGCGATCCGCAATGGCAAAAAGAGAACATGGGGAATGCTCCGGTATGGCCTCGAGGCGAATCCGGCCCGCGGGCCGGCTTCCGTAATCGAGGCATGCGGGTTGAATATGCACTCAACCTAACGGAGCAACGTCGAGAGTGTCAAGGATTGTAATCCTACCCTTTCGTCCAGTAGACATTAAGGGGATTTCTTTCTTCGTGCTTTGGCGGGCCACGCCAGCGGCCAGCGGCGGATGCGGTCGGGGAGGTCTTCCACGGCCATCTCGTGCTCCAGCGCGAACACCCGCCCCTTGATCGAAACCCCGGCCGTTTCAACGGTTTCAGGCGATCCGGACACCAGCGGATGCCACCAGGCGAGGTCCTTGCCCTCCGCCACCATCCGGTAGGCGCAGGTCGGCGGCAGCCAAGGAATGTCCTTCGCGCCTGCGGGCGTCAAACGGACGCAATCGGATACTTTCTCCGAGCGGTTCTCGTAATCGGAACAACGGCATGAGCCCGCATCGAAAAGCGTGCAGGCGACGTCGGTCGCGTAATGGCGGCCGGTATCCTCGTCCTCGAGCTTCATCAGGCAGCAGCGGCCGCAGCCGTCGCAGAGGCTCTCCCATTCCTCGACGGTCATCTCCGTCAGGGATTTGGTGCGCCAAAAGGGTTCTTGCGGCAAGACGAACGCTCCACGCGCGCCGAAGCGGCACGGGGCATCTTAGGCCGGCGGACGCTCGGCGTCAGTCGGGATCACGCGCGCTTGCTCGGTTTGCGGCGGGCCGGGCGGATGGCGGTCTCGGGTTCGGGGTCGCGGGAGTAGCGCACCCCCGTGAACAGCAGCAGCCGGCCGCGGGGACCGTCGTTCGCCGGACGACTTCGCCGCCCGGGATGCTCGTCGATGCGAATCACGTTGTTCATCGAAACCTCCGACCTATGAATATCGATGAAATTCCTAGTAACTCAGGGTTAACGGGACCTTAATCATTACCCGTAAAAATGGTGTTAGCCCTTACATCAACTTAAGAGCGCATCCCTCGATGTCCGACTTCGTCTCCCGCTGTGCGGACCGACTCCGCGCCCGCTTGTCGGCCGGAGAGGAGAACGTCGACGACCTCGTCCTGCGCGTCTTCCTGACGGAGCGCACGGCGGGCGAGCGCACGCCGGACGACGACGCCCATCTGGTCCGGGTGATCGAGCGGCTGCTGCCGCGCGCGGGGCTCGAGACCGTCCTCGCCTTCACGCCCGAACTCGCCGCCGACCCGCTGCTGGCGCCGACCGCCCTGCCTTTGCTGCGCGCGCGCGAAGCGCGGATCGCCGCGCTGGCGGAGGCGCATGCCGCCGTCCCCGCCCTCCCCGGCCGACGCGCTTCGGACCCGGAACGACTTGTGGAACGGGCTCTCGCCGGCCGCGCCGACCTGTCCGCCGGCCGCATCGACCTGCTGCTCGACGAGGACGACCCGTGGATCGACCGGGAATTGGCGGCCAATCCCGAAGCCGTCTTCACGGACCGGCAATGGCGGCGGCTGCTCCGCACGGGCCGGGAGGATCGCGACGTCGCCGTGCTCATGCTCGCGCGGACGGACAGGGCGCTCGGGGACAAGCTGGGCCTCTTCCTCCACGCCCCGACGGCGCTGCGCCGAACGATGATCGAGGCCTTCGCAGGCACCGCGGCGGCCCCGTCCGACATACGAGTTCCGGACGTCGAGCCGGCCGTTCTCGCGGCGGCGGGGCGGGACGACGGGGCGCTCGCATTGCTGAGCATCGGGGTTTACGGCGCCCCGGTGGAGCGGGTGCGACGGCTGTTGAGCGACCCGGGCGGAGAGCCGCGCGCCTTGTTGCTGCGAAGTTTCGGCGGGGACGAGGCGGCCATCACGGCGGCCCTGCCCTTCGGCGATCCCCGACTGGCCCATGCGGGTCGCGCCGCGACGCTCGCGGCCCTTTCGTCCGCATTGCCGCCCGGCACGGCGGCCGCATTCGTGCAAAACATCATGGGCGGAAGGGCGGAGGTCCGAGGCGGACACAGCGAGAACCGGACGACCGCGAGACTCGGCGAACCGGCGTCAGACGCGGTTCGGGTCGCCTGATTCCTCGTCCAACAGAAAATGCCGCCCCTGCTTGTCCTCGATCTCGACGATCCAAAGGTCGGGATCGAAACGGACTTCCTTGGCCAGCCGCTCCTCGGTCGCGAGCACGTCGAGAACCTCGGGATCATGCATCCGCACGAAGCGACGCTCGGTGTCGCCTTCGTCGAAGAGGGATTGCGGGGCGGGACCGAACAAGGCGGCCTTACCGTCGAGCCGGTCGATCTTGATCAGGATCGCGCCCGCCTCGGCCGCGCCGCGACGGCGGATCATGGCATAGGCACCGCCCAATTCGCAGCGTCGGCGATAGGCCGAAACCCAGATGTCCGACCGCAGCCGCACGCTCACTCGGGCGAAAGACCGGATGCCGCCGCGAGATCCTGCACGAGACGGCGGCTGATTTCTCCGCGCGGCGCGAGCTTGTGGTCGCGCTCCCACTTCTCGATGGCTTGGCGGGTCCCCGGCCCGAACACGCCGTCGGGGCGCAGCGGGCCGTAGCCCAGCTTCAGAAGCGCGCGCTGCACGAACAGCACCTCGCGCACGGGTTCGAGCGCGGGCGCTTGGCGGATCAAGGATGCGATGGGATCGGCGGGCGGCACGGGAACGACCGCGGCGGTCGTCGTCTCGGCCGCGCCGGGGCGCTGCGGAGGGGCGGGCAAAGCGGCGGCGGGCGGGAGCGGCACTTCCTTCGGAAACAGCGGCGCGGGATGCGGGCCCACCTGCAGCACCAAGGCGTTGAAGCCGAAGCCGAAGATGATCGCGCCGATCACGGTGGTGCCGACGACGCGTGCGGGCCGGCGCGCGACCATGCGGAAAAACCGCGCGACAACACGGCCGGGCGTCCGCATGGGCCGCCCTCCGCCGTCGTTCGCCGCACTCGCCGCTTCACGCACGTCTTGAAACCTCTTCGTCCTGTTCCGTTTCGATGCTCACGCCCCGCCCGAGTCGCGCAAGCGACACGACCGTCGGCCCGTCGGAGGCGTCTGCATCGGCTCCCTCATCATACCCGGAAACGAACGGCCGGACACCCTGCCCGCGGGCGACTTCGCCCGGGATCGGAGAGAGCACGACGCATATGATCCGGCCGTCGGCGCGACCCTCGGCCTGAACGCCCAACAAGCGCGCCCGGTAATGCACGCTCTCGGCCCTGACGTTGGACGGATCGATCCTCACGCCCACCGAAACGCTGCCGCGTCCGGGCAGCGCCAAGCCCAAAGCGGCGGAAAAGGCCGCGCGATCGACCGGATGCAGCGCGCCCATCCAGTCCCCCTGGGCGACGTGCTCGGGCAGCAGCATGCGGCCCGCCGCATTGGCGTCGGACAGGGTTCCGGCGGAGGTCAGCCACAGCATCGGCTCGGGACACATCAGCGTCTGTGCCCGGCATCGGGCGGCGAGATCGGCGCGGCGTTCGCGCTCACCCCGCAGCCGACGCCCCAGCACATGGCCGAGCGCCGACCCGCCCACGGTCGCGGCCATCGCGGCGGCGGCGGCTTGGGGGATCAAATAAGGATCGAAGCGGGCGATGCCTGCGGCGGCCAGCAATGCACCCGGCGCCGCCGCAAGCACCGCACGGCGAAAGCGATCCTCGCCCCACGTCGCGGCCTCCACCGGCAGCAGGGCGGCTGCACAGGCGGCGGCGACGGCGGCCGCAGGCGACAAAGCCGCGGCCGCGAGGCAGACGAGCGGGAAAAAAGCCGTCGAAAGCCCGCGCGAACGTCCCCAATCCCCCTGCGAAAGCGCGATGGAGGCGGGAACGGCCTGCAGGATCAGGATCATCAGCGCGGCACCGGCGGCGGGCCGCAAACCGCCCGCCAAGACCGCCGGCGGGACGGCAAGCGCCGCGGCCAGAGCGATCAGCAGCCGCGGCCCCGCGAAGTACGGCAGGGCCGCGGCCGCATCCTCATGCCGACCGCAACGGTCGGAATTCGGTTCAAAAGGGCCTGGAACAATCAACCGGAACGCCACACTGAAACTCGCTTGGGCTCAATGCGATTCAAAATGGCACGATCACATTAATCGATGCTGAAGCCCGACTTCCATGCTCGCTTATCGAAGCATTTACCAAGTTGAGATCATCTCGCGTCTTGCGCGACTTGGTGCCGGCATCGCGGCAATTGAAGGAATACAACGGAAACCATGTTCGGGGTCGTCTTCAAATCCGTCATCGTCATCGGCGCCGTCTATGCGCTGTCGCCTTCGCGCGCCGACGGCGGGGCCTTCGACGGCTCGAAGGCCGTGCGCGATTTCGCAGCCTCGGCCGCCGTATCGGCCACGGCGAAGGCCGCGCCGGGCAACGACGCGCCGGCCGCGACGTCGGCCATGCCGTCGCTCGACGATCTCCTCTCCGCCGCCACGCGGATCTGCGCCTCGGATGCGGCCGCCTGCGCCGGCCTGGCCAAAGCGGCTTCCGAAGCGGTCACCGGCACGGTGACGCCGCCACAACCCGCCTCGATCAAGCCCGCCGCAGCGCCCGTTCCCCCGGCGCACGGCGCGGCGAAGCCTGCAGCCGCTCCCGCGGCGGTTGCGGCGGTCGCGCCCGTGGCGACGAAACCGGCGGCTCCGACGGCCGTGCAGCAGAAGGCGGCTCCGA
The DNA here is from genome assembly GCA_027489535.1 of Hyphomicrobiales bacterium. Lineage (GTDB taxonomy): Bacteria > Pseudomonadota > Alphaproteobacteria > Rhizobiales > Beijerinckiaceae > JAIXZO01. The sequence continues at coordinate 283,261 of JAIXZO010000006.1, forward strand.
CCACGGACGTCGATCGCCTCGGCGCGCTGATCGAGGCCGCGACGCGCGGACCTGCGAAAAACGAGACGAAAAACCGAGCGAACTGACGCGACACGCCCTATATGCAAGCGTGCAACAACGCCTGCGAGGAGCCATGCCGCTCGACATCGACGAGGTCGTCGAAACCTTCGCCCTGCTCGACGATTGGGACGACCGCTATCGTTACCTGATCGATCTCGGCCGCTCGTTGGAACCGATGCCCGAAGAGGCTCACTCGGAAGACAACCGCGTGCTCGGCTGCGCCAGCCGGGTGTGGGTCGAAACCTCCGTCGACCGCTCGAAGGGCGAGCCCGTGCTTCGGTTTCGCGGGGACAGCGACGCGCATATCGTGCGCGGTCTCGTCGCCCTCACGCTGGCCTTCTATTCAGACCGTCCGGCGCGGGACATCCTCGCGGCCGACGTGCTCGCCTTGTTCAAGCAGCTCGGCCTCTCCGAGCATCTGACTCCGCAACGTTCCAACGGCGTGCGCTCGATGGTGGAGCGCATCCGACGCGACGCGCAGGCTTCCCTCGCCGTTCAGGCCTGATCGCTGGTCCATACGCGAATGCCGGCCGACGGTGCGCCGCGCGCCGTCCGGTCGAGGCCGTAATGCCCGGCGAGCCGGCCGAGCCCCAAGCCCAAGACGACCTTGGCCGAACGCGCGGGCCAGCCGCGCTCCTTTTCGACGGCATCGAGCGGCTTCAGAAAACAACAGACGTCGACGAGGATGCCGGAGAATTCGCGGCCCGTCGCGTCCAAGGCACGGCGAAAGCGCTGGCGGGCGGCCGTCGTCGCCTCGGCCTCGACCATGGCGGAGCGACCGCGCGCGCCGGATGACGGAAGCCCGGACCAATCGGCGCTCATGCGCGGCGACAGCCCGGCACGCGTGAAATCGGCGCGCAGCCGCTCGCCTGCGGCGAAATGCTCGGCCGGCAGCATGGGCGTGCCGTTCGCGTTGCGGCGGCGGGCCAGCCAAGCCAGAGGGCTTTCGCCGGAATCAAGCCGGACCTTGCCGCGCAGGCCCGGGCCGACGTCGATCTCCGCATCGACGATGCGCCCGGCGCCTGCGCCGGCCGCGCGTCGTCCCTCCTCCGTGACGACAAGAACCGGTCGCGATCCGCCTTGCCGCAGACGCGCCCATCCCTGCGCGATCAGGGCGTCGGCCTCCGCCTGCGTCAGCCGGCCCAAGGCGACCGACACTCCGTTCTGCTTGCCGGCCACGCGCCAACCCTCGGCGTCGGACTTCGATTCCGCTGCGGGACGCATGATGAGGTGCAGGGCGCGGTGAAGGGCATCGAGGGGCGAAAGGCTGTCCATGGCGATCTCCCGAATTTACAATATAGGATATTTCTCCTAATATCGGATTATCGTCAATCTCGTTGCGAACGGAATTTTGAAATGAAAACGCTGCTCGGAATTTCCGCCGTCGGTCCCGACCGCCTTCCCATCCGAGCATGGCGGGCGATGGAAGACACGATCGACGCCGGCGTGCTGCGCTACGACAGGCGGGCGATGCTGCCGCGATTGCTGAAGATCTGGCCGGGCGAACTCGACGATGCCGGAGAACCGGAGGCCTCGAAGATCATTCTCGCGCGTTTGCGGCGCGCGTTGCGGCGCGAATGGTCGCTCTCCCGCGCGCGGCATTGGGCCTATGACGTCAATCGCCATATCGCCTTGGCGCAGGCATGGCGGGCCGAAACGGCACGACTGCGTGCCTTGCCCCGGAGTGCGGCGACGACGCCGACCGAGCGCGAATGACCGAACCGGACGGGCGTGCGGAACGAAAAAGGGGCGCCGAAAGGCGCCCCTTGATCGAAACCGAAGAAACGAAGTTTCAGCGGGCGCGCTTGCGGCGCTGCTGGCCGAGACCCATCTGCTTGGCGAGTTGCGAACGAGCCTGAGCATAATTGGGAGCAACCATCGGATAGTCGGCGGGAAGACCCCACTTCTCGCGGTAATCCTCGGGCGACATGTTGTACTGCGTGCGCAGGTGACGCTTCAGCGACTTGAACTTCTTGCCGTCTTCGAGGCAGATGATGTAGTCGGGCGTGATCGATTTCTTGACGGAAATCGCCGGCTTCGGCGCTTCGGCCGGAAGCTCGACGGTTCCGTTGGAGACGCGCAGCAGCGCGGCGTGCACGTCGCCGATCAGACCGGCAAGGTCGGCGGCCGAAACGGAATTGTTGCTGACATAGGCAGAAACGATGTCTGCGGCGAGTTCGATATAGTTCGACGCGACGGCGTTGTCGTTCATCATGGCTTGAGCCTTACCGTTTTAAGTCCGTTCATCGAGTTTTCGTGAACGCCCGAAACCTTTGCCTCGATCAACCGGAAGCGCGATTTTCGCTCCGGGAAGCCCTCAAGCCTGAGCTCGCAGCTTTTTCTCGACGACGATCTCGATCATTCGCTATTGAATCGATCCGATGAGCGGTTCTCTATTGCATAATAACTTGCGTTGCAACGACGCCGCCGAAAGATACTCGTACCGTTACAAAGTTTCATAAGCCCAAGCTGAGCATCAACAGCAGATTGTGAGCGCTTTCGGCTGGGCGACATCTCACTTTGCTCGCCTTGCAACCGCATCGGCGGAGCGACATATGTCCGGGGACAACGGGGAGACGGACCGATGAACGACGTTCGTGATCAAAAAGTCATCAAATCCGAAGAGGAATGGCGTCGGGAGCTCACTCCGGAGCAGTACAGGATCACCCGCGAACACGGCACCGAGCGGGCATTTACCGGGCCGTGGCTCGATGAGAAGCGGCAAGGCGTCTATTCCTGCGTGGCCTGCGGCACGCCGCTGTTCACCGCCGGGACGAAGTACGAATCCGGCTCGGGCTGGCCGAGCTTCTTCATGCCGGTCGCGAACGACGCCATCGCGGAAATCGTCGATCGTTCGCATTTCATGACGCGCACCGAGATCCGCTGCGCGAAATGCGACGCCCATATCGGCCACGTCTTCCCCGACGGGCCGCATCCGACGGGGCTGCGCTACTGCACCAACGGCACCGCGCTGGATTTCAAACCCGACGACGAATCCTGGTCGGACGGGCCGTGACGGCAACGGCGATGCCGGACGCATGCAGCGTCCGACGATTCAGGACGCCCTTGTCGGGGCGTCCTCGACCTTCACGCCGCCCTCGCCGGTTTCGATGAAGACGCGCAGCGCGTCCATGTCCGGAAAGCGGTAGCGTCCGATATCCATCTCCGCCTCGATGGAGCCGTCGGAAAACATGAAATAGCCGATGCCGCCGGCGGAATAGGTGGCGGCGAGCATGCGATCGGCCGCGGGCACGGCGGCGGCGGGCGGCGGCGATGCGGGCTCGGAGGCGGAGGACTCCTCGGCCGGCAGCGCGGGCTCTTCGGCTGCGGCTGCGGTTTCGGATTCCGCGGTTTCGGCGACGCGAGCGTGCACCTTGCCGTCGAGCACGGCCTCGCGCAGGCGGCCTATGCTCGCCATCACGCAACCCAGCGCGAAGACGACGAAACCGCCGGTCATGACGGTGGCGCCGGCGATGACCATCGTCCAGCCGCGTTCGCGACCGATCATGTCGGCGCCGCCCAAGAGCGTCGCACCGCCGATCACGATCATCATCAAGGCCATGCCGAAGACGGCAGCGTTCATTCCGGAAACCTCTCGGTGCGAATCCCGCGGCCACCCTAGTGCGCCTCGGCCGCGCCGGCCATGCATGCGCGGCCGTCCGTTCATGGACGGTTGCCCGCTTCGGGTCGCGCCCCTAAGTATCTCTCCGAGACCCGCCGCAGGCGGGCCACGAGACCAAGCTTGGAGGAGCACGCATGTTCACCCTTCCCGATCTGCCCTACGCCCACGACGCGCTTCAGCCCTACATGTCGCGCGAGACGCTGGAGTATCACCACGACAAGCACCACCTCGCCTATGTCAACAACGGCAACAACCTGCTCAAGGGCAGCGAGTGGGAAGGCAAGTCGCTGGAGGAGGTCGTGAAGGGCTCGTTCGGCAAGAATGCCGGTCTCTTCAACAATGCGGGCCAGCATTACAACCACATGCATTTCTGGAAGTGGATGAAGCCGAACGGCGGCGGCAGCATTCCGGGTGCGCTGGAAAAGGCCATCGTCGACGCGTTCGGCTCGGTCGAGAAGATGAAGGAAGACTTCATCCAGGCCGGCACGACGCAGTTCGGCTCGGGCTGGTGCTGGCTCGCCGTCCGCAACGGCAAGATCGAAGTCGCCAAGTCCGCCAACGGCGAAAGCCCGCTGGTGACCGGCGCGTCGCCGATCCTCGGCTGCGACGTGTGGGAACATTCCTACTACATCGACTACCGCAACCGTCGTCCCGACTATCTCAAGGCGTTCGTCGAGAACCTCGTGAACTGGGAATACGTGGCGGAAATGTACGCCGCCGCGGCCAAGTGAACGCGCGGCAGCGATCCAGAAAGCAATGACGGAAAGCGGGGCCTTCGGGCCCCGTTTTTCATGACAGGTCGGTAAAGCGGGCGAGCGTGAAGCCCCATTCGGCGAGATCGTCGAGAAACGCGTCGCCCGCCAGATAGGCCGCCTCGAGCGGGCGCGTGGCGATGACGGGATCGAGCGCGGCGAGTTCCGCGTCGTCCGCAGCGCCGGGATGCACCATGATCAGGTGCTCGCGGCCGGGAGCCGCGAGGAAGCGGCAGAAATCCGTCCGGAAATCGCGGGACGGATCGAAGGGGCTCACACCCGCGAAGCCGTGATTGACGGGATGCCCGCGCCGCCGCGCCGACCGCCCGAAGCCGACCGAGAGCGCTGCGATGGCATGCGCCTTCGTCGACGCCACGCCGCGCGCGGCGATGCGGCCGGGGGTATCGAAGGGGTCGCGCAGATGCGGGCGGAACGTCTTGCCGAAGCGCTCGACGGCCCGAAACAGCGCGCCGCGCACGCCCGGCAGCGCATGAACGTGTCGGTGCCCATCGAGAAAGGCGGGCAGCGCGCCGTATTCGCGGGCGAAGGCCTCGATCTGGCGGGTGAATTCGTCGGCGATCTCGGCGCGGGCCGCGGCATCCGTCATCGCCCCGCGCGCGGCCGCCGCAAGCGTGGGCAGCGTACCGCCCGGCGCAAGTTTCGGCATGAGGCCGAGCGGCGCGCCCGCGGTGAGGTTGAGATGCACGCCGGCATCGGCTTCGGCGGCCAGTTCGCGCAGACGCGGCGCCCATTTCGCCCAATGCGGGCGGTTGGTCATCGCGCCCGTAGCGGAAAGCCGCCCTTTCGCGATAAGATCGACAATGGTCGCGCTTACGCCGTCGGTGAAGGCGAAGTCGTCGGCCACGAGAAGGACCGGGCGGAGGGCGTGAGCTTCGTTCATCGTCGGGTCATCTCGAAACGGGTACGGAAAAGTGCGGCGCATCCTTTTGCGCGCCGTCCTTTGAACGGAGTGACGTCCTTGTCCTTCAGCACCGGCGTTCCCGTCGGCCCCTGCGACCTCTCGGTCGTCGTGCCGGCGTTCAACGAGGGACGCAACATCGAAACGCTCGCCGAGCGTCTCGTCCCCGTCCTCGACGACCTCGCGACGTCGTGGGAAATCATCTTCGTCGACGACGGCTCGCATGACGACACGCTGACGCGCATCAAAGCGCTCGCGGCCTGGGACCGTCGCGTGCGCGCCGTCTCGTTCAGCCGCAATTTCGGCAAGGAGATCGCCATCGCGGCGGGTCTCGACCATGCCGGCGGCCGTGCGGTCGTCCTCATGGATGCCGACCTGCAGCACCCGCCCGAAGTCATTCGCGAATTCGTCGCCAAATGGCGCGAAGGCCATGCCGTCGTCTACGGCCAACGCATCGACCGCGCCGGCGACGGCGTCGTCCGCCGCAAGCTGACGCAAGGCTTCTACCGTCTCTTCGCCGCCGCCGGGGAAACGCCTCTGCCGCCGGGCGCGGGCGATTTCCGCCTGATGGACCGCAAGGCCGTCGACGCGCTGCGCTCGATGGGCGAACGCGCGCGGTTCTCCAAAGGTCTTTACGCGTGGATCGGCTTCAAGTCGGTCGGCGTCCCGTTCGAGGTGGCCGACCGCGCCGAGGGCGTGTCCAAATTCAGCTTCCGCAAGCTGTTCTCCTTCGCCTTCGACGGCATCACATCGTTCTCGACGGTGCCGCTGAAGCTGTGGACCTATGTCGGCGTGACGATTTCGTTCTTCTCGATCCTGTCGGCGCTGTTCTTCCTCACGCGCACCTTCGTGGAGGGCGTGGACGTACCGGGCTACGCCTCGCTGATCGTGTCGGTGATGTTCTTCTCCGGCATCCAGCTGATCTCGCTGGGCGTGCTCGGCGAGTATATCGGCCGCATCTTCGCCGAGGTGAAACGCCGCCCGCTCTACATCGTCGGCGAGAGCATCGGTTTCGGCGAAGCGGGCGCGGAGATCGCGCGTCCGGTGCTCGTGCGCCGTCCGGCCTGATCGGCGCTCGATGATCCGTCAGATCGCGTCCATCGGCGGGCTGACGCTCGTTTCCCGCGTCACCGGCTTTGCGCGCGACATCGTGCTGGCGGCGGTGCTCGGCGCGGGCGTCGCGGCGGACGCCTTCGTGGTCGCGCAGCGTCTGCCGAACCATTTCCGCGCGCTGTTCGGCGAGGGCGCGTTCAACGTCGCCTTCGTGCCCGCTTATTCCGCCTCGCTGGAAAAGGACGGACCGGCCGCCGCCCGGCGCTTCTCTGCCGGCATCATGGCGCTGCTGTCCGTCGTCTTGCTGCTCGTGGTCGGGGCCGCCATCACGTTCACGCCCGAGGTCGTGCGCCTGCTCGCCCCCGGCTTCGCCGACGAACCCGCCAAGTTCGATCTGGCGGTCGCGCTGACGCGCATCACCTTCCCCTACCTCCTGTTCATTTCGCTGGTGACGCTGATCTCGGGCGTGCTGAACGCGCATGGCCGCTTCGCCGCCGCGGCGGGCGCGCCGATCCTGCTCAACCTCTCGGTCATGGCCGCGTTGGCGGTGTCCTTCGCCTTTCCGAGCGCCGCGCATGCGGCCGCTTGGGGCGTCACGCTCGCGGGCCTCCTGCAATTGCTGCTCGTGGCCGCCGACGCCCGCCGCGCATCGGTTCTCCCCGGCTTCGCCGTTCCCTCGGGCGACGGGCGCACGCGGGGCTTCTTCAAGGCGCTGGGACCCGCCGTCGCGGGGTCGGGCGGCGTGCAGATCGCGATGTTCGCGGACACGATCATCGCCTCGCTGCTGCCCACCGGGGCCGTCGCGGCGCTGTATTATGCCGACAGGATCTATCAGCTCCCCGTCGGGCTGATCGGCGCCGCCGCCGGGACGGTGCTGCTGCCCGCGATGAGCCGCCTCGTCGCGGCCGAAAACCCCGCCGCCGCCCATGCGATGCAGAACCGGGCCTTCGGCTTCTCGCTTGCGCTGTCCGCGCCGTTCATGGCGGCCTTCCTGCTGGTGCCGGACCTGATCATGCGCGGCCTGTTCATGCGCGGCGCATTCGACGATGCGGCGGCGCGGCTCGCGGGCGAAATCCTCGCGGCCTATGCTGTCGGCCTGCCCGCCGTCGTGCTGATCCGCAGCGCCACCGCCAGTTTCTATGCGCGCGCGGATACCACGACGCCGGTCGTCGCAGCCTTTGCGGGGATCGCCGTCAACGTCGCCTTGAAGCTCGTGCTCACCGGGCCGCTCGGCGCTGCGGGACTTGCGCTCGCTACAGCGGCAGGCGCTTGGGTCAATTTCGGTCTGCTGACGCTGCTAGCCGTGAAAAAAGGTTGGGCGACGCCGGACCGGACGCTCGGCCGCGCCTGCATCGCCATCGCCGCGGCCTGTGCCGCCTTGGCGACGGCGATCCTGCTGCTGCGCACGCCCGTCGCGGCCTATGCCGCATCGCTGCCCGCTTTCCGAAAGGAAGCCGATCTGCTGATTCTCGCCTCGGCGAGCGGCACGATCTATCTCGCGGTGCTTTTCGTGAGCTTCAAGGTGCTGAAGCTGCGCCTCGGCCGCGCCTGAAGCGCCTTGCCTGAACCGACGCGTCAGGCGTGGGCGAACTCCCAATAGAGTTCGCGCGCCGAACGATAGAACGGGCCGGGCTGCAATTCGCGCTGCTCGATGCGGGTGATCGGCTGCACCTTGCCGTAATTGCCGACTTGGAAGATCTCGTCCGCCTCGAGGAAGGCGCGCGGGTCGAGCACGTTCTCGACGACCGTCCGCCCCGCCTTGCGCAGCAGGCCCATCACGCGCTGTCGCGTGATGCCGTTCAAGAAGCAGCCGTTCGGCACGGGCGTGTAGACCACGCCGTCCTTGGCCATGAAGATGTTGGCGGTGGCGAGTTCCGCCACATTGCCGAGCATGTCGCAGAGCAAGGCGTTGTCGAACCCGCGCGCCTTGGCGTCCTTCAACGCCCGCGCGCTGTTGGGGTACAGGCACGAGGCCTTGGCGTTGGTAGGCATCGTCTCCAGCGATGCACGGCGGAACGGCGAGAACGTGACGGCGGAGCCCCCGCCCTTCGGCATCGAGGCTTCGTAGACCGACAGGCAGAACCGGGTGGATTCGGGGTCGGACGCCACGGCGCTCCACGGCGCGGAGTCTTCGGCCCAATACATGGGGCGGATATAGAGCTCCGAGCCGGGCGCGAATTTGGCGATGCCCTCGCGGGCCAATTCGGCGATCGCGCCGGGCTGCATGGTCGGCGCGAGATCGAGCGCCAGCGCGGAGCGGTTGACGCGTTCGCAATGCAGATCGAGATCGGGCGCGACGCCCTCGAAGGCGCGCGCGCCGTCGAACACGGTCGATCCTTGCCAGAAAGCGTGGCTGCGCGGACCGATCAGGCCGGGATTACCCTCATGCCAAGCACCGTCGAACCACGTCCAAGTCTGCGAAAAATCAGCCATCATGCCCTCCGAAACGGCGAGCATCCGACCACCCCCGCTCGGCTCCGTCAACGCCGGCGGCGGGCGGCTGACATGTTCTGCGCCGCGGTTCATAGTCGTTGAAAGCCCCGCGCACCCGGTCAGGCCGTCGATGTCCGAAATCCTGTCACGCCCCGCCGCCGTCGCCGTCTTCGACGCCTACGGCACGCTGTTCGACGTGCATTCCGCCGTCATGCGCCATGCCGAACGCGTCGGCCCGGATGCGGCGAAACTGTCGGACGTTTGGCGGGCCAAGCAGTTGGAATATACGTGGGTTCTGTCGCTCACGGGCCGCTACGAGCCGTTTTGGGAGCTGACCGTCCGCGCGCTCGACTACGCCTTCGAGGTCGTCTCCGCCGCGGACAGGACCACGCGGGCCGACCTGCTCGCCGCCTATCGCAGCTTGTCGGCCTATCCCGAAGCCGCCGAAGTTCTGGAGGCGCTGCGCGCGCAGGGCATCCCCACGGCGATCCTCTCGAACGGCGACCCCGGCATGCTCGCGTCGGCGGTCGGAACCTCGGGCATGACGGGTCACCTCGATGCGGTGCTGTCCGTCGACGCCGTCAAAATCTTCAAGACGCACCCCAAGGCCTACGACCTCGTGGTCGCGCATTTCGGCGTGACCGGAGCCGAGGTGATCTTCGTCTCGTCGAACCGCTGGGACGTGGCCGGGGCCGCCGCCTACGGCTTTTCGCCCGTGTGGGTGAACCGCCTAGGACGGCCGGACGAATATCCCGGCCTGAACCCCGTCGCCGTCATCGGCGATCTGCGCGGCTTGGTCTGAAACCCCGAGGCGGGCGACCCGGCTTCGGGCACCCGCCTCGAGTCGTCGTTTCGTTCACTCCGCCAGCGCGGCGAGGATGCGCGCCCAAGAGCGGGTGCCCTTGTGGAAGCTGGTAAGGTCGTATTTCTCGTTGGGCGAATGCACGCGGTCGTCGTCGAGACCGAACCCGACCAGCAGCGAGTCGAGACCCAGCATGCGCTTGAAATCGCCGACGATCGGGATGGAGCCGCCCGAGCCGATGGTGACCGGAGCGACGCCCCATTCGTCCTGAAGCGCCGTTTTCGCGGCGACGAGATCGGGCATGTCGAAGGGCAGGGCCAAGGCGCGGGAGCCCTTGTGCTTGATGAACTCGACCGAGCAATCGGCCGGGATGCGGGCGCGCACGAAGGCCTTGAACGCGTCGCTGACCTTGGCGGGGTCCTGATCGTCCACCAGACGGAACGAGATCTTCATGGAGGCCTTGCCGGCGATGACGGTCTTCGCGCCCTCGCCCGTATAGCCGCCGATGATGCCGTTGACGTCGCATGTGGGGCGGGACTGGATCTGCTCGATCAGCATGCGGCCCTTCTCGCCGGCCGGGATGTTGAGCCCGACCTGCCCGAGGAAGTCCTCGGCGGTGAGGTTGAGGCGCTTCCACTGTTCCAGCACCTGCGTCGGCGTCTCGTGCACGCCGTCGTAGAAGCCCGGCAGCGTGACGCGGCCGTCGGCGTCGTGAAGGTCGGCAATGATGCGGCCGAGTACGCGGATCGGGTTCATCGCCGCGCCGCCGAACAAGCCCGAATGCAGGTCGCGGTCGGCGCAGGTGACGACGACTTCCTCATAGACCATGCCGCGCAGCGACGTGGTGATCGCGGGCGTCTTGCCGTCCCACATGCCGGTGTCGCAGACGAGCGCGAGATCGGCCGCGAGTTCCGCCTTGTTGGCCTCGACCCATTCCGGCAGATGCTTGGAGCCGTCCTCTTCCGCGCCTTCGACGAGGATGGTGAGCCCGACGGGGAGGGAGCCGGTGACGGCCTTCCAGGCCCGGCAGGCCTCGACGAAGGTCATCACCTGACCCTTGTCGTCGCAAGCGCCGCGCGCGGAGATCACCTTGCGGCCGTCGGGCAGCGTCGCGATGCGCGGCTCGAAGGGCGGCGTCTCCCACTCGCTCAGCGGATCGACGGGCTGCACGTCGTAATGGCCGTAGAACAGCGCATGCTTGCCCGCATCCTTGCCTGCCTTGCCGAGCACGACGGGATGGCCCGCCGTTTCGCGCACGCCGGTGTCGAAGCCGATGGAGCGCAGATCCGCCGCCAACCACTCCGCCGCCTTTCGGCATTCCGCCGCAAAGGCGGGATCTGTCGAAATCGACTGGATGCGGAGGAAATCGAACAGCCGCGCGACGGACGCATCGAGATCGGCGTCGATCTTGGCGAGAACGGAATCGAGATGGGACATGGAAGGGTCTCTGCGAAAGCGGAGCCGGGAGGTTAGCGACCGGGCGGCGGGAGGCAAGCGCGCAGACGGCGGCGGAGCAATGCGGCGGACGCGGGCGGAGTTATAGACAAAATCGTGTTTTTGTCTATAACCACGTTATGCAGCGCATCGCCCCCTCATTGCTCACGGTCTATGCCGATCTCGTGCAGAGCCTCGCCGCCGGGGAGGATTCGACGGTCTCCGTCTATGCGCAGACCCAAAAGGGAAAGCGCTACCTTTATGCCGTGCGCCGCGAGGGTGCGGACCGCAAAAGCACCTATATCGGCCCGGAAGACGATGCCGAAGCGGCGGCGCGGGCCGCGGAAATAACGGCTTCGACGGCGCGCGCCAAGGCACGGCGTACCGCGATCTCCGCCTTGCGCTCGGCCCGCATTCCCGTTCTCGAACCGGAACTCGGACGCGTCTTGGAAGTGGTGGAAGCAGGCGGATTGTTTCGCAACGGTGCCGTGCTGGTCGGCACGGGGGCGTTCCAATGCTACTCCCCGATGGTCGGCCACATTTTGCCGGCGGCCGGCATGGGCACGCGCGACGTGGACCTTGCAACCGCATCGCTCGCCTTGTCGGCCGGACGGCGACAGCGCGAGGCCCGTGCGCGCGACCGCATCGCCGACGAAAGCGGAGAGACGGAGAGCCTCGAACTGCTGCTGAAGCGGGCGGACCCGACCTTTACCGGACTGCCGACGCTCGATCGCAAGGCCTTCCCGTCGCGCTTCCGGAATGCCGACGGCTTTCTGGTGGAAATGCTCGTCCCGATCCGCTCGCGCAACGACACGAATCCGATGCCGATTCCCGCTCTGAAGGCGGGAGCTATCCCCCTGCAGCATTTGGGATGGCTGATCGAGAACCCGGTCCCCGCCGCCGCGCTGTACGGCACCGGCATCTTCGTGCGTGTGCCGCAACCGGCACGTTACGCCGTGCACAAGCTGCTGATCGCGCAAAAACGCATCGGCGACGTCTCCAAGAAGACGAAGGATCTGTTGCAGGCGAAGGCGCTGATCGAGGCGCTCGTCGCACTCGACCCGGCCGCTTTGTTCGATGCACTGGACGACGCGCGGGGACGCGGCGTCAACGGATGGGAAAAGCCGGTGAACGTTTCTCTGGCGGCTTTGGGGCTCTCGCCGGAGACGCTGGAACCGGCCGGTGCGTGACGACGGAAAACGCTGAAGTTGTAGACAAAATCCCGATTTTTGTCTACAACTCGGCTCCTCTCCCCACCCTGCTACCGCTTCATGATGCTGCCGAGCACGCCGCGCAGGATGGCGCGGCCGATCTGGTTGCCGACGGTGCGGGCGGCCGAGCTGGCGACGTTGGAGACGACGCGTTCGGTCATCGTCATGCGGGTGCGGCCGCCGCGCGTCGTCGCGGTCGTCGTGCGGGTGCCGACCACGCCGCCGAGCAGGCCGCCCAGCATTCCGCCGATCCCGCCGCCCTGCTCCTCTTCTGCGGCGGTCGCCGCCGTCGCGGCTTCGGCGCGGCGGGTCTCCAACATTTCGAAGGCCGACTCGCGGTCCACAGCATCGTCGTAGCGGCCCCGCACGGGGCTCGCCTGAATGATTGCCGAACGCTCTTCGGGCGCGAGCGGTCCGACGCGGCTTGCCGGCGGGCGGATCATCGTGCGCTCGACCATGGCGGGCACGCCGCGCAACTCGAGCAGCGAAACGAGCGCCTCGCCGACGCCGAGTTCGGTGATGACGCGTTCGGTGTCGAGAGCGGGGTTCGGGCGGAACGTCTCCGCCGCGGCGCGCACCGCCTTCTGGTCGCGCGGGGTGAAGGCGCGGAGCGCGTGCTGCACGCGGTTGCCCAATTGCGCGAGCACCGCGTCGGGCACGTCGAGCGGGTTCTGCGTGACGAAATAAACGCCGACGCCCTTCGAGCGGATCAGCCGAACGACACGTTCCACCGCATCCACCAAGGCCTTCGGCGCGTCGTCGAACAGCAGATGCGCCTCGTCGAAGAAGAACACCAGCTTCGGCTTGTCGAGATCGCCCGCCTCGGGCAGTTCCTCGAACAGCTCGGACAGGAGCCACAGCAGGAAGGTCGCGTAGAGCCGCGGATTGTTCATCAGCCGGTCGGCCGCGAGGATGTTGACGATGCCGCGCCCGTCGCGATCCGTGCGCATCAGGTCGGCGATGTTCAGCGCCGGCTCGCCGAAAAAGTTCTCCGCGCCCTGATTTTCGAGAATCAGCAGCCCGCGCTGGATCGCGCCGACGGTGGCGGGGGAGACGTTGCCGTAGCTGCGCATCAGTTCGGCCGCATTGTCGGCGACGTGGGTCAGCAGCGCGCGGAGGTCCTTCAGATCCAGCAGCAGCAGTCCCTGCTCGTCGGCGAGGCGGAAGGCGATGTTGAGCACGCCCTCCTGCACCTCGTTGAGATCGAGCAGGCGCGCGAGCAGCAACGGCCCCATCTCGGATACGGTCGTGCGCACGGGGTGGCCCTGTTCGCCGTAGACGTCCCAGAACACGGTGGGGAACCGGTCGGGCTGCCACTCGAAGCCCTGCGCCTTCGCGCGCTCGACGAAGGCGGGGTTGGCTTCTCCGGCGGCGGCGATGCCGGACAGATCGCCCTTCACGTCGGCGGCGAACACCGGGACGCCGGCATTCGAGAAGCCTTCCGCGAGCACCTGCAGCGTCACCGTCTTGCCGGTGCCGGTCGCTCCGGTCACGAGGCCGTGCCGGTTGGCGAGCTTCAGCCGCATCTCCTGCGGGTGCGTGCCCGCGCCGATCGGGAAGGTCTCGTCCGCCATGGCGTTGCTCCTCTGTTCCTGCGGCGCTCAATATGGGATGTTCGGAGGCTCACGTCACGGCACACATGCCGTCGCGCTCTCGTCCTGCGTCGTACCGTCAACCGGAGGCACCATGGAAGAGCTGATCGCCCGCGTATCGACAGTTACCTCCCTCGACCCGACCACCGCCCGCAGCGCGGTGGCGATCGTGCTCTCGTTCCTGCAGGAAGAAGCCCCCAAGCACGACGTCGACGCCGCCTTCGCGGACTTGCCGGGCGCGGACGAATTGGCGGCCGAAGTCCCCGCCGCCGGCGGCACCGTGGCCGGCATGGGGATAGGACTGATGGCCTTGGCCGGCCGCCTCACCGCGCTCGGCCTCTCGATGTCCGACATGCAGGCGCTCGGCCGCGAAGTCTTCGCCTATGGGCGAGAGAAGGCGGGCGAGGACAAGATGGGCGCGCTCGTGGGCGCGGTGCCGGGATTGTCCGATTTCGTTTGAGGACGTAGTTCGAGACGGCGCTGCGCTTCGGCCGTGACGTTGTTTGGGGTGTGGGCTCCACATTCACCCTCATGGTGAGGAGCGCGGCGAAGCCGTGCGTCTCGAACCATCATTCGTGCGCGGGGAAGAGTGCGTGGTTCGAGACGGCGCTGCGCGCCTCCTCACCATGAGGGCTTTGGGGGGTGGGGCGCTGCGCGCCTCCTCACCATGAGGTCTTCCACCTTTTCCCTCGCGGCCAGCCGTTCGTCGAAGGGCGAAGTGGCGGAAATCGGCGTTTCGGTGCATGGTCCGGCCGAATTCCGGACCGATGTCGAGGATGCTTCATGGCCGATCTGCCTTTCGTCACGGACATGCCTCTCGCCACGCGCGAGACGTGGCTGAAACTGGTGGACGGCGTCCTCAAAGGCGGGGATTTCGACAAGAAGCTCGTTTCCGTCACCGCCGACGGCCTGAAGATCGCGCCGCTCTACGACAAGGCCGTCGGCCGGGGTCCGTTGGCGGCGCGTGCGCCGGGCGCGCCTTGGGCCGTCGTGCAGCGCGTCGATCATCCCGACGCGGCCGAGTCGAACGCCCTCGCTTTGACCGACTTGGAAAACGGCGCGACGGGCCTCGCCCTCGTCTTCGCGGGCTCGCCCGCCGCATACGGTTTCGGATTGGAGCCGACGCAGGATGCGGTCGAAGCGGCGCTGGCCGACATTTATCTCGATGCGGGCGTCGAAATCGCGGTCGATGCGGGATCGAAGACCCGCGACGTCGCCCGCATCCTGACCGATCTCGTGAAGGCGCGGCGGCTCGATCCGGGCATGACGCGCATCCGCTTCGGCTTCGATCCGCTCGGCGGCCTCGCCGCCACGGGCACGCTGCGTGAGGGCTGGGGACAGGTCTCCCCCAATTTCGCCAAGGCCGTGCGTGAACGGCTCGATCTCGGCTTCACCGCCCCCGTCGTCGCCGCCGATGCCCGCATCGTGCATGCGGCGGGCGGGTCCGAAGCGCAGGAGCTCGCCTATGCGCTCTCCTGCGCCGTCGCCTATCTCCGGGCCTTGGAGGCATCCGGCCTCGCGCTCGGAAAGGCGCGCGACGCGATCGAGTTCCGCCTCGCCGCCGATGCCGATCAGTTCATGACCATCGCCAAGTTCCGCGCCCTGCGGAAGCTGTGGGCGCGCGTCGAGGAAGCCTGCGGCTTGGAGCCCAAACCCGCCTTCATCGCCGCCGAAACCGCTTGGCGCATGATGACGCGCCGCGACCCTTGGGTGAACATGCTGCGCGAGACGGTCGCCGTGTTCGCAGCGGGCATCGCGGGCGCGAACGCCGTCACCGTGCTGCCCTTCACGCAGGCGCTCGGCCTGCCCGACGCCTTCGCGCGGCGCATCGCGCGCAACACGCAATTGGTGCTGCTGGAGGAATCCAACCTCGCCAAGGTGTCCGACCCCGCCGCCGGTTCCGGCGGCATGGAAACCCTGACGGACGATCTCTCGGCCGCCGCCTGGGCGCTGTTCCAAGCGATCGAGCGCGAGGGAGGGCTCGCATCGGCGCTCGGCTCGGGCATGCTGCAGGGCAAGATCGCCGAAATTCGCGCCGCCCGCGAAAAGGCCGTCGCGCGGCGCAAGGAGCCGCTCACCGGCACCAGCGAATTCCCGGACGTCAAGGATTCCCCCGTCTCGGTGCTCCGCCCGGTGCCGATCCGCGCGGAAGCCGCTCCGGAGGGCGCGCTCGCCGCACCCCTGCCGCTCTCGCGGGTTTCCGAACCCTTCGAGGCGCTGCGCGACGCGGCGGATGCGGCGGCGCTGCGCACGGGCACGCGTCCTGCCGTGTTCCTCGCGGCGCTCGGCCCCGTCGCGGCCTTCACGGCGCGCGCGATGTTCGCCAAGAACCTGTTCGAGGCGGGCGGCATCGCCGCGATCTCGAACGACGGTTTCGCCGAGGACGGCGGTACGGACATCCCCGCCATGATCGCCGCCTTCAAGGCGTCCGGCGCGCGCCTCGCCTGCATCTGCTCGTCCGACGAGCTCTATGCGCAAGAAGCCGAGCGGGCCGCGACCGCATTGCTCGCCGGCGGCGCGAAAAGCGTCTTCCTCGCCGGGAGGCCGGGCGATCTCGAACCCGCGTTGAAGCAGGCGGGCGTGCATGCCTTCATCCATGCTGGCTGCGACGTCGTCGCGACGCTGCGCGACGCCCATGATATTCTCGGGCTTGAAATCCCCGGCATCCAAGCGGAGGCCCGCCGATGACCCGCATTCCGGACTTTTCGACGATCGCGCTCGAGCAAAGCTGTCCCGCCGCACCCAAGGCGGCCGGCGAGCCGTGGATCACGCCGGAGGAGATTCCGGTCAAGGCCGTCTACACGGAGGCGGACCGCGCCGGGCTGCCTTACGTGGACAGCCTTCCCGGCACCGCGCCCTATCTGCGCGGCCCCTACCCCACGATGTACGTCAACCAGCCTTGGACCGTCCGCCAATATGCGGGCTTCTCCACGGCGGAAGACTCGAACGCCTTCTACCGCCGCAACCTCGCGGCGGGTCAGAAAGGCCTGTCGGTCGCCTTCGATCTCGCGACCCATCGCGGCTATGATTCCGACCATCCCCGCGTCGGCGGCGACGTCGGCATGGCGGGCGTGGCCATCGATTCCATCTACGACATGCGCACGCTGTTCTCGGGCATTCCGCTCGACCAAATGAGCGTGTCGATGACCATGAACGGCGCGGTGCTGCCCGTGCTCGCGCTCTACATCGTCGCGGCCGAAGAGCAGGGCGTGCCGCCCGAAAAGCTCTCGGGGACCATTCAGAACGACATTCTGAAGGAGTTCATGGTCCGAAATACCTACATCTATCCGCCCCTGCCCTCGATGCGGATCATCTCGGATATCTTCGCCTTCACCTCGCAGAAGATGCCGAAATTCAACTCGATCTCGATTTCCGGCTATCACATGCAGGAAGCGGGAGCGACGCAGGATCTCGAGCTTGCCTACACGCTGGCCGACGGCGTCGAATATATCCGCGCGGGCATCGCCGCGGGCCTTTCGGTGGACAAGTTCGCGCCCCGGCTCAGCTTCTTCTGGGCCATCGGCATGAACTTCTTCATGGAGGTGGCGAAGCTCCGCGCGGCGCGCCTGCTGTGGACGAAGCTCGTGAAAGAGTTCAATCCGCAAAGCGAGAAGTCCCTGCCGCTGCGCACCCATTCCCAGACGTCGGGATGGTCGCTGACGGCGCAGGACGTGTTCAACAACGTCGTCCGCACGCAGATCGAGGCCATGGCGGCGACGCAGGGGCACACCCAGTCGCTCCACACCAACGCGCTCGACGAGGCGCTGGCGCTGCCCACCGACTTCTCGGCCCGCATCGCGCGCAACACGCAGCTGTTCCTGCAGCAGGAAAGCGGCACCACGCGCATCATCGACCCGTGGGGCGGCTCCTTCTACGTCGAGCGTCTGACGGCGGAACTGGCCGCCAAGGCCTGGGCGCATATCGAAGAGGTCGAGACGCTCGGCGGCATGGCCAAGGCCATCGAAGCGGGCATTCCGAAGCTGCGCATCGAAGAGGCGGCGGCGAAGACGCAGGCGCGCATCGATTCCGGCCATCAGTCGGTCATCGGCGTCAACAAATACCGCCCCACCGACGAGCGGCCCATCGACGTGCTCAAGGTCGACAATTCTTCCGTACGCACGCAGCAGATCGAAAAGCTCCGCCGCTTGCGCGAGGAACGCACCGAGTCCGACGTTCTCGCGGCCCTCGACGCGCTGACCGAAGGCGCGAAGGGCGACGCCAACCTGCTCGATCTCGCGGTGAAGGCGGCGCGCGCCAAGGCCACCGTCGGCGAAATCTCGATGGCGCTGGAAAAGGTGTTCGGCCGCCACCGCGCGGAAATCCGTTCCATCTCGGGCGTTTACAAGCGGGAGGTCGGAGCCATGTCCGACGCCGTGCGGCGCGTTCAGGCGCAGGTGGAGGCCTTCGAGGAGAGCGACGGGCGGCGCCCGCGCATCCTCGTGGCCAAGATGGGACAGGACGGGCATGACCGCGGGCAGAAGGTGATCGCCTCGGCCTTCGCCGATCTCGGCTTCGACGTGGATATCGGGCCGCTCTTCGCCACCCCGGCCGAAGCGGCGCGGCAGGCGGTGGACAACGACGTGCACATCGTCGGCGTGTCCTCGCTGGCGGCGGGCCATCTCACCCTCGTGCCGGAATTGAAGGCCGCGTTGGCGGATGCGGGCCGCCCCGACATCATGGTCGTGGTCGGCGGGGTCATCCCCCCGCAGGATTTCGACGCGCTGACGAAGGCCGGGGCAAGCGCCATCTTCCCGCCCGGCACCGTGATCGCCGAAGCGGCGGTGAAGCTGCTCGAAGAATTGAACGGGCGCTTGGGCTACGCGCAGAAAACGGCGGCGGAATGAGCGGGGGCGAAACCGTCCTCGTAGTTCCCGTCCGCGTCGTTTTCTTCCGCCCCATTCCCGCCCCTCTCTCGTGTTGAATGCCGTCATGCTCAGGTCGAGACCCGTGCTGACGATATTCTTCGCGATCTTCATCCTCCCCCTCGCCGTCCACGCCGCTTGGTGGCTGCCGCAGGATCGACCGGGAAACTGGTCGACTGCGGACTGGTCGAGCGCGGGGCTGTTGCGGCCCGCCCGCGAGAACCCGGACGCGATGGTGCGCGTCTACGCCGCCCGCGTCGGGCGCTGGCGCGGCGTGTTCGCCCATCACACATGGGTGGTGGTGAAGGAGCGCGATGCCTCCCGCTACACCCGCTACGACGTGGTGGGATGGGGCCGCCCGGTGCGCATGGACAATTGGGCCGCGGACGGGCGCTGGTACGGGCAGGACCCGGAAGTCGTCGGCGCGCTCGACGGCGCGGCGGCCGAGGCCCTCATTCCCCGCATCCGCGAGGCCGTCGCCGCTTATCCCTATTCTGAGGCCGGCGGCTATTCCGCTTGGCCGGGGCCGAATTCCAACACCTTCGTAAATCACGTCCTCGCCGCGATCCCGGAGGCGGGCATCGCCCTGCCGCCGACCGCGCTGGGCAAGGATTACCGTACCGACGGCAGCTTTGCGGGCTTCGCGCCCTCGCGCAGCGGCGTGCAGGTGGCGGTGAAGGGCCTGTTCGGCGTCACTTTGGCGTGGGTCGAAGGCGTCGAGGTTAACGTGCTCGGGCTCGTGGCCGGCCTCGACCTGCGACGGCCGGCGCTCAAACTCCCCGGCTTCGGCCGCATCGGCATGGACCAGGCCGTCGGATCGGCGGCGGCGAACGTCTCGAAACCCTGAGGCGTGCCCTCGATCAGCGCGGGGCTGCGGCGTCCGTCGGCGGTGGCAGGGGCGCGGTCGTCACCACGGTCGGCGCGGGCACCTGCGCGGCCTTCACGGCCTCGTCGTCGACGAAGGCCTGCGCCTGACGGTCCTCGAATTTCGGCTCGGCGAGCTGCGAGCCGATGGTCTTCACCACCATCGGCGCTTCGGCATAGCTGCCGTGGCGCAGGAAATCCTGCACGTCGAGATTGGTCAGGTCGTAGACGCGCACGCCGAGCTTGGAGATTTCGTCGCGATGCTTGGCGTCGCCGAGGTCGAGCGCGCCGAGCCGCTGGCGCGAGCCCGCAATGGCGCTCGACACGGAAAGCGCGCGGTCGTCGCTGGCCGCGAACACCGAGACGCGGGTCACGCGGCCGAGGCGGGCCATCTGCCCGCGAAACACGTCGAGATCGATGTCGGGCGAGGCCAGCATGACCTCGCCGAGCCGCCCGCCGAGATCGGCGCGGCCCGCGATGGCGTTCTGCCGCAGCGCTTCCATCGCCAGCCACGTGCCCATCGAATGCGCGAGCACATGCACGCGGCCGACGCCCTGCACTTCGGAGACTTCGCGGATCAGCGTTTCGAGCGCGTCGCGCGAGGCGGTGGCGCTCTCCTTGTCGGAGCCGTAGGCGAGCAATTGCGAGCGCGACGGCCAGGTGAACAGCAGCGGGACCCCGGTAAAGCCGGAATCGTTGACGACCTGCGCGAGGCGGAAGCGCGCGTCCTCATAGCCGGTGTTGAAGCCGTGGACGAAGACGAGCACGTCGCGCGAGACGCCGACGCGGCCGGAAAGCTGCGTGGCGATCTCGCCGTAGAAATTGCCCTCGTCGAGCGTGCGCTGCCCGAGCGCCACGAAGTGACGGTTGCGGCTTTCCGGCGTCACGCTCGGCCGCTCGATCACGCCGGGCTTGTGGCCGGGCGGGATGCTGACCGCGGTCGCGAGATAGCTCGGGCGCGATGAAATCTGTCCGGTGACGTTGCCCTGCGCGTCGAGCTTGCGCGTCGACGCGACATAGATGGACACCTGCTTGCGCGAGGCGGTGTCCTCGCGCCCGAAGCTGCGGCCGCTCGATCCGAGCGAATCCATCGCGGGCATGCAGGCGGCGAGCGTCGCCGCCGCGAGTGCGGCGAGCGCGGCGGAACGGAAGGAGCGGGCGGGAACGGGCATCATCATCTGCGGATCCGTATCGCGATCGGGGCGAAATGTCCCGATCGTCGTAGCCGTGTCGAAGCGGGGACGCCGCGCTGATGCGCCCCGATCATGTCCGAAACGGGGCGGCAGCGTTCAGGGTGCGGCGGACGTGGCGGCTTTGCCGCCCGAAAGGCCGTCCGCCACGCCGCCGAGAACGCCTCCGACGATGCCGACGGGCAGTTTGACGGCCATGCCGGCGGCCGTGCCCACCGTGTCCGTGACGTTTTCTCCGACCGTCGCCAGCCGCTCGCCCAAGCTCAGGCGGGGTTCGACGATGCCGTGATCGGCGAGCGGCGTGCCGATCTGCCGGACGACTTCGGGCGAGGCGGCGAATTTGCCGTGCGCCAGCCCGTCGCCCTTCAAGTCCGTAAGATCGATCACGCGGATGCCGACGCTTTTCAGCCGCTCCGCATAGACCGGATCGGTCAGGTCGAAGGCGCCGACGCGGGCGTTGTCTCCGCCCCAGAAGCGGCGGGACAACGCGAGCGCCTTGTCGTCCTTGGAGATGAACACCGTGACCTTGCGGTGGCGGTCGCCGATCACCTGCATCTGCCGGCGGAAGACGTCGACGTCGACGTCGGGCGCGGCCAGCATGATGTCGCCGAGCTTGCCCCCGAATGTGCCACGGCCCCGGATATGGGCCTGCCGCAGGGCTTCCAAGGTCAGCATGTTGCCCATGCTGTGGGCGAGGATGTTGATCCGATGCGCGCCGGACAGCCGGGCGAGGCCGTCGAGCGCCGCTTCCAGATCGTCGCGGGAATAGATGACGCTTTCGCGGTCGTAGGGATAGGCGAGAAGCTGCGCCCGCGAAGGCCAGGTGAACAGGACCGGCACGCCCTTGAAGCCGGAATCGACGACGACCTGCGCCATCCTGAAGACGGCGTCGTCGAAACTGGTGTTGTAGCCGTGGACGAAGACGAGCACGTCGCGTTCGGCCGGCGGGCGCTTCTCGATTTCGCGGCGGACGGATGCCAGAACCTCGCCGCCCGTCCCGTAACGCCTTGCCACGACTGCGAAATGCCGCGTCGGATCGGGCGGCGCGGCGTCGGGCCACTCGACCTGCCCGGGCTTGTGATCGGGCGGGACGGAGACGACGAGGCGGGCGTAATCGAGGCGCGGCGCACGCTCGCCGGTGAACATTTCCCCCGGATCGGCCTTCAATCGGGCGCGCGTCGTGGCGACGTGGACGGTCACGGACTTCGCGCCGGGCGGCAGCACTTCGGTGTCGAGATACAGCCCGCGCGGCGGGCCGCCGCAGGCCGCGAGACCGAGCAGGGCCGCGAGCCACCCCCATCGCGCGAACCACCTCATGACGCCTCCCGTTCCGTTTCCTGCGGCGTAGCTTCGGCTCGCGAGCACGTCAATCCGGTTGATCGTCAATATAAATACAACCATAGATCGTATTGATACTTTACCATTAACGGCGATTACGCCTTTTGAACCGGCAATCTATCGTGATATTCACGGTCGCGAATTATTATTGTTCGGCCGGTTTGATTTCATCAACATATGAAAAACCTTTTTTACAAAATTCTCCGCTTCCTCATGGTGGGCGGCATCGGGTTCGCCGTGGACGCGATCACCTATCATCTCGTGCGCGATGCGGGGACCGATCCGGCGGTCGCGCGTCTCGCGTCGCTCGGCTGGGCGACGGCGGTGACCTGGCTGCTGAACCGGCGCTTCACCTTCGAGCCGGGCGGACGGCACGCGGCGGAAGAGGGGATGCGGTACGTTCTGGTCGCAATCGTCGCACAGGGCGTCAACTACCTCGTTTTTCTGACGGTCATCGATCATTTACCCGACATGCCGCATGTTGCGGCCATCGCATTCAGCGCGGGTCTCGCCGCGGTTTTTTCGTTTACGGGTCACTTCGTTTTCAGCTTCGCGCCCCGCGCGCCCGAATTGCCAAAGAAAGATTCGTCCAATGCCGCAATTTGAAACGGTCATCATCGGGGCCGGTCCGGCGGGCCTCACCGCCGCCTATCTGCTCGCCAAGGCGGGGCGCTCGGTTCTGGTGCTCGAGAAAGACCCGGTTCATGTCGGCGGCATCAGCCGCACCGTGAACCACGACGGATTTCTGTTCGACATCGGCGGCCACCGCTTCTTTTCCAAGTCGAAGGAAGTCGTCGATCTGTGGAACGAGATCCTGCCGGACGACTTCATCGACCGGCCCCGCCTGTCGCGGATCTTTTACGGCGGCAAATATTACTCCTATCCGCTGAAGGCCTTCGAAGCGCTGACGAATCTCGGAATCGCCACGTCCACGGCCTGCGTCGCGTCCTATGCCTGGGCGCGCCTGCGGCCGATCGAGAACCCGCGCACCTTCCATGAATGGGTGCGCAACCAGTTCGGCGAAAAGCTGTTCTCGATCTTCTTCAAGACCTACACCGAGAAGGTGTGGGGCATGTCCTGCGACGAGATTTCCGCGGATTGGGCGGCCCAGCGCATCAAGGGCCTCGACCTCGCGACGGCCGTCTGGTCGGCGCTGACGCGCGGCTTGAAGCGCAAGCCCACCGGCAAGGACGGCAAGGTCATCAAGACCCTGATCGACAGCTTCCGCTATCCCCGCCGCGGCCCCGGAATGCTGTGGGAAGAGGCGGCGCGCAAGACCGAGCGCTTCGGCGGACGCGTGCTGATGGGCCGCAACGTCGAGGCTCTGGCGTGGGACGAGGCGAAGGGCGTCTGGACCGTCACGGCGAGGACCGAAGACGGCGGCGTGGAAACCCATGTCGGCAAGAACGTCGTCTCCTCGGCCCCGATCCGCGAACTCGCGGCGGCGTTGCAGCCGAACCTGATGAGCCGCCCGGCGGCGGAGCGGCTCCGGTACCGCGACTTCCTCACGGTGGCGCTCGTGTGCCGCGGCGGCGACCTGTTCCCGGACAACTGGATCTACATCCATGATCCTTCGGTGAAGGTGGGCCGCGTGCAGAACTTCAATTCCTGGTCGCCGGAAATGGTGCCGGACCCGAGCTTCGGCTGTCTCGGCCTCGAATATTTCTGCTTCGAGGGCGACGGGCTGTGGTCGTCTTCGGACGAGGACCTCGTGAAGCTCGCGATCAAGGAAGTGGTCCAGATCGGTCTCGTGTCCGCCGACGACGTGCTGAAGGGCGTCGTGGTGCGCCAGCCCAAGGCCTATCCGGTCTATGACGACGAGTATCGCGACAATGTCGAACAGGTCCGCGCCGAGGTGGAAGGGGCGTTCCCGACGCTGCATCTCGTCGGCCGCAACGGCATGCACAAATACAACAATCAGGACCACGCGATGATGACCGCGATGCTCACGGTCGAGAACATCGTCGCCGGCACCCGCCGCTTCGACATCTGGAACGTGAACGAAGACGCGGAGTACCACGAGGCCGGCTACGAAGGCGCAAAGGAAGCGCTGGCGAGCGAGCGGCTGGTTCCCAAAAAGGCGGCGTGAGGGGTGCGCGCCCGCGCGCTTCTTCGCGCGCCGATTCGCGGGCCTCTCTTGCGGCCTGCCGCCGTTTGATCCATTGCATCGTCGAACGACCGCAGACGCGGTCGTTCTCGGCGCGTGATCGGATTTCGGCATGAACGGCGACAGCGGCGCGGCCCCCTTCTCGGCCTACGCACCCTCCCCCCTCGAAGCCTCCGCCCTGCGTCTCGCGCGGCGGACCGGCAACGGGCGCGTCGACGCCCTGATCCGTTCGCTGCTCTACCGGGTGGCGGGCGGCAAGCGCGGCGGGCCGGTGGATCTCGAAGTATTCGACGGCCAGCGCGTGCGCCTGCATCCGCGCGGCAATCTCTGCGAAAAACGCGTGTTCACGAGCGACGTGCATTGGGACCGCGAGGAGCGCGCCTGGATCGCGGCGCGGGCCGCGGCCGAGACCGGAGCGTTCCGGTTTCTGGACGTCGGGGCCAATGTGGGCCTCTATACCTTCTTCGCCCGCAGCGCGGCGCGTGCGACGGGGCGCGCCTTCAAGGCCGCGGTCGTCGAACCGCAGCCCGAAATGCTGCGCCGGTTGCGCTTCAACGTGGCGGCCTCCGATGCCGGCGACGAGATCACGGTGTGCGATTGGGCGGCGACCGACGTGCCGCAGACGCTGCATTTCGCCTCGGACGGCATCAATCACGGGACCGGCAAGATCATCGAGACCGGCGGCATCACGGTGGAAGGCCGCCCATTGCTCGACGCGGTGATCGCGGCCGGCCTCGACGGCGTGGACGTGATGAAGATCGACGTCGAAGGCGCGGAATTTCCGGCGATGGACGCCTATTTCCGCACCGCCCCCGCTTCGCTGCATCCGCGCTCGATCATCATCGAAGCCGGCAAGGGCGACCTCGAACAGCCGCCGATCCGGCTCTGTCTCGACCGGGGCTATCGGGTGGCCGGACGCGGACGGCTGAACGCCATTCTGACGCTCGACTGAACGCGCGCGTTCACTTCACGGGATCGAGGAACGGCGTGTCCGGCTCGCTCACATAGAAGATGACGACGCGCATCGGCTGGACGGCGCTGCGGTTGTAGCCGGTCATCTTGACGCCCGGCGGCTCGACGAAGGACTGCCCGGCCGTGACCACGACGGGAGCGCGCCCTTCCATCTCCAGCGTGAACGCACCCTCGCTCACATAGATCGTGACGGGGAAGCGATGCGTGTGGAACGGGGTTTTCTGCCCCGGAGCAATCTCCGCCGTCATGACGGCGACCTGTTGTCTTTCCGAGCGGGGCATGCCCGAAACGACGCTTTTCAGCACGTCGACGGGTTTGGCGAGGGCCGGTTCTTGAGCGGCGACGGGAGCGGCCAGAAGCATCAAAGCGAGCGAGGTGAGGATACGCATGATCGAAACCCTCGATGCGGCGCCTCATCAACGTCGCACCGCATCGTACGTTCCCCACCGCATCCCGCCGAAAGACCATCATGCGGGCGTCTCCCCGACTCCGGCCCGCGATGGTAGAGGGGAAACATGACGACCGCCGCAGCCCCCATCGACGTCGCAGCCCTCGCCGCTCTCGTGCGCGCCGGCGACCGCCCGGCTTTGGCGCGGGCGATCACGCTGGTGGAATCGAAGCGTGCGGACCATCGCGCGGCGGCGCGGGCGTTGATCCAAGACCTGCTGCCGCATACCGGCGGGGCGATCCGCGTGGGCGTGACGGGCGTTCCCGGCGTCGGCAAATCTACCACCATCGACATGCTCGGCTCGAATCTGACGGCGGCGGGCCACAAGGTGGCGGTGCTGGCGGTCGACCCGTCTTCCACGCGAACGGGCGGCTCCATTCTCGGCGACAAGACGCGCATGACGCGGTTGGCGGCGGACGACCGCGCCTTCATTCGCCCCTCGCCTTCCTCTGGCACCTTGGGCGGGGTGGCGGCGAAGACGCGCGAAAGCATGTTGTTGTGCGAAGCGGCGGGGTTCGACGTGATTTTGGTCGAGACCGTCGGCATCGGGCAATCCGAGACCGCCGTGGCGGACATGACCGACTTCTTTCTCGTGCTGATGCTGCCGGGCGCGGGAGACGAATTGCAGGGCATCAAGAAGGGCGTGCTGGAACTCGCCGACATGATCGCCGTGAACAAGGCGGAAGGCGAAGGGCTTGCCCGCGCCCGCGCCGCCGCCGGCGAATACAAGGCGGCGCTGCATATTCTCGCGCCGTCGACGCCGACATGGACACCGCCCGTGGTGCTGATCTCGGGATTGGCAAACGAGGGGCTCGCGGCGATGTGGGACAAGGTGCTGGAGCATCGCCGCC
This sequence comes from Hyphomicrobiales bacterium, assembly GCA_027489535.1. Lineage (GTDB taxonomy): Bacteria > Pseudomonadota > Alphaproteobacteria > Rhizobiales > Beijerinckiaceae > JAIXZO01. The sequence goes on from JAIXZO010000006.1 coordinate 309,771, forward strand.
GGCTGACGGCCACGGGCGAGCTGGAGGCCAAGCGCCGCGCCCAACAGGTGAAATGGATGTGGGCGATGATCGAGGACCGGCTGTTCGCGCGGTTGCGCAACGACCCGGGCGTGAAGGCGCGCCTGCCCGCTTTGGAGGCGGGCGTCGCGGCGGGCACGCTCGCGCCGACGCTGGCGGCCGAGGACGTCGCGGACGCTCTGGGTCTTTGAAAACGATCGGTCTTTGAGAAGGGCGGGACGATGCGGCTGCTGGTGACCGGGTTCGGCCCCTATCCGGGCGTGACGCACAACCCGACCGCCGCGCTCGCGCGCCGGGTGGCGGCTTCGCCCCGGTTGAAGCGGCTCGGCATCGAGGCCGCGGCGCATGTCTTCACCGTGTCCTATGCCGTTGTGGCTGCGGAACTGCCGCGTTTGCTCGACGCGACGCGCCCGGATGCGGTGCTGCATATCGGGCTGGCCCCGCGCGAGCGCATGTTGCGCATCGAGATGCGCGGCGAAAACCGGCGGCGGATGCTGCATCCCGACGTGACCGGCCGCGCGCCCTCGCGGCAGCGGCTGGACGCTTCCGGCGTCGCCGAGCGCGGTTCGACCGCACCCGGGCCGACGCTGCTCGCGGCGTTGAAGCGCGCCGGCGTGCCGGTGCGGATCTCGCGCGATGCCGGGGCCTATCTCTGCAATGCGACGCTGTATTGGTCTCTGGGCCATGCCGCCGGGCGCAGCCCAAGCCCGCCCACGGTGTTCATCCATTGCCCGCGTCCTCGCCGGTTGGGGCATGGACATGCGCGAACGGCGGCTGCGGAAGTGCGCGCGATGCGGCGGATGGAGACGGCGTTGATCGAGGCCGCGGTGGTGTTGGCACGCGCCGGACGGGCGGGGCTGCGGACCCGCCCCGTTTCGACTTAGGCGGCGGAAGCCGCAGGCGTCACGGCAGGACGGCGCGGAGCCGGCCGACTTCGATGCCCTTCCAGTTCTTCAGCACCGGGGCGGCGAGACCGTCGACGGCTTGTTGCTCGGTCTCGGACAGCGTGAGGAAGCGTCGGATCACGGACGCCATGACGACCTCGGCCGCGCGGGCGGCGCCGTCGTCGCATTTGATGGCGACGCCGAGGCCCACTTCGGGCAGGGCGGCGCAATAGACGCCCTCCGCTCCGGTCTTGACGAAGGCGCGGATGCCCAAGGCGGTCATCAGCCGGGTGTCGAAGCGTTGCGTGCCGGCGACCATGAAGGGATGGGCGGCGGCGGCCTCGCGGATGCGCACCGCCGCGCGGGCGCGTTCGGTGCCGAGACCCCGGCCGGTGCCCAAGCGTGCGAAGCCCGAGGCGACGGCCCGCAGCGGCATCGCGTAAGTGGGGATGGAGCAGCCGTCCGTACCGCGCACCTCCGGCCCGAGCTTCGTGCCGGTCATGCTTTCGAGCGCGGCGGTGACTTCGCGCTGCACCGGATGATCCGCGCCGACATAGCCGCGGGGATCGACATCCATCGCGCAGGCGACGCAGACGAAGCCCGCATGCTTGCCGGAGCAATTGTTGTGGAGCGTCGAGGGCTGCGCGCCGGTCGCGGCCAAGGCGCGGGCGGCGGCATCGCCCATCGGCCAATGCGCGCCGCATTCGAGGCAATCCGCGTCGTGCCCCGTCTTGGCGAGAATGCCGGCGGCGGTCGCGGCATGCTCGGGTTCGCCGGAATGGGAGGCGACGGCGAGCGCGATTTCGGCCGGGGTGAGATTGAAGCGGTCGGCCGCGCCGGTTTCGAACAGCGGCATGGCTTGGAAGGCCTTGACGGCGGAGCGCGGGAAGACCGGGCGGTCCACGTCTCCCAAGCTCAGCACGGTCGCGCCGTCCGCATCGACGACCACGGCCGCGCCGCGATGGACGGATTCGACGACGTTGCCGCGCAGCACTTCGACGAGGACGGGATCGGTCATGACGGGCATCCGAGCAAAAGGAGGCTCCCGCAATGCCCGCAGCGGGCGCGCACGTCAACCGCGACGGGGCCTTTGAAGATGAACGGCGGATGAAGGCCAAGCTCAGGCTGCGTTCAGGCGGGCGGATGCAATCTCGGGTCATCGATCGACGACGGCACGAACGCCGAAGCGGTCGCCCAACGGTCCGCCGGACCACTCTCGAGGAGCACGACCATGACCGCCACCCTGACCCGCATTCTCGCCGCCGCCGTCATCACCGGCGTGGCCGGCTTCGGCGCCGCGCAGGCGCAGACCGCCGCTCCCTCCGCGATGCCCGCCACGTCGCCCGCGATCGCCGCGCCCGCCAAGGTTTCGGACGGCAAGGTTTCGGACATGAAGGGTTCCGAGATCAAGGGTTCCGAAATCAAGGCCTTGAAGCCGACGGACGCAACCGCGAAGACCGCGCCCGTGACCGGCAAGGGCGACGCCGCGAAATCCGACGCGGTGAAGGCGGAGACCGGCAAGGCGGACGGCAAGACCGATGCCGCCAAAGCCGCCTCGGGCAAGGTCGAAGCGCCCGCGACGCCGGCCAAGCCGAAGGGCTGATCTCGCGACGAGGCTTTATGAGCGGAAGGCCCGGCGGGAGGAGCGATCCTCCCGCCGGTTTTTTTTGATGACGATCAGGCGCGGCCGAGAAAGGCTTCCGCCTTCGAGAGGCCGATCCACCATTCGGCGGCGGATTTGGCGAGGCGCGTCTCGAGATAGCGTTTCAGCCGCACCTCGGCGGTCATGACAGGCAAGGCGGCGTCCTCCGGCCCGAGGAAGACGTCGACGAAGCGCCGCATCACGGGTTCGGGCGCGAAGGGCGCGACGGCCTTGCGCCGCGAGCCGTCGGCCGGGCGGGGGGCAAAATCCGAGAGGATGCGCAGCAAATGCGCGGCGCTGCCGTAGACCAGCTCGGGATCGGGCTGCATGGCGAGGTGATGACGGTCGGCCCCGCCCGCCCAGCAGATCACCGGTTTGTCGAGGGCGAGGAATTCCGCCATCGCGAGCCCGAAGCTCTCGCCGATCTTGCGGGCGTGGAGCATGCCGTCGCAGGAGCCGATGAAGTCCGCCTTGTCCTGCGGCGCGAAGATCGCCGGCAGGAACAGCACCCGCTCATGCGCGATGAAGGGTTGGGTGTTGACGAAGACGAACCAGAGGTCGGCCCGACGCTCCAGCGCCCGGGCGATCACGCGGGGCACGAAGGGCAGGTTGAACTGATCGAAGCCGCCGTAGCGGCCGAGCACCGTCGCGGAGGAGGGGATGCCCCATGCGGCGCGGAGGGAGTGCCGCGGCTCGGGGATCGAGACGATATGCGGCACCCAAGGCCGCCGCCCGGCGCTCATATGCCCCGCCAACCATTCGGAAATGTAGGCGTAGCGCTCGCCGTGCGGATCGTCGTGGCGGAAGATGACGTGGTTGAGATTGCGCACGCCCGGCACGTGCCGCCCGTCGTTCGGACCGGCTTTCAGCCGATGGATCGCGGTTACGCCGGCGGCGGCGAGGGTTTCGGCGAGGTCGGGCTCGGATTGCAGCGGCCGCATCTCGAAACGGTCGCGGAAGCGGGCGAAGGCCTCCGGCGCGGCGGTTTCGCTTTCGGGATCGTAAAGCACGAGCGCGCGGCCGTGGCCGAGGGACTCGAAATGATGCGCGTAATCATAGACCGCGACGCTCGTGCCGCGCTCGTTGATCCGACCCGCATCGAAGGCCACCGTCTTCACCGTGGAACCGCTCCGCCCCGTTCGCCCGACGGGGACGGGGTAGGCCGAGCCGTGGAGAAGGTCAAATCGGGCGGAGTTCGACATGGCGCCCACGGCCGGGCTCTGGTAATCGGGAGTTCGTGAATGGAGCCGGAATTCTCGAGATGCCGCTTGGACGTCTGCGCGAGCGGATCGCGAATTACCCCGGCCGACGCGCGCTGAACAGGACGTTGAAGACGTTCCGGCGCTCGATGCTCGACCTTCTCCCCTCCTCCGTGCCGCCGACGACCGTGCTCGAAGCGGAAGCGCCGTGGGACCGCTGGGCGGGGCTCGACGCCGCCGCCTATCCCGACGTCGCCGCCCGTGCGCCGGGCGACCGGCCGACGCGGGCGGCCCTGTTGCGGCTGTTCGAGGGCGATCTGGCGCTCGACCCCTACGGGACGGACCTGTTCGACCGCCGCCGGATCGTGTGGGGATCGTATGACCGCGTGGGGCGGGAGCGCGAACCGCTCGCAGGATCGTTTCTGCGCGGCGCGGACGTGGATCTCGGCAGCTTCGTGAACATGCGCGGCGCGTTCGAGGACAATTATTTCCACTTTTTGTACGACTTCATCCCGAAGCTGTTCTTGATCGAAGCGCATGTGCCCAAGGGCGTGCCGCTGGTGATCGGCGAGGCGCTGGCCCGGCAGCCCTATTTTCGCGATGCGGCGCAGGCGGGCACGTTCGACGGGCATGTGTTCTTCGTCCAGTCGAAGACGATGCGGGTCGGCGGCCGGCGGGTCTGGGTGCCCTCCCCGGTCGAGCCGCGTCGCGGGGACCTGATGCGCATCGCGGAGCGGTTCGGGGCTACGCGTTGCGACGCGGGACCGGGATTGCGGCTGTATGTGGCGCGCGGTCCCAAGGCCAACAACAGGCGACGGCTGACCAACGAGGCGGAACTGTTCGGCCGTTTGGGCGAGCACCGCTTCGCGTTTTTCGATCCGCAGGAACATGATCTGGCGACGCAGATCGCGACCTTCGCGCGGGCGGAGATCGTGGTGTCGCCGCACGGGGCGGGGCTGACCAATCTGATTTGGCGCGGCGGCCGGCCGTGCAGCGTGGTGGAACTGGTGAACCGCAGCATGCACACGCTCGACATGGCGCATCTCAGCGTGAGCCTCGGCTATGCTCACACGCTGGTCGAGAATGTAGGGGACAAGGGCCAGCCGCTGCGAAGCTCCGCAGCGGCCGATATTCCGGCGGTCATGGCGGCGGTGGAAGCGGCGCTTGCGCGCCGCCCCGCAGGGGTCGAAGCGGCGGCCTGATCAGGCCGCGACCGTGCCGAATTGCAGGGCGTGCAGCCGGGCATACAAGCCGTTGTGCTTCATCAGCTCGGCATGAGAGCCCTGTTCGGCGATGCGGCCGTGATCCATCACGACGATCTTGTCGGCCGCGACCACGGTGGCGAGCCGATGCGCGATGATGAGCGTGGTGCGGCCCTTCATCAGATCCTTCAACGCTTCCTGAATGGCGGCGTCCGACTCCGCGTCGAGCGCCGAGGTCGGCTCGTCGAGCAGCAGGATCGGCGCGTCCTTCAGGAAGGCGCGGGCGATGGAGATGCGCTGGCGCTGGCCGCCGGAGATCTGCCCGCCGAACTCGCCGACATTGGTCTGATAGCCGTTCGGCAGCTTGAGGATGAAGTCGTGCGCGGACGCGGCGCGCGCCGCCGCGAACATCTCCTCCTCGGTCGCGCCGGGGCGGCCGCGCAGGATGTTTTCCGCGATGGTGCCGTCGAACAGGAACACGTCCTGGCTGACGAGCGCGACATGGTCGTAGAGCGTCTCGCCGACGACGTCCCGAAGGTCCGTGCCGTCGATCTCGACGCGGCCGGATTGCGGCGTCCAGAAGCGCATCACGAGGTTGAACATGGTCGACTTGCCGCTGCCCGACAGGCCGACCAGCGCCGTCGTGCAACCGGCCTGCGCCACCAGATCGACGTCGTGCAGGACCGGGGACGCGGAATCGTAGCCGAAGGTGACGCCCGAGAAGCGCACCTCGCCCTCGGTCACGGCCAAGGGCTTCGCGTCTTCGCGATCCGTGACGGCGGGCACCGCGTCCATGATGTCGTAGAGCATGCGGACGCCGACGGCCGACGCCGCGAGCGAGAGATGCAGCCGCGCGAGCCGGCGCGCCGGGTCCGTCGACATCAGAAGCGCCGTGATGAAGGCGAAGAACTCGCCCGGGGTCGCGCCGGTATAGATGACGCGCCAGCCGCCGTAGAAGATGACGCTGGCCACCGCGATGCCGCCGAGGGAATCGATCAGCGGATTGGTGGCGGCCTGCGCGGCGACCATCCGGTTGGAAAGACGCTCGACCGCAGACACCGAGTCGTTCATGCGGCTGCGCATCGCGTCTTCGAGGCGGAACGCCTTGATGATGCGGATGCCGTGCACGGTTTCCTGCATCGTGGCGATGATGGAGGCGAGCGAGCGCACTTCGCTCGAGAACAGCTTGCGGACCTGCTTCAGCAGCCGGCCGACGACCACGAACAGCAGCGGCACGCCGATGAGGGCGATGGCCGTGAGCAACGCGTCCTGCGTGATCATGACCACGAGCAGGCTGATCAAGGTGAACATGTCGCGACCGAGCGAAACGGCCACGAGGTTCAGCGCGGAGCTTGCCGACGAGGCGTTCTGCGTCAGGCGGGTGATGAGGTCGGACGAGGCGTTGCGCTGAAAGTAGCCGAGATCCTGCCGCAACACGTTGTCGAAGATGCGCTTCTGCATCGTCGCCATGATGTTGTTGCCAATACGGGCGAGCAGGATCTCCTGCCCGTAGGACGCCAAGCCCTTGACGGTGTAGATGGCCACCACGGAGCCGCAGATGACCCACATGTACCAAGGGTCGCGATCGACGAAGACCTTGTTGATGAGGTCCTTCATCATCCATGCGCTGAGCCCGGTGGCCCCGGCCATGATGGACATCAGAACCATCGCGATGCCGTATTGAGGCGCGAACCGCTTGAAGTTCTCCATGACGAGACGCTTCAGGACGGGGAAGTCTTCGGACGTGAGAAGGCGCTTCAGGGACATCGCGGGTTCCGGTGATGATGCCGGGGTTTTACACGCCGCGCCCGGTCTTGGCATCCGGATTGTTCCGTGCGGCGCAAGCGCAGGCGACGCAGGAGAGCGGGGAGCCGCGAAGCGCAGCAGTAACCCGCATGAGCGACGGCCGTCATCTCCCGTCGTGCGAAAAGGCCGGCGGCGATCACGAAGACGAGCGGCCTTGCCGTCGAGATCATGTCGTCATTTCGATGCGCCGGATGCCCGCCTCCGATCGGGTCGCACAATGTCCTTGATTGCCGTAGGACTTGCGGGACTATTCAGACTCAGACCCGATCAAAGAAGTTCGACCGATGCGCGCTATCGCAATTGCCGTCCTGTTGCCTCTCGTCTTGACCGGGGCCGCCAAGATTTGGGCAAGCCGAACGGATTCTCTGCACCTGACGATCCGCGTCGCGATCCCGCCTACGCCCGAGTCCTCCGCCTTGCTGTCCAACAAGACGTGGACGGAATTCAACCGGAAGTCCGAATGGCTCCGAGTCGAGGCCGTGCCCGTCAAGGACTTCTATGATTCCGCGAAGTCGCTCGACGACGGGCGGGCCGACATCGCATGGGTGCGGGCCGATGCGGCCATGCCCGAAGATGCCAAATCCTTGGCCGTGGTGCGTACGGACCGCGCATTCCTGATCGTGCCCGGGGGCTCGAAGATCGAGAGCTTCGGCGACATCAAGCCGAAATCCGTCGTGGGGATCATCAATTCCAATCCGTTCAAGGAAATGATGCTCGAGCGGATCTTGTCCTACAACGGCGTCCTTCCGGAAACGATCCGCATCCTGCGATTGAAGCCGAGCGAGGTTCCGGAAGCCGTGCGCAAAGAACGGCTGACGGCCGCGTTCGCGGTGGGCGTGCCGGGCTTCGGATCGAATTTGGAAGCGTTCGCAGCCATGCGCCGTGCCACGGGCAAGACGCCCTCCATCGTGGCGGTCGACAATGCGGAGGCGCTGAGCGCGCGCGGTGCGGCCTTCGAAGCCGCGGAAATCCTCATCGGCTCGTTCCCGGGCGGCGAACCGCAGCCCGAAGAGTCGCTGATGACGGTGGTGATCCGGCATCGCCTCGTGACGAAGGACATGTCGGACTGGGTTGCCGGCGAATTCGTGCAGAGACTTTACGAGGTGAAATCCAAGCTGCTGGCGACCGACCCGTCGGCGGCGGCGCTCGAAGCGGCGCCGAGCGAGGACGTCCGCTTTCCCGTTCATCCCGGTGCGCAGGCCGTTTATGACGGCAACCCTCCCTTGCTCTACGACCGCATCGAAAGCCTGTTGTGGACGGGCGCTCTGGGCCTGAGCTTGATCGGCAGCATCTTTACATGGACCGTGCGGGTCTCGGGCGCGGCACGGGGAGCGCGGCAGTTGAGCGGCAGCATCGCCGAATTGATCGAACAGGCGCGCGAGGCGGAGGAAAGCGAACTTCAAGCCCTCGAAGACCAGCTCGACGCGCTGGCCGCGGAACTGGCCGAACACGCCATGTCCGGCCATCTCTCGGCGGAGGGCCGCGCCGGCTGCGTCATTCAACTGGAACGCGCGCGGCGGGCGCTGGAACTGCGCCGGCCGACAAGCGGCTTGCGGGCCGCCGTGTAGACGAGCGCGTGAAGACCGCCTTCAGGTGACGACGCGCTTGATGTCGCCGGCCTGCGAACGGGTGGTGACCAGCACGCCCTCGGGCGTGGCGACAACCACGAGGCCGGAGACGCCCAAGGCGGCGACGCGGATGCCCGCTCCGATGATGAGGGAGTTCGACACCTCGGCCGAGACCACGTCGCCCCGCGTCACGAGACCGTCGGCATCGGCGGGAGTCTCGTCATAGACCGCGTCCCATGCGCCGACGTCCGACCAGGCGAAGGTCGTGGGAAGCACCGCGACGCGCTCGGACTTTTCGAACAGCGCGTAATCGATGGAGATGCGCGGAGCCTGCTCGAAGGCCTCCGGGTCGAGCGACCATACGCCGGCGGCGCTTTCGACGCCGTTCCTCACGGCCGCACGCGCAGCGCGCATCACCTCGGGCATATGCAGATCGCCTTCCGCCGCAAAGGCATCGGCGCGGAAGATGAACATGCCGCCGTTCCAATAATGGCGACCGGAGGCGAGATAGCTCCGGGCCCGGGCCATATCGGGCTTCTCCACGAAGGCGGCCGCCGCATACCCGCCCGCACCGACCGCGAGGTCGCTGCGCATGATGTAGCCGTAACCCGTCGCAGGGTGAGTGGGCATGATGCCGAAGGTGCAGAGCCGCCCGGCTTCGGCGATTTCGGCAGCACGGCGCAATGCTTCGCCGAAGGCTTTCGCATCGGGGATGCGGTGGTCGCAAGGCAGGACGGCCACCACGCGTTCGGCCCCGTAGCGTTCGGCGACGAAGGCGGCCCCTGCGGCGATGGCGGCCGCGGAGTCGCGCCGCGACGGTTCGAGCAACAGCTCGCAGGCGGGTGCATCCGAACCGAGTACGAGGATGTCATGCAGGATCGCATCGCGATGACGCGCCGCGCCGACGACGACCGCCCTCTCCGCTCCCGCCGCCTTGGCGCGACGCAGCGTTTCCTGAAACAGCGTGCCGTCGCCGAAGAGATCCTGGAACTGCTTCGGCTTGTCTTCGGTCGAAAGCGGCCAAAGCCGCGTACCGCCGCCGCCGCAGAGAAGAACGGGAATGATGGATTTCATGACCGAACGATACGCAAAAACCTCAGAAAAAGCCGGCCGAACCGTTCGGCAGATATTGTCGCGACGGGCGCCGCGGCAATCGATCGCGCTCAGCGGGAATAGTCATCCTCCACGCGGACGATATCACTCTCGTCGCAAATTTCGCCGCGCTGCAGTTCCAAGATGACGAGGAGTTCGTTCCCGTCGTTTTCAAGCCTGTGATGAACCGTGCGGGGCACCTGCACGTGGGAACCCGGGTGAATGCGCCGCCAATCGGCACCGACGAATACGCGTCCGGTGCCGGCTATGACCGACCACTCCTCAAGCCTGTGGTGATGGTACTGCAAGGACAGCCGATGGCCGGGCATGACCTCGATCTTCTTGATGCAGTAGCCGGGGCCGGCGTCGAGAACGATCCACCGTCCCCATGGACGATCGCCGACTTCGGACAGAACGTAGCCGCTTCGAACGGCAAGTGTAGCCTTGGAGTTCATGACGACCTATCCCCCGACCCGATGCCGATCATAGACCGGCGGAACCGATCGGCGACATGTCTCTTGGCAGAGCAGAGTCTGCGTCTGCAAACGTAGTGGGATTAGTCGTCCAGCCGGTGCATTCACCTGAAGCGGTATCAACACGCCGGGTTCCGAGGCTGTGCCCGTGAACGTTGTCGGCATCGAAGGGGTCGACGTCATGACGCGTCATCCGAAGGGTCGGCGCGGCGGACCGAAGCAACGTCACGCTTGACCTGAGACGGGAAAGGCCTGCCGCACCAGAGTACAGCGTATCAGAGGATGTGGTCCTCGAAACCATCAAAGATCACCATCCCCTCCATTTCGGGGACGTGAAGAGGGACGTCGGATCGACGGTGACCACGGCTTGGTCTTGTCGCCAGACCCTGGGCGGCTGCTTGATGAGGGGGTCCGAGCGTGTGCCGCGACCCGTGAAGTGGGTACGGGGTGATGCGGCGGTCGGCGGCGGTCCGTCCGGCCATGATGCGGGTCCGGGGTTGGCTGCGAGATGGGCTTGCATCTGCGGCGTCCGGTGGAGGACGACGGGAGGCCGCGGGACATCGCCGTCGCTGAAGTCCGGCGTCGGCGGAGGACCGACGTAGACGGGTTCGCGGTTGCCCAGGCGTGCGTCTTCGCGTTCATGCGGGTGCCCGCGGTGCTGCGGGTGCCTGTCGTGGGCGGCTTCGTCGCGTGTTGCGGGCCCAACGCCGACCAAGCCGCTGTGGTGTTTTGCGTTTTCGGATTGGCTTTGTTTTTCCAAAACGCGCAGAAGCGCGGACGCGGCTTCCGGCAGGGCTTCGGGCAGGTGTTCGGGCAGGTGTTCGGGCTTGGCTTCGGCTTCGACGCACGAGGTCGTCGGCGGTGACGCCGCTTCGTCCTTGCGTGCGGATGTCGCGCGAGACCGCCGGCCGGGGCCTTCGGTCCGGACGTTGGGCGGCGAGTTGCGATGGAAGGCGCGGCGCGGCGCGCCGGGAGGCAGCGTCACGTCGTCGACACGGGCGGCGGCCCGCGTTCCGGGATCGGCCGCAGACACATGGGAGGCTTCGGATGCGGCTGATGCTTCGGAGGCCTCGGCGGCGATCCGCCGCTCCGCGGCACGCAATTCCCTGTTCAAGGCGGAGGCCGTGCGTCGGCCATAGGCGGCGACCCGGAGGAGCTCGCGACGAGGTCGGCCGGAGAACAGGGCGAGCAGCGCATCGTGCTCGCCGGCGGGCGGCGCCGTGCGCAGGGTGAAGAGGCGCTCGGCTTCGTCGTGACGGCCCGCATCCTGCAGCTTGGCCACTGCGATCAGGAACCGCGTCGAGGGTCGCGGTGCGAGGCTTGTGCGGTCGTCGTAGGGCGCGCAGAGCAGCACCGTCTCGCGTGCGTCGACGAGGTGCCGTCTCGCGAGAAGGGTCGACAACGTCGCGACCTCATGCGGGAGAAGCCGCGGTTCGCGCGCGAGAAGCGCCGCTGCGAACGACGAGCGGTAGGAGCGCGTCGAGGCTTCGCAGAAGATGCCGTGCTTGCGCGCGTTCAGCGACGACCTCGCCTTCCCTTCGGCGCTGCGGGGACCGGTGCTCTTCTTCGCATTGGACCGGTTGGCCCTGAGCCTGCGTTCGGAGACGGGCTTGGGGGCGGCGGACGATCCGTTGTGGGCCGACGGCATGACAGTTTCTTTCCTTGACGCTCAGCGCTGCGGAGGGAGGTGGAGAGGCCGTTCGGCGCGGCCCTCTTTCTCGTTCCGGCTGTCGTTTTGCTTCCGGTTCTGGTCTTGATCCTTCTGGTTCTTGCCGGAAGGCGTCTCGCCTCGGCCGGCCTGTCCCGACGCGGCGCGATCCGGACGCGGCGACGGCGACGGAAGGGCAACGCGTGCCTTCGATGCCGGCACTCCCGCCGCCTTGCCGGAGCGCCGCGGATCGGCCTTCGCCTCGAGATCGCGCATGAGCTTTTCCGCCTGCTTCTCGTGACGATGGCGGGAGAGGCCGAGTTCGGCATGGGCGGCATCATCGGCCAGAAGCGCCAACCCGCCGACGGCGAGGAAGTCGTCGAAGACCGGTCCGAGCTTCTCGCGCACCGCGGCGACGGCTTCAGGGTCGCCGTCAGCGCATTCGGCGGCGAGCGTGCGAAGCTTGGCGGAAGGCTTCGAGTAGCCGCCGGCTTGCTCGTGCAGCTCCTTGGCGAGGAACTCGATCATCTGCATGCGGAAGACGGACGTCTGCAGTTGCGCGTCGCGCTTGGCGTTCCAGGCGGCGCCGACGAGCAGATCGGCGCGGATCTCGTCGAAGACGTCGCCCGGCCGCACATGGTCGAAGATGCCGCTCTCGAGACGCCGATAGGGGGCTTCGTCCTCGAAGGGAAGGAAGCGGTCGCGGGCGAGGACGTCGCGCAGGCTCGGGGCGGGGCGGTCCCGGGTCGACGCTTCTCCCGCGTCTCCGACCGTGTCGAGAGCAAGCATTTCCGTCGGATCCCGTTCAGCCATCGCGGTCGCTCCGTCGCCGCGGATCTGCGGCACTACGCGAGAGTCAGGCAGCTTGAACGCAAACGCAATGGTTTGACCCCTCCCAGAAACGGTTTCGGGGAGCATCAGGCACATCGACCAATGCAAAGCCTGTCATCTGGTCAACAAATGGGCCGTCAGTTCGTCGACAAGACACGTATTTTTCGATTTCGATGTCGCAGAAGGTCGAACGGATACGACCCGATACACGGCAGTACATGAGGGAACAGCACTGGGACGTTCAGCGCCTCTTCAGCTGAACACCGGGCTCTTCAGGCGTGCCTATGAACTCGATGCCCGCCTCCTCGAAGGCGCGTTTGAGATCCATGAGTGTCTGGGAGCGGCTTGGAGGAATACCCTCGACCTGCTCGAAACGGTGAACGGTCGGAACACTGATCCCGCTCGCTTCCGAGACGTCTTTTATCGTCCAGCGCAGAAACGAACGCGCAGCACGAATCTGGCTTCCTGTGATCACTTGATAATCTCTTATGATTATCCTATTATCTTTTCTGAGTTAGATATTAGGAGCAGATATGTCTTCCAACATCGCGACTGACACACTCACCTACTGGCGAAACGCCCTCGAAGGCAAGTTCGGTCCCGTTCACGAGAACGATCCCCAGCCGGGCTGGTACCGGACGCGGGGGTCGCGGGAGCGCAGGGCGGCGGCGGTCGAGATCTTCGTCGACGTCGACGGGTCGTTGCGGGCGGTGCGCGACGGCGTGCCGGTCGATCCCTGTGCGGTCTGGACGTGGGTCTGCATGAACCCGGTCCCGCACGAGGACTATCTCGCGGTGGTCGAGCGCGGCGAGGCGTGGCCCGACGAGGTGCCTTTGGTGCAGTGGGGGCACAACGCCATGAGCGCCGATCCGGCCGAGCTGCTCGAGGCGGAGATCGCGCTTTTGTGGTCGGAAGCCTCGGTCTGGCTCGCCGAGATCGGAGATGCCGCGTCGAAGGTCCAAGCCGATCGATGCGCCAACTTTGCCGACCGCTTCTCGGCGTTGGAGAAGATGGCGGAAGACGGCAGGGCTTTGGAAAAGCGGCCGGTGTTGGAGGAAGGCCGCGCGATCGACGCGCGCTGGAAGCCCGTGGTCTCTGCCGCATGCGACGCCAAGCGGGCGATGAAAAAGGCGCTCGAGCCTTGGCTGATCGCCGAGACCGAGAAGCGCGAGCGGGCTTCGGGCTTCGGCGACGTGCCGGACAGCGTGAGGGCGGGAAGTTCGGGACGCAGGATCTCGCTGCGCCGTTCGCGGCGGGTCCATGTGTCGGATCGCAACGCCTTCATCGCCCATTACCGCAGGGACGCGCGCCTGTTCGAGGACGAGGCCGTGCAGAAGCTTCTCTTGAAGTTGGCCGAGATCGATCTGGCCGGGGGCGCAAAGTTGCGGGAGCGCAGCTTGTGGAGGAACGCGTCGCCGCCTGAGGCGAAGGCTCGTTTCGGCCCGCGATTGGGCCGAGACGAAGAACATCCGGAGCGGCGGCGGAGAAATCTGTTTCCTCTAAATCTCCGACAGGCCTCTGCGCCCGGTTTTCCCGACTTTTCCGTTTCCTTTTGTTCCGACGAACCCTTTGCCGGTTCGTGCGGAGGAACCCAGAGATCCGATCATGAGCTTCGAACCCGTCTCACGGGCGAACATCCGTTCGCCCGAACGCCCCCGCCATGTCCGCGTTCAAGACATGGATAGGGTCGCCTCTCCCCTCTCCCCGCAGGCGTCCCCGTCCTTCTCGTCGTCATCGACGGCGCCGTCGGGGCAGCCCCCATCGCCGACATCGCCTTCCCTGCCCTTCGCCGGGGCCCGCCCCCTCGCCATCGTGCCGCGCACGCTCGAGGAGACCATGCACATCGCCAAGGCCGTGCATGCGGCGCGCATGGCGCCCCGCGGCATGGACACGCCCGAGCAGTGCATGGTCGCCATCCTGCACGGATTGGAGGTCGGCCTCACGCCTCTGGCCGCCCTGCAGAGGATCGCGGTGGTGAACGGGCGTCCCACCATCTGGGGCGACGGGGCCATGGCGCTGGTTCGTGCGTCGGGACTGGCCGAGAGGATCACGGAGCGGTTCGAGGGCGACCGGCCCGATCTGCGCATGGCGGTGTGCGAGGTGCAGCGTCGCGGCGAAAGCGAACCCGTCATCCGCACCTTCTCGGTCGAGGACGCCAAGCGGGCGCGGCTGTGGGGCAAGGCCGGGCCGTGGACCGACTATCCCGGCCGCATGCTGCAGATGCGGGCAAGGGCCTTCGCTCTCAGGGACGCCTTCGCCGACGTTCTCGGCGGCCTCTATCTGCGCGAGGAGATCGAGGAGGAGCCGCGGCGAGCACAAGCTCTCGAGGCGGAGCTGCAGAAGGAGCCGCGGCAGGCGCCGATCATCCGGGCAGAGCAGGCCGTGCAGGTGCCGTTGGAGCCGATGGACCGAGACGACCCATCGCCTGTAGTTGCGGCGCCGCTCGCGGGGTTCTCGGAAGCGGAGAGCGACGCCCGAGTCGTACAGCCGCAGAACACGTCGCAAAACTCCGAGGACGAAAGACGGACAAACGCTTCGAACCGAACCGAGGAGAACTCCGCGGGGGAGACCGTCATCCCTCCCCTGCCCCCGATGCGCTCCCTCGACATCAGGCACAGCCTCGCCAAGCAAGCCGCCCGCCTGCGCTTCAGCCGCGGATGGTCGATCCGGCAGCCCAAGGCCCTTCAGCGGCCCCCGATCGGGAGAACGCCCGATCCGAGGCGGCCGACGCAACGCGACACCGTGCCGTGTACGAACGACGAGATCTTCGATCCCTCAGCTCTTCATCAAGACCGTGCGGCCGTCCTCGATCTCTTCGACGACGCCCTCTCCTGCGCCCGCGATCCCGGCACCCTCTTCGAGATCGTCGAGGAGTTCGCACCGAGGCTCGACAACCTCCCCCGCGACGTTCGCCTCTCGGCCGAGATCATCGTCGCGCGGCATGAGAAGAGGATCGAAGCCGAGGCGAAGTCTGCGGAACCGGCCGGGGGGCCTAAACGCGGCGGCGATCAGGGCGTCGCGAGCAAGGAGGCAAACCCATGACGCGGCGCCGCCTCTCGACCCGCGCCCGGCTCGGTCTCTTCCTCCAAGCCCAAGGCCGCTGCCGCATCTGCAGCCGCCTACTCACCCCCGGAACGCGGTGGGAGATCGATCACGTCGTTCCCCTCGCCCTCGGAGGAGCCGACGCCCACGACAATCTGCAGGTCCTCTGCGCGCCATGTCACTCCGGCAAGACCGCCACCCTCGACCTTCCCGCCATCGCCAAAGCCGAGCGCATCAGGGCGCGGCATCTCGGTGCGGCTCGACCACGACGACCGATGCAGGGCGGGAGGGCTTCGAAATGGAAACGAACGGTGGACGGGAGAGTGGTGGAGAGGCTAAAAGACCCAGTGTGATAACGATGCTTGACTCGTGCCCAAAGACACTTAGAGAGCTCAACCCAACCAAGCTACCTCGCAACTTCGTCCTCAGTCTGATAACCGCTGAACAAAGCTTCTTGATGACCCGAAGACGAAAATAGATGCACACCTAATTAGGGATTCCGAGTGCAGATGAGAGACACTATGAAAAAAATATTAATAAAAGCAATCGAATACCTAGCAAACCAATACGTACGCTTGCAAAAAAAACACTCCAGCATCGAACCTTTTTCGTTTGATCCGAAATTGAACATCAGTGAGGACATCAAAGCAAAATACGGCTTCTCAGGCGATCTATTAGATATATTTGTATCAAATCGTGCACAGGTCGTGCACAAGTGGCACCACTATATTCCGATTTATGACCGGTATTTTTCACGTTTTAGAAAAACTCCAGTCCGGATCTTAGAAATCGGCGTCTCGGAGGGCGGAAGCCTCCAGATGTGGCGCAAATATTTTGGCCCAGATGCAATAATATTTGGCATCGATATAAATCCTGAATGCAAAAAATTTGATGGAGTAGCCGGAAACGTCCGTATCGGCTCACAAGTCGACTTCGATTTTCTCGAATCTGTATTAAAAGAGATGGGCGGTATCGATATAGTTCTTGACGACGGAAGTCACATGATGACGCACATCCACGAAACTTTAAATTTTATCTACCCAAAGGTTGCCTACGGAGGGATTTACATGATCGAAGATTTGCATACGGCATTCTGGCCCGAATTTGGCGGGGGGCTAGACTCATCCAAAAACTTTTTCACCCGTCTTCAAAATGAAATTACCACTATGCATAGATGGTACCATGGTGAAAAATTAAGTAATAGTGTCGTTGGATTGGAATGTGGTGCAATTCATGTACACGACTCGATTGTGGTTTTCGAAAAAGAGAAGAGCTACAAACCCACGCACTCACGAATAGGTTGATCGTACCTACCGACCCATGAATTTAAACGTTCTGTTAAAAAGCGCTCTTTGGGCCAAACTAAGACGGGGAACTAAAATGCCGAAATTTTTCATCACCGGTGGAGCGGGCTTCATCGGTAGCCATTTTTGCAACCATCTTCTTACCGACCCCAATAATACTGTTACAGTTTACGATAATTTTTCCTCCGGACACACGTGGCATCTGAGCGAAAATATCGAAAATCCAAATCTCACTATTATAAACAACGATGTTGCAAATCTCCCGGCGTTAGTTGCGGCAATAACAGACCATGACATCGTCATCCACTTGGCGTCAAATCCCGACATAGCAGCCGCTGCAAACAACCCACAAATCGACTTCTACCAAGGAACGCTTTTGACAAATAATGTCGTCGAGGCCATGCGGCAGGCGAATGTGCCTAAACTCTGGTACGCGTCCGGGAGCGGAGTTTACGGAGACTTAGGAGAAATCGAGGCCGATGAACAAAGTCCCACTCGACCTATTTCAACGTATGGCGCAAGTAAGCTTGCCGGAGAAGCGCTAATTCAGTCTTACACCCACATGTTCGGCTTAACGGCCGCGATTTTCCGGTTCGGGAACGTTGTAGGTGCGAGACAAACCCACGGCGTTGGCTTCGATTTTCTACGCAGGCTAAAATCAGATCCTACGAAACTCAGGATTCTTGGCGACGGAAATCAAAGCAAGACGTACGTTCATGTAACAGATGTTGTTAAAGCCGTGATTCACGGCGGCGAACACGTGCAGAATAGAAAGTACGATATTTTCAATGTAAGCACTGGCGACTACATTACAGTGAACCAAATTGCTCAAGCAGCAATTTCGACGCTTGGATTAGAGACAAAACCGAAATTCACCTACTCGGGAGGGAAGCGCGGCTGGTCAGGGGATGTCCCCGTCGTCAGACTAA
This sequence comes from Hyphomicrobiales bacterium, assembly GCA_027489535.1. Classification (GTDB taxonomy): domain Bacteria; phylum Pseudomonadota; class Alphaproteobacteria; order Rhizobiales; family Beijerinckiaceae; genus JAIXZO01. Next base: position 327,409 of record JAIXZO010000006.1, read on the forward strand.
GTTCAAAAAAGCTCAACGCAGCCGGATGGTCATGCTCGCGAACAAGCCTTGAGGCGATCACGGCATCGCTCCGGTCCATGTTAAGCGAAATTTAGCGGATGAGACAAGGCGAATAGCTCTAACCTGATGAACGGGACAAAGCCTGCGTGCGGATTAGCTCATCACACATTCTAGCGACGCTGAGTGGTGGTATGAGACTGCGACGTTGCAGGGACAGCATGGTTGTGTGCCACTCGACGTCTCCGAGGCCAAGCGGCTGAAGCAACTCGAGGACGAGAACGCGAAGCTGAAGAAGCTATTGGCTGAGCAGATGCTCGACGTGGCCGCCTTGCGCGAGCTGCTCGCAGAAAAATGGTAGGGCCCGCCGCCAAGCGCGGAGGTGTCGCGCATCTGCAGGCCATGATGGGCCTGTCGGAACGGCTGGCCTGCTGCATCGTCAACGCGGATCGCAAGATGATCCGGTTTCGCTCATGCTAGCCGCCGGACACGAAACTTCGGACGCAGCTGCGCAATCTCGCCAACGCGCGCAGGCATTTCGGCTATCGGCGGCTGTTCGTCCTGCTGCGTCAGGAGAGCGAGCCGTCCGGGATCAACCGCATCTATCGGCTCTATCGCGAAGAGGGCCTCACGGTGCGCAAGCGGCGGGCGCGGCGGCGCGCCGTGGGAACGCGGGCGCCGATCCTCGTCGAGGCGGTTGCGAACGCCCGCTGGTCTCTGGATTTCGTCCACGATCAGTTCGCCTGCGGTCCGCGGTTCCGGATCCTCAACATCGTGGACGACGTGACACGCGAATGCCTGACCGCGATCCCCAACACCTCGATTTCAGGCCGGCGCGTGGCGCGCCAGCTGACGGCGCTGGTCGAGCGGCGCGGCAAGCCCGGCATGATCGTCTCGGACAGCGGGACCGAGTTCAAACGAACGCCATGCTCGCCTGGGCGCAGGACAACCGGATCGTCTGGCATTTCATCGCGCCGAGAAAGCCGATGCAGAATGGCTTCTGCGAAAGCCTCAACGGCCGCATGCGCGACGAACTTCTCAATGAGAGCCTGTTTCTTGGCCTTGATCATGCGCGGACGAAGATCGCGAGCTGGGCCGATGACTGCAACCAGCGGCGACCGCACTCGGCACTGGGCTATGCCACGCCGGCGGCTTACGCCGCCAATCTCTCCGCAACATGCGACCGGCTGCGCAACCCCGACCAGCTCCGCCGATCGCATGTTGCTCGACCCGCACCGCACGGCGTTAAACCTGCCGAGGCTCTAATCGCCGCTGGATGAATGTTCAGTGGCAGGCCAGATTGGAAATCGGATGCATCGCATCAAAATTTAGGAGCAGGATTCATTCAAAAAAGCCAAGCTTCTGTCAAAAGGAGCGAAATTTCCGGCGCATTTGCAGATGCATACCGCGCGAGCGAAACGTCGAGCCGTCTGCATCGCCAAGCGCATCATGGCATGGGCCGCTTTCGCTCCGCCGCCCTACTACCTTTTGGCCAAAAACTTGGCTGCCTACAAAGGTCTTTAACCGAACAGCTAAGGCGTAGCTACGTTCCAACGACAGACAATAACCCAATACTGCCTCGAGGAAGCGAAAACCCGATTGGGTCCCATCTAATTTACGTAGTAAAAGTGCCTATCAGGCGGTCGCACTGTACGTTCTTGTGCAGAAGTTTTCTTAGAGATGACAAGCAGGCTTGATAAAATTTCCCAATTATTCCTTTCACGCTCCGTCCAAGACTTTAGCATGACCGCCCCTCGTAACGGCCGAACCGAATGTAGTGCAGCAGTGGGTTCAGCTTTGTTGATCTCACGTCGGGATTGTTAAGCAAATATCTCACTGTACTGAAGTCCACAGAGGGGTTGCGTAGCTCCCGGGCACCCACCAACACGTAATGCCTGACCGGATCCATACCGCTTTCACGAACATCAGGGTAGCTCGACAGGTAATACTCGTCGTCAAATAGCCCTGAGCCGCGGATCTCTTGCTGCAGCCGAACTTGTTTAAGGTTTCTAAAGCGTCCCAAAATTCGGCCAAAAATACCACGTCCCTTCAACCGCGTCTTCTCTGCTTGCTCGTTCGAAGCATCCTGCCAGGCACGAAGCACCAACTCATCTTCTCGAGTCAAAGCTAAAAATTCAGAACCAAAAGACCGAACAGAACCAACATGCGGCTCAGCCGCCTCGGACTCAGCCCGCCTAAAGCCTGCCGAAAGCTGTCCCAAGCCTTCAAGATATTGCTGCAATAAAGTACCGTAATTCTCATCTGATGAAACGAAATTGAAAATTTCTCTGACAGACGAATTGCTGTTCCCAACATATAGTATGCCAAGACCGTGGCAGTGATACAAACTAATACTCGGAAATTTACGGTTAATCTCCTTCCAATATCTCCACACACCGAAACCACGCTCGTGAACGTTGATGTCGTGGAAAATTACAACTCCTACGCTTGACATCTTTGGCAGCCAAGTCTCGAAGTCTTCTTTGACAGCTTCATATGAGTGGAAGCCATCGATGTGCAAGAGATCAATAGAACCTGCCGCGAAACAATTAGCTGCCTCAGAGAATAGCCCGCGGATATAGAACTGATTAGGGTATTTACTACGAAGAAATTCCCTAAAGTCGGTGAAGACCTTTTCGGAATGGAAACTTGCATGGGCATCGCCGATCCAGCTATCAATCGCAACACACTCGGTATGAAGCGAAACAGCTTCCGCCATCTGGCATGCCGCGAAAAAGCTCATACCGTTGTGAACGCCGAGCTCAACATATCGCCGCGGCCTAGTCACTGCCATTAAGGCGAAGAGTGCTGGGACCAGCTCCGACCATGCCGAAACAGTCCAATGATCGATCTTCAAAAACGAAGCCGCTACGGCTTTTGTTATGACGGCGAAATCAGCTTCTGCAAACAGATGTGCATGTGTTTCGGGAAGCGCTCCGAACCCCTCAACCACCAGTTCGTCCGTACCTCTGATCGGCCGCGGCGCAGCGTCCCTTAATGGCGCCTCAGAATTTGGGTTCACCATGGATTCTTTCATAAGCCCGAGCCCGCCTTCCATCTTTTCGCTTATGTCGCCATATCGCAAAAACTGCGGATCCTATTATCGGATCACACCGCCCTCGTCTCCATCAATCGCGAGGCATTCCAATCAAAACGTTCGAGACAACCAGTTCAGCCGCACAAGGTCAGCTGGGGTCTCCTCTACCGACAGGTGTCTCCGCCCACCCTTGTCCCATCCAACCGCAAGGTGACGCATTCAGCAAGGCGTGGTTCCTGATTGAACCATCCTCGTGGTGGTACGTAAGATGCGCCGAGTAAAAGGGATCATAAACCTTGTCTGTGTGCCACAGCATCTGCATGCGCCCCATCTCCGCTTTAGCTCTTCGGATTTTTGCGAGTGTATCATCCACACCCCGCGACGCAGACTCGTGATGCAGCAATACAGAATGCGGATTAACCACGTTGTATAATCCTAAAGAACAAACACGGAGACAAAAATCTACATCATTGTACGCAACCGCGAACTTCACATCGAACCCCGAAACGCTCTCGAATACATTCCGACGCACTACCATACAGGCCCCTGTAACAGCAGAGAAATCGGACGCCACCTGAAGCCGCGAAAGATATCCCTTTTCCCTTGGTGAAAAATGCTTATGCACGTGTCCAGCGACCTGCCCCAACCCTGCGACAACGCCGCAGTGCTGAACAGAGCCAGTTGGATATAACAACTTAGCCCCAACTACGCCGACATGTTCCATTCGTACATAACGGACGAGTTCGCAAAGCCACTCCGGCGAGTTAATCTCGATATCATCATTAAGAAAGCAGAGGTATCCACCGGTCGCAAACTCCGCTCCGAAATTGCAGAGTTCGGAGAAATTAAATGGATGATCATATATCTCAACTCTTATATTTTTGTGCGCTTGAACATTTTTCATATACGCCAACGTCGCGACATCATCAGACCCATTGTCAACAATAATAATTTCATAGTTTTTGTATTGCGTTAGATGAAGTATCGAATCAACGCAGCGACGCAAAAGTGCGAAGTTGTTACGGGTAGGTATGATTATACTTACCTTAACGCCCTCCGATACGGGACCGGAAAGCTTGAATAAAGACCGCCCTTTATCTTTACCAATATACGAGACGCCTTCCGAAAGCCCCTCGTTTGTGACCGTTTCGAGGATGCATTGAAGCTCGTCACACCGTGCGAAATTTTGGACCACGTTGCCCCAAGAAAGGATCCGCGAAGTCATCACTAGCGGCATGTGCATGACTTCGTTTCTGTCAATCTTCCTTGCGGTCGAAAGTAAAAAATCCCAATCCCCGGCTCGCGCCGCTTCCTTCCATCCCCCAATTTCTCTCGCTATACCTGCGCAGACAGCATAACTTTCTCCGATGAAGTTGGTCGACATAAGAAAATCTGGCGACCATTCTGGCTTGAATGCAGGCGCAAAGCGCTTCCCAAGTAAGCATCGATCATTATCAAAGTAGATAAGCTTTACTTTAGCGCCCGCACTGCGATTTCTGACTTCAGAGACAAGCAACCGCGATACGACGTCGTACGGGGACACGCGTATTACCCAGCCATTAAAATAAGGAGACACCATACAGCGCTCACCATCAGACTGGGCATCTTTTACCTGAAGAAAAAAAACGATCATCGTAATTTAACTTTTCAGAAAGAATCTCCTCGACCTGTTCTTTTTCTTCGTCACCAATAATAATCTCAGCTTCAAACTCTTCATCCTGCTGCCGTGATATAGCAACGAGACAACGTGTCATCGCGGCTTTACTAATACCACGACAATCAACAAAGAAACGAACAGGTTCCGCCGAGACGGAAAACGGAAAGCGAGGCTCTACCATTTTCGCATCGTCAAGCTTCCGCCACTCTAAATAAGAGGCTCGAGGCCGCCGCCGACCAGAAGCTTTCAGCCCCTTTCCGAAAACGAATAATGGCGCCTCGGCTGTCAAGAACGCTATCAGCGCGTTATAGTACCGATAGCTATACCTGATCCGAAGAAGATAAGCCTTGCAGACATCCAGCTTGTTAACTGCCCATACGTTCAACCCCGGACGGTGCGCGCGAGCCCCCCCGACCTCGACCCTCAGCTTACGTATACTTTTGTTAACCCCAACAAAGACGAGCGGATCTCTAAAGCCGACCAGGTCAGACGCACCGAGTAGCTGCTCACCTTTGCCAGATATGCCGAACACATTTATCGAATCCACCTGGCCAAGCATCTTTAAGCGAATTGCTAAGAACGATTCCTTACCTGTCAATTCGACGTGAAAAACAAGCGTTCCATCAAGCTTCTTCGAGCCCAGAATAGCTTTTAACATTTACGAAACCTTGAATAACCACATGACAGAACCCCGATCAGGAAAAGAGTACTTTAGTCCCTTCAAAATCGAAACGGAATCTGACCTCTTCAAGGCCGCACATTTTCATCGCCTCACGGAGGCGCCGCTTGTCTTCAGCATAAAAAAGCAAAAACCCGCCCCCGCCCGCTCCAACCAATTTTCCACCTAGCGCGCCGTTATTCATCGCCACATCGTACCACTCGTCTATCTGCGGGTTCGTCATCCCGCCCGATCGACGCTTCTTATGGCTCCAATGCTCATGCATGAGAGCTCCGAAGTCCGACGTCGCGCCTTGCTCGAGATATCTTTTGCTGAGGAACCCAAGCTCTTTTACATAATGAAGGTTCTTTATCATTTCTACGTCGAGAGACTTTGTCTTTTCATCTTGTTCAACAAGAATATCACTCGCACGCCGAGAAAACCCCGTAAAAAATAGTAGGAGATTCTCTTCGAGATCAAACTTCGTCTCAACGGCGACCTCTAGCGGCTGAACGCGGACCCCACCGTCAACATCGAAAGTGAAAGCCGTCAGTCCCCCATGCGATGCGATATACTGATCTTGCTTGCCAACAGGCTCCGCAAGGAGTTCAATTTCAATCTTGCAAGCCATCTCCGCCAAATCACTCGCCTGGATTTGCCTCATCCGATGGGAAAATAAGGCTTTCAAAAGGGCGGTTGCGAAGCTACCAGAAGAGCCAAGTCCGGTCCCAGCCGGAATGTCTGCTGATGTCGAAATCTCAAGTTGGGGAGTTCGAAAGCCTACAAGCTTAATAGCCTCCCGCATAATCGGGTGCTGAAGCGCGTCTACGTGGTCGACAGATTCAAGTTTTGAATATTTCGCAAATATCCCCGGCGAAAAAGGCCGCATGACATTCACATAGACGTACTTGTCGATTGCTCCGGCCAGAACAAAGCCGCCGTGTTCCATGTAGTACGACGGCAGATCCGTTCCACCACCGCCCAAACTTATCCTGAGCGGGCTGCGCGTGATGATCATTTTTTTTCCAAACTCAGAGGCAAGCTTCGGTCGTTCGTATAGCGCACACGCTGGGCGAGTTCAACGGCGTTGGTTATGCTAATTTGCCCAAATTTGCGAGGGAGTGGGCAGCACTTTTCCTCAGCGTAGTCTTAACTGGCGCAATGCGCTGTAAGTGGTTGGGGTCGTTCAGAATGCCAAGCTGAAGAGGCTTTTGACGGATGCCATGCTCGACAACGTGGCGCTGAGGGATCTTCTCTCAAAAATGGAGACGCTCGTCGCCAAGCGGCAAGCTGTCGCCCATCTCACAGATGTTCACTAGATGAGCGAGCGGCAAGGCCGACCGGAAGATGGTCCGCCACCCATCCCGCAGACCGTCGGACGGCTATCTGCGCCTGAGGTTGCGCGAACTGGCGGGCGAGCAGCGCCGCTTCGGCTAGAGGCAGTGCACGTGCTGCTGCGCGGCGAGGGTACAGCGTGAACCGGAAGAAGACGCAGCGCCTCTATCCCGAGGAAGGCCTTTCGGTCCGCCGTCGCCGCAGCCGCAAGCGAGCCATGGGCACGCGGGCGCCGATCGTCGTCGAGGCAACGGCGAACGCCAGCTGGTCGCTAGATTTCGTCCACGACCAATTCGTGTCCGGCCGGCGCTTCCGCATTCTCAACATCATGGACGACGTCACCAAGGAATGCCTCGGCGCCGTCGCGAACACTTCGATCGCGGGAAGACGGGTGGCCCGCGAACTCGACGAGATCATCCGCCGTCGCGGCAAGCCGGGGCTCCTCGTCAGCGACAACGGCGCGGAGTTCACCTCCAACGCCGTGCTCGCATGGGCGAAGGCGTCCGGCGTCGATTGGCACTACATTGCTTCCGGCAAGCCCATGCAGAACGGCTTCTGCGAGGCTTTCAACGGACGCATGCGCGACGAACTCTTGAACGAGACG
>JAIXZO010000016.1 GCA_027489535.1 Hyphomicrobiales bacterium
GAAGCTCTGGAAGAGCCTCCGCAAGGACGGCGCCTATGTCGAAGCGGGCGAGAACGACAACGTCATCGTCCAGAAGCTCGAAGCCAACAAGAACGCCTTCGGCATCTTCGGCTACTCCTACCTCGAAGAGAACGGCGCGAAGATCCGCGGCGTCGCCATCGACGGCGTCGAGCCGGAATTCGAGGCGATCTCCTCGGGCAGGTATAAGGGCGCGCGCCCGCTCTTCGTCTACGCCAAGAAGCAGCACGTCGGCGTCGTCCCCGGCGTGGAACAGTTCATCGCCGAATACGTCTCCCCCAAGGCGGTGTCGGAGGAGGGCTACCTCTCCCGCAAGGGACTCGTCGCCCTGCCGAAGGCCGAGGCCGTCAAGGTTGCGGCCGCCGCGACCGGTCTCAAGACCCTGACCGCCGCCGACGTGAAGTGACGTGATCGGCGCATGCGGACCTTCGGGTCCGTATGCGCCGCTCGGCGTCAACGCCGTCCCGACCTTCGGCACTGACGGGCGGGTGAACTCGGCCGTGCGTCTTTCTGCATCTTGTCTTGAAATGGCGGCGTCTTGTCTCACCGGCGACGGCATGACGCTCGGCATGTCCGTAGCCGATGCCCAGTTCCCGCGGGACGTATCTCGCCGCAGCCTGAAAAGAGGCTTCGACTACGCGGTATCTCCTCGAGGAACTGGCGCGCACAAAAGTCGCTCTCGGTCGTCGTGAGCGAAAGGATCGCGGCCCTCCGCGCTTGGGCTCAGGGACGAACCGTGCCCGCCGACAGGGGTGACCGCCCTTCGGCTATCAGGATCGCCGGTCGGTGACGCCGAGCCTCTCGGGTCGAGTTGCCCGACGGGTTATATCCCTCGTCCGGCCCGTCTCTGCGCATCCTCAACGGCCTGCGCGATCCGAGGCGGCTCAGTCTATGGACAGCTTCATCCGCGCCCGCAACATGTTGATCTTCTTGTATTCGGACCTTCCCGTTACTTCTTCGCCGAGCCAGGACGGGCGCGGAAAGGTTTGGTTCGCAAATGACAACTCGGCCTCGGCAATGATGATGCCGTCGAGGAGGTCGCCATAGACGTCGACCTCGAAGGTGAAGCCCTCCTCTCGCACGAGATGCCTCGTCTTCGTGACGATCCGTCCTTCGCAGTGGTGGGCCAGCATAGCCTCGGCATCCACCAGCGGAATCGCATACTCAAATTCGTCGCGCGCATATCCCGTGCGTGCGCCCTTCACGGTCAGCATGCCCCGGTCGTCGGCGATCCTGACGCGGACCTTCCGCCCGTCCACCGCGGCAATCAGACCGTCGCGAAGGCGAATGCTCTTGATCGTATTGCGCTTCCACCCGTCGGAGGCGACTAGGAACTTCCGTTCGATTTCGACAGGCACCGACCCCCCCCAAGCGGACCACTGAACGCGCGCGCTCGCGTCGCCGGATCGGTTCCTTAGTCGTCGATCACGCATCGGTCAAAGGACGGGCGGGGGCCGGCCGGCGCACCCTCCCCGAATCCCGCGGCGATCCCGTCGCGCCCGGAAGCGGAGGGACGGGCTCCCGTCACATGGGTGAAACATTCCCTTCCTAGGAGGTGGCGGGCGACCGAGCGAGTTGCCCGACGCCTCGAGGGATCTCCGCATGCCGGCTTCACTGAAGCTCGACCGAATTTCCAAGTCGTTCGGGACGACCAAGGTGCTCGACGAGGTCGACGTGGAGATCCGCGCCGGCGAATTCGTCTCCATCGTCGGTGCGTCGGGATGCGGCAAGTCCACGCTTCTTCGGATCATCGCCGGTCTGGAGACGCAGGGCGCCGGTCACGTTCGCCTCGACGAGGTCGTGGTGGATGCCATGGCGCCGCGCGAGCGCAACGTCGCCGTCGTCTTCCAGAACTACGCGCTTTACCCGCACATGACGGCGTTCGAGAACATCGCCACGCCACTCGCCACGTCGCGCCTTTCCCTCTACGAGCGTCTCCCCGTTCTCGGCCGCCTTTCCCGCCGCCGGGCAAAAATCCGGGCGGGCATCGCCGCGGACGTCGCCGCCGTCGCGGCGCAGCTGCGCATTGAAGCCCTACTGGACCGCAAGCCGGGGCAGCTGTCCGGCGGACAGCGTCAACGCGTCGCGCTGGCCCGTGCGCTCGTGCGTCGACCGTCCCTCTTCCTGATGGACGAACCGCTGTCCAATCTCGACGCGCAGTTGCGGGTGCACATGCGCGAGGAGATCACCGAGCTGCATTCCCGGCTCGGAGCCACCTTCGTCTACGTCACGCATGATCAGGTCGAAGCCATGACCATGTCGGACCGGATCGTGATGATGGACAAGGGCCGAGTGGCGCAGATCGGCTCGCCGTCCGACCTCTATGATCGTCCGGCGACCATCGCCGTGGCACGCTTCATCGGTTCCCCGGCGATGAACTTCCTCCCCGCCGCGGCGGATTCGTCGGGGGCCTTGTTTCATGCGGACCGCCGTCTGCCGGTCGACACGGATCGTGCCGGCCCGGTCGTCGTCGGCCTCCGGCCCGAAAACGTCGCTATCGGCCCTGTTTACGAAGGGGCGGCGCTCGTCGGCCGGATCCGTCGGGTCGAGCATCACGGCCATGACCGTCTCGTCCACCTCGATCTCCAATCGCCGCTCGGCGGGATGCTCTCGGCGCGCGTCTCCGCGACCGACGCCCTCTCCGATCCGGCGGAGGGTTGCTTCGTCGCCGTGGACTTTACGGGGCCGGCGCACGTGTTCGACGGCGACGGCTTGCGCCGAACCTCGAAGGTCGTCCGTCTCGGGTTCGGTCGCATCGATACGGCGGCCGAGGCGGCGGAGTGACCCTGATGACCGCCGCCGCCGCTCTCGACAAAACGCCTGCGCTTGAACGGCCGGCGGGTTTTCGTCCTTCGCGCGCCGTGCGGGAGGCCCTCGCAGGCTCGCTTTTTGCGACGCCCGCGGTCGTTCTCCTGCTTGCGACGATCCTCGCACCGCTCATCGCGCTCGTGGTCCTCAGCTTCACCGACTACGAACTCGGTGCGGTGGACGTGCGCTGGCTCGGCGGCGACAACTACAGGCAGGCCCTCGGTGACCCCGTGTTCCGCCGCGCCGTCTCGAATACCTTGCTCTATGTGGCTCTCGTTCTGCCCGGCGGCATCCTGCTCGGGCTGCTCGCCGCTCTCGCCGTGCATGGCCGCAAAAAAAGCCGCGGCTTCTACGAGACCGCGTATTTCCTGCCGGTGACGGCCACGTTGATCGCCATGGCGGCAGTCTGGCAGTTCCTCCTGCATCCCCGGATCGGACCCGTCAATGCCGTGTTGAAGGCAGTCGGCCTGCCCGAACAAGCCTTTCTTTCAGAGCCCTCCCTGCTCATTCCCACCCTCGCCTTCATCGGGTTGTGGAACGTGGTGGGCTTCAACATGGTGCTGTTTCTGGCGGGCCTATCGGGCATTCCGAAGGATCTCTACGACGCCGCCGAGGTCGACGGAGCAGGCGGATCGGTCGACCGCTTCCTGACCGTGACTTGGCCCATGCTCGCTCCCACCACCCTCTTCGTCGCCGTAACGACGTCGATCACCGCGTTCAAGGTCTTCGACACCGTCGCAGTGCTGACGGGCGGAAAAAACGGCACGGAAGTGCTGCTCTACGCGATTTACCTCGAAGGATTCCAATATTTCAAAATGGGATACGCGGCCGCTCTGACGGTGATCTTCCTTCTGTTTCTGCTCGTTTTTTCGGTTTTCCAAGCCGTCAAGCTCGATCGACGGGTGCATTACACGTGAACGAGAACATGCGCCCCTCCAAACGCCCGGGCGATGCGGCCCGACTGCTGCGGCACGCACTCGTTCATCTGTGCCTGATCGCCGGCGCGGTCATCATGCTCATGCCGTTTGCGTGGATGGCGCTCACCTCGATCCGGGCGCCCGCCGAAATCCTCAGCGGCGGCTTTTGGCCGATCCCCGAGTCGTTCCACGGTTTCAAGAACTATGAGACGGCGCTGCGGATCGCACCCTTCGGCATGTTCATGCTGAACGGCGCCATCGTCTGCGCGGTCATCCTGATCGTCCAACTGCTCGTCGCGATCCCCGCGGCCTACGCATTGGCGAAGCTGCGTTTCCCGGGGCGCGGGGTGCTGTTCGGCCTCATCGTCGCGGGGCTCTGCGTGCCCATTCAGGTGCCCGCACTGCCGCTTTACATGGCTCTCGCCGAGTTCAAGCTGCTCGACGGACTCTTCGCCCTGATGGTCCCGTTCTTCCTGTCCGTCTTCGCGATCTTCCTCTTACGCCAGACCTTCAAAGCGTTCCCGGACGAGATCATCCAAGCGGCCCGCGTCGACGGCATGAGCGAATTCGAACTTCTCTGGCGCGTCGTCGTGCCGAGCGCGGGGCCGGCGGTCGCGGCGTTCTCCGTGTTCTCGGTCGTCGCCCATTGGAACGATCTCTATTGGCCGATGATCGTCATCCAACGGCTTGACCACGCGCCGCCGCCCTTGGGCATGCTGTTTTTCGCGGGGTCCGAAAGCGGGTCCGACTTCGGAAGCATGATGGCCGGCGCCGTCATCGTCACCGCTCCGCTCCTCCTTCTCTTCCTCGTCGCCCGTCGCCGCTTCGTGCAGGGCATCACCATGACCGGCATCAAGTGAGGCGGTGAGCCGGTGATGCGCCGGCTCGGGACGAGGCATCTTCATACCGCATCCATCAAGGAGACTTCCGTGAACACCTCACGTCGGACGTTCATCGCCGCCGCCGCCCTTCTCGCGACCGGTTTTTCAGCCCGAGCCCAGCAGGTGACGCTCGACGTCCTCTATTGCTTTCCGAGCTTCGCCCGTTTCCACGAACCCCTCGCCGCGGAGTTCATGAAGCGCAATCCGGAGATCAAGATCCAGTTCCGCGCACCCTCGCCGAGCTATGACGAGGGCCACCAGACGATGGTGCGCTCCGCGCTGACGAACCAGCTCCCCGACGTTTACTATTCCGGCTTCCATCTTCTGCCGGAACTCGCGCGCACGCTGACCAAGCGCGGTCAGACGATCCCGCTCGAACCCTTCCTCGCGAAGGAAGGCGCCGACTTCAAGACGGCCAACTATCTCGACGGCCTTGCCTCGCTCGGCGCCGTGGACGGCAAGCTTTACGGCCTGCCCGTGAACGCCTCGAACCCCATCGTCTATTTCAACGCCGATCTCGTGAAGAAGGCTGGAATCGATCCCAAGGATTTCCCGACGACGTTCGAGGGCATCATCGCGCTCGCCAAGAAGATCAACGACCCGGCGGCGGGCATCAACGGCATGGCCTACGATGTGCACGGCTGGCCCGACGGCTGGCTGTTCGAAGCGGCGATCACGCAGGCCGGCGGCAAGCTGATCAACGACGAGGGCACCGACATCGCCTTCGACGGTCCGGTCGGCCTCGAAACGATGAAGCTTTTCCGCCGCTTCGTGACCGAAGGCGGGATGCAGCTGATCGATTGGGAGCAGAGCCGCCAGCAGTTCGGCGCAGGCAAGATCGGCATCTTCTTCTCGACCCCTGCGCATCTGACGCAGGTCACGGGGTTCGTCGGCGGAAAGTTCGACTTCCGCACGGCCAAGTTCCCGATCGCCGATCAGAAAAACGGCCGCATTCCGACCGGCGGCAACGGCGTGATGATGTTCACCAAGGATGACGTCAAGCAGAAGGCGGCTTGGGAGTTCATCAAGTTCATGACGGGTCCGGACGCGCAGAAGGTCATCGTCGAGATGACGGGCTATCTGCCCACGAACGCCCGGGCCTCGGGCCCCGAATTCCTCGGGCCGTTCTACGAGAAGAACCCGAATTACAAGACGCCCGTCACCCAGGCGGATCGCGCCGGTCCGTGGGGCGCCTATTCCGGCGGCAATACGGTCCGCATCTGGCGTGCGCAACGCGACGTCATCGGCCAGGTCATGCGCGGCGACAAGACGCCCGAACAGGGCCATGCCGACGTCGTGAAGGCCACCCGCGACATGCTCAAGGGCTCGTAAGAGCCCGCGCGCGGCGGCGGCGCGATGCGCCGCCGCGTCCCTTCCCGCAACGGTCGAGTTCCATGAAGATCATCCACATCACCGACACCCATCTCGTTCCTCGCGGACAGAGCATTTACGGCCTCGATCCCGCGTCGCGACTTGAAGTCGTCGTCGACGACGTGATCGCGCGCCACGCGGACGCGGACCTCGTCGTCGTGACAGGCGACCTGACCGATCGCGGCGAGGACGAGGCCTATGAAGCCCTGCACGCGATCCTCTCGCGGCTGCCGATGCCGGTCCGCCTGCTGGTCGGCAATCACGACTCGCGCGAGGCCTTTCTGGCCCGTTTCCCCGACCATCCGACCGACGACGACGGCTTCGTCCAGTCGGTTCTCGACGCGCCGGATGGACTCGGCCGCCTGATCTTCGTGGATACGAACGAAACCGGTTGGAGCGGAGGCCGGGTCTGCGCGACCCGTCTCGATTGGCTGAAGGACAAGCTCGACGAGGCGCAGGACGGTCCCGTCTTCGTGTTCATGCATCACCCGCCTTTCGACATGGGCGTGCGACATTTTGAAAAGATCGGCCTCCAGAATCCTGACGCGTTCACCGCGCTTCTCGAAGCACACGGCCGCGTTCGCCATATCTTCTTGGGACATGTGCATGTGCCCGTGAACGGCGTCCTGCCGAACGGCATCCCGTTCACGGCGGGCCGCGGCTGCAACCACCAGATCGCGCTCGATTTCGAAGCGGCGGATTGCAGCTGGGCGGCGCATGAGCCCAACTACAACGTCGTGCTGATCGAGAAGCGCGGCCTGTTCGTGCATGCCATCGACCTCATAGGCGCGCCCGAGATCGCCGTCGGTGCTTACCCGCCCGGTCCTTGACGGAAGCGATGATCATGCATCCGACGATTGCGCCTGCCTTGCCGCAGGACGAAGAGGCCGTGGTCGCGTTGTGGACCGCCTGCGGCCTCGTCGCGCCCTACAACGATCCCTCCGCCGACTTTCGCTTTGCGACGGCGGGGGAAAGCTCTGCCGTGCTGGTCGCGAAAGACGAGGAAGGCCGCATCGCAGGCAGCGTCATGGTCGGCCATGACGGTCATCGCGGATGGCTTTACTACGTCTCCGCATCGCCCGGCCGGCGCGGAAACGGGGTTGGCGGCCGCATCGTCGCGGCGGCGGAGGGATGGCTGCTCGCAAAAGGCGTCTTGAAAGCGCAACTCCTCGTGCGGGAGACCAACCGCGGGGTCGTCGATTTTTATGAGAAGCAGGGTTTCGAAACGACACCGCGAACCGTGATGGCGAAGTGGCTGCGGCGGGACGGCCGTAGCTGAGCGCATCACCCGTCGAAGTTCAAAGAACGCCTGCAGCCGCGATGCGCGCGGCGTCGGAGAGATGGACGAGCCGTCCGGCCGCGATCGTCGCGACGACGGCGGGGCGCGGGCCGCAGGGGTCGACGAGGACGACGTCGGCCCGCATTCCGGGCTCGATGCGGCCGCGGTCGATCAACCCGGCTGCGCGTGCCGGGTTTTCGGAGACGAGCGGCCAGTAATTCTCGACGGGGCGTCCGGAACGCGCGGCGAGCACGAAGGGCGCCGCCAAAAGCGCCGGGTAGTAATAGTCGGATGCGAGAACGGTGCAGAAACCGGCCTCGACCATCGCCGCCGCATCGGGGCAGCCGGTGTGGCTTCCGCCGCGGACCACGTTGGGAGCCCCGAACACGATGGGGTCGCCGGCTTGGGACGCGGCCGCCGCGGTCTCCTCCGTGATCGGGAATTCCGCGATGCTCGCGCCCATGTCGCGATAGCGCGTGCGTTCCGCCGGGCTCCTGTCGTCATGCGACAGCATGGTCAGCGACGCCGCGCGGGCCGCGCGGGCGAGCCTCGCGACGGAGGCGTCGACGTCCGCCTCGCGGGCGTGGACACGTTCGACGAGCGCGTCGAAGGCGTCCGCGTCGAGTCCGGTGCGTTCGACCATCTTGGCCTTCTTCTCGGGCCGGAAGCGGTCCTTAAGGGTGCCGTTCATATGGTCGTTAAAGGCGAGCATGTGAACCAAGCCCGCCTCGATCCATTCGACTGTCTCCGCCTCCGCATCCAGATTGAACGTCTCGTGCCGCAGATGCACGCGCGTATCGATCGGCGTGCCCTTTCGCGCCGACAACGCCCGGATCAGTCGGCGGACCGTTGCGATGCCGCGCAGGCCGGGCTCCCACGAGCAGGTGACCCCGTGGAAGGCGGTCGTGATGCCGTTCGCGGCCAGTTGCCGCTCGGTATCGTCCAGCGCGAGTTCGAGATCGAAGCCGACGCCCGGCCTCGGCATGATCTGCCGCTCAAACGCGTCACCGTGGATGTCGACCAGACCCGGCAGGACGAGCAGGCCGTCCGCGTCGATCACGACCCGCGCCGCGTCCTCGCGTTCCTCCGCCGCCGCGATCAGCCCTTCGTCGAGCAGGAGGTTGCGCCGAAGCCGCTCCCCTCCGGTCGAAAAGCTCGCGTTGCGTATGAGAAGGGGATCGGTCTTCGGCATCGTGCTGGTTCCTGCATCTGCAGAAGCCGCATACGCCGGCGGGGATGACGTTCACGTGACGAATACGTCACCGGATCGTCATCACGGCCGACTAACCCTCCCGAAATCGTCCTCGTGGAGCATGGTCATGATCTCGCGCCGGTCCTTCAGCCTCGGCCTCGGCTTCGCCGCTTTCGCCGCCTCGTCCTCGGTCGCTCAAGACAAGAAACTGCGCTTCGGCGTGACCGATATCGACGGGCTGGAATCGCTGCAGCGCGAATTCGGACCCTTCAGGGACGCATTCGAGAAGGCGTCGGGTCTCAAGGTGGATTTCTTCCCCGTGTCGGGCCGCACGGCGGCCGTCGAAGCGATGGCGGCGGGTCAGATCGATTTCGTGCTGACCGGCCCCGCCGAATATGTCGTGTTCAATGCGCGCCTCAAGGCCGAGCCCGTCGTGGTCTGGACGCGTCCGGACTATCGGTCCAGCATCGTGGTGCCCGACGGCGGCGCAAAGAGCCTTGCCGATCTCAAGGGCCGCAAGATTTCGTTCGGCGAGATCGGGTCGACCTCGCAGCATCTCGGCCCCGCAACCATCCTCGCGGACGCGGGCCTCGTCTACGGCAAGGATTACGAAGCCGTCTTCCTGAAGCTCAACGTCGCGGCCGAAGCCATCCAACGCGGCGACATCGCCGCCATCGGCATGAACCAGACGCATTTCGAGCGCGTCCGCAAGGCTTTCCCCGACAAGGTCTTCCGCTCCCTCGGCGACGGGATCGTGCTGCCGCACGACCTCATTCTGGCGTCCCCCTCCGTTCCTCGGGACACGGTGGAGCGTTTCCGCCGCGCCTTCCTCGATCACGCGCCCGCCCTTCTGGCGGCGGTCACGTCGACCAAGGAGAACAAGAAATTCGAAGGCGGCGGCTTCCTGCCGAACGTCTCCGACAAAGACTACGACGTCGTCCGGCGCATGTTCGTGAACGTGGGTGTCAGAGAATTCACCAAGTTCATCGGCGGCTGAGATGTCCGGCGTCGAACGATTCGAAGGGGTGACGGCACGCAGCGCTTCAGGTGCTGCAGTCGCCGTCTTCGATCTCCGCAAGAGCTTCGGTGAGCGCGCGGTGCTGGCCGGCGTGAACGTTTCCATCGCGCAGGGCGAAAGCGTCGCGCTGATCGGGGCCAACGGCGCCGGCAAGTCGACGTTTCTGCGCTGTCTCGTCCGCCTGACGGAGCCGGATCACGGCGCCATCCGTATCCTCGACCGTGTCGTGACGGACCTCGGGACGAAGGATCTGCGCCGCTTCCGATCGCAGGTCGGCGTCGTCTTCCAGAAACACAATCTTGTGCCGCGCCTGTCCGCCCTGACCAATGTCGTGCACGGCGTTCAATCACGGGCGGGCGGACCCCGCACGTGGTTGCAGGGCCTCGCCAGCACCGAGGTCCGGGACGAGGCGCATGCCTGCCTCGAAGCCGTCGGCCTCGGCGAGCGTGCGTTGCAACGCGTCGGCAGCCTCTCGGGCGGTCAATCGCAGAAGGTGGCCGTCGCCCGCATGTTGATGCAGCGACCGCGCCTCATTCTTGCGGACGAGCCCGATGCGAGCCTCGATCCCAAGGCGGGCGAGGAAATCATGGAACTCCTTCTCCGGGTGGCGCGTGAAAAAAGCCTGACGCTCGTCACGGTTTCGCATCGCCTCGAACATGCGATCCGCTACTCCGACAGGATCATCGGCTTCGGAGGCGGCGGCGTCTCCTTCGACATGTCCGCCGCGGCCGCGTCCGTCGTGGAACTTCGCACCTTCTTTTCCGAACGGGTTGCCGCATGACGTCCTCGACGGTCCGTCCCGGCCTTCCGCCCCGCCATGCGGCTCCCAACGTCGTTTCCGTCGCGCTCTGGTGCGCCGCGGTCGCATTCGTGATGTGGTCCTTCGCCGGCGCGGGCTTGTCGCTGGAGCGGTTGGAACGGGGCATTCCCGCGCTCGGCAACATGCTCTCGCGCATGTTCCCGCCCGACACCGAACGCCTTCCGCAAATTTTATCTTCGCTTCTCGTCACATTTCAAATGGCCGTCGCCGGTTGCGTCCTCGGCGTCGTTCTCGCCTTTCCCGTGGCCGTTCTCGCTGCGGACAATCTCTCGCCTCATCCGGCGGTGAAGGCGGCGGCACGGGGTCTGATCGCGCTGTTTCGGACGGTTCCCGATCTCGTCTGGGCGCTTCTCTTCGTCATCGCCGTCGGGTTAGGGCCGCCGGCCGGCATCCTCGCCATCATGGTCGACAAGATCGGCTTCGCGGGCCGCTTCTTCGCCGAAGCGATGGAAGAGGCGGACAAGGGCCCGCGCGAGGCGCTCGAAGCACTCGGCGCGACCCGGACGGGCGTGGTGTTTTCCGCGATCCTGCCGGAATGCCTGCCCTCCTTCGTGGCGACCTCGCTGTTCGCGCTGGAAAAGGCGGTGCGCGGCTCGGTCATTCTCGGCCTCGTCGGCGCGGGCGGCATCGGCGTGGAACTTAAAGTGGCGTTCGACCTGTTCGATTACGATACCGCAGCCACGATCATCATCGCAGTCTTCCTGCTCGTCCTTGCGGTCGAGCAAGTGTCCGACCGCATCCGTCGATGCTTGATCTGATCGGCCTTCTGTTCCGGAGCCGGAATTCAGACGCGGTCGAGCGGTTCACCGGTCGACCATGACCTGTCGACCCGGATGGCGGCGCCGGGCAGGATCGTTCCGCCATCCGACACGACGGCCATCACTCCCGCCTTTCGGATCAGCGCTCCGGACGGAGAGCGATCCAATACGGCCGCCATGAGCCCCTTCCGCAGTTGCTCCAACTGAACGCATGGATTTCGGAGTCCGGTGATCTCGACCGATCCGCCTCCGTCGAAGAAGAGGCGGGTTCCCCGCGTGAGTGCGAGCAGATCGATGCCGCGGGTCAGAATGTTCTCGCCCATTTCGCCGGCAGCGAGTTCAATCCCGACATTCCGCAGTTCCTCGAGCAGTTCGGCGCCGATCAGGTGCACTTGGCGAAGATTCGGTTGCGTCGGGTCCGCGGCGACGCGGGACCGATGCTTCACCGTCTCGCCGGCATGAGCGTCGCCGGCGACGCCCCGTCCTGCAACGAGAAGGATCGAACGTCGCGTCAGTTTCGACATCGTGTGCATCGGCGACGCGGCAACGGCTACCACCACGCCTGCGTTCGCGGCGTTCATTGCGCGGCTCGCACGATTCGTGCGTATTTCTCCACGAACGCCTCGACGGGCAGGGATCGAAAGTCCTCCAGTGCCGCGCGAAGCGCGTCATGCGGCCAGTCCCACCAGGCCATGGCCTGCAGATCCTCCGCGATGCGCTCGGAGAAGCGCCTGCGCACGGGCTTCGCCGGAACGCCCGCGACGATGGTGTAGGGCGGCACGTCTTTGGTCACCACCGCCCCCGCGGCCACGACCGCCCCGTTTCCGATCGTGCGGCCCGGCAGGATGATCGCTCCGTGACCGATCCACACGTCGTGCCCGATCACGACGGGCGTGCTGCGCCGCCAATCGAAGAATTCCGGTTCGTCCCGGGCGTCGTCGAAATATCGGCTCGCGCGATAGGTGAAATGCGACTGGCTCGGCCGCTGCATGGGGTGATTGCCCGGATTGATCCGCACATGTGCCGCGATCGAGCAGAACTTGCCGACTGTCGTGTAAATGACGTCTCCGTCGTTCACGATATACGAGTAATCGCCGAGAATCGTCTCGACGATCTTGGTGCGCGCGCCGACATCGGTGAACCGCCCGAGCGTGGAACGTGCCACGGTCGCGGTCGGATCGATGGACGGTTCGGGGCCTGAAATGCCGGCTGCCATGAATCTCTCTCCTCTTTCATTTTCGAGCGCAATCGCGACGCCCGCAGGCGCATTGGTCGTCGTCGTGGGCCCGTCGGGCGCGGGCAAGGACACGCTTCTCGCCCTCGTGCGCCGCGAACTGGCCGGAGACCCGAGCATCGTCTTCGCACGCCGCGTCATTACGCGACCCGCCCAAGCCGACGCCGAGGACCACGACACGTTGGACGAGGCCGAATTCGCGGTGCTGGAAGCCAACGGCGGCTTCGCGTTGAGCTGGCGTGCGCACGGCCTCGCCTACGGCATACGTGCCGATATTCTCGAGCGCATCGCGGAAGGGCGAACGGTCGTGGCGAACGTCTCGCGCGGGGCCGTGCCCGCGGCTGAACGGCTCGCGGCGCGCGTGACCGCCGTCAATGTGACGGCTCGGCCCGCCGTTCTCGCCGAACGCATCGCTCGTAGAGGCCGCGAAACGGCGGCCGACATCGAAGCGCGGCTGCGTCGCGAAGCTTCCGTCGTGGTGACGACGGCAGCGCTGGCGGAGGTTTTTAACGAAGCCGCGCCTGAAGAAGCGGCCCGGAAGCTGCTGGCGGCGATCCGCGGGGCCTGAGCGGTCAGGCCAGTTCGGCATCGCCGATGATCTTGAAGGCGCCGTCGCGCCGCTCTTGCTTGAACACGCACAGACGGTCGACGACGATGTCGTCGCCCCCCGTCTCGCGGGCGAAGAGACGCTCCAGTTCCGCACGCACCGGCTCGCGCATGTCGACATGCAACGACCCGGTCAGGGTCATGTGAAACCGAAAATCCTCGCCGACATAAGGGTAGCCGAAGCGGTCCAGGTTCTCGATCTGGCGGGGCGTGAGCGGGCTCTGCAGCCGACGCTCGCGGTCCTGCGACGTCAACGGCGCGCGAAACGGCTCGAAGGTTGCGACGACGGCATAAGCGAGCGCATCCAAGGCCGCCGTGTTCTCGGTCGGCACGACGGCGACGAACGATGCGACGGTCTTGACGGCGGGCATCAGCGGCGGAACGCGCCCGAGATTGACGGCCGCGTTGCGCAGCATCGCCAGAAGCTCGTCCTCGGTGCGGCCTTCGGCCAAGGTGAAAGGGGCCTTCAGCGTGGCGTGGAAGCCGTAGCGACGCGGCTCGCGCGTCAGCTCGAACCATGCTTCGGGTGCGTGCCCGTCGGGGACCAGCATCCGGGAGCGCATGCCGTCCGCCGCATCGTATCCGATCACGGCCGACCCGAAGCGCCACAGCGCGCTTGCAGGGCGCGGGGCGTAGTAGATCGCGTAACGGGGGGCGTCGGTCATAGTAGCTCAGAAGGCCCGGCGGCCGTTCGACCACAGCTCGCGGATGATCGGCGTCTCGCCCGCGATTCGAAAGCGCATGACGTCGGCGCGAAGACCGGGCTTGAGATGGCCGCGGTCGGAGAGCCCCACCATGTCGGCCACCTTCCATGTGACCATCGCCATGGCATCGTGCAGCGCGAGCCCGTGCTTGGCGTTGAGCTTCGTCACGGCCTGCATCAGGCTGGCGGGCACGTAGTCGGACGAAAGCCCGTCGAGCAGCCCCTTCTCCGCAAGGTCTCCGGCCGACACGCCGCCCGAATGGGAACCGCCGCGCACGACGTTCGGAGCGCCGGCGATGGTGGCGAGACCCTTGGCCTTCGCCGCCGCCGCCGCTTCGACCGTCGTCGGAAATTCGGAGATCGCCGCGCCGGAGGCGACGCCCATGTCTACGTCTTCCGCCGTGGTGTCGTCATGCGTCGCGATCGGAATGCCGCGCGAACGGAACATCTCGACGACGGGCGCCCAATGACGCCTCACATTCGCGGGTCCGCGCGCCATGCGCTCGGTGACGTCGCGCTCGTGCTGCTCCAAAGTCTTCTCGCCCGAGCCGATATTATAGGTCTTGAGGTGGTCGAGATTGCGCCACTGACGCTGACCCGGCGTATGATCCATCAGCGAGACCAGACGAACCAGCGGGTGGTCCTTGTAGGGATCGACTTCCTCGATCAGCTCGTCCGCCGACAATTCGCAGCGGATATGGATCTTGTGGTCGATGCGGAACACGTCGTCGCGGGTGCCTTCCGTCAGCGCCGCGATGATCTCCGGAAAGATCTGCCGACGGAAATCCTTGGCCCAGGAGGTCGAGCCCGCGCAGATCGAGTCGTAGACCGTCGTCACGCCCGAAGCCGCCATCTGTGCGTCATGCGCCACGGCGGCGGCGAGGCCGTTGGGCCAGAACACGCCGGGCCGCGGGACGAAATGCTTCTCCATGTTGTCGGTATGCATCTCGACGATGCCGGGCGAGACATAGTCGCCGCCGACATCCGTCGCCCCCGGAAGCGAGGATCGGCCCGAATCCACCGCCGTGATCCCCTGCGGCCCGAAGGCGACGGTGCCGTCGATCACTTCGTCTTCGAGTATGATCTTGGCGTTGGTGAGGATCGTTTCTGTCATGGTCATGCCGCCGCCTTGAAGGTGGTGAGGTCGAGACGGCG
Organism: Hyphomicrobiales bacterium; assembly: GCA_027489535.1. Classification (GTDB taxonomy): domain Bacteria; phylum Pseudomonadota; class Alphaproteobacteria; order Rhizobiales; family Beijerinckiaceae; genus JAIXZO01. The sequence continues at coordinate 14,761 of JAIXZO010000016.1, forward strand.
CGTCGCGATGCGGTCGCGCACGGCCTCGTCGTGGAAGATGCCGACGACCGCCGCCCCGCGTGCCCGGGCGTCCGCGACCAGCTCGACGACGACGTCGCGATTGGCCGCATCGAGCGAGGCCGTCGGCTCGTCGAGCAGCAGGATCGGGGTGGTGTCGACGAAGCTGCGCGCGATGTTCACCCGCTGCTGTTCGCCCCCGGAAAACGTGGCGGGCGGCAGGGTCCAGAGCCGCTCGGGGAGATTCAGCCGCGCCAGCATGTCGCGCGCCCTGCGCGTCGCCACCCCGTCCGCCACGCCGCGGCCGAGCATCGGATCGCGCACGATGTCGAGCGTCGAGACGCGGGGGATGACGCGCAGGAACTGGCTCACATAGCCGAGCGTGCGCCGCCGGACTTCGAGAACCTGGCGAGGATCGGCCGTCACGATGTCGACCATGCGCCCGTCATGCGACACATGCACGTGGCCGGTGCTCGGCCGGTAATTGCCGTAGAGAATGCGCAGCAGCGTGGACTTCCCGGTTCCGGAAGGGCCCGCCAGCACGACGGCCTCTCCGGCATGGACCGTGAAGCCGACATCGGCCAGCACGGGCAGGACGGCCGCGTCCTGATTGTGCAGGACGAAAGCCTTTGAGACGTGTTCGGCGCGGAGCATCGGTGTCATTTCGCGGCCTTTCGAGCAGGTTCGCATGACGAAGGCGTGACGGTTCAGGCGGAAAGAACCGCCGAGGCGAGAAGCTGCGTGTAGGCGTGATGCGGATCGTCGAGCACCTGATCGGTCAGCCCCTGCTCAACGACATGCCCGTCCTTCATCACCATCAGCCGGTCGGTCAGCAATCGAGCAACGGCGAGATCGTGGGTGACGATCACCGCGGCGATGCCGAGATCCCGCACGAGGACGCGCAACAAATCGAGCAGCTTGGCCTGAACCGAAACGTCGAGACCGCCCGTCGGTTCGTCCATGAAGACGAGCCTGGGTTGGGACACGAGCACGCGGGCGATCTGCAGCCGCTGCTGCATGCCGCCCGAGAATTGTCGCGGGCGGTCGTCGATGCGCTCGCCCGCGATTTCGACGCGTTCCAGCCAGTCGAGAGCGGAACCGCGGATGCGGCCATAATGGCGGTCGCCGCGATCCATCAGCCGCTCGCCGACATTGCCGCCGGCGGAGACGTCCATCCGCAGCCCGTCGCGCGGGTTCTGGTGCACGATCCCCCATGCGGTCCGCATCAGGGAGCGGCGGGTCGGTTCGGGGATGGAGAAGATGTCCACGAGCTCGCGGTCGAGGCGGAAGCGCACTTGCCCTGCGGTCGGCACGTCGATTCCCGAAAGACAGCGAAGCAGCGTCGACTTGCCCGATCCGGATTCGCCGACGATGCCGAGGACTTCTCCGGGCCAAAGCCGGAAGGAGACGTCGCGACAGCCGACGCGATCGCCATACATCCGCTCGATGCCGTCGACCGTGAGGAGCGGCTCGAGTGCAGGCGGGAGGGAGAGGGGGGCGGGGCTCATGCGGTTTCTCCCGCGTCGGCGGACGCGACATAATTGAGGGCTGCCGCGGTTGCGAGCTGCGGGCCGGCATGTCCCGCTGCCCGGCGATTCTCGCAGTAATCCGTGTCCGAACAGACGAACATCCGTCCGCCCCGGTCGTCGGTGACGACTTCGTCGAGATAGCTATCGGCCGCATTACACAGCGAGCAGGGCGCGGACCATTTCTGGACGGTGAAGGGATGGTCCTCGAAATCGAGGCTTTTCACCCGGGTGAAGGGTGGGATCGCGTAGATACGCTTCTCGCGACCCGCGCCGAACACCTGCAGCGCGGGCATGCCGTCCATCTTCGGATTGTCGAATTTCGGGATGGGCGTCGGGGAGGTCACGTAACGGCCGTTGACCATCACCGGGTAGGAATAGGTCGATGCGACATGACCGAACCGGGCGATGTCCTCGTAGAGGCGCACATGCATCGAGCCGTATTCGGCCCAGGCATGCATCTTCCGCGTCTCCGCCTCGGACGGCTCCAATTTGCGAAGCGGCTCGGGCTGAGGCACCTGATAGACGAGGATCTGCCCCGCATGGAGCGGCGTTTCCGGGATGCGGTGCCGGGTCTGGATGATCGTCGCGGCCGGGGTGGATTCGGTCACGCAGACGCCCGCGACGCGCTGGAAGAAGCGGCGGATTGCGACGGCGTTGGTGGTGTCGTCGGCCCCTTGGTCGATCACCTTCAGAACGTCGCTCTGCCCCAGCAAGGCGGCGGTGATCTGGATGCCGCCGGTGCCCCAGCCGCGCGCCAAGGGCATTTCACGAGAGCCGAACGGCACTTGGTAACCGGGGATCGCGACGGCCTTGAGCAAGGCGCGGCGGATCATGCGCTTGGTCTGCTCGTCGAGATAGCCGTAATTGTAGTCGGGGTCCGGCCCGGTCGGGGCGGCCGCGTTTCGAGCGGCGGAAACGGGCGCGTTCATTCGGCGGCCTCCCTGTCGGCGGTCGCGGCGCGTTCGGCCTGCTCCGCACGGATCTTGCGCAAGAGTTCGAGTTCACCTTGGAAATCGACGTAGTGCGGCAGCTTCAGATGCTCGACGAAGCCCGCCGCCTCGACGTTGTCGGCGTGGTAGAGGACGAATTCTTCCTGTTGCGCCGGATAATTCGCGCTCTCGCCGAAGTGTCGGGCCTTCAGCGAGCGGTCGACGATGGCCATGGACATGGCCTTGCGCTCGCAATGGCCGAAGACGAGACCGTAGCCGCGCGTGAATTGCGGCGGCACGTCCTTCGCGCCCTGAAATTGGTTCACCATCTGGCATTCGGTCAGCGTGACGTCGCCCAGATCGACGGCGAAGCCGAGTTCGGGGGCGGTGAATTCGACCGAGACCTCGCCCAGGCGGATCTCGCCGGCGAAGGGGTGGTTGCCGCCGAAGCCGCGCTGCACCGAATAGGCCAGTCCGAGCAGGAAGCCCTCGTCGCCGCGCGCCAAGGTCTGCAGGCGCACGTCACGCTCCGCCGGGAATTCCACCGGGTCGCGGGTGAGATCGAAGGGACGCGGGTCGCCCGCGGGAGGGGTCTCGGCCTCCATCAGCCCTTCGGCTCCGAGAATGTCGGCGACGCGCGGCATGGCCGCGTCGAGCGGCATCGACGCTTCGGGCGCGGCGACAGCGTGGTCGCCGTCCGCCGCGAGCGCAAAATCGAAAAGGCGATGCGTGTAGTCGTAAGTCGGGCCGAGCACCTGCCCGCCCGGCAGATCCTTGTAGGTGGCCGAGATGCGGCGACGGATCGCCATGGCGGCCGTGTCCACCGGTTCCGACGAGCCGAAGCGCGGCAGCGTGGTGCGGTAGGCCCGCATCAGGAAGGCGGCCTCGATGGCGTCGCCTTGCGATTGCTTCAGCGCCAACGCGGCGAGGTCCTCGTCGAAGAGCGAGCCCTCGTTCATCACGCGGGCGCAGGCGAGGGCCATTTGTTCCCGGACCTGAGCCGTTGTCAGCTCGGGAACGGACGGATCGCCGCGCCGCGCCTCCGCAACGAGATCATGCGTGGCGAGAATGGCGGCCTCGCCGCCTTTGACCGCGACATACATCAGCGGGTTCCTCCGAGGGCGACGGACGTCGAGCGGGGCAGCGCGAACAAGCGCTCGCCCGCGATGAAGAGGAAATCGACGCCGAGTGGGAAGCGGGCCGAGTTGGCCGCCGCCTCGTCCCAGAAACCCGCGCGGAGCCCGGTCGGCGCGACCTGCTTTGTGATTTCGATGCCGGGTCCCGACAATATGACGACCGGGCCGCCCTCCAGCGCCTCGCAGAGCACGAGGACGGTCGCGGAGCGGTCGGGATAGCGGTCTTCGCCCGGGTCGAAAGCGGCGAGCGCGACATCTTCACGCCCGTCGAGGACGGCAAACCGTGCGTCGCGGGGCTCGGCCGTCATCGGCGCTCCCGTATGGAACGCGAGCCAGCGTCCGGCAGAATCTCCGGCGAGCCTTGCGGGGAGCCTCACGGACGTCTCGTGGTCGACGAGGGCGAGGAGCGCGGCGGCGGCCGCCGAGGGAAGAGCTGTCGGCGCGTCGGCCGGCCGGACGGCGACATGCGCGATCGTTCCGGGAGAGGCCATCGCCTCCAGAACGGCGCGGAACACCGATTGGGAGTCGAGGACGGGATCGGCGAAACCCGCCGCAACGACGGGGGATGAGGCGGAGGATGAGGCTTGCATCATGCGTCTCCCCTGACGAGCGTGAAAAACTCGACCTTGGTGGCGGCGGCCTTGCGGGACGCGACGTCCCGGATCTCGCGTTGACGGGCTTCGAGCGGCGCGATCACCTCGGCCTCGATGGCCGGTCTGCGGCTTTCGTCCTGAAGCAGGGCGTCGAGCACGGCGGCGAGCCGAGCCTTCCGCTTGTCGCGTCCCATGGCGTAGGACACGCCGACGCGATCTCCGGCCTTCACGACGCACCGCGTCACGGTCGCCTCGCCGAGGTTGAAGCGACGCCCTCCGCCGCCCGCGCGGCCTTCCACCATCACGGTGCCGGTGTCCTCCGCCTTCAAAACGGAATGGTCCGGAATGCCGCCGAGCCGCTCGAACGCGTCCTCGAGTTGTCCGCGCTCCGCACGCCCGAGCACGGACATCCAGCGCTTGCGGTCGGAAAATTCGTCGGGTGCGGCGGAGCCGGTCATCGAAACCTCATTGTGTTGAAACGGCATGATCTCTATATGTCTAGACCTATATCGAACCAAGCCGTCTTCGAAAGGTCTATACATGCCGGATGACGTTCCGATGACGAAGATGACGCCTTCGACCCACCGTCGCGAAACGAACGGTCCGATGTGGCGGCGCATCGCCGACGAGCTCGCGGCGGGCATCGCGCGCGGCGAGCCCGCGGCGGGCCGTGCGTTGCCGACAGCCGTGGAGCTGGCGGAGCGCTACGGGGTGCATCGCCACACCGTGCGTCAGGCGTTCGGGCGGCTTCAGGCTCTAGGGCTCGTCACCGTCCGGCAGGGGCACGGCACCTTCGTCACCGACGCCCCGGTCGCCTACAAGATCGGACGAAGCGTCAGCTTCCGCGAAAACTTCAACGCCGCCGGCCTCGCGGTGGCCGGACGCATTCTCGACGCCGAGCAACGCCCGGCATCGGCGGACGTGGCCGAGCAACTCGGACTCATGCCGGACGAACCGATCTGGCGCATCCGGAGCGTGAGCGAGGCGGGGGGCATGCCCGTATCGACCGCAATCCATCGCGTCTGCGCTCGCCGCTTTCCGAGGTTCGGCGACGACCTCGTCGCCTCCGGCGCATCGATCACGGCGACGCTTGCGGCAAACGGGGTCACCGACTACGAGCGGCTCAAGACGCGGCTGTCGTCCCGGCTCGTGAAGCCGAAGGAACGGCGAATCCTGCGGCTGTTCGAGGGCGCGCCGGTGCTCGTGTCGCGCGGCTTGGACGGGCTCGCCGACGGAACGCCGCTCCACCTCGTGGAATCCGTGTTCGCCGCGTCGCTCGTCGAATTCGTCATCGAACCCGATCTACACGACGGCCGGATCACACCGCCCGCGGGCCGATGATCGAGAAGCGCAGGCGCGACGAGATCCTGTCGATGATCGCGACCGCGACGAGGATCATCAGGATCAGGAACGACACGTGCTGCCATTCGAGCGTTCGGATCTGTTCGGACAGATGGAGGCCGATACCGCCCGCCCCGACGATGCCGATGATCGTGGCCGAGCGCGTGTTCGACTCGATGTAATAAAGCACTTGGCTCGCCAACAGCGGCAGGATCTGCGGGACGATGCCGAAGCGCACGGCCTGCACGCGGGAGCCGCCCGATGCCGTAATGCCTTCGACCGGTTTGCGGTCCGCCGCTTCCATCGCCTCCGAAAATAGTTTCCCAAATGCGCCGATGTCGGAGCACATGATCGCCAGCACACCGGCGAAAGGGCCCAGTCCGACGACGTTGATCCAGACGAGCGCCCAGATGAGGGTATCCACGCCGCGGATCGTATCGAAACCGCGACGAGTCAGGAACTGGATGATGCGGACGCCGTTCACATTGCGGGCGGCGAAGAAGGCCAGCGGAAACGCGACGACGGCGGCGAGCAGCGTCCCGAGAAATGCGATGGCGAGCGTCTCGCCGAGGGCGTGCAGGTAGACGACGGCCTTCGACCATGTGCCGGGCGACGGCGGCAGCATCATGCCCGCAATCAATCCCAGCCCGCCCATGCCGTCGATGATGCGGCCGAGAGAAAATTCCAGCGTGATCAGGCCGTAGACGAACAATCCGGCCAGTAGGCCCGCAATGCCCAGCGCCTTTGCGGTTTCGAGAGGGCGCCCCTTGAAATGCGTGTCGGCATGGCGCTTCCGCACGCCGCTCAGATCGTCGAACAATTCGCTGCGGCGGGTCATGAGCGCTCCTCCGAGCCGATCAGGCGGTGGCGCAGAGCCTCGGTGAGATGATCGATGATCATGACCGTCACGATGATGAGGAGCAGGATTGCGCTGACGTCGGAATAGTAGAATTTGCGGATCGACTCGACGAGCGTCTGGCCGATGCCGCCCGCGCCGACGAACCCCATCACGGCCGCGCCGCGCACGTTGATCTCAAAGCGGAGCAACCCGTATCCCGCGAAGTTGGAGAGCACTTGCGGCACCGCGCCGAAGCGCACCTGCGAGAACCACGACCCGCCGGCGGCGGCCACGCCCTCGACGGGCTTCATGTCGATGTTCTCGACGACTTCGGCGAACAGCTTGCCCAACGCACCCAGGGTATGCAGTGCGACCGCGAGCACGCCCGGGACGGGACCGAGCCCAAAGGCGACCACGAAGATCAAGGCGAAGACGATCTCGGGAACGGTGCGGGAAAATTCGAGAATGCGGCGCGCCGTCCAGACCACGAGGCGCGAGCGCGTCAGATTTCGGCTCGCGGCAAAGCAGAAGGCGAACGCACCGAGCACGCCCATCACCGTGCCGACATAGGCGATCAGCAGCGTTTCGGCCATCAGCCGCAGCCACTTGCTCAGACCCCAGAACCACTCGGCGGGATCGGAGAGGACGGAGGCTCCGGTCTCGAGGCGAGACAGCCGATAAAGATAATCCCCGAAATTCCCGAGATTGGCGCCGAACTTGACCGGGTCGACTTCGGCCACCCGCCCTGCGATCAGCACCAGCAGCAAGGTGATCGTCGCGCCCAGCGCGAAACGGCGACGTTCCACCGCCACCGCATCGCCATAGGCCCGCAGGAGGGCAGCGCTTTGCGCGGGTGGCAGCCCGCTGACGGTCGATGACATGGAAAGCCTCTGTGGGGGTCCGGCGTCGGTTGCGGGCGGCGGGCTCGATGGGTGGCCCGCCCCGCCGGCCGATTACGAGCCGCGCTTCTTGCGCAGTGCGTCAATGAAGGTCTGCAGATCCTGCGTGACCTTGTAGTCCTCATGCTTGGCGGTCGCGAAGCCCGGCGACTTGCCGTCGGAGAGCTTGTCGAAGGCCGCTTTGCCCTTCACGGGTGCGTCGGCGAAGGCCTTCGCGATGGCTGCCCTCAGCTCGGGCGGCATCGACGTCAAAACCGCGTAAGGCGAGCCGGGAATCTTGTCCGAGCGGAATACGATCTTGAAGTCGTCCTTCTTCACCATGCCCTTGTTGGCCATACGGGTGAGGTTGGAATCGTCTTCCGAGTTCCACCAGTTGAAGGCGACGTCGCAGGTGCCCTGCTGCACGGCCATGACGGCATTCTCATGGCTGCCCGCATTCGTGACCTTGCCGAAATAGGTGGTCGGCTCGATCCGCATCTTGTCCATGGAAAACAACGGCACGTTGTTGCCGGATGTCGAATTAGGGTCAACGAGGCAGAGGTTCTTGCCCTTGAAGTCCTCGAGCTTGGAGCCTGCGGAGCTCGTCTTGGCGTAGGCTACAGAATAGTAGCCGGTCGAACCGTCGACCGCACGCATCGTCGCGAAGGCTTCGATGCCGCCGTTCGAGACCGTCCAAGCGCGGACATAGGCGGACGGGCCGTAGTCGCCGATATGGATGTTACCGGCCTTCTGGCCCTCGATCACGGCCGCGTAGTCCGCGGCGATGCGCAGCTTCACGGGGATGCCGATCTCCTTCGACAGATACTCCATGAAGGGGCCCATCCGCTCGGTGACGCCCGAAGCGTTCTCCGCCGGCACGGTGGCGTAGACGAGTTCCGGATACTTCGCCTTCCAATCTTGGGCGAAAGCGCCGGCAGTCGGCAGAGTGAAGGCGGCCGCGGCGAGGCCGGCGAGAACGAGGCGACGGTCGATCATCGGAATGCTCCTGAGAATGGTCGTGAGATCAGGCGGCTACGGGAATCCCGAAGCCGGTATCGGCGACGGCGGGCGCGTCCATGACGTCGCCGGCCTCGAGGCCGTAGAGTTCGCGCGCGACGTCCTCGGTGAGGGCCGCGGGCACGTCGTCGAACACCACGCGTCCGCCCGCCATGCCGATCAGCCGGTCGCAGTAACCGCGCGCAAGATCGAGCGAGTGCAGGTTGCAGACGACGGTGATGCCGAAATGCTTGTTGATGCGCAGCAGCGCATCCATCACGATCTTCGTGTTGCGCGGGTCGAGCGAGGCGATCGGTTCGTCCGCGAGGATGATCTCGGGTTCCTGCACCAGCGCCCGGCAGATCGCGACGCGCTGCTGCTGCCCCCCGGACAACTGATCTGCACGCTTGGCGGCCAGTTCGGCGATGTCGAATTGCTCCAGCGCGGCGAGCGCGATCGCCCTGTCGTCGTCGCCCCACATCTTCAGCATCGAGCGCCAGGCGGGTGCCGTCGCGAGACGGCCCATCAGCACGTTGGTGAGAACGTCGAGGCGGCCGACGAGATTGAACTGCTGGAAGATCATCGCGCAGCTGCGGCGCCACTCGCGCAGTTCCGCACCGCGCAAAGCGGAGACGTCGGTTTCGTTCCAGCGGATCGATCCGGAGGTCGGGTCCGAAAGACGGTTCGTCATGCGCAGAAGCGTGGACTTTCCTGCGCCGGAACGGCCGATGACCCCGACGAATTCGCCCTTCGGGATGTTGAACGAGACGTCGTTCACCGCTTTCGTCACGCCGTAAGACTTGGTGAGATGCGAGATTGTCAGCATGGCGATCTCCTTGTTCGTCTTCGCTAGCGCTCCTTCGTGACGGGTCGATGACGGCTGTGAACAAGATGCCTTCGACGAGACTTGACGTAATCGACCGGTTGCTTTCACGGCGTCATCAAAACGTCATGACGTGTCCTGCAAAGCCTACCGGACGGAGTATTCGGCATGGCGCATGACGGACTTATCGCGGCCTATTTCTTTGACGGAAGCGGCGGCGGCCGCGCCTGCGAAGACATGCACGGACGCAGCGGCGAAACGGGTTTCGTCTGGATCCACTGCTCGGGCACGCATCCCTCCACCCGGCGGCGTTTGGACGAGACTACGTTGCCGGACGGCATCGCGGATGCCCTGTTGGAGCGCGATCCGGTTCCCCGTTGCGAGCTGCGCGACGACGGCCTCTTGCTCGTGTTGCGCAGCGTGACGCTGCTTCCGTCCGCGATGCCGGACGAACTCCACACGATCCGAATCTGGTGCGAGCGCAACCGGGTGGTGACGATCCAGCGTAATCCCGTCGCCGCGGCCGCCGACATCGAAGACATGATCAGGCGTGGCACTTGCCCTTCTACTGCAGGTCAACTCGTCACCGACCTCGCCGAGCGGCTGATCGACAGGCTCGACATACTGATCGGGGCGATGACCAAACGGGTCGACGACGTCGAAGACGTAGCGCTCGGCGCGGATTGGCGGGACATCGGCCCCGAGGTGGCCCGGGTGCGGCTGCAGGCGCTCGCCTTGCGGAGGGCGGCGGCCCCGCAGCGAGAGGCGTTGTCCCGTCTCGTGCTCGAACGGCCCGACTGGCTCCTCGGCGATCGAGAGAGGCAGCAATTGCGGGAGACCGTCGCTCAGGTGGCCCGTATGCTCGAAGATCTCAACGCGATCCGCGAGCGCGCCGCACTCGTCGGCGATCAACTGGACGCGCGACGGTCGGCGGACATGAATCGCAACATGCTGCTCCTGACGATGGTAACCGTCGGGGTCGCGCCCTTGAACCTCTTGAGCTCGGTTTTCGGAATGAATGTCGGCGGGATCCCGGGCGCGCAGGATCCGAACGCCTTTGCATGGAGCATAGCCGCATTCGCCGTAATCGCATCTGCAACGGTCTTCGGAATGTCGCGCATCTACAGGGCGTGAAACTTACGCCGCCAAAGGCCTGACGAGACCCGATACGGCGTCGAGAAACTGCCGCGTCGTGTGCTCGTGGGAGAAGCCTGACGCGAAGGAACGACAGCGTTCTTGCGGTATCGCGAGCGCCACGCGCGCGGCCGCGCCGAGATCCCGGTCGAGCACGCCGCATCCGGCGGCGGCGATGTCTGAGAGAAGGCCCGCCTGCGGATATCCCGCAACCGGCAATCCGGAGGACAGCGCCTCGAGCAGGACCAGGCCGAACGTGTCCGTCGTGCTGGCGAAGACGAAGAGGTCGCACGCTGCGTAGATGCGGGCCAGATCGTCGCCCGTCCGGACGCCGAGAAACGTTGCCGACGGGAATGCGCGTTCCAGCCTCGCGCGGTCGGGGCCGTCGCCGACCACCACCTTGCTTCCCGGAATGTCGGCCTTCAGGAACGCCTCGACGTTCTTCTCTACCGCAACGCGACCGACATAAAGCGAGACGGGGCCGGGAAGATCGAGCGCTGCGTCCGCGCGCGGTCGAAAGACGCTCCCGTCGACGCCGCGCGACCAGATCGCGAGGTTGCGGAAACCGCGCGCCGCCAATTCATTCTTGAGGGCGGGCGTCGCCACCAAGGTCACCGCCGCGGCGGAATGAAAGCGCCTGAGCAGAGCGTAGGAGAGCGCTTCCGGCACGGGAGCGCGGGCCGAGAGATATTCGGGATAGCGGGTGTGATAGCAGGTCGAAAACGGGATTGCGTTCGCGAGCGCATGGCGGCGCGCAAGCAGCCCCAGCGGACCTTCGGTCGAAATGTGGATCGCATCGGCGCGTTCGTCCGCGATTGCGCGCGCCACGGCGGAGGGCGTCGTCAGGGCCAGCCGGATTTCCGGATAGCCCGGCATCGCCACGGACGGACGCCCTTCGGGGGTCAGAAAGCGGATTTCCGCGCCGAAGCGCGGGGCCTCCTCGGCGAGCCGCTCCAGCGTGCGGACCACGCCGTTGACCTGCGGACGCCAAGCATCGGTGACGACGAGGACCCGCATCATGCCGCGACCTGCAGGACGGGCGGGCGCTCGAAGCGGGCCCGCGTCGCGGCATCGGCCCAGTCGATCAGTTCGATCGTGCCGTCGAGGCGTTCGATCAGCGCGGTGCAGGAATCCACCCAGTCGCCACAGTTGAGATAGAGGAAACCGTCCCCGGCCTCGGCGGCCGCCTTGTGGATGTGGCCGCAGACGACGCCGTCGACATTCGCCTTGCGCGCATCGGCGGCCACGGCGCGCTCGAAATCCCCGACATAACTGACCGCCTTCTTCACGCGGCTCTTGCTCCAGCCCGAAAACGACCAATAGGGCAGGCCGAGACGCCGCCGCACGAAGCCGACCGCGACATTGATCGAGATCGCGAGGTCGTAGGCCCAGTCGCCGAGATGGGCGAGCCATCGGATGTTGGCGACCACCACGTCGTATTTGTCGCCGTGCAGCACCAGAAGCCGGCGTCCGTCGGCCGTCTCGTGGATGAATTCCTCGTGGATCTCGATGCCGCCGAACATGCTCCCTGCATAGTCGCGAAGGAACTCGTCGTGATTGCCGGGCACGTAAACGATCCTGGAGCCCTTCCGGACTTTTCGGAGCAACTTTTGCACGACATCGTTGTGCGTCTGCGGCCAATACCAGGACTTTTTCAACCGCCAACCGTCGACGATGTCGCCGACGAGAAAGACGTTCTCCGCCTCGATCCGCTTCAGGAAATCCAGCAGCATCTCGGCGCGACAGCCGCGCGTCCCGAGATGCACGTCGGAGATGAAGACGCTGCGGACGCTGACGGTTTCGACGTCGGTCAAGGACGATCCTCCTCGGAGTCGAGACGGACATGCCGGCTTCGCATCTCAGTTTGATGACGGCGGAAGAGCTTGCAGGCGACGACCTCGCGCGTTATCCATATGAATGTTCGATAATTCTGAAAACATCGTAATAAGCGACGCGACGGCCATTTTCGCGGCGTTGGCGGGAGAACCGCGGCTGCGCCTTTTGAAGCGTCTGCTTGCGGTGGCCCCGGAGCCCGTTTCCGCCGGTATCTTGGCCGAGTCGGAGGGCATCGCGCCGTCGACGGCCTCGTTCCATTTGGCGCAGCTCGAGCGGACGGGCCTCGTGCGCTCGCGCCGCGTCTCGCGCTCGATCCTGTATTCGGCCGAGCCCGCCCGCCTTGGCGCGATGGTGGCCTTCCTGCTCGGCGATTGCTGTGGCGGACGGCCCGAACTCTGCGCAGCCGTTTTGCGGGAATCGACCGCCCCGCCGGCATGTTGCGCCCCCGTCGAAGCAACCGAGCAGGACCCGTCATGGACGTCGTGATCTATCACAACCCCGACTGCGGCACGTCGCGCAACACCTTGGCGATGATCCGAAACGCCGGGATCGAGCCGCATGTCGTCGACTATCTGAAGACGCCGCCGAGCCGCGCGATGATCGCGAGCCTTGTCGCGCGCATGGGCGTGCCGCTCCGTTGGGTTCTCCGCGAGAAGGGCACCCCCTTTGCCGAGTTGCGTCTCGACGACCCCGCGCTCGACGACGAAAAGCTCCTCGACGCAATCGAAGCGCATCCGATCCTGCTGAACCGGCCCGTCGTCGTCACTCCATTCGGCGTCCGCCTATGCCGGCCGTCCGAAGTCGTGCTTGAGATCCTGCCCGAGGGCTCGCAGCACGGCGCCTTCGCCAAGGAGGACGGCGAGAAGATCATCGACGCGGCAGGACGCAGGGTGACGGAATGAACGCCGCAATCTCCCTCCGACGCCGTGCCGCCGCCGAGGCGCTCGGCACCGGGCTGCTCGTCGCGACCGTCGTCGGATCGGGCATCATGGCGGCGAAACTCTCCGGCGGAAGCCTCGGGCTCGCGCTGCTCTGCAACACGATCCCGACCGCGGCGATCCTCTTCGTGCTGATCACCGTGATCGGCCCCCTGTCAGGGGCGCACATGAATCCCGTTGTCTCGGCAGTCTTCGTCGCCCGCGGCACGATGCCCGTTCGAGAGCTGCCGGCTTATGCCCTAGCTCAGATCGCCGGAGGGGCGGCGGGGGCCGTGCTCGCGCACGGCATGTTCGACCTTCCGCTCGTGCAATGGGCGACGACCTCGCGAACGGGGCCGGGACAATGGCTTTCGGAAGGTGTCGCCACATTCGCCCTCGTCTTCGTGATCCTCGGGACGCTGCGCCAGAAGCCCGAAGCGGTCCCCGTCTCGGTGGCCCTCGTCATCACGGCCGCCTATTGGTTCACCGCGTCGACGTCCTTCGCGAACCCGGCGGTCACGATCGCGCGATCCTTGACCGACACCTTTGCCGGCATCGCGCCGAAGGACGTCGCGGGATTTCTAGCCGCTCAATGCGCGGGCGCTTCGCTTGCGTCGGTCGCCGCGGACTTCGTCCTAGGGCATCGGCAGGTTGCGTCTGATTCCGGGAAGTGCGGCGATGTCGACGCCGTCGCTCGATGAGCGTGGCCGAGAAGCTGCCGAATCGTGGAACTCGTCATCGTCGCCGGCGACCGGCCGATGCGACATCAAGATAGCGGTCAACGCGCTCGCCGGCGTTCAAGCTTCGACGTCGCTGGCGAGTTTCCAGTCGTGTCCCGCGTATTGCTCCGTCTCCTTGCGTTCGCGGGTCGCTGGACCGTGTCGAAAAAACGGGAACTTCAAACACGCGAAACGATACCCGAAGGGCTGAAACCAATCTGCACTTTCTGCACATTCTGCATCAGAGCAGCGGCCCTCATCGTTCCAAGGACGACCCGAGGGGCGGTCGGGGACGGGGCATGAGGGCTATGCACGACGCGGCCCCTTCTAGGACTTCGACACCGGGGCGAGACGACCGGGGGGCATATGGCATCGGACGAGCCTCAGAGAGCGTTGGCGGCGGCGCTGGCCGACCTGCTC
>JAIXZO010000011.1 GCA_027489535.1 Hyphomicrobiales bacterium
CCGCCGCTGGTGAGGTTGATGACGACGTTGGAGCGCTGCTTGATGACCTTGACGAAGGGGGCGAAGCCCTCGGGCGTCTGGTCGGGGCGGCCGTTTTCCGGGTTGCGGGCGTGCAGATGGACGATGGCGGCGCCGGCCTCGGCCGCGCCGATGGCGGCGTCGGCGATCTCTTCCGCCGAGATCGGCAGATGCGGCGACATCGAGGGCGTGTGGATCGCGCCCGTGACGGCGCAGGTGATGATGACTTTACGTGCCATTGGGGCCTCCCTCGGCCTTATTTCTGGTTGCGTTTATGGGCTGCGAGCGCGGCGAGGCGCTCGTTGCGGCGGCGGCTGCCCTCGGCGATCCGGTCGGGATCGGCGGGGTAGGGCCATTCGGAGATGACGCGGTCCACGTTGGGACTGTCATAAACTTCGGGTTTGGCGGGATCGGATGCGAGGCGCTTGTAGAAGCCCGTGTAGCGCGCGCAGTAATCGGCGATGCCGCCGGGCGCGTTGAGGTCGATGGTTTCCAGCGGACCCATGAAGGACCAGCGCAGGCCGAGACCGTCCTTCAGCGTCTTGTCGAGATCCTCGCCCGAAACATAGCCCTCGCCGACGAGGCGGAAGGCTTCCGCGAGGAGCGCGCCTTGCAGGCGGTTGAGGATGAAGCCGTCGGCTTCCTTCTTCACGGTGATCGGAACTTGGCCGATCTCCTCGTAGATCGCACGGGCGCGCGTGACGGCCTCGGGCGAGGTCCAGGGCGCGCCGCAGAGTTCGACGAGCGGAATGAGATGCGGCGGGTTGACCGGGTGGCCGACGAGGCAGCGCGCGCGACCGGGAAGGTTCTCGGTGAACAGCGACGCGACGATGGCCGACGTGGACGAGACGAGCAGCGCGTCCTTCGGGGCGAGGCGGTCGAGCTCGGCGAAGATCTCGCGCTTCAACTCCAGCTTCTCCGGGCCGTTTTCCTGCACGAAGGACACGCCGGACAGGGCGTCCGCGAGCCTCGGCGCGGCGGAGACGCGCTTCGCCGCGCCTTCGGGATCGGCGCAGAGACCGTGACGGGCGAGCGAAAGCAGCTCGTCGCGCACCGCGCCCGGCGCGGCGGCGAGGGTGGGGGCGTGCGTGTCGGTCATGCGGACCGTCCAGCCCGCGCGGGCGAAGATGGCGGCCCAGGCGCGGCCGATGAGGCCCGAGCCGACGATCGCGACGGTTTTGTTGGTTTCGGTCATGTCATGAGTTCCGAAGCGGATACCGGGTCCCGGGGCGGCAGGCACCGCCCGGGATGACGGAAGGGGGGTGGCATGTTCCCGGGTCGGCTCCGCCGCCCGGGACGACAGGGGAGGCGGAAGCCGTTTGCATCAGAGCCAGAGCACCTTGCGGCGAAGGTCGAGATCGTCCTTCAGGGCCTTCGAGGGGCCGGTGTGGATGACCTGACCGCGCTCGAGGGCGACGGTGCTGTCGGAGAGCGCGAGGGCGAGATCGAGGTGGTGATCGACGATGATGATCGCGATCTCCTTGCGCAGCCGGTCGAAGGTTTCGAACAGCTGTTCCACGATGGCCGGCGCGAGGCCTTCGAACGGCTCGTCGAGCAGGAGCACCCGCACGTCGCCCGAAAGCGCGCGCGCCACCGCCACCATCTGCTGCTCGCCGCCGGACAGGTAGTCGGCCGGGCTTTCGAGACGCTCGCGGATGCGGGGGAAGTACTCGTAGATGCGCTCCATCTCCCAATGGATGCCGTTGCCGGTGATGCGCTTCAGGCTGCCGAGCTCGAGGTTCTGCGCCACCGTCATGCCGGCGAAGAGACCGCGGCCCTGCGGCACGTAGCCGATGCCGAGCCGGGCGATCTCGGCCGAGGACTTGCCGAGCAGTTCGACGCCCGAAAGGTTCAGCGAGCCGGAGGCCGCCGGGGCGATGCCGGTGATGGTCTTGAGCAGGGTCGACTTGCCCGCGCCGTTGCGGCCGAGCAGCGCCACGATCTCGTTTTCGTGAACGGTCATATTCACGCCGTTGAGGATGTGGCTCTTGCCGTAGAAGGTGTTGACGCCTTCCAAGGTAAGCAGGGGCGCGGCCTTGGCGGCCGTCTCGCGCGGCTTGGCCGCGACGGAGGCGGAGCCGGAGCCGATATAGACCTCCTGCACCTTCGGGCTGGTGCGCGCATCCTCCACCGTGCCGTCGAGAAGCACGCGCCCCTCGTTCATCACCGTGACGTGATCGGCGAGCTGGAAGACGCGGTCGATGTCGTGCTCGACGAGCAGGACCGGGAGATCGGCCGAGATGCGCTTGATGATGTTGCCGATGCGGTGACGCTCGGCCGCCGCGAGGCCCGCCAGCGGCTCGTCGAGGAGCAGCACGCGGGGCGCGGAGGCGAGGGCCAAGCCCATGTCGAGCAGACGCTGGCCGCCATAGGACAGCGAGCCGGCTTCCGCCCGCTCGATGCCGGCGACGCCCAGATAACGCACGACTTCGCGCGTCTCGGCGTTGACCGCCTCGATGTCGTGGGCCGACCGCCAGAAATCGAAGCGCGCGGGATGCCGGGCCTGAACGGACAGGCGGAGATTTTCCTCCACGCTCAGTGCGGGGAAGAGATTGGTGATTTGGAACGAGCGGCCGATGCCGCTGGCCGCGATCTCCTCGGGGGAGCGGCCCGCGATGGGCTTGCCCTTGAGCGTCACCTCGCCGACGTCGGGCGTGAACATGCCGGAAAGCAGGTTGAACGCCGTCGTCTTGCCCGCGCCGTTCGGCCCGATGAGGGCGTGCAGCGTGCGGTCGCGCATGGTGATGTCGACGCCCTGCACGGCCTTGATGCCGCCGAAATGCTTGACGATGCCGCTCGCCGACAGGATCGGCCCTTCGATGGCCTCCTTCGGCCGCAGGAACTCCGGCAGCGGCATGTCTTCGATCTTGCGCGCCGACATGGCCGCATCTTCGACGACCTTCTTGCGGAAGGGCGCGAGTAGGCGGCCGGCGACTCCGACGAGGCCTTCGGGCGAGAAGACGATGAAGCCGACGAAGACGAGGCCGAACCAGAACAGCCAATTCTCGGTGTAGATCGACAGGAATTCACGGAACAAGGTGTAGAACAGCGCGCCCAAGGCCGGGCCGAGGAAGCTGCGCATGCCGCCGATGACGACCATGGCCAGCAATTCGCCGGAGAACGCGACCGAGATCGGCTCGGCCGAGGTCATGCGGTTCTTGTAGAGGAGCAGGATGCCCGCGAGTCCGGTGATGACGGCCGAAAGGACGAAGGCCAGCAGCTTGTAGCGGTTGGTCGGGTAGCCGAGAAAGCGCGCGCGCTGCTCGTTTTCGCGGATCGCCACGAGCACGGTGCCGACCGGCGAATTGTGGAAGCGGTGCAGGACGTAGACCACCGCGACGCCGAGGACGGCGGTGAACCAATAGAAATTGGTCGAGGATTCGAGGTCGACGCCGAAGAAGTTCGGACGCGTGATGCCGCCGAGACCGTTCTCGCCGCCCGTCACGTCCGTCCAGCGGAAGGCGACCACGAAGAGCATGGCCGAGAGGGCGAGCGTCAGCAGCGAGAAATAGACGCCGCGACGACGCAGGATGAGGAAGCCGAAGGCGGTCGCGAGAACCGCGATGACGGCGAGGCCCATCAGCGCCGGCCCGAAGAACGAGCCCGGCATGAATTCACGCTGGATGATGCCGGCCGCGTAAGCCGCGAGGCCGAACCACGCGCCGTGGCCGAAGGAGACGAGCCCCGTCCAGCCCACGAGCACGTTGAGCGCCATGCAGGCGATGGAGAAGACGACCACTTCGGTGGCCGACGTCATCGTGAGGCCGAGCGACAGCAGCAGCGGCGGCAGGATGAGGACGCCGACGACGGCGATCAGAAGAGACAGAGGGAAGCGATTGGAAAACATGGCGATGCGCTCACTCGAAGCGGGTGATGCGCTCGCCGAACAGGCCGCGGGGCCGGAACAGGAGCACGAGGAGCATGAGGAGGTAGATGGCGGCGGTGGAGGCGGCCGAATAGCCGATGCCGATCATGACGCCCTTGACGAGCCCCACGAGCAGGGCGGCGACGACCACGCCCCAGAAGGAGCCGAGACCGCCGATGACCACGACCACGAAGGCCGGGGTGATGATCTCGTTGCCCATCGCCGGATGCACCGAATAGATCGGCGCCAGCAGCACGCCCGCGAGACCCGCGAGGCCGATGCCGAGAGCCGCGACCGAGGCCATGTAGGGCTGCAGCGAAATGCCGAGCGCGCCCACCATGTCGGGGTTCTGCACGCCGGCGCGCACGACGCGGCCGAAGGACGTCTTCTGCAGCAGGAACCAGAGCCCGGCCACGCAGCCGGCCGCGATGGCGAGAAGGATCGTGCGATAGAAGGAGTAGACGAAGTCGCCGAGGAACACCTGGCCCTTCAGCCAAGGCGGAATGGAATAGGACAGCGGGGGCGCGCCGAAGATCATGCGCAGGCCCTGTTCCGCGACCATGGCGAGGCCGAAGGTGAGGAGCAGAGAAAGAATGGGGTCCGCTCGATAGAAGCGCTTGAACAGGAAGCGCTCGAACAGGATGCCGATCATCGCCACGGCGAGCGGCGAAATGATCAGGGATCCGCCGAAGCCGACATAAGGCGAAATCACCAGCGTGATGTAGGCCCCGATGGCGTAAAACGCGCCGTGCGCGAGGTTGACGATGCCGCCCAGCGAGAAGATGAGCGACAGGCCGAGCGCGATCAGCAGGTAGT
The DNA here is from genome assembly GCA_027489535.1 of Hyphomicrobiales bacterium. Taxonomy (GTDB): domain Bacteria; phylum Pseudomonadota; class Alphaproteobacteria; order Rhizobiales; family Beijerinckiaceae; genus JAIXZO01. The sequence continues at coordinate 4,700 of JAIXZO010000011.1, forward strand.
AGACGCCGTCGAGCAGCCCGTTGAGCACCTGCTGCATGAAAAGAATGAAGGACACTGAGAACCCCGGTGCGTGCCGCGCCGAGGCGGGCGGCGGTGTCGGTGGGCGAAAAGACGGACGCTCCCCGGCGCGAGCCGGAGAGCGTCGTGATCGAAATCAGGCCGAGAAGGTGCAGACGGCCTCGTCCGGCGTCGAGGCGATGGCCTCCAGCGGCTCGTTCGGGCCGGGGACCGGACCGGACGAGGTGAAGATGTCCCACTGGTTCTTGACCTTGTCGGCCGGAAGCGCGGTGACCGCGTACATCTCGTGCATCAGCTGGTGGTCCGACTTGCGGAAGTAGCCCTCGCGGGTCTTCAGCACGTCGAACTTCGCGCCGCTTTCGAGATGTTCGAGGATCTTGGTGGAGTCGGTCGACTTGGTCTCGGCCATGGACTGGGCCACGACCTTCATCGCGAGGTAGTCGCCCCAAGCCTGGTTTTCCGGCGGCTTGCCGTACTTCTTGGTGAAGGCGGCGACGAACTTCTGCGTGCCGGGGGTCTGGATGAGATGATGCCACACCACCGGCCAGGTGCCGACGAAGTTGCCCTTGCCGGCCGCCCAAGCGAGCGCCGTATCGAAACCGAAGCCGCCGACCGGGAAGGTGAGGCCGAATTCCGAATACTGCTTGAGGAAGTTCGTGATCTGCGCGCCCGCGAGGTTGAGGACCACGAGGTCCGGCTTCGCGCTGCGGATCTTGAGCAGGTAGGACGAGAAGTCCGTGGCGTCCGTGGGGACGAGATCGTCGCCCGCGAACTGGCCGCCGTTGCCTTCCATGAAGCGCTTGGCGACCTTGAGAAGGTCATGGCCGAAGGCGTAGTCGGCGGTCAGCGAGTACCACTTCTTGCCCTTGACGAGACCGTCCTGCAGGAACGAGCGGCCGACCGACTTCACGTACATCGAGTTCTGAGACTCGACGTGGAACATGTAGCGCTTGCAATCGGTCGAACGCAGCGCGTCCGAATTGCCGCCGGTGTTGAAGAACAGCGTCTTCGTGCGCTGGGCGACCTGCGCGATGGTGAGGCAGGAGGCGGACGAGATTTCGCCGACGATGGCGGAAACCTTGTCGCGCTCGACCATGCGCTCGGCCTTGGTCGACGCGGTCTGCGGGTTGACCGAGTCTTCCTTCAGGATTTCGAGCTTGCGGCCGAGAATGCCGCCGGCGGCATTGATTTCCTCGACGGCGAGATCGGCCGCCATGACGGCATATTCGCCGAGCGGGCCGAGGAAGCCGGTGCGCGGGGTGAGATGGCCGATGCGGATCACGTCCGACTGGGCACGCACGATGGCCGGCGCGCCGATGCCTGCGACCAGCGCTGCACCGCCGACGCCCTTGAGAAGGCCGCGACGGGAAATGTCGAAGTCTGTCATGGGATTCCTCCCTCCACTTGGTGCGTCCCGGCGGGACGCCGTTTCCATCGACCGACCGTCTGGCTCTCTTGAACGGAGCGTCCACGGTCTTGCCGTGATCTGTGATCACAGTTAGCGTGACCAAGAAATCGGTGATTGTCGAGTCCCCTCGACGTCTTCTCAACGGACCCTTGCCTTGACCGTTCCCGTCGCCCTTTCGAAAGTGGAGCCTCTCGGCAGACGAACGCTTGCCGACTTGGCTTATGAACGTCTGTCGGAGCTTCTCGTCTCCGGCCGCTTGGCTCCCGGCGACAAGGTGTCGCTGCGCTCGACCGCCGAAATTCTCGGCGTTTCGATGATGCCGATTCGAGAGGCCGTGACGCGGCTGGTGGCGGACAGGGCGCTCGAAGTGACGCCGAACCGCGCGGTTCGGGTGCCGATGATGAGCGCTGCGCAATTCCGCGATCTGACCCGCGTGCGCATCGCCATCGAGGGTCACGCCACCGCAGAAGCCGCGCGCAACCGGACGGACGAGGACCTTGCCGCCATCGCGCGGGAGGAAACCGCGTTCAGGGCCGAAAGCCTCAAGCAAACGGCCGACCTCTCGCGCGCCGTCGAGATGAACAAGAACTTCCACTTCGCCGTCTATGCCGCTGCGAAGTCTCCCATTCTCGTCGACATGATCCGCGCCTTGTGGCTCAAGGCCGGCCCGGTCATCAACCTCGACTTCCGCGCCAATCCCGTCCGGTTGAAGACCGGCGGCGCGGTGGGCTTTCACGCCGACGTGCTGGCGGCGATCGCGGCGGGCGAGCCCGAAGCGGCGCGCGCGGGCATCGCGAGCGACATTCTCGGCGCGGCCGACTTCATTCTCTCACGCGGCGGTCTTCCGGACTGACCGCCCATTCTCGGAGCTTTCATGGATCTCGACATCAAGGGACTGCGCGTCCTCGTCACCGCCGGCGCGAACGGCATCGGCCTCGAAATCGCCCGCGCCTTCGTGCGCGAGGGGGCGAAGGTGCATGTCTGCGACGTCGATGCCGGCGCGATCGGCACGCTTTCGGCGAGCGATCCGCAGCTGACGGCCTCGATCTGCGACGTGGCCGACCGGGGCTCCGTGCAGCGCCTTTTCGAAGACGCGATGGGCGTGCTCGGCGGGCTCGACGTGCTGGTGAACAATGCCGGCATTGCGGGGCCGACGGGACGCGTGGAGGAGATCAATCCCGAGGATTGGGACCGCTGCATCGAGGTGTGCCTGTCCAGCCAGTTCAATTGCGCGCGTCTTGCGATCCCGCATCTGCGCAACAGCAAGAACGCCTCAATCGTGAACCTGTCCTCAGCCGCCGGAAAGCACGGCTTCGCCATGCGCGCGCCCTATGCGGCGGCGAAATGGGGCGTGATCGGCTTCACCAAGTCGCTCGCCATCGAACTCGGCCCCGACGACATCCGCGTCAACGCGATCCTGCCCGGCCTCGTGGCGGGCGACCGCCAGCGCCGCGTGCTGGAGGCCAAGGCGCAGCAGAAGGGCATCTCGTTCAAGGAGATGGAGCAGGTCGCCTTCTCCTTCACCTCGATCAAGGAATATGTGACGCCGCAGCAGATCGCCGACCAGATCGTGTTCATGGCGAGCCCGCGCGGGCGCACGATTTCGGGACAGGCGATTTCGGTGGACGGCGACACGAGGATGCTCGGTTGAGCGTTCCCGCGAGCGCGGCCGTCCCCGCGCCCGCGACCGGCGTCGGCACGGCCGTTTTGATGATGGCCGGGGCGACGCTGTGCTTCACGAGCCTCGACGCCGTATTGAAGACGCTAGCGGGGCATCATTCGCTCGGCATGGTGCTTTTCCTGCGCAATCTCGCGCAGGTGCTCATCATGCTCGCGCTGACGCCCGTGCTCGGCACGGGGATGTTCAGGACGCAGCATCCTTATCGGCAGGTGTTGCGCGGCGCATGCCTGATCGCGACGACGGGCTTCATCACGCTGTCGCTGCTGGCGCTGCCCATGGTGCAGACCTATGCGATCACCTTTTCGACGCCGCTGATCGCGACCCTGATCGCGCTGGTGTTTCTGGGCGAGAAGCCGCGCCTCATCCAGTGGGGGCTGATCGTGTTCGGCTTCGCTGGCGTGATGATCGCGCTGCGGCCCGGCACGCCGGAATTCGGCCCGGCGCTGCTGTATCCGACCGCGATGGCCTGCTTCAACGCCACCTTCTACGTGCTGACCCGCTTCGTCGGTCGCAACGATTCCCCGCTGACTTCGGTGTTCTGGTCCGCGGCGTCGGCCACGGCGATCACGGCTTTGGGGCTGCCGTTCTACTACGAGCCGTTCGGCTTGGCCGATCTCGGCCTCGTCGCGGTGGCGGGCGCGTTCGGCACCGGCGCGCATGTGCTCATCACCGGAGCGTTCAAACGGGCGCCCACGGCGGTGGTGGCTCCGATGCTGTATACGCAGATCGTGTGGGCGCTGCTGCTCGGCTGGTTCGTTTTCGGAGAGACGCCGTCGGTCGCGGCGCTCGTCGGCGGTGCGGTGGTGGCGGCGAGCGGTATCGCCTTGGTCCGGGTGAAGCCTGCCGCCTGACCGGGAGGCCCTCGACCCGCCGCGGCTCAACCTGCGCCCGCCATGCCGCGACCACGCGCCGCGCCGCGCGCGTCCTCGACGCCTTGCGGATAGCCCGACCGGTCGGCATAGCGCTTGAACGATCCCGCCGGGCGGCGATGGGCGACCGTCACTGCCGTCGAACTCAACAAGTCCAACAGCGTGACGCCGAGCACCACCACCATCGCGACGGTGAGGTTCTCGTTGCGGCGCGCGCCGGGACGCATTGCGTTGAACAGCGTGACGAGATCGACCACGTCGCCTGCGACGCGGCTCCACAGGCCCGCCTTCTTGTCGATGGACAGCGAGAGCAGCCCGCTCGCGATCTCGCGCATGCCGTAGGCGCGCACGATGGTCTCCTTGCCCTGCAGGCCGAGCGGGCGGGTGATGCGGCCGGGCGCGAACAATTCCGCCGCACCCAGAGCGAGACTGAACCAGCCGAGGCCCTTGGCGAGACGATCCGGAAGGCCGAGCGAGCCGGAACCGGACTTCAAGAGGCGCGGGTCACGTTCGGAGCGGGCAAACTGACTGAGAAACGTCATGATCGGACCTCCGGTCAGGGTTTCAGGACGACCTTCACGCATTGGTCGCGCTTGTCGCGGAACAGCGGATACATCTCCGGCCCGTCTTCGAGAGAGGCGGTGTGGGTGATCACGAAGGAGGGGTCGAGCAGCCCGTCCTCGATCAGCTTCAAGAGCCCCTCGGTCCAGCGGTTCACATGGGTCTGGCCCATCCGGAACGTCAGGCCCTTGTTCATCGCGAGGCCGAACGGAATCTTGTCGACGAGGCCGGAATAGACGCCCGGGATAGAAATGACGCCCGCTGGCCGGCAGACATAGATCATCTCCCGCAGCACATGGCCGCGGTCGTTCTCCAGCATCATCATCTGCTTGGCGCGGTCGTAGACCGTGTCGGGCTGCGCGAAACCGACATGGCTTTCCATGCCGACCGCATCGATGCAGGCGTCCGGCCCCTTGCCGCCGGTCAGTTCGTCGAGCCGCTCGATCACGCTTTCATCGTCGAAATTGATCGCGACCGCGCCGCCAGCCGCCGCCATGCCGAGGCGCTCGGGCAGACGGTCGATGGCGATCACCTGCTTCGCGCCGAGCAGCACGGCGCTGCGGATCGCCATCTGTCCCACGGGGCCGCAGCCCCATACGGCGACGGTGTCGGTCGGCTTGATGTCGCATTGCACGGCGGCCTGCCAGCCGGTCGGCAGAATGTCGCCGAGAAACAGCACCTGTTCGTCGGAAAGCGAGTCCGGCACCTTGATGTGCGTCCTGTCGGCAAAGGGTACGCGGACATATTCGGCCTGCCCGCCGGGATAGCCGCCGGTGAGGTGGGTGTAGCCGAACAGCCCCGCCGTGGCGTGGCCGAACACGTTCTCCTGAATGCGGGCGTTGCGGTTGCTGCGCTCGCAGACGGAGAAATTGCCGCGCCGGCATTGGTCGCACTCGCCGCAGTAGATCGTAAAGGGCACGACGATGCGGTCGCCCTTTTGCAGCGCTCCGGCCGCGCCGCGCCCGACCTCCACCACTTCGCCCATCATCTCGTGGCCGACGATGTCGCCGGGCAGCATGGCGGGGATGAGGTTGTGGAAAAGGTGCAGGTCCGAGCCGCAGATGGCGCAACTGGTGACCTTGATGATGGCGTCCCGGTCGTCCTGGATCTCGGGGTCCGAGACCTCGTCGCAGCGGATGTCTTCTTTTCCGTGCCAGACCAAAGCGCGCATCGACCGTCTCCTTTGCGGATCAAACGAAGGTGCGCGGGCAAACCGCGCTCGCCGTTCAATCGTCGGGAGGCCGGGTCGTTCCGCCGCGACTACGGCGCGATGCGTTTCCAGAAGATGTCGGTATGGGTGAGCGAGCCGTCCGGATTCAGGGCGTAATCGGGGATGCGACCGGCGCAGGTCCAGCCCGCACGGCGATACAGCCGGTCGGCCGCAGGGCTTGCGGTGTCGAGGCACAGCAAGGTTCGGCCGAGCGCGCGCGCCGCCGGCTCCGCCGCCTCCATCAGCGCCGCGCCGAGGCCTTTGCCGCGATAAGCGGGGTGGACGAGCAGCTTGGCGACGTCGGCGCGATGCGGCTGATTCTCGGGCAGATCGACGATGACCTGCACGGTGCCGACGGTGGTTTCCCCCTCGAAGGCGACGAGCAGCACGCGCTCGCCCCGCCCGACGCCCTCCGCCACGCGGGTCCAAAACGCGTCGGCGGCGTCGCGCGACAAGGGATGCATGAAGCTGACCGAAGCCCCGGCGTCCACGCATGCGATCAGGATCTCGGAAAGCGTCGGGACGAGCGCAAGCGCGGTCGATGCATCCACGGTGCGGACGGCGAGGGAAGGGGACATATGCGGAGCTCGGCATCCGGAGAGGGGTAGGCGAGGACAGCATGCGGCATGGCGGGGATCAAGCACGGGATGGGTATCGAGCAGGCCGGGCTCGGCGAAAGTCTGGGTCCCGGGTCCGCTTCGCGGCCCGGGATGACACCGGTGGACCGAATAACAATGCGTGTTATCCCGGCCGAAGAGCCGGGACCCAGCCTGGTTCGCCGACGCGCATAAGAAAGCCTGGGTCCCGGGTCCGCTTCACGGCCCGGGATGACACCCGTGGATTGCGTGCGCCGTTTCCCCGTGTGCGTGCGGCGTTTCCCCCCGAAATCCTCATGGTGAGGAGGCGCAAAGCGCCGTCTCTAACCACGTCGTCGCTCGGCCCGATGGTTCGAGACGCGCGGCTTCCCCGCGCTCCTCACCATGAGGTTGTCTGTAGGCGAAAGCCCGGGTCCCGGGTCCGCTTCGCGCCCCGGGATGACAGCGGTCGAGCGAACACAATGCGTGTCATCCCGGCCGAAGAGCCGGGACCCAGACTTGATCCCCGACGCGCATCAGAAAGCCTGGGTCCCGGGTCCGCTTCGCGGCCCGGGATGACACATGCATTCAACAAAGGTTTGTTTGGAAAAACCTCCCGCAACTTGCGATGGTCGCAGGATGGCTGCTTTCCACGTCTTGTCTCGTCTGCTCCTCGTCGCGCTTTGCTTCATCGGTACGACGCCGTCTCTCGCACTTGATCCTTCCATGATCGAGGCTGCACGCACGATGCCCATTGCGGACATGCACATGCATCTCTCGCGCGGGCGGAGTGCGGAGTTTTATCGCGAGCAGATGGCGCGCAACGGCGTGCGGTGGGGCGGGGCCGTCGGCGGCGGGCCGCGCGACGACGTGGTCGCGATGCGCGAGGCGCTGGGCCCGCATTATGTCGCGGCTCTCGGCCAGACCGAATTCTTCGCGACCTTTTTCGAGGGCGGCGCGGCGGCGCTGAGCGACGTCGAGCGGCCCCGGTTCAAGGCGCTTTTCGAGACGGCCGAGCGCGAATTCCAAACCGGCCGTGTCAAGGGATTCGGCGAGATTCACATCAACAATATGAGCCCGTTCTCGCCGGCCGGCACGCAGCGCAAGATCGCGCTGGAAAGCCCGGTGGTGCTGCGCATGTTCGAAATCGCGGACCGGCATCGCGGCTTCGTGCAGATCCACACGATGCGCGACAGCGGGATGGACGAGATCAAACGCGTCGCGGCCCGCTTCGCGCGGACGAAAATCATCCTCTCGCATTGCCTGCCGGGCGCACGGCCCGAAGACGTGGCCGAGTTGCTGTCGCGCACCAAAAACGTGTTTTGCGAACTCTCGGCGAAAGGCCCGGTCCACGGGCCGCGGTTCTTCTATTCGGGAGACGGAATCAGGCCCGAATGGCGCAAAGTGATCGTCGCCCATGCCGACCGCTTCATGCTCGGCACCGATCCGTGCTGCGGACTGGAAGACCGCTACGACGAGATGATCGCGGAAATTCGCACGATGCTGCTCCCCGATCTGCCGCCCGCGGTGATGCGCAAGGTGGCCTATGAGAACGCAGTGCGGATCTTGGGCCTGCCGAAATAGCGGATCGACGCCGCGCTTGGCTTCGATGGGGCGAAAAGCGCTCCGTGTCATCCCGGCCGGAGCGAAGCGCAGAGCCGGGACCCAGCCTTGTTCCACGACGCGCGTCGCCTGGGTCCCGGGTCCGCTTCGCGGTCCGGGATGACACTGGTGCCGTTAGTGCGTGCCGACCCCATGAAGCCCTCATGGCGGGAGGCGCGCAGCGCCGTCTCGAACCACGTGATGAGCGGCCGCGATGGTTCGAGACGCACGGCTTTGCCGCGCTCCTCACCATGAGGTCGTCCTGCCGCGATGGTTCGAGCTACAACCGAATGATCCGCACCGCGTCCCCCGCCGCAGCCGCGGGTGCTCCGGGCGGGCGGATCATCAGGGCGTCGGCTTCCGCGAAGACGCGGAGCATGGAGGAATCCTGCCGGGAGAATTGCGCGACCTTGGGCGTGCCGTGCGCGTCGCGGCCGGTGATGCGGACGCGGACGTAATCCTGCCGCTTGTCGTTGGCGGGCACGGATTCCGCCAGAACCGCAAGCTCGGAGCGGTCCTCGCCGGCGCTCGGATCGCCGCAGAGCGCGCGCACCAAGGGCACGAGGAACAGATGCGCGCAGACGATGGCGGAAACCGGATTGCCCGGCAGGCCGAGAATGCGCGTGCGGCCGAGCCGCCCGAAAATCAGCGGCTTTCCCGGCCGCATGGCGATGCGCCAGAACCCCAATTCCATGCCCCGCGCGGTCAAGGCCGACTGCACCAGATCATGATCGCCGACCGAAGCGCCGCCGAGCGTGACGATGACGTCCGCGCCCAAGGCTTCGGCGCGCGCGATGCCGCGCTCCAAGGCCGGAAAGTCGTCCGTCGCGATGCCGAGATCGAGCGCGTCGCCGCCCGCCGCTTCCACCATCCCCGCCACCGCGTAGATGTTCGACGCGACGATCTGGTCGGGGCGCATCGGGTCGCCCGGGCGCACCAATTCGTCGCCGGTCGCGAGCAGCGCGACCTTCGGCCGGCGATGCACGGGAATCGTCGGCCGGCCCATCGCGGCGGCCAGCGCCACCGCGCGCGGGTCGAGCCGCTTGCCCGCACGGATCAAAACGTCGCCTTCGCGGAAGTCGAGACCCGCCGGGCGGACATGCCGCCCCTTGGCCTCGACGACGGTCGGCACGACGCCTTCGGCGTTCGCTTCGACGTTTTCCTGCAAGATCACGGTGTCCGCGCCCGCCGGCACGGGTGCGCCGGTGAAGATGCGCACGGCTTGGCCGGGGCCGACGCTGCCCGCAAACGCGCGGCCTGCCGGGGCTTCGCCGACGACGGCGAGGGCGCGGCCGAGCGCGAGGTCTTCGGCGCGCGCGGCGTAGCCGTCCATCGCGGAGGAGGGGAAGGGCGGCTGCGTGCGCAGTGCGGCGAGGTCGGCCGAGGGGGTGCGGCCGCTCGCCGCGACGAGGGCGACGTCTTCCGGTTCCGTCGGCGTCGCGCCCGCGAGGATGCGGGCGAGGGCGTCTTCGACGGGCAGGAGCGACATCGTCAGCCCTCCGCGCGCCAGTCGCCGGATTTGCCGCCGCTCTTCTCCAGCACGCGCACGCCTTCGATGCGCATGCCCCGGTCGGCGGCCTTCACCATGTCGTAGACCGTGAGGCAGGCGACGGACACGGCGGTCAAGGCCTCCATCTCGACGCCCGTCTGTCCGGCGAGCTTCGCCGTGGCGGTCACGTGCACGCCGGGGAGATCGTCGTCGAGCACGAGATCGACCGCGATCTTGGACAGCAGCAGCGGATGGCAGAGCGGGATCAGCTCATGCGTCTTCTTCGCCGCCATGATGCCGGCGACGCGCGCCACGCCGAGCACGTCGCCCTTCTTGGCGTCGCCGGCGCGGATCAGCTCCAAGGTCTCGCGCAGCATCACCACGCGGCCCTCGGCCACGGCGATGCGGTGCGTCACGTCCTTCTCGGACACGTCGACCATCGAGGCCGCGCCGGAAGCGTCGATATGGGTGAGCTTGCTCATGCGCCGATCATGGCCTTCTCGTCGCCGAAGAGAAGCGCTTTCGTCGCCGCGGTCACGTCCGGCTTGCGCATCAGGCTTTCGCCGACCAGCAGCGTGCGGACCTTCGCGCGGTCGAGGCGCAGCACGTCGTCATGGGTGAAGATGCCGCTCTCGCCGACGACGATGCGGTCGGCGGGAATGCGCGGGGCCAGTTCCTCCGTGACCGCGAGCGAGACTTCGAACGTGCGCAGATTGCGGTTGTTGATGCCCACGAGCTTGGTGCCGAGCGGCAGCGCGCGTTCCAGCTCCGGCCCGTCATGCACCTCGACCAGCACGTCCATGCCGAGATCATGCGCGCAGGCGGTGAGGTCGCGCGCCTCCGCGTCCGTCACCGACGCCATGATGACGAGGATGCAATCCGCGCCCCAGGCCCGCGCCTCGTAGACCTGATAGGGCTCGAACATGAAGTCCTTGCGCAGCGCCGGCAGCTTTGTGGCGCCGCGGGCGGCGGTGAGAAATTCCGGCTTGCCCTGAAAGGACGGCTCGTCGGTCAGCACCGAAAGACAGGTCGCGCCGCCGTCCTGATAGGCCTTCGCCAGCGCCGGCGGGTCGAAATCGGCGCGGATGAGACCCTTGGACGGGCTCGCCTTCTTCACTTCCGCGATCAGCGCCGGGCGGCCGGCGGCCAGATGCGTCTCGATCGCGCGGGCGAAGCCGCGCGGCGCATCCGCGCGGGCGGCGCGGCGCTTGATCTCGTCTGGAGAAACGTGCGCCTTCGCGGCCTCGATCTCGCGGCGCTTATAGACTTCGATCTTGGCGAGGATGTCGGACATGCGGGCTCAGGCGTTCGAGGCGGCGACGAGGGCGGCAAGCGTCTTCTGCGCGCGGCCGTCGTCCACCGCCGCGGCGGCGAGCACGACGCCTTCCTTGATCGTCTTGGCGCGGCCCGCCACCACCAGACCCGCGCCGGCATTCAGCAGCGCGACCTCGCGATAGGGCGTGCGCTTGCCGGCCAGCACGTCGCGCAAGGCGGCGGCATTGTGGGCGGCGTCGCCGCCCTTCAGATCGTCCGGCTTGGCGCGGTGCAGGCCCGCTTCCTCCGGGGTGATCGTGAAATGCCGGATCGTGCCGTGCTCGAGAGCGCAGACCTTGGTCTCGCCCGTCGTCGTCATCTCGTCCAAGCCGTCCGCGCCGTGGACCACCCACACCGTTTCGGAACCGAGCGTCTTGAGAACCTGCGCGAGCGATTCGAGCCAAGTCTCGGAGAATACGCCGAGAACCTGCTTCTTGACGCCCGCCGGATTGGACAGGGGGCCGAGCAGGTTGAAGATGGTGCGGGTGCCGAGTTCGACGCGCACCGGCGCGACGTGGCGCATCGAGGCGTGATGCGCGGGCGCGAACATGAAGCCGACGCCGGCGGCGCGGACGCAGCGGTCGACGCCCGCAGGATCGAGTCCGATCTTGACGCCCAGCGCGGTCAGCACGTCCGCCGCGCCGGATTTGGAGGAGGCCGCGCGGTTGCCGTGCTTGGCGACATGCACGCCGCAGGCGGCGGCGATGATCGCGGCCAAGGTCGAGACGTTGTAGCTGCCGGAATTGTCGCCGCCGGTCCCGACGATGTCGATGCAGTCGGGGAGTGTCTCCACCTTCAGCATCTTGGCGCGCATTGCCTGCACCGCGCCGGTGATCTCGGCAACCGTCTCGCCGCGCACGCGCAGCGCCATCAGGAACGCGCCGGTCTGCGCGAGCGTGGACTCGCCCGACAGGATCACCGCGAAGGCGTGTTCGGCCTCTTCGCGCGTCAGCGGGCTGCCCGTGGCGAGCTTGGCGATGATCGGCTTGAACGAATCCATCAGCGGGAACCTGCGGCGGTCGGCCGGTGCGCCTTGTTCCAGGCGGCGGCGAGATCGAGGAAATTGCGGAAGATCAGCAGCCCGTGCTCGGACAGGATGCTTTCGGGGTGGAACTGCACCCCGTGGACGGGAAGGGTGCGGTGCGAGGCGGCCATCACCAGCCCGTCCTCGCTCTCCGCCGTCACGGCCAGATCGGCGGGCATCGTATCGCGGTCGATCACGAGCGAGTGGTAGCGCGTGGCGCGGAACGGGGCGTTGATGCCGCGAAACACCGTCTCGCCGCGATGCGAGATCGTGGACACCTTGCCGTGCATCGGCAAAGGGGCGCGCACCACGTCGCCGCCGAAGGCCTGACCCATGGATTGCAGGCCCAAGCAGACCCCGAACATCGGAATGGTGCGGCCCGCCTTCGCGATCAGATCGAGGCAGATGCCCGCCTCGTTGGGCGTGCACGGACCGGGCGACAGCACGATGGCGTCGGGCTCCTCGGCCATGATCTCTTCGGAGGTCATGGCGTCGTTGCGCACCACCTTCACCTCCGCGCCGAGACGGCCGAGGTCGTGATAGAGGTTCCAGGTGAAGCTGTCGTAATTGTCGACGAGCGTGACGGCGGTCATGGGCGACGATCCGGGCGAACGAGCGCCTTTGTCGGCCGCGCGGCCGGAAGGGTCAAGGCGCGCATCATTGGCCCCGCTTGGCGCCCGAGGCGAAGCGCACGGCCTCTTCCGCCGCGCGAAACAGCGCCTTCGCCTTGTTGATGCATTCCTGCTGCTCGGAGGCGGGATCGGAATCGTAGACGATCCCCGCGCCCGCCTGCACATGCATCTTGCCGTCCTTCACCAACGCGGTGCGCAGCACGATGCAGGTGTCCATGTCGCCGTCCGCGCCGAAATAACCGATGCAGCCGCCGTAAAGGCCGCGCTTGTCGCGTTCGAACTCGTCGATGATCTCCATCGCGCGCACCTTCGGCGCACCGGAGACGGTGCCCGCCGGAAAGCCGGCGATCAGCGCGCCGAGCGCGTCGTGCCGGCGGTCCAGCGTGCCCTCGACGTTCGAGACGATGTGCATCACCTGGCTGTAGCGCTCGAGAAAGAAGCTGTCGGTCACGGTGACGGTACCGATCTCCGACACGCGGCCGACGTCGTTGCGGCCCAGATCGAGGAGCATCAGATGCTCCGCGCGCTCCTTCTGGTCGGCGAGCAGATCCTCGCCCAGCGCCTTGTCCTCGGCAGCCGTCGCGCCGCGCGGGCGCGTGCCGGCGATGGGGCGGATCGTGACCTTGCCGTCGCGCACCCGCACCAGAATTTCCGGCGAGGAGCACACCACCTGAAAGCCGCCGAAATCGAGATAGCAGAGGAACGGCGCGGGGTTCACCCGGCGCAGCGCGCGATACAGCGAAAACGCGGGCAGCGAGAACGGCGCGGTGAAGCGCTGCGACAGCACCACCTGAAAGATGTCGCCCGCGCGGATGTAGTCCTTCGCCTTCGCGACCATTGCGAGGTAATCGGCTTCGGACGTGTTCGAGACGGGCGTCGGCACGGGCGCGTCGCCGCCCTCGCGGGCGCCGTGCGGCAGAGGCGCTTCGAGCTTCGCGGTCACCGCCTCGATGCGCTCCAGCGCCGCCTCGTGCGCCGCCTTGGCGCTCACGCCCGGCTGCGGGCGCACGGGCGTCAGCACGACGATCTCGTCCTTCACCGCGTCGAACACGACCATCACGGTGGGGCGGACGAGGGTCGCGTCCGGCACGCCGATCACGTCGGGCTTGGCGTCGGGCAGGCGCTCCATCAGGCGCACCATGTCGTAGCCCAAGTAGCCGAACACGCCCGCGGCCATCGGCGGCAGGGCGTCGTCCGAGGGGACGGCGCTTTCGGCCAGCAGCGCGCGCAGCGCGGTCGCCGGATCGTCGGGGCAGGGGACGAAGGCGTCGGGCGAGACCAACGCAGTGCGGTTGATTTCGGCGCGCCCGCCGCTGCACCGCCAGATCACGTCCGGCGCGAGGCCGATCATCGAATAGCGGCCGCGAACCGCGCCGCCCTCGACCGATTCCAACAGGAACGTGTTGGCCGAATGTGCCGCGGTCAGTTTCAGATAAGCGGAGACCGGCGTTTCGAGATCGCCGACGAGCGACGCGCCGACGATCTGCGGCGTGCCGGAGTCATACAGCGCGGAGAACGCCTCGAAACGGGGCAGGGCGGCCATCGCCTTACTCGGCGCCCGACGCGCCGAGCGCGAGACGAAGACCGGTCGGGTTGATCGAGACGCCCAGTTCCCGCTTCGTCTCGGCGATATAGGCCGAAACGATGTCGTCGCCGACGGCGAGTTCGAGGTCCTTGGTCAACTGCTTCGCGACGTCGTCGGGCAGCGCCGGCACTTCCGCCTTGAGGACCTTCATGACGATCCGTTGATCGGCTGCTCCGCCCAAGGCCGATGAGGCGGTGCCGACCGGCGTGAGGAAGGCCTGCGACAGCGCCGGGGCGGGCATCGCCTCGCTGCGGGTGCCGCGTTGCAGGTCCGCCATGGTTTCGGCCGTCGTGCCGTAGGCCTTGGCGACCTCCTCGACGGCTTCGCCCGCCGCGATGCGCTTCACCGCTTCGGCCGCGAGGGCCGAGACGCGGTCGGCGATACGCTCGCTGCGCCACGCGGCGACGGCCGTATCCTTCACCTCTTCGAGCGTGCGCTCGCGAGAGGCTTCGATGCCGTCCACCGAGAACCACAGCCAGCCGCCTTCGCGCGTCGCGATGGCCTCGTTGTCCACGCCCATGTCGGAGGCGAACAGCGGCGGCACCAGCGCCGGCAGTTCCGGCAGGGGTGCGGTCATGCCGTTCTTGCCGCGGCCCGAGCGGTCGAGTTCGGCCGAGAAGAGCGGCAGACCCGCCTCCTTGGCGATGTCGACCAAGTTGCGCGCGGATGCGCGCTGATCCTCGACGCGGTCGTGCAGGTTGCGCACCTGCTCGACGGCGCGGGCGCGGGCGATTTCCGCGGCCAAGGTCGGCGCGGCTTCCTCGAAGCTCGTGATCTTTTCGGGATCGACCGAGGTCACCAGCACCATCACTTGCCCGAACCGCCCCGCCACCGGGCCGACGGCGGTGCCGATCGGCGCGCCGAACGCGGCTTCGGCCACGGCCGAATCGACGATGTCGCGACGCGTGACGTTGCCGAGATCGATGTCGGACGGCTTCATGCCCGCCTCCGCCGCGACTTCGTCGAAGGCCGTGCCGGCCGCCAATTTCTCGGCGGCGGCTTTGGCCTTCTCGGCGTCGGGCAGCACCATCTGCTTCACGGCCCGGCGCTCGGGCGAAACGAAGCGCGTGGGCTTCAGCCGCTCGTAGGTCGCGCGCAGGTCGGCTTCGGCGACCTTGGCTGGGTCGGCAAGCTGCGAGGGCGACAGCAGCAGCACGGAGGCCTTGCGATATTCCGGCGCGCGGAATTCCGCCTTGCGGCCCTCGAAGAAGGTTTTGAGTTCGGCCTCGTCCGGATCGGCGATCGTGCCGACGGCATCCGGCCCGAGCGTGAAGGCGACGATTTCGCGCTTTTCGGCGCGGTAGCGGTTCACCGCGTCCAGCATCGCGGCCGGAATGGCGGGCGCGCCCGCAATCGATTCGGCGATCTGGCCGCGCAGATAGACGTTGCGCTGCGAGGCGACGAAGGTCTTCTCCGAGAAGCCGTTGCTGCGCAGCACCTCGTCGAAGATGGCGCGGTTGAAGCGGCCGTCCGAACCCTTGAAGGTCCGATCGTCCAGCACCGCCTTGGCGATGGTGTCGTCGGAAATGGCGAGGCCGAATCGCTTCACGCGGTCGTCCAGCGCGGCGTCGGAGACCATCTTGTCGAGCACGCGCCGGTCGAGCCCCAGCGAGCGCGCCTCGTCGCCCGTCAGCGTACGGCGGATGCGGCGCGAAATGCTCTGCAGTTCCGTCTGATAGGCCTCGCGGAAGGCGGCGACGCCGATTTCGGTCGAGCCGACCTTGGCGACCGACTGCGTGCCGATGCCGCGGATCATGTCGCCGATGCCCCAGATCGCGAAGCTCAGGATGAGGAAGCCGAAGAGTACGGCGATGACGGCGCGGCCGAGCCACGTCTGTCCCGCCTTGCGAAAGCCCTGCATCATGAGACGAACGATCCGATTCCGGTGAAGCGGGGACGACCCCCGCAAAGGCGGCGCATCATAGGGATGCGTTCCCCGCCCGGCAACGCCGTCCGGGGAGCGTTCGGACGTTCTTTCGGCCCCTTTCGGCAATGTCGAGCCTCTGCTACGTCGAAACCGCACATTCCGAAGGAGACGAAGGCATGACACCGGGCATTCGGCCGCTGGTCGCGGGCAATTGGAAGATGAACGGCCTGAAGGCTTCCTTGGCGCAGCTGACCGCCATGGCCTCGCAGTTCGATGCCGCGCTCGCGCGCAACGTCGACCTTCTCGTCTGCCCGCCCGCAACCCTCGTCCAAGCCGCCGCGGCGGCCGCGGTTGGCTCCGCCATCGCCGTGGGCGGGCAGGATTGCCACGCGAACGCGTCGGGTGCTCATACGGGGGACGTGTCTGCCGAGATGCTCGCGGATGCGGGCGCGCGCTTCGTCATTGTCGGCCATTCCGAGCGCCGCGCCGACCACGGCGAAACCGACGCGGTCGTGAAGGCCAAGGCGGAAGCGGCCCGCCGCGCGGGCCTCGTCGCCGTCGTCTGCGTCGGCGAGACGCGGGCGGAGCGCGAAGCGGGCAAGACGCTGGCCGTCGTGCGCGGACAGCTTGAAGGCTCGATCCCGGCCGGCATGACCGCCGCCGACCTCGTCGTCGCCTACGAACCCGTCTGGGCAATCGGCACCGGCCTGACGCCCACAGCAGCCGACGTCGCCGAAGTCCACGCCGCCATCCGCAGCGATCTCGAACGCATTCTCGGCAAGACCGAATCCGGCAAGCTCCGCATCCTCTACGGCGGCTCGGTGAAGCCCTCCAACGCCGCCGAACTCATGGCCATCGAAAACGTCGACGGCGCCCTCGTCGGCGGCGCGAGCCTCAAAGCGGAGGATTTCATGGGCATCGCTGCGGCATATCGGGGGTAGGGGAGCAGTGGGTGGTCGGGCGTAGGCCGTCGCAAATGTCGCCGCCCGGCAGCCCCGACAATCATCCGTCATTGCGAGCGACAGCGAAGCAATCCAGCTGACGGCTACCGTCCAACCCGCATGCCCGCCGCTTTGAATCATCGCATGCGCGGCCCTGGATTGCCGCGTCGCTGCGCTCCTCGCAATGACGGAGCAGGCATCGACCCACCGTGTCATCCCGGGCCGTGCAGCCGACCCGGGACCCAGGCTGTCTGATTGGCATCGTGGAACAAGGCTGGGTCCCGGCTCTTCGGCCGGGATGACACGCGGGGCTGCTCTCGGCTTTTGATATCGACGCCGCTCTCCCTCCCGCCCGTTCCCCCTTCCGCCACCGCAACCGGCGTGCTAAACGCCCCGCTTCGCGGCGGTGCACGGCATCGCGGCTTCGGAACTGCGGGCGCCCATGCAACAGGTCATCATCGTCATTCATCTGATCGTCGTCGTGGCGCTGGTCGGCACGATCCTGCTGCAGCGCTCGGATGCGGGCGCGCTCGGCGGTCTCGGCGGCTCTTCGGGCGTTTCGGGCTTCATGACCGGTCGCGGGCAGGCGAACATGCTGACGCGTTCGACGGCCATCCTCGCGGGCATCTTCTTCGTCACGTCGCTGACGCTCGGCGTGATGGCCTCCGTCAATCGCGGGCCGACTTCGATCATCGACAATGCGGCCTCGCGCGCTCCCGCGTCGCAGGGCGGCGTTCTCGATCAGCTCAAGCAACTCGAGCAGCAGCCCGCCGCTCCGCAGGTCCCCTCGACCCGCTGACGTCCTCGACGGGGAGGGGTCTCCCCGTTTCTTCGCCCGGCCGGTTCCTTGTGGACGACCCCGCTTCGGGGCGTTCGGTTCTGGCCGAATCGTGCATGACCGACTAGAGAGAACTCCCCATGGCGCGGTACGTATTCATCACCGGCGGCGTGGTGTCTTCGCTCGGCAAGGGGCTTGCGTCTGCGGCCCTCGGAGCGCTCCTTCAGGCTCGTGGCTACACGGTTCGGCTCCGCAAGTTGGACCCGTATCTCAACGTCGATCCGGGCACGATGAGCCCGTATCAGCACGGCGAGGTCTTCGTCACCGACGACGGCGCGGAGACCGATCTCGATCTCGGCCATTACGAGCGCTTCACCGGTCGTCCGGCCTCGAAGGCCGACAACATCACCACCGGCCGCATCTATCAGGACATCATCACCAAGGAGCGCCGGGGCGATTATCTCGGCGGCACCGTGCAGGTGATCCCGCACGTCACGAACGCCATCAAGGATTTCGTGATCACCGGCAATGACGGCATCGACTTCGTGCTCGTCGAGATCGGCGGCACGGTCGGCGACATCGAGGGCCTGCCGTTCTTCGAGGCGATCCGCCAGCTCGGCAACGATCTGCCGCGCGGCCACTGCGTCTACGTCCACCTGACGCTGCTGCCCTACATCCCGACCGCAGGCGAGCTGAAGACCAAGCCGACGCAGCACTCCGTCAAGGAATTGCGCTCCATCGGCATCCAGCCCGACATTTTGCTGTGCCGCACCGACCGCGAGATCCCGCGCGAGGAGCGCCGCAAGCTCGGCCTGTTCTGCAACGTGCGCGAAAGCGCCGTGATCGAGGCGATGGACGTGGCGTCCATCTACGACGTGCCCGTCGCTTATCACGAGGCCGGTCTCGACCGCGAAGTGCTCTCCGCCTTCGGCATCGAACCCGCGCCCAAGCCCGATCTCGCCCGTTGGCGCGGCGTGACAGAGCGCGTCATGAACCCCGAAGGCGAGGTCACCATCGCGGTGGTCGGCAAATATACGGGGATGAAGGACGCCTATAAGTCGCTGATCGAGGCGCTGAACCACGGCGGCATCGCCAACAAGGTCAAGGTCAAGCTCGATTGGATCGAGTCGGAGGTCTTCGAGAACGAGGACCCGACGCCCTTCCTCGAACATGTCCACGGCATTCTCGTGCCCGGCGGCTTCGGCCTGCGCGGGGCGGAAGGCAAGATCCGCGCGGCGGGCTTCGCGCGCGAGCGCAAGGTGCCCTATTTCGGCATCTGCTTCGGCATGCAGATGGCCGTCTTGGAGGCCGCGCGATCGCTCGCGGGCATCAAGAACGCCAATTCCACCGAATTCGGCCCCACGACCGAGCCCGTCGTCGGCCTGATGACCGAATGGCTGCGCGGCAATGCGCTGGAGCAGCGCACGGCCGGCACCGATCTCGGCGGCACCATGAGGCTCGGGGCCTACAAGGCGCATCTCGCCGAAGGCAGCCGCATCGCGCAGGTCTACGGCACGACCGAGATCGAGGAGCGCCATCGTCACCGCTACGAGGTGAACATGGACTACCGCGCCCGCTTGGAAGCCAAGGGCATGGTCTTCGCGGGCGTTTCGCCCGACGGCGCGCTGCCCGAGACGGTCGAGTTTCCGGACCATCCCTGGTTCATCGGCGTGCAGTATCACCCCGAACTCAAGTCGCGCCCCTTCGAGCCGCATCCGTTGTTCGCGGGCTTCATCGCCGCGGCCATCGAGCAGAGCCGCTTGGTGTGACCGCCCGCGGCCTCGACCATCTCGTCCTCGCCGTCCGCGATCTCGATGCGGCGGGGGCGTTCTACGAGCGGCTCGGCTTCAAGGTCGGCGGGCGCAACCGCCATCCGTGGGGTACCGAGAACCGCATCGTCCAATTCCCCGGCACCTTCCTCGAACTGATCACCGTCTCGCCGGGCGCGGAGATTCCGCCCCACGCGCCGGGCCGCTTTTCCTTCGGGGCCTTCGTGCGCGACGCGCTCGCGGCCCGCGAGGGCATGGCGATGCTGGTGCTCGAATCGAAGGACGCCGCGGCCGACAATGCCGACTTCGCGCGAGCGGGCATCGGCGGGTTCGAGACCTTCTTTTTCGAGCGCAAGGGCGCGCGGCCGGACGGCACGCCCGTCGAGGTCGCGTTCACGCTCGCATTCGCCGAAAACGCGCTCGCGCCCGAAGCGGGCTTTTTCTGCTGCATGCAGCATCGACCGGAGAATTTCTGGAGCGCCGAAGCGCAGGCCCACACCAATGGCGTGCAGGGTGTTTCCGGTATCGTCATGATCGCCGAAAATCCGTCCGATCATGCTGATTTTCTGTCGCATTTCACCGGAATCCGCGACATCAATTCAACCTCCGCGGGCATTTTGCTGGCAACTCCGCGCGGCGAGATCGAAGTCCGCAGCGCCGCCGCTTGGCGCTTCGAGTCCGGCCTGACCGCCGCGGAAGAGCCGACCCGCTTCGTCGGTTTCCGGGTCAAGACGTCGGACCTCTCCGCCCTCGCAAACCGCCTGACGGCCGAGGGGATCGCCTTCGAGAACCGCGCGGGCAAACTCGTCGTCCCGCCCGAAGCGGCATTCGGATGCGCGCTGGTGTTCGAGAGCTGAGAACTCCGTCTCGATGATGCCGGGCTCTCGCGTCCCGGCGCGGCAGGAGTTATACCGGCCGACATGACACATGCTTCAGCCTCCGTTTGCGCCGGTTCCGTCACCTTTGCCAATGATGCGCCGTTTGCGCTGATCGCCGGGCCTTGCGCGATGGAAAGTCGCGAGCACGCCATGTTCATGGCGGCGGCGCTGAAGGAGATGACGGGGCGGCTCGGCATTCCGTTCGTGTTCAAGGCGTCGTTCGACAAGGCCAACCGGACGTCGGCATCCGGACGGCGGGGAATCGGACTGGCAAAGGCGCTGGAGGTGTTTGCGGAGATCAAGGCGACCTACGGGCTGCCGGTTCTGACCGACATCCACGATGCGACCCAGTGCAAGGCCGTGGGCGAGGTCGTCGACATTCTGCAGATCCCGGCATTCCTGTGCCGGCAGACCGACCTCTTGATCGCCGCGGCGGAGACTGGCCGGGTGATCAACGT
Source organism: Hyphomicrobiales bacterium (assembly GCA_027489535.1). GTDB lineage: Bacteria > Pseudomonadota > Alphaproteobacteria > Rhizobiales > Beijerinckiaceae > JAIXZO01. Next base: position 25,359 of record JAIXZO010000011.1, read on the forward strand.
CAAGAAGGGCCAGTTTCTGGCCCCTTGGGACATGAAGAACGTGGTCGCGAAGGTGACCGATGCGGGCAATCCCAACGTGCTCGTCACCGAGCGCGGTGCGAGCTTCGGCTACAATACGCTGGTGACGGATTTCCGCGGCCTGCCGATCATGGCGGAACAGACGGGCGCGCCGGTGATCTTCGACGCCACGCATTCCGTGCAGCAGCCGGGCGGGCAGGGGACGTCCTCCGGCGGGCAGCGGGAATTCGTGCCGGTGCTGGCGCGCGCCGCGATCGCGGTGGGTGTGGCGGGGCTGTTCGTGGAAACCCACGACAACCCGGCGCAAGCCTTCTCCGACGGCCCCAACATGGTGCCGCTCGACGAGATGGAAGCGATGCTGAAGCGGCTGATGGCCTTCGACGCCGTGGCGAAGGGGTGAGGGCGTTCAGCTTTCGCTCAAACGCTTGATTGCGGCGGCATAGACTTCGCCGCGTTCTCTTTTGCCGACGGCAAGTACGATGACGGTCACGATCCCGTCGTTCACGCGGTAGACAAGCCGCAACCCGCGATCCCGCAATTTGATTTTGTAGCAATCCTTCCCGCCTTGAATCGCGGCGGAGGGAACGCGGGGCGCGTCAAGGCGGGAGATAAGCTTTTTGCGCAGGACGTCCCTCGTATGGACATCAAGCTTCTCGAATTCCTTCAAAGCGGAGGGCAAGAACTGCAGCTTGTGAATGACCTGTGCTCCCTGTGCGGGTGGAGCTGAAACGATGCATCGATTCTTTGTTTACGAACGAGAACGCCCGCTGACGCCCCCGCTATTCACAGGTCGTCCACATTGACCGCGACCGGTATTTCGCCGGCGCGTTCCTCGATGACCTTCAGATCTTCCAAATCTTCGAGAAGATCCATCAGCTGCTCGTATGCCTCTGCGCCGATCAAATATGCTTCGGGCTTGTTGTGGTTCAGCACCGCCACGGGTGCGGTTTCCGCAGCCCGAACGACGTTCGCATAGTCCCGCTTCAACTCCGTCACGCTGACGGTCTGCCGGGCGTGGATGATGTTCATCGGCTCCTCCGAACAAGGCTGTTGCACGAAGTTTAGCATCTTTTTCGATGCTGAAAACCTCACCGTCCCCGATACGGCGCGACGCCTTGGTCCGGGACCCAGACGCCTTCTGGCGGAGAGCCGGTTTGCCAGAACACGTCGATGGGGATGCCGCCGCGGGGGTACCAGTAGCCGCCGATGCGGAACCAGACGGGATCGAGCAGCTCGACGAGCCTTTTGCCGATGCCGACGGTGCAATCCTCGTGGAAGGCGCCGTGGTTGCGGAAGGCGCCGAGAAACAGCTTCAGCGACTTCGATTCGACCAGCCAATCGCGCGGCACGTAATCGATCACGAGGATACCGAAATCGGGCTGGCCGGTGACCGGGCAGATCGAGGTGAATTCCGGCGCGGTGAAGCGCGCGAGATAGGGCGTGCCCTTGTGCGGGTTCGGCACGCGGTCGAGCACGGCTTCTTCCGGGGATGCGGGCAGGGCGCTCGCCTTGCCGAGTTGCAGCGTGTCGATGGTCATCGAAGTTTCATCTCATGAGCCTGTGATTTGAGCCTCATATAGCAGGGTGTCCGGGGTTATGAAGGCGTGGGGGTGATGTTCACTGCGGAGATGCGTTTGGAGGCTGAGGGATGGGTAGTGCTAACCCTCATCCTGAGGAGGCCCGCAGGGCCGTCTCGAAGGACGGTTGCCCCGGAGGCTCCCGCGTGGTTCGAGACGCCCGGCGGTGCCGGGCTCCTCACCATGAGGGGGATTGGTGGAAATTGCGCGCCGCTTCCCATCTCCTCTTCGCACCCGTGAAGCGCACGGCCTCGCGCTTCCACCTTCGGCGGCTTTGCGCGCGGGCCGCATTCGCGTAAAAGCCGCGTCGAAGCCCATCGGGAGGAGACCCAGCGCATGACCGCCATCGTCGACATCGTCGCCCGCGAAATTCTGGACAGCCGCGGCAATCCCACGGTCGAGGTCGACGTGACGCTGGAAGACGGCTCCTTCGGCCGCGCGGCGGTTCCCTCGGGCGCATCGACCGGCGCGCATGAGGCCGTCGAATTGCGCGACGGCGACAAGGGCCGCTATTTCGGCAAGGGCGTCGAGAAGGCCGTCGCCGCCGTCAACGACGACATTTATGAAGTCGTCGTGGAGATGGATGCCGAAGACCAGATCGGCATCGACGAGGCCATGCTGGAACTCGACGGCACGCCCAACAAGGCGCGGCTCGGCGCGAACGCGATTCTCGGCGTGTCGCTCGCCGTCGCCAAGGCCGCGGCCGACGCGTCGAGCCTGCCGCTGTATCGCTATGTCGGCGGCACCTCGGCCCGCATGTTGCCCGTGCCGATGATGAACATCGTCAACGGCGGCGCGCATGCCGACAACCCGATCGACTTCCAGGAATTCATGATCATGCCCGTGGGCGCGCCCACATTCCGCGAGGCGCTGCGCGCCGGCGCGGAAATCTTCCATACGCTCAAGGGCGCGTTGAAGAAGGCCGGGCACAACACCAATGTCGGCGACGAGGGCGGCTTCGCCCCGAACCTGCCCTCGGCCGAAGCGGCGCTCGATTTCGTGATGCAGGCCATCGAGACGGCCGGCTTCAAGGCGGGCACGGACGTGATGATCGCGCTCGACTGCGCCTCGACCGAGTTCTTCAAGAACGGCGCGTATCACTACGAGGGCGAGAAGCGCACCCGCTCCATCGAGGAGCAGGTGGATTACCTCGCCAAGCTCGTTGCGGGTTATCCCATCGCCTCCATCGAGGACGGCATGAGCGAGGACGACTGGCAGGGCTGGAAGCTGTTGACCGACAAGATCGGCGGCAAGTGCCAGTTGGTCGGCGACGACCTGTTCGTGACCAACACGGCGCGGCTGTCCGACGGCATCAAGAAGGGCGTCGGCAACTCGATCCTGGTGAAGGTGAACCAGATCGGCTCGTTGACCGAGACTCTGGCGGCCGTGGATATGGCGCACCGCGCCGGCTACACGGCGGTGATGTCGCATCGCTCCGGCGAGACGGAGGATTCGACCATCGCGGACCTCTCGGTCGCCACGAATTGCGGGCAGATCAAGACCGGCTCGCTGGCGCGCTCCGACCGGACCGCGAAATACAACCAGCTGCTGCGCATCGAGGAAGAACTCGGCCCGCAGGCGCTTTATGCGGGGCGCGGCGCGTTGAAGGCGCTGCGCTGAACGAACTTTCTTTGATGACGACGAAAAAGGCGGCGGGGCAGGGCTCCGCCGCCTTTTTATTTACCGGTCGTCAACCGTGACGCGGCAAGCATTGCGGCATGGTCGTAAAGCGTCGCCTCACTCGATTCCTCGTGCCGGTGTTCCTGTTCCTTTCGGCAGGTGCTCTGTCGGCCTATTTCATCCACCATGCCCATAGCGGCAATCGCGGGATGGATACGAAGGAGGCGCTGACCGAACAGGCGGCGCAGCTGGAGCGCCAGCTCGCGGAACTTCGCGCCGAGCGCGTCGAATGGGAGCGGCGCGTGGCGCTGTTTCGGGCCGAACATATCGACCAAGATCTGCTGGAGGAGCGTGCACGCACGGTGCTCGGGCGCGTACATCGGAACGACGTCGTCGTGATGGGCGACGGACGCTGAGGCGGGCTTTTGCGGGCATTCCCATAAGGAATGCCTGTGCGGACATGGTGCGCCGCAGCATCTTGAACCACATTCCGGTTCATTTATAAAGTCCAAGCAATTTCAATACCTTGCCTTTTAAAAAAATCTTGAACTAGACCTTTTCACCTACTCGCCACGATGCGGGTCTTCGGCTACTGTCGCCTTCAACGAAGGTCTTATGCCAAGGGGAGGTCCGTATGGCATTTGCCGCGCGCAAAAGCGCGACTGCGTCCAAAGCCGCAACCGCAAAGGCGACGGGGAAAAAGTCCTCGTCGACGGCCGCGACGTTCTCCCGCGAGGAGGATGTTTCGGCCTATCGCGAAATGCTGATGATCCGCCGCTTCGAGGAGAAGGCCGGGCAGATGTACGGCATGGGCCTCATCGGCGGGTTCTGCCATCTCTACATCGGCCAGGAAGCGGTCGTGATCGGGATGCAGATGGCCTCGAAGGGCGGCGACGCGGTCATCACGGGTTATCGCGACCACGGCCACATGCTCGCCTGCGGGATGGACCCGAAGGGCGTCATGGCCGAGTTGACGGGGCGTCGGGGTGGATTGTCGAAGGGCAAGGGCGGCTCGATGCACATGTTCAGCGTCGAGAAGCACTTCTACGGCGGCCACGGCATCGTGGGCGCGCAGGTGTCGCTCGGCACCGGCTTGGCCTTCGCGAACCACTATCGCGGCAACGACAACGTATCCCTGACCTATTTCGGCGACGGCGCGTCCAATCAGGGTCAGGTCTACGAGAGCTTCAACATGGCGGAGCTTTGGAAGCTCCCCGTGGTCTACATCATCGAGAACAACCGCTACGCCATGGGCACCTCCGTCTCCCGCGCCTCGGCGCAGACGGACTTCTCCAAGCGCGGCCTCTCCTTCAACATCCCCGGCGAGCAGGTCGACGGCATGGACGTGCGGGCCGTGAAGGCCGCGGGCGAACGTGCGGTGGAATGGTGCCGGGCGCGGAAGGGGCCCTACATCCTCGAGATGCAGACCTACCGCTATCGCGGCCACTCGATGTCCGACCCGGCGAAGTATCGCTCCAAGGACGAAGTGCAGAAGATGCGCGAGGAGCGCGATCCGATCGAGCAGGTGCGTCGTCGCCTGATCGAAGATTGGAAGGTGGGCGAGGACGAACTCAAGGCGATCGACGCGAAGGTGCGCGACATCGTCAACGAGGCGGCCGAATTCGCCACCAACGATCCCGAGCCCGATCCCGCCGAGCTTTGGACCGACATCCTCCGCTGATTTTCCCTCATCGCACGGCCCCGCGACCGAAAGTCGGGCGGGGTTCCCTCCACGGAGTTCGACCGCGATGCCGATCGACGTATTGATGCCCGCGCTCTCCCCCACGATGGAGAAGGGCAACCTCGCCAAGTGGCTCAAGGCCGAAGGCGATTCCATCAAGCCCGGCGACGTGATCGCCGAAATCGAGACCGACAAGGCCACCATGGAGGTGGAAGCGGTCGATGAGGGCGTTCTCGCCAAGATCCTCGTTCCCGCCGGCACGAACGACGTGGCCGTGAACCAGAAGATCGCGGTGATCGCGTCCGAGGGCGAAGACGCCTCGGCCGTTTCGGCTGCGGGCGGCGCGAGCCTGCCCGGCCAAGCCGATCCGACGCCCGTCGCGGCCGCGCCGAAGGCGGCAGCCGCTCCGGTCTCCGCGCCGCAGACGCAGGCCGCGCTTTCGGCCGCCGGCTATGACGCCTCCGGGGAAATCCCGGCAGGGACCGAGATGGTCACGATGACCATGCGCGAGGCGCTGCGCGACGCGATGGCCGAAGAAATGCGCCGCGACGGCGACGTCTTCGTCATGGGCGAGGAAGTGGCCGAGTATCAGGGCGCGTACAAGGTGACGCAGGGGCTGCTGCAGGAATTCGGGCCGCGGCGCGTCATCGACACGCCGATCACCGAGCACGGCTTTGCCGGCATCGGCGTCGGCGCTGGGCTTGCGGGCCTGAAGCCGATCGTCGAGTTCATGACCTTCAACTTTGCCATGCAGGCGATCGACCAGATCATCAACTCCGCCGCCAAGACGCTCTACATGTCGGGCGGCCAGATGGGCTGCGCCATCGTGTTCCGCGGGCCGAACGGGGCCGCGGCGCGCGTGGGCGCGCAGCACAGCCAGGATTACACCGCCTGGTACTCGCAGATACCCGGCCTGCTGGTGATCTCGCCGTCGAACGCGGCGGATGCGAAGGGCCTGATGAAGGCCGCGATCCGCAACCCGAACCCGGTCGTGTTCCTCGAGAACGAAATTCTCTACGGCCAGTCGGCTCCGGTCCCGAAGGACGAGAATTTCGTGCTGCCGATCGGCAAGGCCCGCATCGCGCGGCCCGGCAAGGACGTGACCATCGTCTCCTTCTCCATCGGCATGACCTATGCGCTGAAGGCGGCCGACGAATTGGCCAAGGAGGGCATCGAGGCGGAGGTCATCGACCTGCGTACGATCCGCCCGATGGACGTCGACACCATCATCGCCTCGGTGCAGAAGACCGGCCGCTGCGTGACGGTGGAAGAAGGTTGGCCGCAATCCGGCGTCGGCGCGGAAATCGCCGCCATGCTGATGGACCGCGCCTTCGACTGGTTGGACGCTCCCGTCCTTCGCGTCACCGGCAAGGACGTGCCGATGCCCTACGCGGCCAATCTCGAGAAGCTCGCGCTTCCGAATGTGGCCGAAGTCGTGCAGGCGGTCCGTTCCGTCACCTATCGCTGAGCCGGGGGAAGCACCATGCCCGTCAACGTATTGATGCCCGCTTTGTCTCCGACCATGGAGAAGGGCAACCTCGCGAAATGGCTCAAGAAGGAAGGCGACACGATCAAATCCGGCGACGTGATCGCCGAGATCGAGACCGACAAGGCGACCATGGAAGTGGAAGCCGTGGATGAGGGCGTACTCGCCAAGATCGTGGTGCCTGCGGGCACCAACGACGTGGCCGTGAACGAACTCATCGCGGTCATCGCCTCGGAAGGCGAAGACGCGAAGACGGTCGGCTCCGGCGCTTCGGCACCGAAAGCCGCCGCACCTACGGCCGCGCCCGCTCCGGCGGCGGCGGGTGCGCCTGCGGCTCCGGTCACGCCGGCAACGGCTCCGGCTGCTGCGACTACCCCTGCAGCTGCGCCTGCAAAGTCTGCGGCGTCGGGCGAGCGCGTGTTCGCGTCGCCGCTCGCCAAGCGCATCGCCAAGGATGCCGGGCTCGATCTGTCGGGCATCGGCGGTTCGGGCCCGCACGGACGCATCGTCGAGAAGGACGTGCGCGCCGCCATGGCGGGCGGAACGGCGAAGCCTGCGGCCGCGCCCGTCGCGGCACCTGCGCCGGCCGCCGCGCCGACCGCCGCCGCGCCCGCTCTCGCCGCGGGCATGAGCGAGGACGCCGTCCGCAAGCTGTTCGAGCCGGGCTCCTACGAGGAAATCCCGCATGATTCGATGCGCAAGGTCATCGCGCGTCGTCTCACCGAATCCAAGCAGACGGTGCCGCATTTCTACCTCTCGGTGGATTGCGACCTCGACGCGCTGATGAAGCTGCGCGAGCAGATCAACGCCGCCGCCCCGGTTAAGGACGGCAAGCCGGGCTACAAGGTTTCGGTCAACGACTTCGTGATCAAGGCGCTCGCCTTGGCGTTGATGCGCGTGCCGGACGCGAACGTGTCCTGGACCGAAAGCGCGATGCTGCGCCACAAGCATGCCGATGTCGGCGTGGCGGTCTCGATCCCCGGCGGGCTCATCACGCCGGTGGTGCGCAAGGCGGAGACGAAGACGCTGTCGGTCATCTCGAACGAGATGAAGGATTACGCGGCGCGCGCCAAGGGGCGAAAGCTGAAGCCCGAGGAGTATCAGGGCGGCTCGACCGCCGTGTCGAACCTCGGCATGTTCGGCATCAAGGACTTCGCGGCCGTCATCAACCCGCCGCACGCCACGATCCTCGCGGTGGGCGCGGGCGAGCAGCGGCCCGTCGTGAAGAACGGCGCTTTGGCCATTGCGACCGTGATGACCGTGACGCTCTCGACGGACCATCGCGCGGTCGACGGCACGCTCGGCGCGGAACTCATTCAGGCCTTCAAGCAGCTGATCGAAAACCCGATGGGGCTGCTGGTCTGAGTCTCTTCGCGATCTTTCGGACCGAACGCCCGCTCATTCGCGAGACGACCGGGCGGCGTTGAACAGGAACCTGATCGGCGGGCGGGGCGTGACCCCACCCCCGGCCCCTCCCCGCAAGGGGGGAGGGGGTGAGGAGCTGAACGAATGGCCGACAATTACGACGTGATCATCATCGGCGGCGGACCGGGCGGCTACGTCGCCGCGATCCGGGCGGCGCAGCTCGGCATGAAGACGGCCGTGGTGGAGCGCGAGCATCTCGGCGGCATCTGCCTCAATTGGGGCTGCATTCCGACCAAGGCGCTGCTGCGCTCCGCCGAGGTGTACCACTACGCCACCCACGCCAAGGATTACGGCCTGACGCTGAACGGCACGATGTCGGTCGACGTCGCGGACGTGGTGAAGCGCTCGCGCGGCGTCTCGGCGCAGCTCAACGGCGGCGTCGCGTTCCTGCTCAAGAAGAACAAGGTCGACGTGATCTGGGGCGAAGCCTCGATCCCGAAGGCCGGCGAAGTGAAGGTCGGCAAACCCTCCAAGCCGCCGGTCGAGCCGGCGCATCCGACGCCGAAGGGCGTGCTGGGGGAGGGCGTCTACACGGCCAAGCACATCATCGTGGCGACCGGCGCGCGCCCGCGTGCGCTGCCCGGCATCGAGCCGGACAAGAAGCTGATCTGGACCTATTTCGAGGCGATGGTGCCCAAGACCATGCCGAAATCCGTCATCGTGATGGGCTCGGGCGCAATCGGCATCGAATTCGCCTCGTTCTACAAGACCATGGGCGCGGACGTGACCGTGGTCGAGGTGATGCCGCAGATCCTCCCCGTCGAGGATGCCGAGATCGCGGCGTTTGCCCGCAAGCGCTTCGAGAAGCAGGGGATGAAGATCCTCACCGGCGCGAAGGTGACGAAGGTCGAGAAGGGCGCGGACAGCGTGACCGCGACGATTCAGGACGAGAAGGGCGCGACGCAGACGCTGACCGCCGACCGTCTGATCTCCGCCGTCGGCGTCGTCGCCAATGTCGAGGGCATCGGCCTCGAAGCGCTCGGCGTGAAGCTCGATCGCGGCATCGTCGCGGCGGACGGGTACGGCCGCACCAACGTGCCGGGCATCTACGCCGTCGGCGACGTCGCGGGCCCGCCGATGCTGGCGCACAAGGCCGAGCATGAAGGCGTCATCTGCGTCGAGGCCATCAAAGGCCTGCACGCGCATCCGATGGACAAGCTGAAGATCCCGGGCTGCACCTATTGCCACCCGCAGATCGCCTCCGTCGGCCTCACCGAGGCCAAGGCCAAGGAAGCCGGATACGAACTCAAGGTCGGCCGCTTCCCGTTTGCGGGCAACGGCAAGGCCATCGCGCTCGGCGAGCCGGACGGCCTCGTGAAGACGATCTTCGACGCGAAGACCGGCAAGCTGCTCGGCGCGCACATGGTGGGAGCCGAGGTCACCGAGCTGATTCAGGGCTATGTCGTCGCCATGAATTTGGAGACGACGGAAGAAGACCTGATGCATACGGTTTTCCCGCATCCGACCTTGTCCGAAACCATGCATGAAAGCGTTCTCGACGCGTATGGCCGCGTGGTCCACGCCTGATCGGGGCGTCGGGAAGCGCGGCCCTCACCGGGGAGAAACGGTATGGGCTTCGGTCTCGGCATTTTGATGAGCATCTTCGTCGGCTTCCTCGCGGGATTCATTGCGGAGAAGGTGACGAAATCCGACCACGGCATCGTCAAGAACATCGTGGTCGGGATCTTGGGCGGATTGGTGGGTGCGTTCCTCGCCAATGCGATGGGCGTGCAGGTGCGCGGCTTCTGGGGCGTGCTGATCGCCTCGGCCGTCGGCGCGATCGTGGTGTTGTGGCTGGTACGGGTGCTGCGGGGCAGGGCCTGAATTTCCATTTCATCCCGGCCGGACGCAGCGGAAAGCCGGGACCCACGACCTCGACGCCGCTCGATGGTTGCCGTTCTTCCGGGTCCCGGGTCGGCTTTGCCGCCCGGGATGACACGAGAAGGGTGAGCGGGCGGCGCGCGGACGTCACAGGGTCGCACGTGCTTGTCCCGCGTCGCGCGAAGGAATAGTTGAGCCTCGCGCCGGCGCGCGCGAAGGAATAATTGAGGTTCGCGCCCGCGCGCGAACGGAGCAAAGGTCCGATCATGGCCGTCGTCATCGATACGTTGAAGAGCGACAATCGCCCCCGGCATCCGGAAAAGGCGCATCGGCCGGATCAGCCGATCCAGCGCAAGCCGGATTGGATCCGCGTGAAGGCCCCGGGCTCGCCCGCTTGGGCGGAGACCAACCGCATCGTGAAGGCCGAAGGGCTCGTGACGGTGTGCGAGGAGGCGGGCTGCCCCAATATCGGCGAGTGCTGGGAGAAGAAGCACGCCACCTTCATGATCATGGGCGACACCTGCACCCGCGCCTGTGCCTTCTGCAACGTCAAGACCGGCATGCCCGGCGCGCTCGATGCCGACGAGCCGGCCAAGATCGCGACGGCGGTGGCGAAGCTGGGGCTGCATCATGTCGTCATCACGTCGGTCGACCGCGACGACCTCGACGACGGCGGGGCGGAGCATTTCGCGCAAGTGATCCGCGCCATCCGCGCGCGTTCGCCCGGCACCACCATCGAGGTGCTGACGCCCGACTTCCTGCGCAAGGACGGCGCGTTGGAGGTAGTGGTCGCGGCGCGGCCGGACGTGTTCAACCACAATCTCGAAACCGTCGCCTCGAAATATCTGAAGGTCCGCCCCGGCGCTCGCTACTTCCACTCCATCCGCCTGCTGCAGCGGGTGAAGGAGTTGGACGCGACCATCTTCACCAAGTCCGGCATTATGGTGGGCCTCGGCGAAGAGCGGAACGAAGTGCTGCAGCTGATGGACGACCTGCGCTCGGCGGACGTCGATTTCCTCACGGTCGGGCAATATCTGCAACCGACGAAGAAGCACCATCCGGTGATCGACTTCATCACGCCCGACGCCTTCAAGGGCTACGAGACCATCGCCTATACCAAAGGCTTCCTGCTGGTCTCGGCCACGCCGCTCACGCGCTCCTCGCACCATGCGGGGGATGACTTTGCGAAGTTGAAGGCGGCGCGGTTGGGGAAGCTCGGGCGCTGAGGCGGGCGGGTCGAACGGCGTCCATGCAAAGCATTCTCGCCCCGTGACGGAACGGGTGCGTTTTGCCGCGATCTCCCCGCCTGACCTTTCCGTTGCAACCCGCCGCCGAGTGATGTTCAAGGACGGTGTCGACAACGAGGACGGCCGAACCGATTTGCCCACCTTCAGATCATCCCGCCGCGTGCGGCACAGCCCCGTGAAGATGTTCGAGCTCGTGGCGGACGTGGAGTCCTATCCCGAGTTCCTGCCGCTGTGCGAGGGCCTGAAGATCAAGCGGCGCAGCCGGAGCGACGAGGGCGTCGAGACGTTGGTGGCGGACATGACGGTGGGGTTCAAGGCGATCCGCGAGACCTTCACGAGCCGGGTGACGCTGGACCGGCCGCGGCTGAAGGTGCTGGCGGAGTATATCGACGGGCCGTTCAGCCGGCTCGACAACCGCTGGTCCTTCAAGGAAGACGGCGCGGGCTGCACGGTGGAATTCTTCATCGATTACGAGTTCCGCAGCCGCACGCTCGGCCTGCTGATGGGCGCGATGTTCGACCACGCCTTCCGCCGGTTCTCGGAAGCCTTCGAGCAGCGGGCCGACAAGGTTTACGGCTGAGTTCGGACGCTCGGACCGATCAGGCCTTCGCGGAGGCCGCTTCGCGCAGCATCACCAACGCCGCCTCGACGGCTTCCATGCGCACGCGGCCGCGGCCGAGATCGCCGAAGCGATGCGTGATCGTGCGCACCGGGGTTCCGCGCCGCACGACGGCGAAGCACACCATGCCGACGGGCTTGCTCGGCGAACCGCCGCCGGGGCCGGCGACGCCCGTGATCGCGACCGCCACGTCGGCGTTCGAGCGGGCGAGGGCGCCTTCGGCCATGGCCTCGGCGACGGGCTCGCTGACCGCGCCGTGCTCGCGGATGAGATCGGCGGGCACGCCCACGAGTTCGGTCTTGGCGGCGTTGGAATAGGTGACGAAGCCGCGGTCCACCACGTCCGACGAGCCGGGAATTTCGGTGAGCAGACCCGCGACGAGGCCGCCGGTGCAGCTTTCTGCCGTGGCGAGCTTGAGACCCTTCGAGCGGCAGAATTCGAGCAGCGACGCGGTGCGGGCGAGGAGATTGGGATCGAACATCAGGCGGGCTCCGCGGGAAGCGTGACGGTGACGAGCGCCTGCGCGGCGAGGCCTTCGCCCCGGCCGGTGAAGCCCATGCGTTCGGACGTGGTGGCCTTGATCGCGACGCGATGAATGCCGATGCCGCAGATCTCGGCGATGCGCGCACGCATGGCGTCGCGATGCGGGCCGACCTTCGGCGCTTCGCAGACGACGGTGACGTCGCAATTGACCAGACGCCCGCCGCGCCCGCGCAGCAGGCCGACCGCATGGGCGAGGAAACGGTCGGACGACGCGCCCTTCCATTGCGGGTCGCTCGGCGGGAAGTGCGAGCCGATGTCGCCGTCCGCCAAGGTGCCGAGCACCGCGTCGGTGAGCGCGTGCAGGATCACGTCGCCGTCGGAATGGGCGAGCACGCCGCGGCGATGCGCGATGCGGACGCCGCCCAACATGACGTGGTCGCCGTCGCCGAAGGCGTGGACGTCGTAGCCCATGCCGGTGCGGGTTTCGGTTTCCGCCGCGAGGCGCGCTTCGGCATCGGCGAAATCCTCCGTGGTCGTCAGCTTCACGTTGGCGCGCTCCCCTTCGAAGACGTGGACGGCGTGGCCGGCCCATTCCATCACGGCCCCGTCATCCGTGAAATCGGTTCGGCCCGCTGCGGCCGCGCGGCGATGCGCGTCCAGCAGCGTCGCAAAGCGGAAGACTTGCGGCGTCTGCACCGCGCGCAAGGGTGCACGGTCCACCGTGCCCACGATGACGGCGTCGGGCGCGACGGCTTTGAGCGTATCGGTGACCGGTACGCCGGGAAGGGCGGCTCCGAAGGATGCGGCCGCCGCGACGGATCGGGCGACGAGCGCGGGCGAGGCGAAGGGGCGGGCGGCGTCATGAACGAGCACGATGTCCGGCGCATGGGCCGCCAACGCTTCGAGGCCGTTGCGCACCGACTCCGCCCGCGCGTCGCCGCCCGACACGGGTGGGAGCAGATGGGGACGAAGCGCCGGCGGAAGTTCCGCCAGGGCGGCATCGTATAGCTCTCGGTCGTCGGGGTGGATGACGCAGAGCACGATCGAAGCCGCCTGCCGGCCGCAAAGCGCGGCGACGGAGCGCGCGAGCACGCTGCGCCCCGCAAGCATGCGATATTGTTTGGGAACGCCGCCGCCCGCGCGCATGCCGCGTCCGGCGGCGACGATCAGGGCTGCGACACGGGGCGAGGGGCTTTCGGTCATCTTCAAGCTGTGCCGTGCCGTGCGGCCCGCGTCAAACGCCGGGCATGCTCGACGCGGCGCGAGTTGTGAATTGCGGAACGCAGCGACCGGGACTTCATTTTGCAACGCAATATGTCTAAGCATCGGGCATCGCGGATATGTGCTCAAAAACATGACTGACCATCAGGCTCTCGCCATCGGCTCCGTCACCTTGGACGGCCGCGCCGTCCTTGCGCCCATGTCAGGCGTCACGGATGTCGGGATGCGTCGCATCGCGCGCCGGTTCGGCGCTTCCATGGTGGTGTCGGAGATGGTCGCGAGCGACGAGCTCGTGAAAGGCTCGGCCGAGGCCGCGCTGCGGGCGGAAGGGGACGGCGTCGACCCGCACGTCGTTCAACTCGCCGGCTGCGATCCCCGATGGATGGGCGAGGCTGCGAAGCTGGCGGAAGCGGCGGGCGCGGCGATCATCGACATCAATATGGGCTGCCCCGCCAAGCGCGTGACCGGCGGCTATGCCGGTTCGGCCTTGATGCGCGATCTCGACCATGCGCTGACGTTGATCGAGGCGACCGTCGGGGCCGTGTCCATTCCCGTGACGGTGAAGATGCGTCTGGGGTGGGATCATGACTCGCTGAATGCGCCGGAACTTGCGCGTCGGGCCGAAGCGGCCGGGGTTCAGCTCGTAACGGTGCACGGGCGCACGCGGCAGCAATTTTATAAAGGCACGGCGGACTGGTCGGCCATCGCCGCGGTCAAACGGGCGGTCTCGATCCCCGTCGTCGCCAACGGCGATTGCGCGACGGCGGATCAGGCCCGCGAGATGCTGGCGCAATCGGGCGCGGATGCCGTGATGATCGGTCGTGCGGCGTTGGGACGGCCGTGGCTGATCGGCGGCATCGCCCGCGCGCTGGAAAACGGCGGACACGTCGTGCTGCCGTCGCCCGCCGCGTGCAGGGATGCGGCCATCGAACATTACGAGACGCTGCTCTCGATCTACGGTCGCGCCTCCGGGCTGCGCCACGCGCGCAAGCATCTGGCGGCCTATGCCGAGGAACACGCGGCTGCGGGCTATGCCGTTCCGGCGGCTCTGCGCGCCCGCATCGTCGTCAGCGAAGACCCCGAAGAGGTCGTCGGCCTTCTTGCCGCGGCATTCGAGACCGCACACGTCGAGGAAGCAGCATGACGACGACCCCGCGCGCCGGCCAAGCCGAGGCGATCTTGAACGTGCTGCCGCTGCCGGTTCTGGTGATCGGAACGGACGGGCGCATCACGGATGCGAATGTTGCGGCCGAAACCTTCTTCCAGACGAGCCGCTCGGTGCTGCGCCGCAACCTCGTCAAGGAACTGATGCCGTTCGGGTCGCCCGTGTTGTCCCTCGTCGACGAGGTGCGCCGCACGGGCGGTTCCTACAACGAGTATCGGCTTGATCTCGGTTCGCCGCGCATCGGCGGGGAGCGCGTGGTGGACGTGTTCGTCGCGCCCGCGGGAGACGGGCAGGACGTGCTCGTGATGCTTCAAGAAAAGACTATTGCTGAAAAAATAGACAGACAACTGACGCATCGCGGGGCGGCGCGGTCGATCTCGGCGCTGGGTTCGATGCTCGCGCATGAAATCAAGAACCCGCTTTCGGGCATTCGCGGAGCGGCGCAACTGCTGGAAACGGCGGTGAGCGACGAGGACCGGGTGTTGACGCAGTTGATCTGCGACGAGGCGGACCGGATCGTGACGCTGGTCGACCGTTTCGAGGATTTCGCGGACGGGCGTCCGCTGCATCGCGAGGCCGTCAACATCCACGGCATTCTCGAACACGTGAAGCGTCTGGCGACCTCCGGCTTCGCGCGGCATGTTCGTTTTCTCGAGAATTACGACCCGTCTCTGCCGCCCGTGTTCGGCAATCGCGACCAGTTGATCCAAGTGTTCCTCAACCTCGCCAAGAACGCGGCCGAGGCGATCGGCGAGGATGCGCTCGACGGGGAAATCGAATTCACCACCGCTTACCGTCCCGGCGTCCGCATGGCGGTACCGGGATCGGGTACACGGGTGGCGCTGCCGCTCGAAATCTGTGTGCGCGACAACGGTCCCGGCATCCCCACGGACCTCGTGCGCCACCTCTTCGAGCCCTTCGTCACGACGAAACAGTCCGGAACTGGCCTCGGTCTTGCTTTGGTTGCGAAGATCGTCGGCGATCACGGCGGGGTGGTCGAACCCGACTCCCTGCCGCGCCGTACGACCTTCCGGGTTCTCATGCCCATGCATATCGCGCGCGACGGTCGCGCGTCCGACAACGAGGGGTAGCGGATGCCGAGCGGCACCATTCTTGTGGCAGACGACGATGCCGCAATCCGCACGGTCTTGAACCAAGCGCTCGCACGGGCGGGCTATGAGGTGCGCAGCACCGGTCAGGCTTCCGTCCTTTGGCGTTGGGTGCAGGCCGGGGAGGGCGATCTCGTCGTGACCGACGTCGTGATGCCCGACGAAAACGCCTTCGATCTCCTTCCCCGGATCAAGAAGGTGCGTCCCGATCTGCCCATCATCGTGATGAGCGCGCAGAACACGTTCATGACCGCGATCCGTGCCAGCGAGCGCGGCGCTTACGAATATCTGCCGAAGCCGTTCGACCTGAAGGAACTCATCAACATCGTGGGCCGCGCTTTGTCGCGGACGAAGGAGACCGGAATTCCGGTCCAGCCGGCGCAGGCGGACGAAATTCCGCTGGTCGGTCGTTCGCCCGCGATGCAGGAACTCTATCGGGCGCTCGCGCGCCTCATGCAGACCGATCTGACCGTGATGATCACGGGCGAGTCCGGCACCGGCAAGGAACTCGTCGCCCGCGCGCTGCACGATTACGGCAAGCGCGCACGCGGCCCCTTCGTGCCCGTGAACATGGCGGCCATCCCGCGCGATCTGATCGAAAGCGAATTGTTCGGCCACGAGAAGGGCGCGTTCACCGGCGCCCTGCAGCGCTCCACCGGACGCTTCGAGCAGGCCGAGGGCGGAACGCTGTTCCTCGACGAGATCGGCGACATGCCGATGGATGCGCAGACGCGGCTTCTGCGGGTGCTTCAGCAGGGCGAGTACACCACCGTCGGCGGGCGGACACCGATCAAGACCAACGTCCGCATCATCGCCGCCACCAACAAGGATCTGCGCGGCTCGATCCGGCAGGGATTGTTCCGCGAGGACCTGTTCTTCCGGTTGAACGTCGTGCCGTTGCGGCTGCCGCCGCTGCGGGAGCGCGCGGAGGACATCCCCGATCTCGCGCGGCACTTCTTCATGCTGGTGGAAAAGGAAGGGCTGCCGCGCAAGCAGATCGACACGCCAGCGCTCGACCGCCTGAAGCGGCACCGCTGGCCGGGCAACGTCCGCGAGCTGGAGAACATGGTGCGGCGTCTGGCCGCCCTGTATCCGCAGGAGACGATCACCGAGACCTTGGTCGAAGCCGAGTTGACGGAACCCGAGGCGGCCGGCGCGAGCTATTTCTCGGGCGAGGCGCTGCCGGAGGCGGCGACGTTGTCCGAATCCGTGGAACGTCACCTGACGAGTTATTTCGGACAGTACGGCAACGATCTGCCGCCTCCGGGCCTCTATCACCGGCTCTTGCGGGACATCGAAGCTCCGCTGATCACGGCCGCATTGGCCGCGACGCGCGGCAACCAGATCAAGGCGGCGGAGCTGCTGGGGCTTAACCGCAACACGCTGCGCAAGAAGATCCGCGATCTCGAATTGCCCGTCGTGCGGACGCTTCGCTGAGCGTCCGCACCTCCCGCTCTGGCCAGAATCGTCTTTTCCGAGCAACACTGTTGCTGTAAAGCAACGTTCTCCGACGGCGCGAGCCGTCCTTGCGCGCAGGTTTCATGACGATTACAAGCGGCAGCGTTCCGGCGGGCCCTTCTTCACCTCTTGCGGGAAGCCGCAGACGCACGGTGTTCGGTGCGCTCGTCGTCGTGGCCGCGCTCGTATCGGCCCTCGCCACCTTCCTGGTGCTGGCGGGCCTCGTCTCGGTCGTCGCGTCGGATCAGGTCGTCGTCGTCCTGTTCGGCGTCAACGCCATCCTCATCTTCTTTCTCGTCTGGCTCGTCGCGAGCGAGGCATGGCAGCTCGTCAAGGCGCGCCGCTCGGGTGCTGCGGCCGCGGGGCTTCACGCGCGCATCGTCGGCCTGTTCGCCTTCGTCGCGGCACTGCCTGCGATCCTCGTCGCGGCGGTGGGTTGGCTGACGCTGGAACGCGGCATCGACATCTCGTTCGGCAGGTACGTGCAGGGACTGCTCTCGACCTCGGTCGAAGTCGCACGCGAATTTCGTGAACTGCAGTGCCGCGCAATGGGCCGCGAGATCAATCTCATGGCCGCCGATATCGGTCGGGCGCGCGGGGCATTCGATCAAAATCGACCGTTTTTCCGGGATTTCGTGCGCTCCCGCTCGATGTTTCTCGGTTTTCCCGTAGCCGTTTTGACGAAAGCGGACGGCACGATCATCGAACGCGTCGAACTGCGCGAAACACCCGGTTTCGAACTGCCGGGCGAGGACGACTTCGCCGCCGCACAGGATCAGGAGGCTTGGTGCCTGATCCCGAAACAAGGCAACGTGTTCCGAGCGGTGCTCAAGGTTCCCGGCTTCGACGACGTGTTTCTCGTCGTCGCGCGCGGCGTCGACCCGAAGGCCTTGGAGTTTCCTCGGCAAGCCGAAGCGGCGGCGAACTATTACGAGGTGCTCACCCAGCGCAAGCTCGGCGTGCAGGTGGCCTTCGCCAGCATGTATGTGCTGATTTCGCTGATCCTGCTGCTCTCGGCCGTGTGGCTCGGGCTGAGCTTCGCCAACCGGCTGGTGGCGCCCATCCGGCGGCTGATCCACGCGACCGACCAGGTCGCGCTCGGGAATTATCACGTGCAGGTGCCGGTCGGCCCGAACGAAGGCGACCTCGCGCATCTCGGCGAAACG
The DNA here is from genome assembly GCA_027489535.1 of Hyphomicrobiales bacterium. GTDB lineage: Bacteria > Pseudomonadota > Alphaproteobacteria > Rhizobiales > Beijerinckiaceae > JAIXZO01. Next base: position 43,455 of record JAIXZO010000011.1, read on the forward strand.
TTCAACAAGATGACGGGCGAGCTGAGGCGGCAGCATGACCGTCTGACGGCCGCGAGCGATCTGATCGACCGTCGCCGGCGCTTCACCGAAGCTGTGTTGTCCGGCGTTCCCGCCGGCGTGATCGGCCTCGACGGCAAGGGTCGCATCACCGTTCTCAACCCGTCGGCCGAGAAGACGCTGGGCGGGCGACGCTCATCGATGCTCGGTCTGGCGCTCGACGAAGTGGTTCCCGAACTCCACGACCTTCTCGCGGACGCCTCGCGCGAGCGCAGCCGCGAGGTGCAGGGTCAGGTCACGATCCGCAGGGAAGGGCGCGAACGCATCCTCACGGTCCGCATCACCGGAGAGCAAACGCCGGATGCGGATCGCGGCACCGTGGTAACGCTCGACGACATTTCCGACCTCGTCGCCGCGCAGCGCACTTCCGCCTGGGCCGACGTGGCGCGCCGCATCGCTCACGAGATCAAGAACCCGCTTACGCCCATCCAGCTTTCGGCAGAGCGGCTTCGGCGGAAATACGGCAAGGTCATCACGGCCGACCGCGAGATCTTCGAGCAATGCACGGACACGATCGTGCGTCAGGTCGACGACATCAAGCGCATGGTCGACGAGTTTTCGTCCTTCGCGCGCATGCCCAAGCCGCAGCCCGACTCCGAGGACGTGCTGGCCGTCGCGCGGCAGGTGCTGTTCCTCATGCGTGTCGGCCATCCCGAGATCGACTTCGTCGAGGACATGCCGGAGCGGCCGCTGACGGCCCGCTTCGACCGTCGATTGATCTCGCAGGCGCTCACCAACATCGTGAAAAACGCGACCGAAGCCGTCTCCGCGATCCCGGACGAGGAGAGGGGGCCCGGCGAGATCCGCATCAGGATCACCGAAACCGACGACACAGTGGGCATCGACGTGATCGACAACGGCAAGGGCTTTCCCGTCGAGCAGCGGCGGCGGCTTTTGGAGCCTTACATGACGACGCGCGAGGGCGGCACCGGGCTGGGCTTGGCCATCGTCGGAAAGATCTTGGAAGACCACGGCGGGGGCATCGAACTCCTCGACCGCGACGACGAGGCGCGGGGCGCATGCGTGCGCCTGTGGTTCCCGGTCGGAGGGCCCGCGGCGGGCGCTCCGACGGACGGACGCTTACAGAACGGGGCCGGCGTATGAGCGCGGATATTCTGATCGTCGACGACGAGGCCGACATCCGCGACCTCGTGGCCGGCATTCTCGAAGACGAAGGCCATCGGGCGCGCACGGCCGCCAATGCCGACGAGGCGCTTGCCGCCGTCGCGCAGCGCAGGCCCGGTCTCGTCTTCCTCGACATCTGGATTCAGGGTTCGCGGCTCGACGGCCTGCAAATTCTCGACATCATCAAGGAACAGCATCCCGACCTGCCGGTGGTGATGATTTCCGGCCACGGGAATGTCGAGACGGCGGTCGCCGCCATAAAACGCGGCGCCTACGACTTCATCGAGAAACCGTTCAAGGCCGATCGGCTGCTGCTGGTGGCGGAGCGGGCGTTGGAAGCCTCGAAGCTGCGCCGCGAGGTGAAGGATCTGCGCACCCGCTCGCCGGAATCGGCCGGGATCGTCGGGCGCTCGCACAACGCCAACCAGTTGCGCGCCACGCTGGAGCGCGTAGCGGGCACCAATGCGCGCGTGATGATCGTGGGCCCCTCGGGTGCGGGCAAGGAGCTGGCGGCACGCTCGATGCACGCATCCTCGCCGCGCGCGGCCGGTCCGTTCGTGGTCATCAATGCGGCGACGATGGACCCCGCCACGGTGGAGTCGGAGCTGTTCGGCATCGACGGCCCCGACGGGCGCGTGAAGAAGATCGGCGCGTTGGAAGAGGCGCACGGCGGCACGCTCTATCTCGACGAAGTCTCGGACATGCCGCTGGAGACGCAGGCCAAGATCCTGCGCGTGCTCGTGGAACAGACGTTCACGCGCATCGACGGCTCCACACGCGTGCATGTGGACGTGCGCATCATCTCCTCCACGGCCAAGAGCTTGGAGGCGGAGATTGCCGCCGGGCGTTTCCGCGAGGATCTTCTGCATCGGCTCAACGTCGTGCCCGTACGCGTGCCGTCATTGGCCGAGCGGCGCGAGGACATTCCCGATCTCATCGATTTCTTCATGACGCAGTTGTCGTCCGCATCCGGCCTCGTGCGCCGTGTCGTGGCCGAGGACGCGATGGCGGTCCTGCAATCATATGACTGGCCTGGAAACATCCGGCAGCTGCGCAACAACGTGGAACGCATGCTGATCCTCGCGGCGGGTGAGCCCGACGCACCGATCACGGCGGAGATGCTGCCGCCGGACGTCGGCTCGCTCGTGCCGTCCACCCCCAACGGCAACGGCGGCGAAAAGCTGATGTCGCTGCCGTTGCGCGAGGCGCGCGAGGTGTTCGAGCGCGAATATCTCGTGGCGCAGATCGGACGCTTCGGCGGCAACATCTCCCGCACGGCCGAATTCATCGGCATGGAACGCTCGGCCTTGCACCGCAAATTGAAGAGCCTCGGCGTCGGCTGATCGGCATTCCGGGCGACGTACTGTCACGGTTATGCCGCATTGCACAAAGAAGGTGCGAGGCCGCGAGAGGCACGCTTTCGTCGTGCTTGCGCTCGAACGTCGAACGGGGCGTAATGGTCAAGGACCGGTGACCGCTCGACGGCGACGCCGGGAACGATAAAACAAACCCGAGCCTCAACGGCCGGGAAACAAAAACAGAGGCGAGCATGGCCGGCGAACGCGCTCAAAACTTGCAGGATACGTTCCTCAACAATGTTCGAAAGAACAAGGTCCCCCTGACGATCTTCCTCGTGAACGGCGTGAAGCTGCAGGGCGTCGTGACCTGGTTCGACAATTTCTGCGTGCTGTTGCGCCGCGACGGGCATTCCCAGCTCGTATACAAGCACGCCATCTCGACGATCATGCCCGGCCAACCCATCTCCCTGTTTGAACCGGAAGAGGCGCTGGCGGCTGCAAAGGACTGACGTGAGCGGCACAGACAACGATACGGACAAACTCGCTCCGCTGCCGGGAGAACCCGAAAAGGCCATCGCCGGCGGCACTCCCACTCTCGTCATCGGCCCGTATCCCACCCGCACGCGTGCCGCCGCAGGCGAGCATCGCAATCTCCGCGACTCGACGGCCCGTCTCGACGAGGCCGTAGGGCTTGCCGCGGCCATCGACCTGAACGTCGTCGAAGCCTTCATCGTCAACGTCGCCAAACCGCGCCCCGCGACCTTTCTGGGCAAGGGCAAGGTGGAGGAGGTGGCGGGAATGGTGAAGGCGCAGGAGATCCGGCTCGTGATGCTGGATACCGCGCTGACGCCGGTGCAGCAGCGCAATCTCGAGAAGGCATGGGGTGCGAAGGTCATCGACCGGACGGGCCTCATCCTCGAAATCTTCGGCCGTCGCGCGCGTACCAAGGAAGGGACGCTGCAGGTCGAGCTTGCCCATCTGGAATACCAAAAAAGCCGTCTCGTGCGGTCTTGGACCCATCTGGAGCGCCAGCGCGGCGGTTTCGGCTTTCTCGGCGGCCCCGGCGAAACGCAGATCGAAGCGGACCGGCGCATCATTCTGGAACGCATGGTGCGCATCGAGCGCGACCTCGAACAGGTCAAGCGGACGCGGACGCTGCACAGGGAAGGGCGGCGGCGCACGCCTTATCCCATCGTCGCGTTGGTCGGCTACACGAATGCCGGCAAATCGACGTTGTTCAATCGCATGACGCAGGCGGAGGTGTTCGCCGAGGACCTGCTGTTTGCGACGCTGGACCCGACCGCCCGCGTGGTGAAGCTGCCGCACGGCGCGCCGGTGATCTTGTCGGACACCGTGGGATTCATCTCCGATCTGCCCACGATGCTCGTCGCGGCATTCCGCGCCACGCTCGAAGACGTCATCGAGGCGGACGTCGTTTTGCACGTCCGCGACGTGTTCCACGGCGATACGGAAGCGCAGGCGGCGGATGTCGCGTCGATCCTGCGCGACCTCGGCGTCGATCCCGACAGGCACGAGAAGCTGATCGAGGTGTGGAACAAGGCGGACCTGCTGCCGCCGCCCGAGCACGAGCAATTGACCAACCGGGCCGCGCTCAAGCCGGCCGAGACCCGTCCGGTCGTGATTTCGGCGCTGACCGGGGAGGGGGTGGACCGCCTCCTCGCGCTCATCGAGGATCGTCTTTCGGCCGGACGCCCCGTCTACCGGGTCACGGTGACGCCGACCGACGGCGCGACGAGGGCGTGGCTGCATCAGGAAGGCGAAGTGCTGGAGCGGCGCATGGACGCCGAGGGCAACGAGCAGGTGATCGTGCGCATCGCGACTGAAAAGGAACCGCGGCTGTTGCGGCGTGCTCCGGGCGCGAAAAAGGTGCGTTGAGGAGGAGGGCGGTCGCGCTAGCGTTCCGCCGTCTTCGCTTCGATCCACAACGCTTCCATCTCGTCCAACGTCGTCTCGCCGGCCGTCTTGCCGGCTTCCGCCAAGCGGCGCTCGATGTGCGCGAAGCGTCGCTCGAATTTCGCGTTGGCTCGGCGCAATGCGTCTTCCGGATCGGTTTTCGCGTGACGCGCGAGGTTGGCGACGACGAACAGCAGGTCGCCGATTTCCTCGGCGACGTGTTCCGGGTCGTTCTCGTCCAAGGCCTCGGCAATTTCCTCCGTCTCTTCGCGGATCTTCGCCAAGACCTGTCGCGCATCGTTCCAGTCAAAACCGACGCTCGATGCCTTCGACTGCAGCTTTTCGGCACGCATCAGCGCGGGAAGGGCGTGCGGTATGCCGTCGAGAAGTCCCTGATGCTCGTCGACATACGTTCCGGCCGCCTGACGCTCCGCCCGGCGCAACGCCTTCTCCTCGGCCTTGATGCCGCCCCAGAGCGCCTTCACTTCGTCCGGCTTCAGGTCGCGGGCGTCGCCGAAGATGTGGGGATGGCGCCGCACGAGCTTTGCCGTGATCGCCGCGACCACGTCCGGAAATGCGAACAGGCCTTTCTCCTCGGCCATGCGGGCGTGAAACACGACCTGGAGCAACAAGTCGCCGAGTTCGTCCTTGAGGTCGAGAAGGTCGCCGCGCGCGATCGCATCCGCGACCTCATAGGCTTCCTCGATCGTGTAGGGCGCGATGGAAGCGAAATCCTGCTCGATATCCCAAGGACATCCCGTATCGGGCGCGCGCAGCGCGGCCATGATGGCGATCAGGCGTTCGATGTCGGAGGAAGGCGTCATGAGAGTTCCGCGGGGGTGGTCGGTCACGTGGCAGGCAATCCGGTGCTATGCGCGGCAGGCGGCCGGACGGTCGGACCTTATGCAGGCCGCAGCGTGAGAGGAAGAAGCTCGATGCCCACCACGCCCACCTGATCTATGAGTCGCATAAGACATATTATGGAACTAAAAAGCATCTATCGGCAACGCAGTTGCTTACGTCCATCGGCTCCGACGTCGGTCAATCGATCCGCAGGTCGATGGTCATCCCGTCATAGGCCGGTTCGATATGCGGCGGCAGTTCGCGGCGCAGCGTGTCGTAGTCGAGATCGGTGTGGAGATTGGTCAAGACGGCGCGACGCGGATTGAGCGCATCGATCCAATCCAACGCTTCCTGAAGCGAGAAATGCGACGGATGCGGCGTCAGACGCAGCGCGTCGATGATCCACACGTCGAGGCCGCGCAACGCGTCCATGCTCTCGGGCGGAACGGCTTTGACGTCCGGGGTATAGGCCACGTTGCCGAACCGGAAACCGAGCGCGTCGATCTCGCCGTGGTTTACCGGAAACGGCAAAGCCCGGATCGCGCCTCCAGGTCCGTCGATCTCGACGAAACGGTGATGCGTCAGCCGGTGCTCGGTGAGAATGGGCGGATAGAAGCTGCCGGACGGCGATTTGAAGCAGTAGCCGAAGCGGTCATTCACGCCGTACGAGGTCGCCTCATCCATCCAGACGGGCATCTTGCGCTTATGATGGATCACGAGCGGCCGCACGTCGTCGATGCCGTGAGTGTGGTCGGCATGATCATGGGTCAGCAAAACCGCTTCGAGATAGGTGACGTCCGTGCTCAGAAGCTGCTCGCGGACATCGGGCGAAGTATCGACCAAAACTTGTGTTTTTCCGACTGCCGACATCCGTTCCACGAGGATCGAACACCGCCGGCGACGATTGCGCGGCTGGGCCGGGTCGCACCGCCCCCAACCTTGAGCCACGCGCGGCACGCCGCCCGAGGATCCGCAGCCGAGAATGGTGATGCGCGCGTTCATGCGGGCCGCCGCGCTTTGCCGAACAGACGGAAGAAGTTGTCGGTGGTCGCCGCTGCGATCTCCGCAGCCGTCACGCCCTTCACCTCGGCCAACGTCTTTGCCGTCTCGACGACGTAAGACGGCTCGTTGCGTTGCCCGCGATGCGCCTGAGGCGCGAGATAAGGCGCATCGGTTTCCACCAGCAGACGATCGAGCGGCACCGCCGCCGCGATCGCGCGCACCTCATCAGACCGTTTGAAGGTCAAAATGCCGGAAAAAGACACGAAAAGTCCAAGCTCGACGCCGACCCGCGCCAATTCCGGGGACGAGGAGAAGCAGTGGAGCACGGCGGCGAAAGCGCCCTTCCCCATCTCCTCCCGTAGCGTCGCAGCCATGTCGGCATCCGCGTCGCGCGCGTGGATCACGAGCGGCAGGCCGGTGATGCGGGCCGCCGCGATCTGGGTCCGGAACACCCGGTCGGCGACGTCTCGCGAGACCTTGTCGTAGTGATAATCGAGTCCCGCCTCGCCGAGGCCGACGCATTTCGGATGCGCGGACAAGCACACGTAGGTCTCAATCGGAATGTCGGGTTCGTCGCCGGCGCTCAGCGGATGCGTACCGACGGTGCACCAGACGTCGTCATGGGCTTCCGCGATGGACCTATAGGCGTCGAAGCGCGCGACCTTCGTCGAGATCGTCACCATCGTGCGCACGCCCGCAGCCCGCGCGCGCGCGATCACGGCGTCCCTTTCGGGCTCGAAGTCCGGAAAATCGAGATGGCAGTGGCTGTCGACCAGCATCAGGCGCCCGCAGTTTCCGGTTCCGCTTCCACATAGCGCGGGAAGATCGGCGCAGGCGCGGGCAAAGGCCGACCGTCAGGCAGACGGCCCGCAGCGCCGACATGCGCGAAGTCGCGCGCGTCGGCGGGAGCGCCGAGAAGATCGAGCAGCTTGCCCGCCGCGGTCGGAATCACCGGCTGCGCCATGATCGCGACGGCGCGGAGCACTTCCAGCGTGACGGCCAGCACGGCCTCGAAGCGGGCCTGATCGGTCTTGCGCTTCACCCACGGCTCTTCGGAGGCGAAATAGCGGTTGGCCTCGGCCACCACTTTCCAGATTTCGGCAAGCATCACGTGCAGCGCGAGGTCGTCCATCGCCGCGCGGGCCTTGCCGGGCAGCGCATCCGCCAACGCGAGCATCGCGGCATCCGCCTCGGTGAGGGGACCGGACGCGGGCGCCCTGCCCTCGAGGTTCTTGGCGATCATCGACAACGAGCGCTGCGCCAAATTGCCGATATCGTTGGCGAGGTCCGCATTGATGCGGCCCACGATCGCCTCATGCGAATAATTACCGTCTTGGCCGAAGGGGACTTCGCGCAAAAAGAAATAACGCAGCTGATCGACGCCGTAGTGATCGGCCAACGTGAACGGGTCGATGACGTTGCCCACGGACTTCGACATCTTCTCGCCGCGGTTGAACAGGAAGCCGTGGCCGAAGACGCGCTTCGGCAGCGGCAACTGCGCCGACATCAGGAAAGCCGGCCAATAGACCGTATGAAACCTCACGATGTCCTTGCCGATGATGTGCAGATCGGCGGGCCAAAATTTCGCGCGCGGCGCGTCGGCGTCGGGGAAGCCCGTGGCGGTGAGATAATTGGTGAGCGCGTCGACCCATACGTACATGACGTGCTTGGGGTTGCCCGGAACCGGGATGCCCCAATCGAACGCCGTGCGGCTGATCGAGAGATCCTTGAGGCCCGAATTGACGAAGCTGGTGATTTCGTTGCGGCGCTCGTCGGGCCCGATGAAGTCGGACTGCGCGTCGTAGAGCGCGAGAAGCCGGTCCTGATAGGCCGAGAGACGGAAGAAGTAGCTTTCCTCTTCCACCCATTCCAACGGCGTTCCCGTCGGCCCCCGGCGCACGCCGTCGCTGCCGAGCGTTGTCTCGCCGTCCGCGAAATAGGCCTCGTCACGGACCGAATACCAACCGGAATAGCTCGCGAGATAAATGTCGCCCGCTTTCTCCATGCGATCCCAAATGGCTTGGGAGGCACGGTAGTGTCGTTCTTCCGTCGTACGGATGAAGTCGTCGTTGGAGGCGTTCAGCGCGTCGGCCATGCGGCGGAATACGGCGGCGTTTCGGTCCGCCAATTCCCGGGTGGTCACGCCTTCCTTGGCCGCCGTTTGCAGCATCTTCTGGCCGTGCTCGTCCGTGCCCGTCAGAAAGAACACGTCATAGCCGTCGAGCCTCTTGAACCGGGCGACGGCATCGGACGCGATCAACTCATAGGCATGCCCGATATGCGGCGAACCGTTCGGGTAGGAGATTGCGGTCGTCAAATAAAATGCGGGCTTGGCGGCCATCTCGTTCCTCTTGAGGCGCGCGCGGAGGCGGCCGGATCAAGCGGCCCGGGAGCGACGGACGGCCTCGGAGAGATCAGCGAACAGGGTAAGAATGAGTGCCCGGCGATCAAGATTGAGGCGGTCGGCATCCCGCGTCGCGCGTGCGATCTTCTCCCATACCTCCGCCAGAGGCGCAAGGCGAGCGGCGCCCTCCCCGGCGCGCCGGCGGGTCTCGCGCGCGAGCCACTCGTCGATGCTTTCCAGAACGGCCTCGAAGTCGGCCGCGCCGTCCTTCTTTGCCACGCTTTCGGCCATGGCGTGTATGTCCGCCCGGCGTTGCCCGGGCAACGCATCGAGCAGGCCCGTCACGATGTCGATGATGTTGAGCGTCCGCTCGTCGAGCCGGCGCAGCGCGGTGCTCACGGAGCCGTCAGCGACCGCCGCCGCGTTGGCCGCCGCAGCGGGCGCGGCCTCGATGCCGGGGGCGGACAATGCCTGGACGATTTCGCCCTCGCTCAAGGATCGGAAGGCGAGCTTGCGGCAGCGCGAGCGAATCGTCGGCAGCAATCGGCCGACTAGATGGGTGACCAGCAGGATCACCGCGCGCGGCGGCGGCTCCTCGATGGCCTTGAGCAGGGCGTTGGCGCTGTTGCGGTTCAATTCATCGGCCGAATCGACGATCAGCACCCGCCAACCGCCCTCCCCGGCGGTTGAGCCGAAAAAGCCGATGGCGTCGCGGGCGGCGCTCACCGAAATTTCGGTCGGGACGTTCTTCTTCTCGCTCTCCGCGCGGCGACGCAGCACGTGGAGGTCGGGATGTGAAAACGCCATGATCTTGCGGGCCGTCGGATGCTCGGGGTCCACGTCGAGCGTGCGGGCGGCCGCGACCGCAGGCGATTTCGGGTCGGGATGGGCGAGAATGAACCGTGCAGCGCGATAGGCGAAGGTCGCCTTCCCAACCCCCTCAGGTCCGGTCAACATCCAGGCATGCGGCATGCGGCCGGAGCGATAGGCCTCCAGAAAGGCCGTTTCGGCCGCCTCCTGTCCGATCAACCGCAGCGTCTCGCGCGGATGCGGGAAACCGGGCAAGGCGTCGCTCGAAAGCTCGTCGTCCGTCATACCGAAGCCGCCTCGCGCAAGAAACGGGCACGCACGGCGGTCCACACGGCATCCGCCACGGCATCCATGTCGACCGACGCGTCGACGACGACGAAGCGATGCGGCTCGGCCGCTGCGAGCGCCAGAAACGCCTGCCGAAGCCCTCGATGGAAGGAAAGCGACTCCTTCTCGAAACCGTCGGTGGAAGCCGTCCCGCGCCGCAGCGCCGCGCGAGCCAGACCCGTCTCGGCCGAGAGATCGAGCAGGACCGTCATGTCCGGCCCCGCGTTGCCGACCACCATGCGTTCTAGCGTTTCGACGACCTCGCCGTTCAGCTTGCCCAACGCCCCCTGATAGGCGCGGGTCGAATCGGAGAAGCGGTCGCACACGACCCAGCGGCCCGCGGCCAAGGCCGGGCGAATGGCGGTTTCGAGATGGTCAGCGCGCGCCGCATAAAACAACAGCGCCTCCGCGGTCGCTCCGAACCGCGGGTGATCGGGATCGAGCAGCAGGCCGCGAATGCGTTCCGCGCCCGCGGAACCGCCGGGTTCGCGCGTTGCGAGGGCCTCGATCCCGGATGCGGAGAGGCGTTCGACGAGCCGACGCACCTGCGTGGACTTGCCGGTCCCCTCCCCGCCTTCGAAGGTGATGAAGACGCCGCGCGCGGGCGGATCGCCGGCTCGCTGCATGGCGCGCTCGCTCCTTTTGCTTCCGCCCGGACGATGACCGGACGAAGCGCCCAAATCAACGGCGAAGCTGCATCAGAGGCCGACCCGGCCGCGCAACGGAGGGGTAAACGCTCCGGAAGCGGGACCGACCGCGTTCATCGTCATGGTGATCGGGCGCGCGGACGCCGCTTCGGTCGGGCGTACCGGCGGCAACGGCACGGCAGCGTCGGGCACGCCGGAACGCATCACGGGCGCAGCGGAGACGGCCGGAGCCGGCTGTACCGGCGGGGCGAAGGAAGAGGCCGTCGGGACGACTCGGGAGGAGATCGGAGAGAGGCCCACCGCGCCGATGGCATAGGGCCGATCGGGCGGCACCGGCATGCCGGGCATCGGGCGACCCGAGAGGAGCGCACGCAGATAGTCGGCCTCGCCCGCGTCTTCGTTGCGCGTCGGCTGGACCGAACGCACGACCGGAGAGACGGGCGCAGCGCTGGCCACCATGACGGGTGCCCCGCCACGCAGCTCTGCGGGCGAACCGTCCGTGCGCAACGACGCTACCAGAACGGCGGTATCGTCGCCTTCGAGCGGCGCACGCCCGATGTAGTCGACGCGGACGCGGGCGGTGCCGAGATGACGGAAATTCAAGGCGTGAGCCACGCGCTCGGAGACGTCGACGAGCCGGTTGGCGTGATAGGGGCCGCGATCGTTGACGCGCGCGATCATCGAACGACCGTTCAGCGTGTTCGTTACGCGCACATAGCTCGGAAGCGGCATCGTGGGATGCGCGACCGAGATCGACCCGCTGTCGAAGACCTCGCCGTTCGCCGTCTGGCGGCCGTGAAATGCGGTGCCGTACCAAGACGCGAGACCGACGGCCGAGTAGCCGGGCTCTTCCTTGGGAACGTAAAGACGACCTGCGACCACGTAGGGCTTGCCGGTCTTGTCGACGCCGCCGCCCTTGGGAACCGGATCGCCGTCGGCCACGACCTTGGGGCTCGGACGAACGCCGTATTTTCCGTCGATGCCGGCGCGTTTGGGATCGCTGCCGCAATTGGCGACGAGAAGACCGGTAGCCACCACTGCGGCGAGGCGCGCAGCGAGGCGGAATTGTTCGGCGGAGGCTCGCGCAAGGCGCGTGGGGCGCTGATCCGGCAAATGTCCGACCCTGTTTCGAGCGAAACCGTCGAAGGTTTCGCCTGTCCGTTCCCAAGCAGCGGAACACTCAAGTCGAGGTTATGCCCGCCGCACGTTACGACAGGGTTAACCCGAGCGGACCGTTCGGGCAAGCTCCGCAGGCTTTTCGGGCAGGTCCGCAGCTCCGGCGGACAGTTGCCGCTGCTCCGAAAGACTTAAGGCCCGATCCGCGCGATGCCCTTTTGGCCATCGTCGCGATCCCACGCCACATGGTCTCCCGCCAGCACCTTCAGCGTGAAGCAGAAGGTCTTGCCGTCGTACCAGGACTGCCATTTCTGGCAGATTCGGTTGCCGTCCACCCACCAACGGCCGCTGTCCGACGGTGCGAGAAATCGCCCCAGGCCGGCCGCCTCCCCCGATCCGTCGAGATGACCGTCGGGGCGGTAAAACAGCGGCAACTCGCCGCCCAAAGGCACCGCGAGATAGATTCGCCGCCCCGACACCACCTTGCGCAACGCCTCTCCCGACAACAGCGACTGCGAGGACGCACCGGTGTCGGCCCGCGCCTCGCCCGCGACATCGGGCCCGGCGAGAATGAAAAGCGCAGCCGCGACGGCCAAGCCCGAGCGCGGCCCACGGATCGACTTGAATGCGGAGGATGAAAGGCGACGCGAAGAGAACATGAACAGGCTCCCGGCCGAAACGACCATCAACGGGTCACTTGTTCCCTACGCGGCTCCGGAGCGGCCGGATCAAAGGCGCGAGGGCGTGCAACTCTGTGCGGCGTTCAACGGCGTCTAGATCGGTTCCATCCGGTTACAAGGAGATCACTCTCGTCTGGAGATCGCTCTCATTGCCGCATTCCTCCGGCAGCTTTGGCGGAGCGGCTTCGTATCCTCCGACGGTATTGCATGTGGCTTGCCCGCTCCCTGGCGCCGCGGCCCTCGACGGGGAACTGCGAACGGGTGTATCGAACGCCGTGCTCGAACGTCGCCGACGCGCCTTCCCTTCCGAAGGCCTCATCGTCGGCGCGGCGGGTACGCGCGGAAGGGTGGCCGAGTGGTTTAAGGCAGCGGTCTTGAAAACCGCCGTGGGCGCAAGTTCACCGTGGGTTCGAATCCCACCCCTTCCGCCATTACACGGCGGCGCCCTTGCCCGTCAGGCGGTACTCAGCCCGACGTGAACCCCGCCCGTTTCAGCCTCACGAGCGCCAGATCGAGGGCGGAGAGGAAGCTCGAGCGGTCTTTCGGGGCGAAAGGCGGCGGGCCGCCCGTGGTCGCGCCGGCGGAGCGGAGGTCGTCCATGAGATTGCGGGTGGCCAGCGCCATGCCGATGGATTGCTCGGTGAAGGCCCGGCCGTTGGGGGCGATCACCTGCGCGCCCGCCTTGATGCAGCGCGCCGCGAGCGGAATGTCGGCCGTGATCACCACCGCGCCCGGTCGGGCGCGTTCGGCGATCCAGTCGTCCGCGACGTCGGGGCCCGCCTGCACCACGATGCGCTCGACGGCCGGGTCGCGCGGCACTTGCATCCAGCTGTTCGCCACGACGAAGGTCTTCACGCCATGGCGCGCGGCGACCTTGTAGGTCTCGTCCTTCACCGGGCAGGCATCGGCGTCGATGAAGACGACGATGGTTCCCGCGACGTCGCCTGCAGAATCGGGCGTCGGTGCGTTCATGACGTCAGCGGGCGCGGGCCTTGAACGGGCGCTTCGGCGGCCCGCCCTTGTCGCCGCCGCCTTCGCCGCCCCGCGGCTTGCCGCCCCGTTCGGTGCGGCCCTGATATCCGCCGGGCGACCGCTTCGGGCGCGGTGCGTCGCGGTCGGGCGCGGTCGCGTGTTCGATCAGGATGTCCTTGTCCTGCGAGTCGGGCTTCTTGGCCGCCGTCGCGAAACGCGCCGCCACGGCTTCGGAGATCGCGAAGCGGGTGTTGCGGTCGCCCACCTCGATGCGGCCGATGTCGTTGCGGGTGATGTGCCCGCGGCGGCACAGGAACGGCACGAGCCATTTCGGATCGGCGTTCTGCTTGCGGCCCACATTCATCGAGAACCAGACCGATTCATGATCGGCCGGTTCGTCGCGACGCGAGAACCCGCCGCGCTCGGACGAGCCCTCGAAGGACCGGCCGTCCGGGTTCTTGCCCTCGTAGGGCTTGCGTTCGCGCACCGCCCGGTCGCCGCTGATCCGACGATCGGGCTCGGCCAAATCCTCGGGCGACGGCAGCATGCGGCGGTGAAAGCGCACCAGCGCGGCGGCGAGGTCTTCCGCGCTGCGTTCCGCCAGCAAGGCGCGGGCGTCGGCGAGATCCTCCTCCGCGCCGTCTTCGGCGGCCGAGGTATCGGCGATCAACCGCTCGCGGTCGCGCAGCCGGATCTCGGCGGCCGAGGGCGCGGGCGTCCACGCCACCTCGACGCGGGCACCGGCCAACAGCCGCTCCGCCTGCCGACGGCGATTGTACGGAGCCAACACGACGCAGACGCCCTTGCGGCCCGCGCGGCCCGTGCGGCCGCTGCGGTGCTGCAGGGTCTGCTCGTCCATCGGCAGATCGGCATGGATGACGAGTCCGAGATCGGGAAGGTCCAGCCCGCGTGCGGCGACGTCCGTCGCCACGCAGACGCGCGCCCGGCCGTCGCGCAGGGCCTGCAGCGCCCGGTTGCGTTCCGCCTGTCCCAACTCGCCCGACAGGGCGACGACGGCGAAGCCGCGCTCCAGCAGATTGCCCTGCAGCCGCTGCACGGCGGCGCGGGTCGAACAGAAAACGAGCGCGGCGCGCGCCTCGAAATAGCGCAGCACGTTCACCACGGCGCGGTCGGTCTCATGCGGCGCGATCGACATGGCGCGATATTCGATGTCGCCGTGCGGCTGGTCCTGCCCCGCCATGGCGATGCGGACGGCGTCCTTCTGGTAGCGCCGCGCGAGCGTCAGAATGGCCTTGGGCAACGTCGCGGAGAAGAGCAGCGTCCGGCGTTCCGGTGCGGTCGTGTCGAGGATCGCTTCGAGGTCCTCGCGGAAGCCGAGGTCGAGCATCTCGTCGGCTTCGTCGAGCACGGCCGCCTTCAAGGTCGACAGATCGAGATGCGACCGCTCGACATGGTCGCGCAGGCGTCCGGGCGTGCCGACGACGATATGCGCGCCCTGCGCCAGCAGCTTCTGCTCGCGCCGCACGTCCATGCCGCCGACGCATGAGACCACGCGAGCGCCGCTCGGGCCGTAGAGCCATTCGAGTTCGCGCTGCACCTGCAGCGCCAATTCCCGCGTCGGGGCTATGGCCAAGGCCAAAGGCGCGCCGGCCGGGCCGAAACGTTCCTTGTCGCCGAGCAGCGTCGCGCCGATCGCGAGCCCGTAGGCGACGGTCTTGCCCGATCCGGTCTGCGCGGAGACGAGCAGATCGCGGTCGGCGGCGTCGGCTTCGAGAACGGCGGCTTGGACGGGCGTCGGCTCGCCATAGCCGCGCTCCTGCAACGCACGGGACAGACTGCCCGGAAGGACGGGAAACGGCATGGGAGACCTTCATTCTGTTCGGGCGCGTGGCGCGCAAGGATGACGATTTGAAGCCGTGCTTATAGCCCCGAGGGCCGAAGCGCCAGACGCGAGCGGGTTCCTTCGCCCGCAGACGCGGCGATTCGAGCGCTTTTGCCGGATATGCAGCCCTCGAGCCGCATCTTTGCCTGACCTTTCCGAAGATCGGCGCTATGAAGCGTTGCGCGAGGGCCGCGGGCCTTCGCAAGCACTGCCGAACCGGATGCCGAAACGATGCTTCACTCCTCCGCGCCTTCCGACCGTCCCTCCGGCTTCGCCGCCGAGGTGCGCAGGCGTCGTACCTTCGCCATCATCTCGCATCCGGACGCCGGCAAGACGACGCTGACCGAAAAGCTTTTGTATTTCGGCGGCGCCATCAAGCTCGCGGGTCACGTCAAGGCGCGCGGCGAGCGCCGCCGGACGCGGTCGGACTGGATGGAGATCGAGCAGTCGCGTGGCATCTCGGTCACGAGTTCGGTGATGACGTTCGAGCGCAACGGCCTCGTCTTCAACTTGCTCGACACGCCCGGCCACTCGGATTTCAGCGAGGACACGTTCCGCACGTTGAGCGCGGTCGACGCCGCGATCATGGTCATCGACGCGGCCAAGGGCATCGAAAGCCAGACCCGCAAGCTGTTCGAAGTCTGCCGCCTGCGCGACATCCCCATCGTCACCTTCATCAACAAGGTGGACCGCGAAGGGCTCGACGCGCTCGAACTGCTCGACGAAATCGCGTCGGGCCTCGCGCTCGATCTCGCGCCGATGACCTGGCCCATCGGAATGGGCTCCGACTTCCGCGGCTGCATCGACATTGCGGGCAAGCGCGCCTTGCTGCCCGAAGCCGTCCGCAACAGCCCCTATTCCAAAGCCGTCGAACTGTCCAAACTCGAAGACCTCGCCTCGGCGACCGGCATCGAGGAGCGCATCACGGGGCCTGCGTTGGAGTCGCTCGATCTCGCCCGAGCCGCCCTCCCCGCCTTCGACGCGAAGGCTTTCCTCGAAGGGCATCTCTCGCCCGTGTTTTTCGGCAGCGCGCTGCGCGATTTCTGCGTGGAGGAGCTTCTCGACTGCCTCGCGAGCTTCGCGCCCGGCCCGGGCGTCCGTGAGGCGGGCGACCGCATCGTCGAGCCAGAAGAAGCGGCCGTCACGGGCTTCGTGTTCAAAGTTCAGGCGAACATGGACCCCAGCCACCGCGACCGCGTGGCGTTTCTGCGATTGTGCTCCGGCCGCTTCCGCCGCGGCATGAAGATGTTCCACGTGCGCGAAGGCAAGCCGATGTCGGTCTCCTCGCCCATCTTGTTCTTCGCGCAGGATCGCGAGACGGCCGACGAGGCCTATCCGGGCGACATCATCGGCATCCCGAACCACGGCACCTTGCGGGTCGGCGACACGCTGACCGAGGGCGAGGAGCTGCGCTTCACGGGGCTGCCGAATTTCGCCCCGGAAATTCTCCGCCGCGTCCTGATCGAAGACCCGATGAAGGCCAAGCAGCTGCAACGCGCCCTGCAGGATCTGGCGGAGGAAGGCGTCGCGCAGGTGTTCCATCCGGTGCTCGGCTCATGGCCGATCCTCGGCGTCTTCGGAGCGCTTCAGTTGGAGGTTCTCGTCTCGCGCCTGAAGGCCGAATACGGCGTCCCGATCCGCTTCGAGACCGCGCCCTACGAGTCCGCGCGTTGGATCGATTCGGCGGAACCGGCCGAACTCGCGCGCTTCGTCGAGAAGGAACGCCAGAACATCGCGGAGGACCGCGACGGCAATCTCGTTTTCCTCGCGCGCAACGACTGGACGCTGCGTCGTACGGCCGAGGAGTGGAAGGCCGTCCGCTTCACCGACGTCCGCGAGCGCGGCTGAGCAACGTCGCGCCCGATCACGAACAAACCAACTGGAATCCGGCGCGTTGCCCCTCGTCGAAACAGGGAGACACGCCATGCATGCCGTCGACATGATCCGCACCCATCCGCACGTGACGGGCAACGTGAACGAGGCGCTCGTGCGCTGCATCGACGAATGTTACGCCTGCGCCATGGCCTGCAACATTTGCGCGGACGCCTGTCTGGGCGAGGATATGGTCCGCAATCTCACCCAATGCATCAGGTTGAACAACGACTGCGCCGACGTCTGCCTCGCGACCGGATCGCTGGCGGCCCGCCGCACCGGTTCGGATGAAGAACTTATCCGCCGCATGCTCGACGCCTGTGCGACCGCGTGTCGGATCTGCGGGGATGAATGCAATCGTCACGGCGAGATGCACGAACATTGCCGCGTCTGCGCCGACTCGTGCCGCACATGCGAGCGGGCGTGCCGGGATGCGCTCCAAAGCATGCATTGACGAGACGAAGACGGCGGGCCGCTCGGCCCGCCCTTCAACGCATCGCCTGCAATGTCGTGAAACAGAGCCAACCGGCGACCGAGGCGACGGCCAGCATCGTCGACGTGAAAATCAGGTCCATCGGTCACCCCTCGTTGTGAGAGACCGTTACCTGAATGAACCGGTTCGAACATGCACAATTTCGCCCGTTTCGGTGCGATCTGCTCGCCTGAGGTCGGGCCTAAGTCGGAATGCGTAGCACCCGTCCGCCGTCGATCCCGATCTATAAGTGATACTACGCGCGGGCTTTGTAATAGCGCGACCAACCGTTCGGGCTGATGAGGCCTTGCACGACGGAACAGCCGTTCGGCGCCTTGAAGTACATGCAGTCGGCGCAGCGCTGATTCCCGTTCGGCTGATCGCGATAATTCGCTTGGGCCTTCGACACCTTCATCCCGAAGGGCGGCACGCAAGCCGCGATGCCTGCGGTCGCGGCCAGCGCTCCGCCGGCAGCGATCCGGCCTAGAAACGACCGTCGCGATGAACGATCCGTCTTATGGTTTTCCATCATGTTTTCCTCCGTTGTTGTTCGCTAAAGCCGCAGCATCGGCACGGCCCGGACGACGACGTCGTCCTGTCGAAAGCGCCTCATCAATTCGTGACGAAAGGTCGACCACCATTCGGCATCGACGCCGTCGACCATCACCTCGACGAGCACGACGTCGTCATGCGTCGGACGCTCCGCTCCGTCGCTCGTCCAAAGCCCTGCCGCCGGCGCCCGCATGTGCGCGGTGATCCCGCCGAATTCTGCGGTCAGCAGGTCTATAAGCGGCGCGTAGTCGGCTTCCCCGAATGGCCGGCCCGCATTGTCCGTCAAAGGCAGCAGGATCTGCACGATGCACCCGCCCTCCCAGCCGGGAAGGCGGGCGTTCGAGGATGGCGGGACTGCCTCCCCTTCTCGGTCGACGCCGGGGGTCATGAGCGGCGAACGTCCGCCGCACGGACGGGTTCCGTCGCGCACCGATCCGTCCTATAAGGCCGGTGTTCACGCTTTGGTCCGGCACGAGTCGCGATGCGCCCTGTTCTTCTCGATCCGGTTTTCGCACCGGTCACGGTGCTTCCCGGCATCGGGCCGAAGCTCGCGCCGCTGTTCGACCGTCTGCTGGGGGACGGCAAGCGTCCCGCCCGCGTGCTCGACGCGTTGCTTCACCTGCCCTACGCCGCCGTCGACCGGCGACGCCGTGCCGTGTTGTCGGAGTCCGAGCCGGGCGTTCTGACCACGTTCGAGATCCGCGTCGTCTCTCATCGCCCCTCCCCGCCCGGTCGTCGCGGCGCGCCCTACCGTGTGCTCTGCGAGGACGAGACCGGGGACGTCACGCTGGTGTTCTTCAATGCCGGACGCGCACGTCTCGAATCGCTCCTGCCCGTCGGCGAGGTCCGGTTCGTGTCGGGCAGCATCGAGCTCTATGACGGGCGCCGTCAGATCGTGCACCCCGACCGCGTGATGGACGCGGAATCCTTCGCCCGCTCGCCGATGGTCGAACCGGTCTACGGTCGCACCGAGGGCCTGTCCCGCCGGATGATCCACAAGGCGGCGAGCGGCGCACTGGCCAAGGTGCCGAAGCTGCCTGAATGGATCGACCCCAATCTCCTGGTCCGCGAGAACTGGCCGTCCTTCGCCGAAGCGCTGCAAAGGTTGCATGAGCCCGGCACGCCGGAGGCCGTCGGCCTGGACACGCCCGCCCGCGTTCGTCTCGCCTATGACGAAGTCCTCGCCGGCCAGACCGCTTTGCTGCTCGCGCGGCGACATATGAAGCGCGAAAGCGGCACCTCCCGGCGCGGCGACGGCCGGTTGCGCGAGGCCATTCTCCGAGGGCTCCCGTTCACCCCCACCAACGCGCAAACGAAAGCCGTCGAGGAGATCGCCGAAGACCTCGCCAAGCCGGAACGCATGCTCCGACTGCTGCAAGGCGATGTCGGCTCAGGCAAGACGCTCGTCGCGCTGTTGGCAATGGCCGCCGTGGTCGAGGCGGGGTTTCAGGCCGCGCTCATGGCCCCGACCGAAATCCTCACCCGGCAGCATTTCGAGCGGCTCGAACCGCTCGTGCGCGCGGTCGGCCTGCGCATGGCGCTGCTGACCGGCCGCGAGAAGGGCGCAGCGCGAACTGCCGTTCTCGAAGGGCTCGCGTCCGGCGAAATCCACGTGGTGGTCGGCACCCATGCCCTGTTCCAAGAAGACGTCGCCTTCGCCCGTTTGGGCCTCGCCGTCATCGACGAGCAGCATCGTTTCGGCGTGCATCAGCGCCTCGCCTTGTCGCGCAAGGGCGAGGCGGTCGACGTTCTGGTGATGACGGCGACGCCCATCCCGCGCACGCTGGTGCTTACGTTTTTCGGCGATATGGACGTTTCGGTGCTGCGCGAAAAGCCGGTCGGACGCCTTCCCATCGATACGCGCGTTGTCTCGCTGGATCGTCTGTCCGAGGTCGAGGACGCGGTGGGCCGCGCGGTCGCGGCGGGCGGCCGCATCTATTGGATCTGCCCTCTCGTCGGCGAGTCGGAGGAGTTGGACGTCGCGGCCGCGGAGGAGCGCTTCGCCGCCCTGCGGGCGCGCTTCGGCGCTCAGGTCGACATCGTCCACGGGAAGATGAAGGGCCGCGACAAGGACGACGTGATGGCCCGCTTCGCCGCAGGAAGCGTGTCCATTCTCGTGGCGACCACCGTCGTGGAGGTCGGCGTCGACGTGCCGGAAGCGGGCGTCATGGTCATCGAGCACGCCGAGCGTTTCGGCCTCGCCCAGCTGCATCAATTGCGCGGCCGCGTCGGCCGCGGCAGCGACCGCTCGACGTGCCTGCTGCTCTACAAGCCCGGCTCCGGCGAGGTCGCGCGCGCCCGTCTCGAAACCATGCGCGACACCAATGACGGCTTCGTCATCGCGGAAGAAGATCTGCGCCTGCGCGGCGAAGGCGACGTGCTCGGCACCCGCCAATCGGGCATGCCCGGCTTCCGCCTCGCCGTCCCGGAGCGGCACGCCGAATTGCTCGCCACGGCCCGCAAGGATGCCGAAGCGCTGCTGGCGTCGGACCCGGACCTCACCGGCCCGCGCGGCGAAGCGGTCCGGATGCTGCTCTATCTGTTCGAACGCGACGAAGCCGTCCGCCTGATTCGCGCGGGCTGAGCCTGACCTCCGCCCTGAAACGCCGCCGTCATTGCGAGCGCGAGAGAAGCAATCCGGTTGAGGGTCATGACTGACTGCCTGGACGTCGGATCACCGATCAGCGCGCGGGCGCCGCATCGCCGCGTCGCTGCGCTCCTCGCAATGACGGGCGGAGAACCGAGCGCCCTATACCGCGGCGGCTTCCTTATCCGCCTTGGCCTTCTCCGCCAGCGCCACCAGTTCCGCCGAGCGTTGGTCCGGCTGGATCAACCCGGCCGACATCACGAGTTTCGCACCTTCGTCCACCGAAATTCCGAGTTCGATCACGTCGGTTTTCGGCAAATAAAAGAAGAATCCGGTCGTCGGATTGGGCGTGCAGGGCAGGAAGCAGGACACGTATTCCGCCCGGCCCGGCAGGCTCGCCCCTACGCTTTCGCCCGGCGGCGTCGAGATGAAAACGATCGACCACATGCCCTTGGCGGGGAATTCCACGAGCCCGACCGTCCGAAACGACGATCCGCTTTCCGAGAACACCGTCTGGAAGATCTGCTTCACGCTCTTGTAGAGCCCGCGCACCACGGGCATACGGCCCAGCAGCGTCTCGCCGATATCCAGCAGCCCCCGGCCCACCAGATTGGCGGTCAGAAAGCCGAGCAGCGTCAGCCCCAAGAAGGCGATGACGAGCCCGATTCCGGGGATGTCGAAGGGAAGATGGGCGTCGGGCAGATAGCTGCTCGGCACCAAGGGCTTTACCCAGCCGTCGACCAGATTGATGAACCACCAGGTGATATAAGCCGTAATGGCCAAAGGGCCCGCTACGACGACGCCGGTGAGGAAATAGGTACGGATGCGCTGGCCCACGGCCGGTCGCGTTTCGGGTACCAGCAATGGAGTGATCGGCTGTGATGGATCGGGCGACGTCATCGCGTGTCGAAAGCTCCTCGGGTCCGACGGGACCGTCGCCTCATGATGCACTGCAAACAGGCGGCACGTCGAGCGATGCGGACACCGTGACGTCCTCTTCGTCGTCCAGACCGCCCGCATCCGGTCTCGTTCGTGCGCTCTGGTTCGTGGCGGGCACTCTCGCGGTCGCACTCGGCGTACTCGGCCTTATCCTGCCCGGCCTGCCCGGCGTCGTCTTCTTCATCGTCGCGGCAGGCTGTTTCGCGCGTTCGTCTCCGCGGCTCGAGGCTTGGCTGCTCGCCCATCCGCATGTCGGCCCGTCGATCCGCGCTTGGCGCGCAACGGGAGCCGTGCCCCGCCGGGCGAAGTGGCTTGCGGCCCTGTCGATGGCGCTCAGCCTCTCGGCCATAGCCACCATCGCCCCGCCGGTCGCGGTCCTCTGCAGCGGCGGCGGAATGGCCGCGGCGTTGATCTACCTGTTCACGAGGCCGGACGCATAGTTTCAATCGCCCCTTCCGCATCACTGCGGATTTGCACAAAGTCGGCGAAAGCAGTCTTCTCCCAGAACGATGTCTTCATCGATCCGGGAGCGTGATGATGGATGTGCTCAAGGCGTTTTACTTCGTCGCTGCATTGTCGACGCCGTTTCACGCTTTCGCCGCGTCGGCCGAGCCGATTTTTCATGAGAAGCATTATCCCCCGTCCGCTGCCCGCAAGTCGCCCGGGATCATCATGCTCCATACGAGCGGAGGATATCGAGCAGCCGAGAGCAAGACGAAGGCAAAGCCCTATTCGGATGCAGGCTACGTCGTCTACACGCCCGACTTCTTCGGTCGCCACGGCCTCACGACGGCGACGCGCTTCGATACTTGGCTCGTGCACCGGGGCGCGATTGAAAGCGAACTTGCCGAAATCGTTCGCCTGATGAAGGCCGACCCGCGCGTCGACCCGAAAAACGTGTTCGCAGTGGGCTATTCGAACGGCGGTTATTGGGCGGTTTATCTGGCGTCGACCGGAACGGTGAATGCCGGTGCGACGCATTACGGCGTCTGGGACTTTCCCGGCAACTCCGGCGATTATCCCGTCGCCTATTTCTCGCCGTCGAGCCGCCCGGTGCTCGCCTTGGTCGGACGCTCCGACGATGTACAGACCTTCGGACGCGTGTCGGAGAAGATACGCAAGGCAAGCGCCGTCGGCGGAGATGTGGCGGTCCATGTCTACGAGGCCGGACATCGGTGGGACTGCCCGACCTGCAAGAACTATGAATACGACGCCAAAGTCACGAAAGATGCCGCCGACCGGACCCTGAGTTTCTTCAAAACCCACCGCGTGAATTGAAGCTCTGCGGCCTCACTCCACCGTGACGGATTTCGCCAGGTTGCGGGGCTGGTCGACGTCCTTGCCGAGCGTGACGGCCGCGTAATAGGCCAGAAGCTGTGCGGGCACCGCATAGACGATCGCCGCGAAGTCGGAGGCCATCGGCGGCATCACGATGGTACCCGCCGGTTCGATGCCCGCGTCATGCGCCGCTTCGGAATCGCCGATCAGGATGATGCGGCCGCCGCGGGCGGCGACTTCCTGCATGTTCGAAACGGTCTTTTCGAAAATCGCGTCCCGCGGGGCGATGACCACCACCGGCATGGTCTCGTCGATCAGCGCAATGGGGCCGTGCTTGAGTTCGCCCGCCGCATAACCTTCCGCGTGGATGTAGCTGATTTCCTTCATCTTCAGCGCTCCTTCCATCGCCAGCGGATAGCTCGTTCCGCGGCCGAAGAAGAGCACGTCCGTCACCTTGGAGATGTCGCGCGCCACATGTTCGATGGAGGCTTCCGTCTTCAGCGCCTCGGCCATCAGGCCGGGCACCTTGACGAGTTCGGCGACGAGTTCGCGCTCGCGCTCCGCGTCGATGGTGCCGCGCGCCCGGCCCGCTCCGATGGCGAGGCAGGCCAGAACCGCCAATTGACAGGTGAACGCCTTGGTGGAGGCGACGCCGATCTCGGGTCCCGCCAAGGTCGGCGCGACGGCGGAGCTTTCACGCGCGATGGTCGAAGTCGGCACGTTCACGATGCCGAGCACGTGCTGTCCGCATTCCTTGGAATAGCGGAGCCCCGCCAGCGTATCGGCCGTCTCGCCGGACTGGGAGACGAAGATCGAAAGCCCCTTGTCGGTCAGCGGGGCCTCGCGGTAGCGAAACTCCGAAGCCACGTCGATTTCGACGGGGATGCGGGCGTAGCGCTCGAACCAGTATTTGCCGACCAAGGCCGCGTAGTAAGCGGTACCGCAGGCCGACATCGTGATGCGGTCGAGCGCCTTCCAGTCGAAGGGCAAATCGGCCGGCAGCCGCACGCGGCCGTTCGCCATGTCGAGATAATGCGAGAGCGTGCGGCCGACGACTTCGGGCTGCTCGTGAATTTCCTTCGCCATGAAATGGCGATGATTGCCCTTGTCGACGAGGAATGCGCCCGCCGAGGTCTGGATGCGCGGACGCTTCACCTTCGCGCCGAACGCATCGCGGATCGTCGCCGTCGTGCGGTCGAGCACGGCCCAGTCCCCGTCTTCAAGATAGCTGATCGTGCTGGTGAAGGGCGCCAAGGCCAGCGCGTCCGAGCCGAGATACATCTCGCCGTCGCCGTAGCCCACGGCCAACGGAGCGCCCTTGCGCGCGCCGATCATCATGTTCTCATGGCCGTCGAACAGGAAGGCGAGGGCGAAGGCGCCGCGCAGATGCGGCAACGCGGCCGCCACGGCCTTTGCCGGATCGTTGCTCTTGCGCATTTCACGCGTCACGAGCCGCGCCACCACTTCGGTGTCGGTCTCGGTCTCGAACACGTCGCCTTCCGCTTCCAGCTCCTGCCGAAGTTCGCGGAAATTCTCGATGATGCCGTTGTGCACCACGGCCAGCCGGTCGGTCGCGTGCGGATGGGCATTGCGCTCGTTCGGCCGGCCATGGGTAGCCCACCGCGTATGGCCGATGCCGATGGTGCCCTGCAGCGGCTCGTCGCGCAGGCGCGCTTCCAGATTGCGCAGCTTGCCTTCCGCGCGACGGCGCATCAGTCGGCCGTCCTCCAGCGTCGCGATGCCCGCGGAGTCATAGCCGCGATATTCGAGACGCCGCAACGCATCCACGAGCAGCGGGGCCACGGGTTCGGTGCCGAGAATGCCGACGATGCCGCACATGTTTTCCGTCTCCGGTTCGGAAATCCTCGCACGGGGTACGTCATGACCCCGTGCTTTCCAAATCAACTTGGGTGACGCGGCGTTACATTCGACCGAAAACAATCGCTCGAATGCTGCGCATCAGCGCTTTTTCACGTCTTTCATCTTCGTACGGAACGCAGTCGCCCAACCTGCGATGACGCTCTGGTGTCCACGCGCGACGGCGAGAGAATCGGCGGGGACGTCTTTCGTCACGACGGAGCCGGAGCCGACATAGGCCCCGTCGCCGATGGTGACGGGGGCGACGAGGGACGAGTTGGAGCCTACGAAAGCGCCCTTCCCGATGTCGGTGCGGTACTTCCCATAGCCGTCGTAATTGCAGGTGATGGTGCCCGCCCCGACATTCGCGCCCTCCCCGACCCGGGCGTCGCCGATGTAAGTCAGGTGGTTCACCTTCGCGCCGGTCTCCAGATCCGCATTCTTGATCTCGACGAAATTGCCGACGCGCGATTTCGGTCCGAGCTTCGCGCCGGGGCGAAGACGGGCGAACGGCCCCACCGACGCGCCGGGGCCGACGCTCGCGCCTTCGAGATGCGAGAAGGCATGGATCACGACGCCGTCGTCCACCGTCACGCCCGGCCCGAAGACGACGTTCGGCTCGATCATGACGTCGCGGCCGATGCGCGTGTCATGGCTGAAGAAGACCGTCTCGGGCGCGACGAGGGTCGCGCCGTCGCGCATCGCACGCTCGCGCAGGCGGTTTTGGACGAGCGCCTCCGCCTTCGAGAGCTGAACGCGGTCATTGACGCCCATCACTTCAGTTTCGGGGGCTTCGACCGCGCCGACGGCCAGCCCCGCCGCATGCGCCGCAGCCACTGCATCCGTCAGGTAGAATTCCTTCTGCGCGTTGTCGGCCCCGATCGAATCGAGAAGCGAAAGGGCATGTCGTCCCGCAAGCGCCATAAGCCCCGCATTGCACAAGGTGACCTCCCGCTCCACGTCCGTGGCGTCCTTGTGCTCGCGGATAGCGACCAGACGGCCGTCGTCCTTCAGGAGCCGCCCGTAACCCGTCGGATCGTCCGCCTCGAAGCCGAGCACCGCGACGGCGAGTCCGTCCGCCGAAGCACGACTCATCGCCCTGTAGGTCTCGGCCGTCACCAAGGGCGTGTCGGCGAAGGCGACGATCACGTCGTCCCAGCCTTCCGCCAACGCTTCTCGGGCGGCGAGAACGGCGTGGGCCGTTCCCTTGCGCTCGTGCTGCACGAAGATTCGCACGGAGGGCGACACGGCCCGGGCTTCTGCCGCCACGTCGTCCCGCCCCGGTCCCACGACCACGGCCACGGCCGACGCTCCGGCCTCGACGACGGTGGCCAGAACGTGGCCCAGCATCGAACGGCCGGCCACCTCATGCAGCACTTTCGGCCGCGCGGAGCGCATGCGCGTGCCTTCGCCCGCCGCGAGAATCACGGCGAGGCTGCGGCGGTCGGAACGGGTGGATGTCATCTGACGGCTCGTTCGGAAATTGATCGACGCCATGGTTGTAGCCCGGAAATTGTAAACGCGCGCAGAACGACGCGGGCTCGTCCTTACGATGGACGCGAACTCCTTCTCAGCAAGGCCGTTTCCGTCTTTTGCGGGCTCGCACCCGCTAAGGATTGTGCTAGAACGCGCCGGGTCGAGGCAACGCGTCGGCCTTGAACCCAACTTGATCGTGCGATTCGGCGGCGAATGACCCGAGACACGTCCTTGATGTCCAGCGTGCGTCTGCCGAGCGTGGATCGGCGGTCGGTGCTGCGGTTGGGCATCGGCGCGGCCGCCGCCGCAATCGTCGGCCCCGCCGTCGCGCAGCAATCGCCCGTGCTGCAGCAAGCCCTGTCCGGCACCATCGGCGAAGGCCAGAAATTCACGCAATCGGGGCTCGTCGAACTGGCGCGCACGCTGTCGCGCAAGCCCTATGCGCCCCCGCAGATCGAGCTGCCCGAGCCGTTCAACAAGCTCGATTACGAGCAGTACATCAACATCAAGGCCCAGCCGCAGGCCCATCTCTGGACGCAGGAGGGCCGCGGCTTCACGCTCGAACCTCTGCACCGCGGCTTCGCCTTCACCACGCCCGTCTGGCTGTTCATGGTGGAGGACGAAACCGTCCGCCGCATCGCCTATGAGCGCGGCAAGTTCGAATTCGGGCGGCTCAACGTCCCGGCCAATCTGCCGGATCTCGGCTTCTCCGGCTTCCGGATCTACGGCGACGTTCAGGACGGTCGACAGCGTGAGATCGCCATCTTCCAAGGCGCGAGCCTCTACCGCAGCTCCGGCCGCGGCCAGAATCTCGGCATCATGGCGCGCGGGCTCACCCTGAAGCTCGGGGACGCCAAGGGCGAGGAATTCCCCGCCTTCCGCGCCTTCTGGATCGAGCGGCCCGCCCCGCTCGCCGAGGCCCTCGTCGTTCACGCCCTGCTCGACACCGAAAGCGTCACCGGCGCCTATCGCTTCACCTTGCGCGCCGGCGAGATGACCATCATCGACACGGAAATGACGCTGTTTCCGCGCGTGCCGATCGAGAATTACGGCGTCGGCGGCATGCAGACGACGTTCTTCTTCGGTCCCCATTCCCGTCGCACCGTCGACGACCCGCGTCCCGCGGTGCACGAATCGCAGGGCCTTTCGATCAACAACGGCAACGGCGAGTGGATCTGGCGGCCGCTGGCAAACCCGGAAACGCTGCAGATTTCCTCCTTCGTCGATCCCGCCCCGCGCGGTTTCGGGCTGCTGCAGCGCGAGCGCGACTACGCGGCCTTCCTCGACGATGACCAGCGTTTCGAGCGGCGTCCGAGCCTTTGGAACGAGCCCATCGGCGATTGGGCTCCGGGCGCGGTGCAGCTCTTCGAGATCCCGACCGACAACGAAATCAACGACAACGTCATCGCGTTCTGGCGTCCCCGCCAGCCGCTGCAGCCCGGCGTCGAGGCGGCGTTCGCCTATCGGCAATACTGGGCTTGGCAGCCGCCGGAGCGGCCGCGCCTTGCAGTCGTCACGGCGACGCGCGCCGGGCGCGGCGGAGGCGGGCGTCGCCGCCGCTTTGTGGTCGATTTCACGGGCGACGGTCTCAAGGACCCGCAATTGCTGCAGGAGCTGAAGCCCGCGCTGTCCGCCGGGCCCGGCACCGTCGGCAACATGCGCATCTGGACCCATCCCGACCGGCGTCTGTGCCGCATCGGGTTCGACCTCGATCCGGGGGGCGAAGCCGCGAGCGAATTGCGGCTTGTCCTCGAAGCGGGCGGCAAGGCCGTCAGCGAGACATGGCTTTATCGATGGACGCCCTGAACGAGGCCGTCGCGCCCGAGCGCCCTTCGCGGGCATCGTCGGCCGCTTTGGCCTATCCCGCCTTGCCGGCCGAAAGCACGCTCGAAATGCCGGCGCAGTCGCTGTCGCGCTTAGATGCCGGCACGGCGAGACGCCCCGCAAGCGCGCGGCCGCCTTGGTTCGCCCGTCTCTTCGTCTTCGGCGTCGGCCTCGGCCTGACAGCTTGGGGCGCGATGGAGATGTACGGCGTCGTCTCGGTGTCGGGCGTCACCGCGCTGCAGTGGGCGCTGTTGATCCTCTTCACCATCAACTTCTCGTGGATCGCGCTGGCGTTCTCCAGCGCCGTGCTCGGCTTCTTCGTGCTCGCCCGCAACCCGAAGGCGCCGCTGATCCCGACCGAGCTGCGTCTTCGCACCGCGTTGGTGATGCCGGTCTACAACGAGGCCACGGCGCGGACGTTCGCCGCCCTCCAATCCATGATCGAAGAGATCGAGGCTCTGGGCCTGATGGCGAGCTTCGACGTGTTCGTGCTCTCTGACACCACGAATCCCGACGTCTGGGTGGCGGAGGAGCGCGCCTTCCTCGCCATGCGCGCGCGCCTCGGCGACCGCGCCAAGGTCTATTACCGCC
Source organism: Hyphomicrobiales bacterium (assembly GCA_027489535.1). Classification (GTDB taxonomy): domain Bacteria; phylum Pseudomonadota; class Alphaproteobacteria; order Rhizobiales; family Beijerinckiaceae; genus JAIXZO01. Next base: position 71,881 of record JAIXZO010000011.1, read on the forward strand.
ACCGTCCGAAGAACGTGGGGCGCAAGGCCGGGAACATCGAGGATTTCGTCACGCGTTGGGGCGGCCATTACGAGCACATGCTGGTGCTCGACGCCGACAGCGTGATGACGGGCGCGTGCATCGTGCGCCTCGCCGCCGCGATGGAGGCCGATCCCGAGTCCGGCATCATCCAGACGCTGCCGTTGGTCATCAACCGCAACACGCTGTTTGCGCGATTGCAGCAATTCGCCGCCCGCATGTACGGCCCGGTCATCGCCACCGGTCTCGCCGCATGGTCCGGTCGCGAAGGCAATTATTGGGGCCACAACGCGATCATCCGCACCAAGGCCTTCGCCGCGCATGCGGGATTGCCGACGCTGTCCGGCCGGCCGCCCTTCGGCGGCCACATCCTCAGCCATGATTTCGTCGAGGCGGCCCTTATCCGGCGCGCGGGCTACACCGTCTACATGCTGCCCGAACTCGACGGCAGCTACGAGGAGAGCCCGCCCTCCCTCATCGACCTCTCCGTACGCGACCGCCGCTGGTGCCAAGGCAATCTCCAGCATGCCCGCGTGATCGGTGCGAAGGGCCTGAAATGGTCGACCCGGCAGCATTTCGCCACCGGCATCATGTCCTACCTCGCCTCGCCCTTCTGGCTCGGCCAGCTCATCGTCGGCATCATACTCGTGCTGCAGACGCGTTATGTGCGGCCCGAATATTTCACGCGCGACTTCTCGCTGTTTCCCGCATGGCCGCGCTTCGACGCGGAGCGCGCGCTTCAGTTGTTCGCCATCACAATGGTGATCCTGCTCGCGCCGAAGGTGTTCGGCCTCGTTCTCGCGCTGTTTCGTCCGGCCGAGCGGCGGGCCTGCGGCGGCGGCGGCAAGCTCGTGCTGTCCGCCCTCATCGAGGTGATCGCCTCGGCCCTCATCGCGCCGATCATGATGCTCATCCAATCCGGCGCGGTCATGCAGATCGTGTTCGGCAAGGATACGGGCTGGAACCCGCAACGCCGCGACGACGGCTCGATTCCCATCGCCGACATCGTGCGCCGCCACCGCTCCCACGTCGCGATGGGCGTCGTCGCCGGCGTCTCCGCCTTCCTCATAGCGCCGTCGCTTGCGGGCTGGATGTCGCCCACCATCCTCGGCCTCGTCCTCGCCATCCCGATTTCCGCCGCCTCCGCCAGCCTCGCAGTCGGCCTGTCGCTGCGCCGTCGCGGCCTCTTGCTGACGCCAGAGGAGACGAGCCCTCCCCCGGTGGTCACGCGCTCGAACGCCTTGGCCCGCGAGCTGGACGCCCTCGGCTTCGACGAGACGGACGGGCTTCTGGCCCTGTGGAGCGACGAGACGCTGCGCGACGCCCATATGCAGATGCTGCCGCCCGCGAAGCGCCGCTTGCGGGGCGAGATCGACGCGGAGCGCGCCGTCGCCGAAGCCAAATTGGCCGATGCGGCCTGCTTCGCCGACGCCCGCACATGGCTGAAGCCGAAAGAGGCCATGGTCGTGATGGGTGACCGCGCCCTCCTCCACGTCCTCGCCGTGCTCCCCGAAACGGCCCCTGCGGCTTGAACGCCGCACGCGACGCACTTGACCCCCGCAAGCCGGGGCATTACCCAAGGCGCGCTCCCGAGGGGGCCGCGTTTCTCCGGAAACACGAGAATCGCTCCGGCGGTTCGGGCCGGTAGCTCAGTGGTAGAGCACGTGACTTTTAATCATGTGGTCGTGGGTTCGATCCCCACCCGGCTCACCAAATTTTTTCCTTTTTCATCAGGATCTTGTCCGTTTTCAGCAAGTTTCTAACGTGACGATGGTTGAACGTTCGACCTCTTGCGACCGGTCGCAAAAGTCGCACGTGAGACTTTCGTTCTCATAGGCAACGAAAAAGGCCCGGAGGCTCCTGCCTGCTCCTCATCGTGAGGAGGCCCGCAGGGCCGTCTCGAACCACGCGCACGGATCGCCTCCGACGGTTCATGTCGCACGGGTTCCATCCCGCCCCGGGCTGACAACGGCCGCGGCGAAGGCTAAACATCTCCCATGCCCGACATCTCCCAACTCGCCCTCTATTTCGTCGCGGCGCTTCTTCTCGCCGTCACGCCGGGTCCCGGCATTTTTTACGTCGCCGCGCGCACGCTTGCCGGCGGACGGGCGGAGGGCGTCGCCTCGAGCTTCGGCACGGGGCTCGGGGGGATGGTTCACGTCTTTGCGGGTGCATTGGGCGTATCGGCGGTCGTTCTTGCCAGCGCCGAGATGTTTACGGGCCTGAAGCTCCTCGGGGCCGCCTATCTGGTCTGGATCGGGGCTCGCACGCTGCTCGCGGCCCGGCGCGAGGGAGTGCCCGGTTTCGATGCGGGTTCTGTCTCGCCCGTAGGCGCGCGCAAGGCATTCCGCGAGGGCGTGCTGGTCGAAGCGCTCAATCCCAAGACCGCGGCGTTTTTTCTCGCCTTCGTGCCGCAATTCGTCGATCCCTCGGCAGGAAACGTGGCTCTCCAATTCCTCGTGCTCGGCTCCGTATCCGTCGCGCTCAACACGTTGGCGGACATCGTGGTGGCGTTTGCCGCGAGCGGCATCCGAGAGGGCGCGACCGCCCGTCCCGCCCTCGTCCGCCGTCTGCGCGAGGCCTCCGGCTGCGCCATGATCGCGCTCGGCATCGGCCTCGCTTTTGCCAAGCGCCCGACGGCCTGACGGCCCTCGATCGTCTCGCGGGCCGGCATACCGGTCCGAGGCCGGTCGTCTAGCGCGAGGCGGCTTCGAGGAAGTCCAGCAAGGCTTTGCGATCATCCGCGTCGCCGACGACCTGCTCAGGCATCTTCGTGCCCGGCGTGACGACGGAGGGACCGAGTTCGAACAGCTTTCCGATCGTCTCACGGGTCCAGACGATGTCCATGCGGCGGAAGGCGTCGGAATAGGCGTAGCCGGGTGCGGTCGCGATCTTGCGGCCGAAAATGCCGTGCAGCGTCGGACCCGCGCGATTGCCGCCGTCGGCGGTTACGGTGTGGCAGGCCGCGCAGGCTCGAAAGACCTCCGCGCCGCGACTGCCGGTGAACTCCGCAAGGGGATCGGCCGTCGGTGCGGGCACGACCGGGCCGATATGTTCGCCCGTCAGCGCATCCCATCGCCGCACGATTCGATCCCCGCCGCCCGTCAGCAATTCGCGGCCGTTCGGCAGAAAGGCGACGGACCACACGGGCAGTCCGGGGCCGACCAGCGTGAGCGCCACCTTGCGCGCCGCAACGTCGACGAGGCTGACCGAGCCGCGGATCTGCGCGGCGGCGAGGCGGCGTCCGTCGGGCGAAGCGGCGAGCGCGATCACCGGCATCGGTTGCGTCTCGATCTCGCCGACTACGCCGGCGTCCCGAGCAATGAGCCGCACCGTCCCGTCCGCCCCCGCCGCGGCGACGAGATCGCCCGCAATCGCGATCGCGTTGACGGGCGAAGCGAGCGTGACGGTGCGCGCATCGGCGCCCGCGGCTGGCCAGAACCGCACCGTCGCGTCGTACCCGCCCGTCACCGCCGTCCCGTCCGGGAGGAAGGCGACCGCGTTCACATTGCCCCGATGCCCGGACAGAACCCGCGCATCGCCGCCGGCGAGAGGCGTCAACTTGGCCGTGCCGTCCCATGAGGCACTCGCCAGCATCTTGCCGTCGGGGGACGCCGCGAGCCCCATGACGGGGCCGCCATGCGCGTCGAAGACCGCCTCCGGCGTCTCGCGTCCTGCATTCCAGAGCGCGATGCGTCCCTCCTCCCCCGCCGTGGCGTAGCGGCCGCCGGGAAGCGCAGCGACGGCGTTTACCGCCCCGTCATGGAACCGCAGCACGCGCTCGGCCGTGCCCCTGTCCAGGGACCAGAGAATGGCGGACGTATCGAAGCTGCCCGAGATTGCCGTGCGGCCGTCGGGCGACACCGCCAGCGCCCGCACCGGCCCGCCATGCCCCCGCATTTCCGCGGAAACGGGAACGGCGAAACTGAACGACAAGAGGATTGCGAGAAGACGGCGCATTACGCCTCCGCAGGGGTGAAGCCGAGGTCCGCCACAGCGTCCCGGACGGCCGGATCGCGCAAGGCTTCGAGAAACGCCGCGGCCGCCGGCCGTGACTTGCGCGCGGACACAAGGGCGAAATCGTAATGTTCGGGACCGAGCGGGATGAAGCCGAGACCATAGGCTTCGGCCACGGGCGCAATGGCGACGCCCCAATCCGCCCGGTTCTGCGCCACGGACGCCGCCACCGCATTGTGCGAGCGCGGCTGATTCCAATAACCGCCGGGTCGCGCGCCGCCGAGCAACGTATCGATCAACATGCGCGTGCCCGCGCCTTGATTGCGGTTCACCATAAGGCAGTCGGCGTCGGCAAGCGCAGCCGCCACGGCCTGATCCGCGGTTCGTCCCGCGAAGCGGCCGTCGTCCCGGCGGAAGACGATGCCCTGCAGCCGTCGCCACCCGGGCACGAGTTCGAGCCCTTCGTCCAACCACGGGGCGTTGTAGATGCCGCTCTCGGGGTGCAGCAGATGCATCGGCGCGAGGTCGCATTCGCCGCGTTTGGCCGCTTGAAGCCCGCCGAGGCTCCCGGCCGCCACGATCCGTACCGTAAAACCGCGCGCGACCACCGCATCGACGACCGCGTCGAGCCCCGTGCAGTGGCTGCCGACGACCACGAGATCCGGCACGCGTACCTGCGGGCCGAGCAACCGGACTTCGACATGCGCGCCCGCGGGCACCGCTTCGGCCAAGGCGTCGACGGTGAGGAAGCCGTCCGCCTGCGCGAAGGACGAGATGGCCCCCGAGCCCTTCCCGACCGGATGCGCCGCGAGCCCCTGCGCGCCGTCGACGAGAGCGACCGAGACATATTCCGTGCGCCCGACATCCGAAGCGACGCGATACGGAACGACCGCCTCGACGCTCGCCTCCGCGCGCGGCGGCAGCCCCGCCATGCGGCGCAGCACGGGCGCCACGATGTCGTGGAAGGTGAACATCGCCGAGGTCGGGAACCCCGGCAGGAGCACCACGGGCTTGCCCGCACACACGGCGAGCCCGAGCGGCTTGCCGGGTTTCAAAGCGACGCCGTGAACGACGAGGCCCGGCGCGCCCAATTCGCCCACGATGCGGTGCGTGAGGTCGCCCTCGCCCTTCGAGGTGCCGCCGGACAGCACCACCATGTCGCATTCGGCATGGGCACGCAGCATGGCCGCGCGCAGCGCCTCGGCGTCGTCGGCGATCACGCCGAAGCGGACCGGCAGACCGCCGTTTTCCGCAACCGATGCCGCGACGATGGAGGCGTTGGTGTCATAGATCGCGGCGGGACGCAGCGGGCGGCCGGGTTCGACCAATTCGTCGCCCGTCGAGATGACGCCGACGCGGGGGCGGCGATGCACGGCGGCCTCCGCGATGCCGCAAGCGGCGAGAATGCCGATCTCGCGTGCCGTGACGACGGTGCCCGCCCGGAGGATGGTTTCGCCGAGCGCGAGGTCCGAGCCCGCAAAGGCGACGCACTGTCCGGGCGCGACGGCACGCGCGATCCGGACCAAGCCGCCATCGCCGGGCTCGGTATGCTCGATCATGACCACGGCATCGGCCCCGCGCGGCAGCGGCCCGCCGGTCGCGATCGGGGTTGCCGTCCCCGGCAGGACGACAAGCCCCGGCGCGTGGCCACAATGGATATGCTCGCCGTTGAGCCTCAGCATCGTCGGAGCCGCCTCGGACGCCGTAGCGCAGTCGGAGGCACGCACGGCAAAGCCGTCGACCATCGCGCGGTCGAAGGGCGGCACGTCGACCGGGGCCTTCACGGTGTCGGCGAGCACGCGGCCGAGCAGATCGGCGAGCAGGACCGTCTCCGAGCCGAGCGGCCGCGCGTCATAGGCTTCGCCGAAACGCCGCACCGCCTCGTCGCGGGACACGACGGAGAGGAACTGGCTCTGGGACGGCGCGAGCGGTCGTGTCACAGCGGAAAACCCTCGATGAGTGCGCCTGCGGGCAGTCCCTCGCTCTCGGGCGGCAGGACCGCGCGATGGGTGGCACGCGCAAGCGCCGACAGGGGAACGGCCCCCGTCGCAAGCGGTTCAAACACGTCCCCGCGTCGCTCCAGCAACACGAGATCCGCGACGCCCACCGAGGAGACGATCCGGCGCGCCGACGGCAGCGTCACCGTTTCGGACGGCACTCCGGCGACGCGTTCTGCAAGAGGCAGCAAGAGGCCGTAGATGAGCGGCAGAAGCGCGGGCGCGCGGGCCGGCACGACGAGCCCGCGCGGCGACAGGCCGATCTCGAAACACCCGGTCAGCGCGATCCCGGGTCCTTCGTCCTCGCCCAACCCCGCCCCTTGCGTCGCCGCGATGCGCATGCCGCCCGAGGCCACCTCGTCCTCTTCGGTCGACTTCACGGCCCAGCCCGCGGCCGGCGCCAGGGCGCGCAGCAGCGGGAGAAGCCTTTCGCATGCGGGGTCTACGACGAGCGTGACCTGCAGCACGGCGAGACTTTCAACGCCGCAGGCGGCAAGGGCCGCGGCGGCGGATGCGGAGAGGCGCGTGCCCGCCTGAACCAGAACTTCCCCCCCGCGGGCGTCCTCCGCCGCACGACGGACGCCTTCGCCGGGAGCGGCGGCTATGGACGCAGCGGCCATCCCAGCGAAATCCGAAACGCCGTCAGCCGGTATGACGCAGTCGCAGCCCGGCGGCAGCTCCGTTCCCGGCGTCACCCGGGTCGGCGCGCCCGACAAGAATGCGGGCGAGTGATGGGCCGCGCCGACGAGATCGATGGAGGCGCAGGCAAAACCGCTCCGTTCCGCCACCGCGCGCGACGGCACGTCCTCCGGAGCGCCGACGTCGGCGGCGAGGACGCAGCCGACCGCCTCGGCCGGGGACACCGCCACGCGCCGAGCGCGCACCGAAGCGGCGAGCGCGTCGAGCGCCTCCGCAAGCGGGACGAGCGTGCCGGAAGCGACGCCGACGGGGGTGCGGGTTGACAGGGCCGTCATGGGGCTCATGTGTAGCGCGCCGGACCGCGAAGTCATCGCCCCGGCGACGAATTTCCATTCATTCGACGGCTTCAGGACCGAAAATGCCCGCCTCGCTCGACCTCAAGGGCCTGAAATGCCCACTCCCCGCGCTCAAGACGCGCAAGGCGCTGCAGGGGCTCGCCCCCGGCGACGAGATCGAGGTGATCTGCACCGACCCGATGGCGGTGATCGACATCCCGCATCTGGTCAGCACCGTGGGCGACACACTCCTCGGTCAGTCGCGCGACGAGGCGGAGATCCGCTTCACCATCCGCCGCGAGGCGCGCTGAAGCCTCAGCCGAGCCCGCCGAGCCGCCCGTAGGCCTCCACCAGCTTTTCGCGCCGCGAGGTCGCTTCTTCCAGGCGTTCGCGCTGTTCTTCGACCACCTCTTCCGGCGCACGCGCCAGGAAGTCGGCATTGCCGAGCTTGGCCTCGATCTTCTTCATCTCGCCGTCGAGCTTCTCGATTTCCTTCGCGAGACGCGCATGTTCGGCCGCGATGTCGATGATGCCCGCCAAAGGCAGCGCCGCCACTTCGCCGCGCACGACGAGTTGGATCGACTGCGGCGGCGGCACGTCGGCGAAGGAAATGTCCGACAACCTCGCGAGACGCTTGAGCGTATCGCTCCAACGTTCTGCCCAAGCGATCGTTTCTGCGTTCGAAGTCACGAAAACGAGCGGAATCTGCGCGCCCGCCGGTACCGTCGTCTCGGAGCGGGCCGAACGAATTTCGGACACGAGATCGACCAATCGGCCGATTTCGGCTTCCGCATGTGCGTCGACCATGCCTTCGAATTTCGGCCATTCCGCCAGCGCGAGGATGGTCTCGCGCTTCGGGCCTTCCGCGCCCTTGATGGCCCACAGCTCTTCGGTGACGTAGGGCATGAAGGGGTGAAGCAGCTTGGCGATGCCGTCGAGTACGAAGGCGACCGAGGCGCGCGTCTCGGCCTTGCCCGCCTCGTCGTCGCCGGTCAGCACGGGCTTGGCGAGTTCGAGATACCAATCGCAGAACACGTTCCAGACGAAGCGGTAGGCCGCGGCCGCCGCATCGTTGAAGCGATAGGCATCGAGCGCCTTGGTGACGTCGTCGACCGCCTTGGCCAGCTCGCCCAGCGCCCAGCGGTTGAGCGGCAACTTCGCCGATTTGGGGTCGAAATCCGTGCGGGCGCAGCCGTTCATCTCGGCAAAGCGCGCGGCGTTCCACAGCTTCGTCGCGAAGTTGCGGTAGCCCTCGACGCGCTGGCGCGACAGCTTGATGTCGCGGCCC
>JAIXZO010000007.1 GCA_027489535.1 Hyphomicrobiales bacterium
ATCCCGCGCGCCTTCTCTTCCGGAGCCTTGTCGATCTGGTCGTACGCCGTAAACGTCGCGCCGCCCGCTTCCGCCAAAACCTTCGTGATCGCAGCCGTCAACGACGTCTTGCCGTGGTCGACGTGACCGATCGTGCCGATGTTGCAGTGCGGCTTCGTACGAGAGAATTTTTCCTTGGCCATGTCCGTTCCGATTTCATGCCGAAAGCGCAGGTGAAGCCTGATGGCTTCCCGTTCAACGTCGCGGTTCGATAGTGGCTTTTCGTCCGTTCCGCAAGATCGGCGAACGGAGGCGCTTGCGCATGTGAAGGGCGGGCTGTGAAAACCCGAGGGATGCACAAGGGAAAAGTGGAGCGGGTAGAGGGAATCGAACCCTCGTATTCAGCTTGGAAGGCTGCTGCTCTACCATTGAGCTATACCCGCGAACGCCCGCACCCGAGCGCCACGGCAGCCGTTTACACGATCTCCGCGTCTCTGCCGAGCGCTTTTTGCCGGAACGGGTGAACCGACTTTTCAAACGGACGGAGCCGCGCCGTCGGATCGTCTCGGGACGGCCTTCAGCCGGGCTGCGAGAGCGACAAACCGTCACGGACGCGGCGGGAGGCTTCGTCGTCGCGGACCATTCCGGCCCGATCCGCGGCTTGCGCGAGACGCGCGATCGTCTCCCCCCCTATCGCCGTTTCCGGAATCAATTCGGCGAGCGGGACCAACACGAACGCGCGCTCGGCCATGCGGGGATGCGGGATTTCGAGATCGGGTTCGGCCACGGTCCGCTCGCCGTAGAGCAGGATGTCGAGATCCAGCGTCCGCGGCCCCCATCGCTCTTCGCGACGACGACCGCCCAGCCGCTCGAGCTCGATCACGCATTGCAGCAGCGCGCGCGGCGAAAGCATCGTCTCGCCTGCCACAGCCATATTGCGGAAATCCGGCTGATCGAGCTTGCCCCAAGGCGGGGTGCGCCAGACGTCGGAGACGGCGGTTATCCGCAGGTCCGGCGTCGCGGCCAGCGCGCGCAACGCCGCCGCGAACGAAGCAGGGACGTCCCCGACATTGCCGCCGAGCGAGAGCGCGAATGTCTCCATGCGGGCCATCTCAGCCGGCCTCGAACTCGGCCCGCGTGACGTCCATCTCGATCCCGACCGCATCGATCTGCTGCGGCAGCGGCGGTTGGAGCTTTCGGATGGAAAGGGACACGGCCTCCACGACCGAATGGCGATCGAACAGCGCGCGCACGAGCGTCACGGCGGCCGCCTCGAGCAGCTTGAACCGGCGGTTCACGAACAGCTCTTCGACGACCGATACGACGGCCCCGTAATCCACGGTGCGCACGAGGTCGTCGGTCGCGGCGGCTCTGCCGAGATCGATGGTCAGGGCGATGTCGACGGCGAATTTCCGGCCCGATTCCCGCTCATGCTCGAACCAGCCGTGATGGGCGTGGACAACGAAATTTTCGACGATGACGCGTCCCTTCACGGCCGCCCCTCCCCTGAACCGCGAATGGCGGCAATGACCGACAAGGCTTGGCGATGCGGCGTCACGTCATGAACGCGGATGATGTCGGCTCCATTGAGGACGCCGTAAACGGCCGCCGCGACGGACCCCGTCACGCGTTCGGCCGCGACCGTCTGTCCCGTAGCCAAACCGATCATGCGTTTGCGCGATACGCCGAGCAGCACGGGAAGCCCGAACGCGGCCTTCAGTTCCGCCAGTCTCGCCACCAGAGACAGGCTCTGCCGCTGCGACTTCGCAAATCCGATTCCCGGATCGATGATGATGCGGTCCTCCGCCACGCCCGCCTTGAGGGCGATTTCGACCGATCCCGCGAGGAAAGCACGCACGTCCTCGAAGATGTCGATGGTCGGATCCTCGGTTTCGCGGTTGTGCATCAGCACGCAGTGAACACCCGCCGCGGCACAGACGCCCGCGAGCGCGGGGTCGAAGCGGAAGCCCCACACGTCGTTGACGATGGCGGCGCCCGCCTCGATGGCCGATTCGGCGACACGGGCCTTCATCGTGTCGATCGAGATCGGAACGGACACCTTGCCCGCAAGGGCGCGGAGAACGGGAAGCACCCTCGCCTTCTCCGCGGCCTCGTCGACCGGCACCGCGCCGGGACGAGTCGATTCACCGCCGATGTCGATGATGTCCGCGCCTTCCGCACACAGCGTCGCGGCATGCGCGGCGGCTTTGTCGGCGTCGAAAAACACGCCGCCGTCCGAAAACGAGTCCGGCGTGATGTTGACGATCCCCATCAAAAGAGGACCCGAACGGGGGTCGAACGCCATGCGACGCGGCTTTCATCGTGATCCATGCCGCGCTTCGGCGACGGCACGGGCCTTCTGCCACAGCGCCGGGGCGGCGACCACACCCAATGAAGCAGGCCGGACCGGCTGCGGGTCGCTCAGTCGACCTCGGCCAACCGGGGATGCGGCGTCAGTACGACCGAGACGTGGTCCAGAAAGTCGCCGCCGAGCACGAACAGGTTCTTCTCGAACCGCGACATGAGGTCGTCTTCATAAAGGGCGACCGCGTCGCGCCGGCACAGGAGATACTTGGCGGCCGCCACGATGTCCTCCCGATCCACGATGCACATGACGCAGAATTCGGGATGGGCCGCGAGCCAGCGATGCACCGTCTCCACCAGCCGCGGATAGGCCGGATGCAGCATGTCGTCGAGCGCGATGATTCCCTGCGGATGCATCAAGGGCAGCGCCAGCGCCAAGTCCTTGGCCAGACTTTCGTCCGCATGCTCCCCGTCGATGTGGAAGAACCGGACGTCGCCCGGGCCGAGCGCGGCGCGAAGTTCGTCGGGCATCATCGTCCGGCTGTCGCGCTTGAGCGCGACATGGCGTCCGGCCTCCACCCCGTGCCGCATGCAATGCGAGAGGAAGAGGTCCATCACCCCGTCATTGGGCCAATCGAACAGATCGATTCCCAACGCCCGCTCGCCCGGCTCGAGCGCCAGCGCCATCGCGATGAAGAAACGGCCCTCGAACGTTCCGATCTCGGCGAAATGGCCGGTGATCCCCAAAGCCGTCTGCCGCCGCAGCAGATAGGCGCAGACCGATGCGGCAAAACGCGAGGACATGCCGCGAACGGTCTCGTATCCTTCGGAAATGTAGCGATCCGCGGCGACGTGGTCGGTGGGTATGAACATGACGGCTCCCGGCCGGTCGCAACGGTGACGCGGCCCGCCACCTTATCGCCGGCGCGCGTCGATGGGAAAGCGCCGAGCCCGAGCATCCTCGTCTTGCGGAACTCGACTTCGCGAAAAGCCCCGCCTAGTGTCGAGCACGAGTTTGAAGGAGCATTGCATGGCCCTCGCGCAATTGATCTATGCGTCGCGCCCGTTCGGCTTCAGCGAGAACGTCCTTGCGGCGATCCTGATGACGGCGAGACGCTGCAACGAGCGCGACGACATCACCGGCGCGTTGATCTGTCGGCAGGACCTCTATCTGCAGCTGCTGGAGGGTCCGAAGAACGCCGTCGACGCAACCTATGCGCGGATCGCGCAGGATGATCGGCACCTGGAAGTGCGCCTCCTGTCCAACCGCATGGTCGAAGATCGCCTGTTCCCGGGTTGGGCCATGCGCGACGACCCCGCCCGCTCCTGGATGTGGACGCGCGAAGAGGTCGACGGCGGCATCATGGAGCGCGTGGTCGCAACCGACGCAATTGCGGTGATGGAGCGTCTGGCGCGCGAAACCTCCTCGTGAGCGCCGGCGATCCGCCTCCGAAGCCGCCTCACGCGGGCGGTCCTCACGAAGGCAGAATCAATGCGCGCCGCCTGCGGTTGGAGGCTTATCCCGGCGAAGGCGATCCCCCGCTCGACAGTCCGTGCGACGTCCTTTGCGAAGATCATGTCGGCACCTACACGCTGCCGTTCGCCTGCGCTTGGACGCGGCAAGGCTGGACCAACGTGACGACGGGCGAAGCCGTCACGGTCGGCGTCGTCGCCTGGCGTCTGCGCCGAACCGACTGATCGCGCCGCCGATCAAGAATCCCTGAAGGAGAACTCCGATGTCTGCCGACGACACCGCCGCCACGGACGCATTGGGCGACCTCGAAGACGTTTGCGGCGACTTGTCCCGGGTTCCGACGGCGGAAGAGATCGCCGCGCGCGAGACCGAGGCACGGGCCGCCGCCGCTGCGCGGTTCGCACGCGTCGCCGTCGACCGGACGGCCGTCGTCATCCCCTTCGTCCGGCCCGCCGGCGAGGACCGCGACGCGTCCTGACCGCGACGCGGGTCAGAGAGTGCCGGCCACACTTTCGATCGAGATCGCCAAACGTTCGATCAGCATGCCGATCTCGGCTTCGTCGATGACGAGAGGCGGACAGAGGGCGATCGTGTCGCCGATGGCGCGGACGAACAACCCGTTGCGTTCCGCCTCGGCCGCGCAGGCCGGGCCGATGCGCCGCTCGGGCGCGAAGAAGCGCCGAGGCTCGCGGCTCTCCACGAGCTGCACTCCGGCCAGCAAGCCCCGCCCGCGGATCTCGCCGACGATGTCGATGCCGCCCAGGCGCCGACGCAACCCGTCCAGAAACGGCGCTTCCAACCGCCGGACACGCTCGACGATGCCGTCGTCCTCGTAAATGCGGATCGCTTCACGCGCCACCGCGGAGCCGACGGGATGGCCGGAATAGGTCATCGTGAGCCCGAACAGCGCGAGCTTGTCGCTCTGCGCCAGCATCGCGTCGAAGACCCTATCGTTGATCATCACCGCGGAGATCGGGAAATAAGCGCTGGACAGGCCCTTTGCGCACACGATCAGGTCGGGCTCGAGCCCCATCGTCGTCGTGCCGAACATCTCGCCCGTGCGCCCGAAGGCGGTGACGACCTCGTCGACGACGAGAAGGATGTCGTATTTGCGCAGCAGCGCCTGCAGTCCCGCGAAATACCCTTCCGGGGGCACGATCACCCCGCCCGCGGACATGATCGGTTCGGTGAAGAAGGCCGCGATCGTTTCCGGCCCTTCCCGCAGGATCAAGGCTTCGACGTCGTGCAGAAGCCTCGCCGTGAAGGCCGCCTCGCTCTCGCCCGTTTCCGCGCCGGAGAAGAAGTCGGGGCATCCCACATGGAGGAAGCCGTCCAGCGGCAGATTGAATTGGTCATGAGCGTAATCGACGCCCGAAAGGCTCGCCGAGGCGATGGTATTGCCGTGATAGGCCTTGCGATGCGCGATGAACTTGCGGCGCTCGGGCTTGCCCGCCGCGTTCCAGTAATACCAGCAAAGACGCGCCGCACAGTCGGCGGCCTCCGATCCTGAATTGGCGAACCAGACATGGGAGATCGGCACGGGCGCGATCTCGATCAGTTTCTCGGCCAATTCGATGACCGGCTGATGCGAGCGGCCGTTGGTGAGATGGTAATAGGCCAGCTTTTCCATCTGCTTGCGGCACGCCTCGATGAGACGTCGTTCGCCGTAGCCCAGCGAGATGCACCAAAGCCCCGACATGCCCTCGATGAATTCGTTGCCTTCGAGGTCGCGGACCCAGACGCCCTTGCCGCTGTCGATGATCTTCGGGCCGACGTCGAGATGCCGCCGCAGATTGGTCAATCCGTGGACGACGGACGCCTTGTCGCGCGCCTCGAGCGAGTTCGGGCGAAGTTCGTCGGCGCGGATGTCCGTCATGGGTCGGTCTCCAAGGCTGTTCGGGGGCCCGCCGCGGAAGCGGCCGGTTCCATCAATGCGCGGACTTCTCGATGCCGTTCAAGAAGTTGCCGACCACCGCACCGACCATCGCCTGAGCGTCGCCGTGGATGGGCACGTGATGGATGTATTTCCTGATGAGGGCATAGATGAACGTCGAATGCAGATGCCAGACGATTTCATACTCGACCGGGTCGATGGGCGATTCATTGTTGTGGCCGGTATAAAAGCGCACTTCCTGCGCGATCGTCTGCAATATGTTGTCGACATGATCGCGAACATACCGCGCTATGATGTCGCTGCCCGACAGGCTGGCGTAGAGCGACACGCGGATCCACTCGTTGTCGTCCACGGCTCTGAAATAGGCGAGATAGAAAGTCTCGAGCCGCTCCTGCAGCGGACGGCTGCGATCGCGCAGCGCACTCACCCAAGACGATGACCAGCGTTGCAGAAATACGTTCTGGTAAACGCGTTCCACAAGATTTTGCTTCGTGCCGAAGTAACGGAAAATCAGGCCCTGCGACACGCCGAGATGGGCCGCCAAGTCCTTCGTCTGCGATTCAAATCCGTGCTTTGCGAAGAAGACCGTCGCCCCGTCGAGGATCAGTTTTTCGCGTGCCTGCGGGTCAAGCCTGCTGCGCTTCTTGACGACGTCGGCAGCGCCTTCGTGCGGCGACGCTTCGGTTTCCGCGGCCGGGGCGCGACGTCGTGCAGGGATGTTCAACGCTCGCTCCTTCTTGCCCATGCGTCACAGCGATTTGACATACGCGAGCGCTATTGACAAGCCGCTCACTATGTATTGAGCATAGGCTCAACAAGGCTGATCCAAGAGCCTGAAAAGGGAGAAAACAATTGGCAAAGCGTAAAGTCATCATCACCTGCGCCGTCACGGGCGCGATCCACACGCCGTCGATGTCGCCCCATCTGCCGATCTCGGCGGAGGAGATCGCCGACGCCGCCATCGGCGCGGCCGAAGCCGGCGCCGCCATCGTGCATCTGCACGCCCGCAACCCGGAAAACGGCCGCCCCGACCAGACGCCCGAGGGCTTCGCCCCCTTCGTCAAGGTCATCAAGCAGCGCTCCAACGTCGTCATCAACCTCACCAGCGGCGG
>JAIXZO010000013.1 GCA_027489535.1 Hyphomicrobiales bacterium
ACCGACATTGCGCCGGGCTATGACCACATCACCTCCGGCATCGGGGCGGCGATGATCGGCTGGTTTGGCTGCGCCATGCTCTGCTACGTCACCCCCAAGGAGCATCTCGGCCTGCCCGGCCGCGACGACGTCAAGACCGGCGTCATCACCTACAAGATCGCAGCCCACGCCGCCGATCTCGCCAAGGGCCATCCGGCGGCCAGGCTCCGCGACGACGCGCTGTCGCGGGCCCGCTTCGATTTCCGCTGGGAGGACCAGTTCAATCTGGGACTCGATCCCGATACGGCGCGCGCCTATCACGACGAGACGCTGCCCAAGGACGCTCACAAGGTCGCGCATTTCTGCTCGATGTGCGGGCCGAAATTCTGCTCGATGAAGATCTCGCAGGACATTCGCGAGCAGGCGCAGGGCATGGAGACCATGGCCAAGACCTTCCGCGAGACCGGCGGCGAGATCTATCGCAAGGTCGATGCGGGCGACTCCAACCGCGCGCTCGACGCGGCCGAGTAAGGCGCTTCGTCCCTCTCCCTCCGGGGAGGGGGAACGCCCCTTCGCAGCTTCGTCCCGATTCGGAGATCCTCGATGCCGTCCCGTCGATCCTTGATCGGCGGCGGGATCGCCGCGCTTGCGGCCCCCGCCGTCGCCCACGCCCAAACGGCGAGCCGTTGGCGCATGGCCACGTCATGGCCGCGCAATCTCGTCGGCCCCGGCACGTCGGCCAAGCGGCTCGCGGAGCGCATCACGGCGATGAGCGACGGCCGGCTGGCGGTGGACGTGTTTTCCGCCGGCGAGATCGTGCCCGCCTTCGCGGTGTTCGACGCGGTGTCGAACGGCACGGTGGAGATGGGACATACGGCGTCGTTCTTCATCGTCGGCAAGGTGCCTGCGGCGGCCTTCTACACGACGGTGCCGTTCGGCCTGGATCCGGTCGGTCATCTGGCGTGGCTCGAGGCCGGCGGCGGGCGGGCGTTGTGGGAAGAGCTTTATGCGACCTTCGGCGTGAAGCCGTTTCTCGGCGGCAATACCGGACCATCGCTCGCAGGATGGTTCAGGAAGCCGCTGGAAAGCATTGACGATCTGAAGGGATTGCGCATCCGCGTGTCCGGTCTCGGCGGCGAACTTTATCGGCGGCTCGGGGCGGTCCCGCAGGCGATCCCGCCCGGCGACGTCTATCCCAGCCTCGAACGCGGCACGATCGACGCGGTGGAACTGCTCGGGCCGATGAACGACGTCGACGCGGGACTCTGGCGCATCGCGCCCGTCTGCATGGTGCCCGGCTTCAACAAGCCGAACGGGGCGTCCGAAGCGCTGGTGGGGGCGAAGGCTTGGGAGGCGCTGCCGGCGGACCTCAGACGCATCGTCGAGCATGCATGCGCGGCCGAGCACGCGGCCGCGCTGGCCGAAAGCGAGATCGCGCACGGCAATGCGCTGCGGCAGCTGGTGCAGAACGGCGTGCGCTTCGCCGGCGTGCCGAAGGACGTGGTGATACGGGCGCGCAAGGCGGCGGGCGAGATCATCGACGAGATCGGTGCGGGCGGGCCGTCCGCGCGGCGGATCGTCGATTCCTACCGGGCGACGCAGGCAATCGTCAGGCCGTGGGAGCGCATTTCGCGCGTCCCGGCCGAGGATTAGCTCGCGCGGCCGTTGCGCAGCGCCAAGGCGCCGTCCACGAGGCTGCGCAGGGCACGTGCGGACTCTTGCGGGGTGCCCGAACCGGTGACGGCCCCGATGACGGCGACGCCGTCCGCGCCGGCCGCGATGACGCTTTGCACGTTGCCGACATTGATGCCCGCGATCGCGCCGACCGGCATCATGGGTTCGATGCCGCGGATTTTGCGGCAAAGATCCGCCAGACCGGAGAGGCCGATGGGGGCGTCGGGATTGATCTTGTGCGTGGTGGCGAAGACGCCGCCGCAGAAGGCGTAATCGACCGGTTCATCGGCCAGCTTCATCGCATGCGCGGCGTTCTTGACCGTGCGGCCGATGATGGCGCGCTCGCCGAGCTTGGCGCGGGCCTCGGCCGGGGACATGTCGTCTTGGCCGAGATGCACGCCCTGCGCGCCCGCCGCGAGCGCGGCCTCCACGTCGTCATTGACCAGAAGCGGCGTGTTCTGCCCCGCCAAGGCGGTGCGGATGGCCCGCAGCGTCTCGACCTTCGTCTCGAAGCTCGAATTCTTGTCGCGATACTGGAACAAGGTCGCGCCGCCGCGCGCCGCCTCGGCGGCGATGGCGGGCAGCAGACGATGGCCTGCGACCGCGGGGTCCAGAATGACGTAGAGGCGGATGTCGACGGTATTCACGAGAGCTTGGCCTTGCCGGTCAGGTCCGCCGGGGATACGGCGTGGAGCGCATCGAGCAAATGGGTCGCGAAGGTGCCGGGACCGCGCGAGACTTCCGCGGCCCGTTCCTGCGCGATTCCGAAGGCGGCGAAACCGGTCGCAGCCGCAAGGGCGGCGTCGGGTTCGACCGCGAGAAGCGCCGCCATCAGCGCGGACAGGGCGCAGCCTGCCCCCGTGACGAGCGCGGCATAAGGGTGGCCGTTGGCGATGAAGATTTCGTGATCGGGCGCGAGCACGCAATCGACCGGCGCGGAGAGGGCAAGCACGGTGGAGTTCGCTGCCGCGGAAGCGGGCGTGGGCTGCGCACCGACCAAGGCGGCAAGCTCCGCCGCGTTGCCGCGCACGATTCCCGGGCGGCCGGCGAGCAGCGTCTTCGCGAATGCGAGACGCGGCGCGGCGACGTCGATGAAGACGGGATCGAGAACGAAGCGGCGGCCGCGTGACGCAACGGATTCCACCGCGACGGCGATGGCGGTGCGCCTGTCGGCATCGAGCGTGCCGAGATTGACCAGCAGGGCATCGGAACGCTCGACGAAGCTGCGGATCTCTTCCGGATCCGTGGTCATCGACGGCACCGCGCCTGCGGCGAGAAGAACGTTGGCCGTAAATCCCTGCACCACCGTGTTGGTGATGCAGTGAACGCGCGGCCGCTGATCACGCAACCGTGACCAGCACTCGCCCAACGCGTCCGGATTTACAGTAGACTTCATCGAACTTCCCTAACCGGAGCTGTGTCGTTGGGGAAGTATATTTTGCCGAATTCGGAGTTCATTTAGGGCGGTTTCCGTTGCGGTACAGCCCAAAATGAGGAATTCAGCCTGAAACGGTCATGAGAAGACCCGGGCGAAGATCGTATCGACGTGCTTCAGGTGATAGCCGAGGTCGAATTTCTCCTCGATTTCGGCGTCGGTGAGCGCCTTCGAGACCTCCGGATCGGCCTTCAGCAGCGTCAAGAAATCCCCTTCGCCGCGCCAGACCGGCATCGCGTTGCGCTGCACGAGACGATAGGCGTCCTCGCGGCTGACGCCCTTTTGCGTGAGGGCGAGGAGAACGCGCTGCGAATGCACGAGACCGCCGAGGCGGTCGAGATTCTTCTGCATGTTTTCGGGATAGACGAGCAGCTTGTCGACCACGTTGGTGAGACGCGCCAAGGCGAAGTCGAGCGTCACCGTCGCGTCGGGCGCGATCATGCGCTCGACCGAGGAATGGGAGATGTCGCGCTCGTGCCAAAGCGCCACGTTCTCCATCGCGGGGAGGGCATAGGCGCGCACCATGCGGGCGAGGCCGGTGAGGTTTTCGGTCAGCACCGGGTTGCGCTTGTGCGGCATCGCGGACGAGCCCTTCTGGCCCTCCGAGAAAAACTCCTCCGCCTCGAGCACTTCGGTTCGCTGCATGTGGCGGATTTCGACCGCCAGACGCTCGATGGAGGACGCGACCACGCCGAGCGTGGCGAAATACATCGCGTGCCGGTCGCGCGGGATGACCTGCGTGGACACGGGCTCGGGCTTCAGGCCCATCGCCTTCGCGACATGCTCTTCGACGCGCGGATCGATGTTGGCGAAGCTGCCGACCGCGCCGGAAATGGCGCAGGTGGCGATTTCCTCGCGGGCCGCGACGAGACGGGCGCGGCAGCGGTCGAATTCGGCATAGGCCAGCGCCAGCTTCAGGCCGAAGGTGATCGGCTCGGCATGGATGCCGTGCGAGCGGCCGATGGTGGGCGTCATCTTGTATTCGAAGGCGCGGCGCTTGAGGGCGGCCAGCAGCGCGTCCATGTCCTTCAGGAGAAGGTCGGTGGCGCGCACGAGCTGCACGTTGAGGCAGGTGTCGAGCACGTCCGACGACGTCATGCCCTGATGGATGAAGCGAGAGTCGGGGCCGACGAATTCCGCGAGATGCGTGAGGAAGGCGATGACGTCGTGCTTCACCTCGCGCTCGATGGCGTCGATGCGTTCGACGTCGAATTGCGCCGCGCCGCCTTTTTCCCAAATGGTCTTCGCGGCGTCCTTCGGGATCACGCCGAGCTCCGCCAGCGCGTCGCAGGCATGCGCCTCGATCTCGAACCAGATGCGGAATTTGGTCTCGGGAGACCAGATCGCGACCATTTCGGGACGGCTGTAGCGCGTGATCATGCGAAGTCCTCTCGGGTGACGAGGCGCGCGTAACACGCGGCCGGAGCAGGGGCAATGCGAGGATAGGGCAATGCGGGGCGTCGCCTCCCCGCGTCCCCGCGCAGCGAGACGGTGCGCGTCAGCCGCGTGCCGCTTCGGCCGCCGCGCGGATCGCCGCGATGTTGCGGCCGTAGCCTTCTTCGGTTCCGGCCTTGAACACGGCCGAACCGGCCACCAGCACGTCGGCGCCCGCTGCTGCGACGAGGGGGGCGGTTTCGGGCGTGATGCCGCCGTCGATCTCGATCAGGATCGGGCGCGCGCCGATCATCGCCTTCACCCGGCGGACCTTTTCGACGACTTCGGGGATGAAGGCCTGACCGCCGAAGCCGGGGTTCACCGTCATCAGCAGCACGAGATCGACGCGGTCGAGAACATGCTCGATGACCGATTCATGAGTGCCGGGATTGAGCACGACGCCGGCCTGCTTGCCCAAGGCGCGGATCGCCTGAAGCGAGCGGTGCAGATGCGGCCCGGCTTCGGCATGTACCGAAATCAGATCCGCGCCCGCATCCGCGAAGGCGGCGAGATAGGGGTCGACGGGAGCGATCATCAGATGCACGTCGAAGAACTTCTTCGTGTGCCGGCGCATCGCCCGGATTACTTCGGGGCCGTAGCTGATGTTCGGCACGAAGTGGCCGTCCATGACGTCGAGATGGATCCAGTCGGCGCCGGCGCGGTCGACGGCCGCGACCTCCTCGCCCAGCTTGGCGAAATCGGCGGCGAGAACGGAGGGGGCGATCAGCACGGGACGGGTCATGAAGCGCGGGTAGCACCCCGTACGGCGCCTTGCAACGGTTCCGCCCGCGTCGTCCCCCGAAGAAGGATCGTCAGCGGTCGCGGATCATGCGTGCGAGGGGCGCGACGGCCATGGGCGCGCAGTAGATCGGGAATTGGAGCAGCGAGAAGAACAGGTAGGCGTCGGGCGGGCAGGCCGCGCCCATCGCCGCGACCAGAAGCCCGGTATTGCGCATGCCCGAGCCGAGCGAGAGCACGAAGGCTTCCGCCTTGCCGAGGAGACGCAACGCGTTGAAGGCGATGAAGACGCCTCCGACCGAAACGGCGGTACCGACCGCGAGATAGAGCGCCGTCTTGCCGGGCGTGGCGAGCGCCGCATCGATGACGCCGTCCATCGCCGCGATGGCGAAGACGAAGTAGATGATCACGTTGACGCCGTCGAGTTCGTGCCGGAGCGCCGCGAGACGCGGCGGCCCGGCGATGCGCCGCAGGATCAGCGCGCAGGCCATCGACCCGCCCAAAAGCCATGCGAGACGGAGGCCCAGCACGAAAGGATCGATGGGAACGGCCGCCCCTGCGAGCAGCGACGCGATCTGCGGCGAGACGAAGGGCGACAGCGCCATCACGAGCACGAGCACCATCAGGCCGAGGCTGTTGTCGAGCCCGAGCAGGGCGGCATAGGCCGGAAAACCCATCAGCGGCGGGGCGGCGCCGATCAACGACAAGCCCAGAAGAAGACCGTGCTCGAGAGAGTCGCGACCCACTGCGGTGATCAGGAACCACATCAGCAAAGGCGGGGCGGCGACGAGCCAGACGAAGGCGGCGGCCATGCTGCGCGGGCGGTCGAAGGCGCGGCGCAGGCCCGAGAAGTCGGCGCGCGCGAAGGTGAGCATCACGAACAGGAAGATGGTGACGGGCAGGAGCGGGCGGAACGCTTCGGCGAGTTGTGGGAGCGCCAGACCGACGAAGATCGAGATCGCGAAGCCGTTGGCGCCGTTGCGCCCCAAAAACGCGAGTGCACGCACGAGCTGTGCGGAAAATTGCATCGAAAGCGCCCGTTTCCCGGTTTATCAACAGCTGCGACGCGAATTCTGCTGACCGCTGCGCAGGCGGACCGTAATCTTCGCCGGTCGATGTTGCAACGCGCGGGGACCGACAGTGGATTCGGACGTCATCGTACTCGGAGCGGGTATCGTCGGCCTCGGCACGGCTCTGCAAATTCAGGCCAAGGGGCGGGCCGTGGTGCTCGTGGACCGGGGCGAGCCGGGGGCGGGCACGAGCTTCGGCAATGCCGGCATCATCGAGCGCGCCTCGCTTTATCCCTATGCATTTCCGCGCAAGTTGACCGACCTGATCCGCTACGGATTCAACCGCGAGCGCGACGCGGTGTATCACTGGAATGCGCTGCCCAAGGCCGCGCCGTGGCTCGCCCGCTACTGGGCCGCAAGCTCGAAGAGCGGACATGAGCGGGCGATGCGGGCGGCGCTGCCGCTGATCGAGAAATCCCTGTCCGAACATGAACCGTTGATCGCGGCGGCCGGGGCGGGGCATCTCGTGCGGCGGACCGGATGGATCAAGGCGCATCGCGACCCGCGCGCCTTTGCAGACGCGGTTTCGGACGCAAAGAAGCTCGCCCCCTACGGGCTGACGGTGGAGATCCTCGACCCGCGCGCGTTGGAGGCGCTGGAGCCGCATCTCGCGCCCGGCCTCGCCGGGGCGATCCATTTCAAGGATCCCGTCGCCCTCAACGACCCGCAGGAATTGTCGACCGCCTATCGCCGTCTGTTCGAGATGCGCGGCGGACGGTTCGTGCACGGGGACGCGAATACGCTGGTCCGCGACGGCGCGAGTTGGTCCGTGACGACCGAGGCCGGGGTCGTGAAGGCCGAGAAGGTCGTGGTGACGCTCGGACCGTGGGGCGCGGATTTTGCCGCGACGCTCGGCTACAAGCTGCCGATGGGCGTCAAGCGCGGCTACCACGCCCATTACAAGCCCGCGGGCAATGCCGTGCTGAACCACACGGTGTTCGACGCGCATTCCAAATACGTGCTCGCGCCGATGCTGAAGGGCATCCGGCTGACGACGGGCGCGGAATTCGCGCTGCGCGATTCCCCGCCCACGCCGGTTCAGCTGACGCGGCTCGAGCCCGAGGCGCGGGCGTTTTTCCCGCTCGGCGAACGCATCGAAAAGGAGCCGTGGATGGGCGCGCGACCGTGCACGCCGGACATGGTGCCCGTGATCGGCCCCGCGCCGCGCCACAAGGGCCTCTGGTTCGCCTTCGGCCATGCCCATCACGGCCTGACGCTGGGCGCGGTGACGGGCCGGTTGGTGGCCGAGATGATCGCGGGCGAAGACACGTTCTGCGATCCGACGCCTTATCGGGTGGATCGCTTTTAAATCCGGTCAGCCCCGGCGGCTTTTCCAATCCGGCAACGCGCCCGCGAAGGGCAGGGCCGTCGCGTCATGGACGCCGCGGGCGATCGCGCGGGCTAGCACGTCGGCGGCGGCGCTTGCGACCTCCGTCAGCGCGAACGCGTCCACGGTCTCGTTCGAAACGCCGGTGGAAGCCGCGAAGACGATGTCGCCGTCCATCGGCGTGTGGGCGGGCCTGATCGCGCGGGCCAAGCCGTCATGCGCGGCGAGGGCGACGCGGCGGCATTGGGCCTTGGTGAGGGGCGCATCCGTGGCGATCACTGCGATGGTGGTGTTGCGGCCGGGGCCGCCCTTGAGGCGCAGTTCGAGATCGGCCGCCGGCACATGGGCCGGTTGGCCGAGACCGCCGAATTCGCCGTTACGCTCGTAGGGCGCGGCCCAGAAATGCGGGCCGTCTCCGACCGTGACGGTGCCGACGGCGTTGACGGCGACGAGCGCGCCGACGGTGAAGCCGCCGGACGTGCGGGCGGAGGCCGTGCCGAGACCGCCCTTGAGGTTCGCCGTGGTCGCGCCGTAGCCGGCGCCGGCCGTTCCCGTCGCGAAATCGGGGGCGGCTTCATCGAGCGCGGCACGGCCGAGATCGAAGTAAGGCGGCGCGGTTCGCCCGTCGGGTCTGCCCCAATCCTTGTCGCCGCCGTTCAGCAGATCGAACAGGATCACCTGCGGGACTATGGGGACGCGCACGGACCCGACCGGAAAGCCGCGGCCGCGTGCCGCCAAACCCGCCATCACGCCGCCCGCGGCATCGAGCCCGAAGGCGGAGCCGCCCGACAGCACCAAGGCGTCGATGCGCTCGACCGTCATTTCGGGATCGAGCAAAGCGGTGTCGCGCGTGCCGGGCGCGCCGCCGAGTACGGCCAAGGATGCGGCGGCGGGGTGCTCGAACAGCACGACGCTGACGCCCGATGCGAGCCGCTCGTCATGCGCGTTGCCGACGAGAACGCCCGGCACGTCGGTGATGGAATTGCGATTCATGGGCGGATGGTGCGCCGGACGACGGCGCGGCGGCAAGTGCAGCGGATCGTCCGATGTGCGTCGTCGTCTTTTCTCCGCGACCCTCCGTCGCTTGGCCCGAGCGAGGGGTGCGGCTAGAAGGGGGCATGACCGACGTGACGCTCCCCGCCGCCGTACTCGCCGGCCTGCTCAGTTTCCTGAGCCCCTGCGTGCTTCCCCTCGTGCCGCCGTATCTGACATGGCTTGCGGGCACGACCGCCGAGGATCTCGCCGTCGAGAGCGAGCGCAAGGCGCGGCGGGACGTGATGATCGCGGCCTGCCTGTTCGTGCTCGGCTTCGCCACCGTGTTCATCACGCTTGGGGCGACGGCGTCCGTCTTCGGGCAGGTCATCCGGCAAAATCTCGGCGTGCTGTCGACATTGGCGGGTCTGTCGATCATCGCGATGGGACTGCATTTTCTCGGCGTGTACCGGTTCGCGTTTCTCTATCGCGAGGCGCGGCTGACGGTGGAGAAGCCCGTCGGGCATTGGGGGGCCTATGTCATGGGCCTCGCCTTCGCCTTCGGCTGGACGCCCTGCATCGGCCCGGTGCTCGCCGCCATTCTCGCGGTGGCCGGGACCGAGGAAACGGTGCTGAAGGGCGCGACCCTGCTCGCGGCCTATTCCGCCGGGCTCGGCATCCCGTTTCTCGGCGCGGCCTTCGCGCTGGAGCGTTTTTCCGGGCTGATGAAGCGTTTCCGCAGCCGCATGATCCTCGTCGAGAAGACGACCGGGGCGCTGCTGGTGCTGACCGGCGTGGCCTTCCTGACCGGTGCGATCACGGATGCTTCGTTCTGGCTGCTGGAAACGTTTCCCGCGCTCGCGAAATTGGGGTGAGGCGGACGACGCACCGGCCATGAAAAAGGGCGCCCGAGGGCGCCCTTTTCCGTTCGGAGACGGAGCCGAGATTACTGGATCTCGGAATAGCCGATCTTGGCGCCGTCCTTCTTCCACACATACATCGTGTAGTCGGGACGGGTGATGTCGCCCTTCTTGTCGTAGGAGATGTCGCCGATGACGGTCTTGAAGGTCTTGCCGGAATTCATCACGGCAGCGACCTTCTTGGGGTCCAGCGACTTCGCCTCTTCGGCGGCCTGCTTGAAGATCTCCACGGCGGCGTAGCTGTAGAGCGTGTACGCCTCGGGGTTGAACTTCTTGGCTTCGAACTTGGCGACCACGGCCTTCGCCTCGGGGCGACGGCGCGGGTCCGGCGGGAAGGTCATCAGGGTGCCTTCGACGCCCGGGCCGCCGATGGTGGCGAATTCGTCCGAGGTGATGCCGTCGCCCGACATCAGCGTCGCGGTAACGCCCTGGTCGCGCATCTGGCGCACGATCAGGCCGCCTTCGGTGTGCAGGCCGCCCCAATAGACGACTTCCGCACCGGACGCCTTGATCTTGGAGACGAGCGCCGAGAAGTCCTTCTCGCCCGTGTTGACGCCCTCATAAAGGACTTCCTTCACGCTCTTGGCGTTCATCGCCTTGCGCGTTTCGTCCGCGAGGCCCTGGCCGTAGGTGGTCTTGTCGTGAACGACGGCGACCTTCTTGCCCTTGAGCTTGTTGACGATGTAGTCGGCCGCGACCGCGCCCTGCTGGTCGTCGCGTCCGCAGGTGCGGAACACGTTCCACATGCCGCGCTCGGTCAGCTTCGGGTTCGTGGCGGACGGGGTGATCACCACCATTCCGTTTTCCTGATAGACCTCGGAGGCGGGGATCGTCACGCCCGAGTTGAAGTGGCCGACCACGAACTTCACGCCGTCGCCGACGAACTTGTTCGCGACCGAGACGCCCTGCTTCGGATCCGATACGTCGTCGCCGAGCGAGACCGTGATCTTCTGGCCGAGGATGCCGCCGGCGGCGTTGATGTCCTCGACGGCCTGTTCCACGCCGTTCTTCAGCTGCGCGCCGAAAGCGGCGTTCGGGCCGGTGAGGGGGCCGGCGACGCCCATCTTGATCTGGGCGCTTGCGCCGCCCGCCATGGCGAGGACCGCGCCAAGCGCGATGCCCGTCAACAAAAGCTTCTTCATGAATAGCTCCCCTTTGGAATTCTCGCCCGTCCGGGCCGGTTCCACCGCAGCACGAAGGCCGCGTCGTGACGGATCATTGCGCCTTTGCAGAACCTTGTCACGAGCAAAAAAGGCGCGTGTCTTTCCGCCGATTCAGGCGATTTTTCCGGCACTTTCAACGTTACGTTCGCGCCAAGAGAAAGGCCCGGTGCGCTCGTACAACCACCGGTATTGGCGGGTCATCTGCTCCGTCCTCGCCTTGCGGAAGCCGAGGCTTCCCGCGACCAGCAGAACGGCCGTGTCGACGAGGTAGTATTTCAGCGACAGCAGCGTGCCGCCGAACATGGCGAAATGGATGAAGCGCACGGCGAAGCCGAGCACGAACATGTAGCCGAGCACCTGCCAAAACGGCCGCCAGGTGCGGGCGATCGCACTGCCCGACGCCCAGGCGGCGGAACCGCCCATGACCAAGGTGACCAGCGCGAACAGCCAGACGGAGCTTTCTTCGTAGAGAACGCCCTGCATCATTCGATCCTCAATGGTGGCCGCCTTCGAGATAGGCGGAGCGGACCTGCGGGTCCGCGAGGAGGGCCTTGCCGGTGCCCGACATCGTGATCGTGCCGTTGACCATCACGTATCCGCGATGGGCGAGCTTGAGCGCGTGATAGGCGTTCTGCTCGACGAGGAACACGGTGAGGCCCTCGTTCTTGTTGAGCTCGCGGATCGCATCGAAGATCTGCTTCACGACCAGAGGCGCGAGGCCGAGCGACGGTTCGTCCAGCATCAGCAGACGCGGACGCGCCATCAGCGCGCGGGCGATGGCGAGCATCTGCTGCTCGCCGCCCGAAAGGGTGCCGCCGCGCTGGGCGATGCGCTCCTTGAGGCGCGGGAACAGCACGAACATCTTTTCGAGGTCCGAGTCGAAATGCGCTCCGCCGTTGACCGACGCGCCCATCTGCAAGTTCTCGAAGACCGTCATGCGGGGGAAGATGCGGCGCCCCTCGGGGGACTGCGCGATCGACAGCCGGGCGATCTCGTGCGTCGCCATGCCGGTGATGTCGCGTCCGGCGAAGGTGATGCGGCCCTCACGGGCGCGCGGCTTGCCGAAGATGGTCATCATCAGCGTGGATTTGCCCGCGCCGTTCGCCCCGATGAGCGTGACGATCTCGCCCTCGTGGACGTCCACGTCCACGCCCTTGAGCGCGATGATGTTGCCGTAAAACGTCTTTACGCCGCGCACGGCAAGGAGCGGGGCTCCCGCCGCGGCGGTCTCGGCGACCTGCATGGTCATGCTCCCACCTCCGCCTCGACTTCGGCGACCTCTTCGTCTTCCACGCCGAGATAGGCCGCGATCACCTTGGGATCGTTGCGGATGTCGTCGGGCGTGCCGTCGGAGATCTTGATGCCGTAATCGAGCACCACGACGTGATCGGAGATCTGCATCACCACCGACATGTCGTGCTCGATCAGCAGGACGGACGTTTCGTAATCGTCGCGGATCGCGCGCAGCAGCGCGTTCAGTTCGAGGCTTTCGCGGGGGTTGAGGCCTGCCGCGGGCTCGTCGAGGCACAGGAGCACCGGATCGGTGCACATGGCGCGCGCGATTTCCAGACGGCGCTGGTCGCCGTAGGGCAGGTCGCCGGCCGGATCGTCCGCTCGGTCGACGAGGCCTATACGCTCGAGCCAGGCGATCGCCTTGTCGACGGCGGCCTGCTCGCGGAGCTTGTAGCTTTTGACGCCGAGCACGCCCAGCACGGTCCAGCCCGACGCTATCATCAGGGGCGTGTGCTGCGCGACGAGCAGGTTTTCGAGCACCGTCATGCCTTGGAACAGACGAATGTTCTGGAACGTGCGCGCCACCCGCGCCTTGCGGTTGATCATGTAGTCGGGAAGGCGCTCGAGCAGGAAGCTTTTGCCGTCGTCATGCGACAGCGTCAGCATGCCTTCGGTGGGTTTGTAGAAGCCCGTGATGCAGTTGAAGACGGTGGTCTTGCCGGCGCCGTTGGGGCCGATCAGAGCGGTAATCTCACCGCGTCGCGCCTCGAATGAGAGGTCGTTGACGGCCAGAAGGCCGCCGAAGCGCATCGACAGGTGTTCGACCTTGAGGATGGGAGCGGTCATCAGCCGTGGCCCTCCTTCACGAGGGAGCCCGAGATGGATCGGCTTTCCTTGTGGATCACGGAGGGCTCGCGCGAGGAAATCAGGCCGCGCGGCTTCCACAGCATCATCAGCACCATCGCGAGCCCGAACAGCAGCATGCGGTATTGGGTGGGGTCGAAGCCCGGCCCGAAGATGCTCTTGAGGAAGTCGAGTTCACGCAGGATCTCGATGCCGCCGACGAGAAGGATCGAGGAGACCACGACGCCGAACAGGCTGCCCATGCCGCCCAGAACCACGATGGCGAGGATCTGCGCGGATTCGAGGAAGACGAAGCTTTCGGGGCTGATGAAGCCCTGACGCGCGGCGAAGAAGCACCCGGCGAAGCCGCCGAACATCGCGCCGATGGAAAAGGCCGTCAGCTTGGTCGTGGTGGTGTTGATGCCGAGCGAACGGCACGCGATCTCGTCCTCGCGCAAGGCCTCCCAAGCGCGGCCGACGGGGAGACGTCGCAGCCGCAGCGTGACCCAAGCGGTCATCAAAGCGAGGATCAGGATGACGTAGAAGAGGAAGATGGTGCGGTAGATCGGGCTGAATTCGAGTCCGAACACGGCGGCGAAGCCCTTGTCGGACGCGTTGAACGGAATGCCGAAAAAGCTCGGCCGCGGAATGGTCGAGATGCCCGCATACCCGTTCGAGAACTCGACCCAGTTGATGAGGACGAGGCGGATGATCTCGCCGAAGGCCAGCGTGACGATGGCGAGATAATCGCCGCGCAGACGCAGAACGGGGAAGCCCAGGATGATGCCCCACAGGGCCGCGAGCAGCCCCGAAATCGGCAGACAGATCCAGAAGGCCCAGACGCCGAGATCGGGATAGGTGGCCGGGATCACCTTGGTGGCGATGATGGCGTAGGAGTAGGCCCCGACCGCGTAGAAGGCGACGTAGCCGAGATCGAGAAGGCCGGCGAGGCCGACGACGATGTTCAGGCCCCAACCGAGCATCACGTAGATCAGGATCTGGATGCCGAAATTGTCGATCCATTTGATCGAGCCTTGCGGGCCGTTGATGGCCAGCATGAGCATCGGATAGACGACGACGAGCGCGAGACCGGCGGGGCCGGCCAGCGGCTTCATGAAGGCCGGCATCGTCAAGGGTTTCGACCGAGCCGCGCCGACGCGCTCGCGCCAGAGCCATGCGCCCGCAAGGCGGGCGACGAAGACCAAGGCGCAGGCGATGGCCACCGCGTCCCAGCGTTCGGCCAGCACGAGCTGGTTGTTCATGTTCTGCTCGGAGCGGAACGACAGGATCGGGATGGAGAGGCCGAGCATCACGAGCGCCGCGAAGGCGGCGTCCTTGAATGCGCGGGCGACGTCGACTGGGGGCCTTGCGGCGGCGGAGGAGGTTTCGCTCACGGTGGCCATGGCTCAGACCTTCTCCACTTCCGGACGCCCGAACAGACCGGTCGGCAGGAAGACGAGCGTGATCGCCAGCAGCGAGAAGGCCGCGACGTCCTTGTAGTCGATGGAGAAATAGGCCGACCACATGGTCTCGATGAGCCCGATCAGCAGGCCGCCGATCACCGCGCCGGGCAGGGAGCCGATGCCCCCGAGCACGGCGGCCGTAAACGCCTTTACGCCCGGGACGAAGCCGTCGGAGAAATTCACGACGCCGTAATACATGATGTACATGACGCCCGCGACGGCGGCCATCGCGGCACCCATGACGAAGGTCAGCGAGATGGTCCGGTCGACGTTGATGCCGAGCAGCGCGGCCATCTTCTGATCCTGCTCGCAGGCGCGTTGCGCGCGGCCGAGCGACGTCTTCTGCACGACGTACCAGAAGATCGCGAGCATCACCGCGGTGACGATCATGATGACGATCTGCTTGTAGCCGATGCCCACGGTGTAGCCGTTCTTCTCGAAAAGCGGCAGCACGTCCGTGAACATCGGCGGCACGGGCTTGTTGCGGGGGCCCTGCACGACCTGAATGAGATTGGACAGGAGGATCGACATGCCGATGGCGGAGATCAGCGGCGCGAGACGAAAGGAGCCGCGGAGGGGCCGGTAGGCGACCCGCTCGATCGTCCAGTTCCAAAGGCCCGTGATGATCATCCCGAGAACGAGGACGATGAGGAGGGCGGGAACGAGACCCAGCCCCAGCCATGAGGTCATCACCATGAAGAACAGCAGGGCGACGAAGCCGCCGACCATGAAGACGTCGCCATGCGCAAAATTGACCATGCCGATGATGCCGAACACCATCGTGTAACCGATTGCGATCAACCCGTAGATCGACCCTAAAGTCAGCCCGTTGATGAGCTGTTGTACGAAAACTTCCATGGCTGTCGCCGCTCCCCTCCGGTCTTCGGCCGACCCGCCGTTACGGTGTCGGCAAGACGCGCGGACCGGATCCGCCCGAATGCGTCGCGCCCCTTCATGATTACCAATGCATGAGGGGTGCCACAATGGCCGCGTTGCGGTTCTCCCGGACCGCGCTACGCTGCGCAGATGACGCCGGTATGCGGCGCTGAAAGTCGCATGGCCGTCCGCGATCGGACTTCGTAAGGTAGCACCATGATTCATGCGAAGACTTGGCCGGTCGAATCCGCTCTCGGGGTCGACGAGCCGCTTTCGGACAAAGCTTATCGTCTCATCGAGACGATGATCATCACGCTCGAACTCGCTCCGGGAGCGCGTCTCACGGAGGCCTTTCTCGTCGAACGGACGGGTTTGGGACGAACGCCGGTGCGCGAGGCGGTTCTTCGGCTCGTCTCCGAAGGGTTCATCGTCGTCATCCCGCGCAAGGGCATGATGGTATCCGAGGTTTCGGCCGGCGAAATCCTGAAGGCCTTCGACGTCCGTCATGCCTTGGAGATGATCGCGGCCCGGCGCGCGGCGGAGCGCGGGACCGGGGCTGCGGGCGAGAGGTTGCTCGCGATCTATGCCGAAATGCTTTCCGCGGCGCGTGCGGGCGATGCGCCGCGTTATCTCGACGCCGACAAGCTCTTCGACTTCGGTCTCTCGGCGGCGGCGGACAGCATCTATCTCGAACTCGCGATGAACCCGCTGCGGTCGGCGATTCGGCGCGGTTGGTATTATTTCAACGGCGTTCAAAGCTTGGAGACGTCCGCCGAGGCGCATGGGCGGCTCGCCAAGGCGATCCATCGCGGCGACGTGCCGGGCGCGATCGAGGCGGCTTCGGCCCTCGTGAACATGGCGCGCGTGCAGATCACCTAAGGTCCCGCTTTCGGGGGCTGACCCCTTCATGGTCCCGGCCGCCATGCAATTGCGGTGGCGGTCGGCGCTCGGTGCGCTAAGCTCTCCGAAAGAAACAGTTCGGAGAACGCTCATGGCGATGACGATGAACGGGGAAGCCGTGCTTCCCGCGCCGCGCGATACGGTTTGGGCCAAGCTGAACGATCCCGAGGTGCTGAAGGCCTGCATTCCCGGTTGCCAGTCGCTGGAAATGACGAGCGAAACCGAATTCGTCGCCGTAGCCAAGGTGAAGGTCGGGCCCGTGAGCGCCACCTTCAAGGGCCGCGTGCAGCTGCTCGATCTCGATCCGCCGAACGGTTACCGCATTCAGGGCGAAGGCGAGGGCGGCGTCGCGGGCTTCGCCAAGGGCGGCGCGAAGGTGAGCCTCGAGGAAGTGCCCGAAGGCACCAAATTGACCTATGACGTTGAGGCGACCATCGGCGGCAAGCTCGCCCAGCTCGGCGGGCGATTGATCAACGGCGTCGCCAAGAAGATGGCCGACGAGTTCTTCGGCAACTTCGCCAAGGCAGTGAACCCCGAAATCGCGGTCGTTTGACCTAGGGTCACGCGCGACACGCCGCCTTGACCGCAGTTTTGCAGCGTTTCACACTCGAATTTCGTCGGCGCGGCGCCCCCACGCAGGACGACCACAACAAAGCCCGGACGTTCGATCCGCGGTCCTGAAGGAGGAGAGGCATGACCACCGTCACCATGACGGTCAACGGCAAGTCCGTGACCGCGAACGTCGACCCGCGGACGCTGCTCTCGCAGTTCGTGCGCGAGAACCTCCGGCTGACCGGGACCCATGTCGGCTGCGACACCAGCCAGTGCGGCGCCTGCGTCGTGCATGTCGACGGTCGAGCCGTGAAGAGCTGCACGACCCTCGCCGTGTCCTGCGACGGCTCGAGCGTGACCACGATCGAAGGCCTCGCGGTCGACGGCGCGCTGCATCCGATGCAGGAAGCCTTTCGCGAGCATCACGGCCTGCAATGCGGCTTCTGCACGCCGGGCATGATCATGAGCGCGGTGGACATCGTGAACCGCAAGGGCAACGCGCTCGACGAGCACACGATCCGCGAGGAGCTGGAAGGCAACATTTGCCGCTGCACGGGCTACCACAACATCGTCAAGGCGGTGGAAGCGGGCGCGCGGGCGATGGCTCCGGGAGCGACGAGCATCGCGGCGGAGTGATCGAAAGAGGCTGCGTGCGGCGGACGGGCATGAACGAGATGGCGAAGATCATCCGTCGGGCCCGAGCGTTCCGCCGCTTCGGCCGGCATGTCCGGCACGCGGCTTCCTACGGCTTTGCGTCGCGCACGACCCATAAAAAATCATCCGAGGAAACCCCATGACCACCACCGGAATCGGTGCGCCCGTCAGGCGCAAGGAAGACTTCCGCTTCATTACGGGACAGGGCCGCTACACCGACGACATCGAACGTCCCGGCCAGGCGCATGCCTATTTCCTGCGATCGCCCCACGCCCACGCCAACATCCGCTCCATCGACGTCTCCGCCGCCCGCGCGATGCCCGGCGTCGTCGGCGTGCTGACCGGCGAGGACCTCGCCAAGGACGGCGTCGGCGGCTTGATCTGCGGCTGGATGATCCATTCCAAGGACGGCTCGCCGATGAAGGCGGGCGCGCATCCGGCTCTCGCCGTCGGCAAGGTCCGCTATGTGGGCGACCACGTCGCCGTCGTGATCGCTGAAACGCTGGCTGCCGCGAAGGATGCGGCCGAGGCGATCGTGGTCGATTACGAGACGCTGGCGCCCGTCGTCGACATGAACGCCGCCGTGAAGCCCGGCGCGCCGGTGATCCACGACGTCGCGAGCGACAACGTCGTTTATGACTGGCATCTCGGCGACAAGGCGGCGACGGAGGCGGCCTTCGCCAAGGCGAAGCACGTCGCCAAGATCGACCTCGTCAACAACCGCCTCGTCCCGAACCCGATGGAGACGCGCGCGGCCATCGGCGAATACGATGCCGGCACCGAGGGCTACACGCTCTACACCACCAGCCAGAACCCGCATGTGGCGCGGTTAGTCCTCTCCGCCTTCATCGGCATCGCGCCCGAGCACAAGCTGCGCGTGATCGCGCCGGACGTGGGCGGCGGCTTCGGCTCGAAGATCTTCATCTATGCCGAGGAAACCGTCTGCGTATGGGCGGCGAAGAAGGTCGGCCGGCCGGTCAAGTGGACCTCCGACCGTACCGAAGCCTTCCTGTCGGACGCGCACGGCCGCGACCACATCACCCATGCCGAACTGGCGCTCGACGAACGCGGCAAGATGCTGGCGATGCGGGTGAAGACGAAGGCCAATCTCGGGGCCTATCTCTCCACCTTCTCGAGCTGCGTGCCGACCTACCTCTACGCGCCGCTGCTGTCGGGCCAATACGACATTCCGGCGATCTATTGCGAGGTGGAGGGCATCTACACCAACACCGCGCCGGTCGACGCCTATCGCGGAGCCGGTCGCCCGGAAGCCACCTTCGTGGTGGAGCGCATCGTCGAAGTGGCGGCGCGCGAGCTTGGGCAAGACCCGGCCGCCTTCCGCCGCAAGAACTTCGTGCGCAAGTTCCCGCATCAGACGCCGGTGATCATGGCCTACGACACGGGCGACTATGCCGCCTCGCTCGACAAGGCGCTGGAGCTGATCGACTACAAGAACATCGGCAAGCGCAAGCGTGAAAGCGCGCGTGCGGGCAAGCTGCGGGGCATCGGATTCTCGGCCTATATCGAAGCCTGCGGCATCGCGCCTTCGGCGGCGGTGGGCTCGCTCGGCGCGGGCGTCGGCTTGTGGGAATCGGCCGAGGTGCGGGTGAACCCCGTCGGCACCGTCGAGGTGCTGACCGGTTCGCACAGCCACGGGCAGGGGCACGAGACGACCTTCGCGCAGCTCGTGTGCGAGCGGCTCGGCATCCCGATCGATCAGGTCGCGATCGTGCACGGCGACACCGACAAGGTGCAGTTCGGCATGGGCACCTACGGGTCGCGCTCCGGCGCGGTCGGCATGTCGGCGCTGTCGAAGGCGCTCGACAAGGTGATCGCCAAGGCCAAGAAGGTCGCCGCCTATGCGCTCGAAGCGTCCGACGCGGACATCGAGTTCAAGGACGGGCGCTTCTCCGTGGCGGGCACCGACAAGTCGCTCGCCTTCGGCGAAGTGGCCCTGCAGGCCTATATCGCGCACAAGTTCTCGGGGCAGGACCTCGAACCGGGGCTGAAGGAAGGGGCGTTCTACGACCCGACCAACTTTACCTTCCCCTCGGGCGTGCACATCTGCGAACTCGAGATCGACCCCGATACGGGCGTGACCAAGATCGACCGTTGGGTGGCCGTCGACGATTTCGGCATCGTCATCAACCCGATGATCGTCGAAGGGCAGGTCCATGGCGGCATCGCGCAGGGCGTCGGACAGGCGTTGCTGGAAGGCGCGCATTACGACGAGACCGGACAGCTCGTGACCGCGAGCTACATGGACTACTGCATGCCGCGCGCGGACGATCTTCCGTCCTTCACCGTCGGCGCCACCGTCACGCCATGCCCGTCGAACCCGCTCGGGATCAAGGGCTGCGGAGAGGCCGGCGCGATCGCCGCGCCGCCCGCCGTCATCAATGCCCTCACCGACGCGCTCGGCCATGAGGACGTCACCATGCCCGCGACACCGCAGGTCGTCTGGCGCGCCGCCCGCAAGGCCGCGCTCCGGGCGGCGGCCGAGTAATTCAGGAGAAAGAAGCCATGTACGCTTTCACCTATCAGCGCCCGAAAACGGTGCGACAGGCTGCGGGTTTGATCGCCAAGAACGTCGACGCGAAGCTGCTCGCCGGCGGGCAGACCTTGCTGCCCACGATGAAGCAGCGCCTCGCCTCGCCGCCGGCGGTGATCGACCTCGCCAAGATCGAGGGTCTTGCGGGCATCGAGCGCAAGGGCCGCACGGTGGTCATCGGCGCGATGACCAAGCATGCCGACGTGGGCACCTCCGCCATCGTGCGCGAGGCGATCCCCGCGCTGGCGGCGCTGGCCGAGAACATCGGCGATCCGGCGGTGCGCAACCGCGGCACCATCGGCGGATCGGTCGCCAACAACGATCCGTCGGCGGATTATCCGGCGGCCTGCCTCGCTTTGGGGGCGACTATCGTCACCAACAAGCGCAAGATCGCGGCGGACGACTTCTTCCAGGGCATGTTCACCACGGCTCTGGAAGAGGGCGAGATCATCGTCAAGATCGCTTTCCCGCTGCCCTCGAAGGCCGCTTACGCCAAGTTCCCGAACCCGGCTTCGCGCTATGCGATGGTCGGCGTCTTCGCCGCCAAGCGCGGCTCGGAGGTGCGGCTGGCGGTGACGGGCGCAAGCTCCGACGGCGTGTTCCGCTGGACGGCGGGCGAGGAGGCGCTGCGCGGCCGCTTCAGCCCGAAGTCGCTGGAAGGGCTGTCGGTCCCCGCGGACGGCATGATCTCCGACATCCACGGCTCGGCCGACTATCGCGCCCATCTCGTGGGCGTCATGGCCAAGCGGGCCGTCACGACCGCGATCGGCAAATAAACGTTGGATCTTCATCGGCGTCCCGGGTGCGTCCGCGTGCCCGGGACGCTGCGTTTTCCGGAACCGCGTAGGCCGCCCATGATGCTTCCCGCCACCATCGACGAAACCGTCACGCTGCTTTCGAGCGGCGATTACGTGGCCGACCGCGCGCTTTCGACCGTCGTCTTCCTCGCCTTGAAGATGGGGCGGCCGCTGCTGCTGGAGGGCGAGGCGGGCGTGGGCAAGACCGAGATCGCCAAGGTTCTGGCCAAGACGCTCGGGCGCAAGCTCATCCGTCTGCAATGCTATGAGGGGCTCGACGTCTCCTCCGCCGTCTACGAGTGGAACTATGCCGCGCAGATGATGGCGATCCGCCTTGCGGAAGCCGAGGGCGTGGTGGACCGCTCGCGTCTGGAAGAGGACGTGTTCTCGGAGCGCTATCTGGTGAAGCGGCCGCTGCTGCAGGCGCTCGAGCCCGACCCGGCGGGCGCGCCGATCCTGCTCATCGACGAGTTGGACCGCACCGACGAAGCCTTCGAGGCGTTTTTGCTAGAAGTGCTGTCGGACGCGCAGGTGACGATCCCCGAACTCGGCACCATCAAGGCCGAACATCCGCCCATCGTCATCGTCACGTCCAACCGCACCCGCGAGATCCACGACGCGCTCAAGCGGCGCTGCCTCTACCACTGGGTCGACTATCCCGATGCGGAGCGCGAACTCACCATCCTGCGCGCCAAGGCCCCGAAGGCGTCGGCCGCTCTTTCCAAGGAAATCGTCGCCTTCGTGCAGGCCATCCGCAAGGAGGAGCTGTTCAAGGCTCCGGGCGTCGCCGAAACGCTGGATTGGGCCTCGGCTCTGGTGGAATTGGACGCCGTGGCG
The DNA here is from genome assembly GCA_027489535.1 of Hyphomicrobiales bacterium. Lineage (GTDB taxonomy): Bacteria > Pseudomonadota > Alphaproteobacteria > Rhizobiales > Beijerinckiaceae > JAIXZO01. The sequence goes on from JAIXZO010000013.1 coordinate 21,419, forward strand.
CTCGACCCCGCGGTGGTGTCGGACACGCTCGGCGTGCTGCTGAAATACCAAGACGACATCCAGAAGATGCAGGGCGCCCCCGCCAAGAAGATTCTGCACGAGATGCGGGCGGGCTGAACGCCGCCCGCCGCACCGACCTTCGACCATAAGGACATCGCCGCCATGACCGACAAAAGCGCCGTCGAGGCCGTCGTGAAGACCTATCTGGACGGGCTCTATGAAGGCGATGCCGACAAGCTCGCTTCGGCCTTCCTGCCCACCAGCGCGCTGACCTCGGAAGACGGCGGGGCGACCAAGATCGTGCCGCGCGACGTCTGGCTCGACGCCGTCCGCAACCGCCCTTCGCCTCAGTCGCAGAATCTTTCGCGTCACGACGAAATCCTGCAGATCGACTTCGCAGGCCCGACGACCGCCTTCGTGAAGCTGAAATGCGCCATCCCGCCGCGCTTCTTCACCGACTATCTCAGCCTGTTGAAGGTGGACGGGCAGTGGCGCGTCGCGCAGAAGATTTTTGCGGTCGAGGTGCGCTGAATGGCGTTCATTCCCCGCCATTGCGAGGAGTGCGGCGACGCCGCAATCCGAATGGTTGCAATGGAGCGCGCGGCCACTGGATTGCTTCGCTCCGCTCGCAATGACGGACGGACGGCGGCGGGCCGATGACGGAACCCGGCCGCCTGCCCGAAAACATCGCTTATTTCGCCCGCGCGCTCCGCGATGCCGGCCTGCCCGTGGGGCCGGGTTCGGTGCTGGATGCGCTTGCGGCGGTGGAGGCGGCGCGGGTGGGCGACAAGGCGGATTTTTATTGGACGCTGCATGCCGTGTTCGTGAAGAAGCACGAGCATTCCGAGATTTTCGATCAGGCGTTCCGCGTGTTCTGGCGGCGACGCGCCTTCATGGACAAGCTGATCGCGACGCTCTCGCCGAAATCGCCGGCGGCCGACCCGCAGCAGAAAAAGCCCGATGCGGGCGCGTTGCGCGTCGCTCAGGCCCTGCTCAAGACCGGCAAGGAGCCCGAGCCTCCGAAGGAGGAGCAGACCGAAATCTCCGCCCGGCTGACCGTATCCGACCGCGAAATTCTGCGCGGCAAGGACTTTGCCCAGATGACGGCCGACGAGATCGCCGCCGCGCGTCGCCTGATCGACCGCATGTCGCTGCCCGACGACACGATCCCGACGCGGCGCTTCACGGCGTCGCATGTCGGCAGCCGCATCGACCCGCGCCGCACCTTCCGCCGCTCGCTGCGCGGCGGGGGCGGGGCCATCGATCTGGCGTTCCGCGAACCCGCGCAAAAGCACCCGCCCATCGTCGCGCTCTGCGACATTTCGGGGTCGATGGCGGAATATACGCGGCTGTTCCTGCACTTCCTGCACGCGCTGACGGACTCGCGCCGGCGGGTGCATACGTTCCTGTTCGGGACGCGGCTGAACAACGTCACCCGCGCGCTCAAGAGCCGCGACCCCGACGAGGCCTTGGCGCGCTGCTCGGCGCAGGTGCAGGACTGGTCCGGCGGCACGCGCATTTCCACCTGCCTGCACGACTTCAACCGCAACTGGTCGCGGCGCGTGCTGGGGCAGGGCGCGATCGTGCTGATGTTCACCGACGGGTTGGAGCGCGACGCGGCCGACGATCTGCCGCGCGAGATGGACCGGCTGCACCGCTCCTGCCGCCGTCTCGTCTGGCTCAATCCGCTGCTGCGCTTCGACGGTTTCGAGGCCCGCGCGACCGGAATCCGCGCGATGCTGCCGCATGTGGACGAATTCCGCCCCATTCATAACCTTTCGTCGATGGAGGTTCTCGTTCGGGCGCTGTCCGAAGAGAGATCCCCCGCGACCGATCCGCGCCGGTGGCTGCGGCGCGCGGCGTGATATGCTGCCCCGAGAAGAAGACGAACCCGAGAGGTCGCCCATGCTCAGCACCGACGAAGACATCCTCAACAGCGCCGAAGCGTGGCGTCGCGCCGGCAAGGGCGTGGCGGTGGCGACGGTGGTCGACACCTGGGGCTCGGCCCCGCGCCCGGTCGGAAGCCGCCTCGTCATCGACGACGAGGGCCATTTTCTGGGCTCCGTCTCCGGCGGCTGCGTCGAGGGCGCGGTGGTGACGGAGGCGCTCGACGTGATCGAGAGCGGCGCGCCGAAACTGTTGGAATTCGGCGTCGCCGACGAGACCGCTTGGCGGGTCGGGCTGTCCTGCGGCGGCCGCATCGCCGTCTATGTCGAGAAGGTGGACTGATGCGCCTCGCACTTCTGGCCGAACTGAATGCCGAACGCGCCGCGCGCCGCGCCGCCGTCGTCGTCACCGACACGGCCACGGGCGATCAGCGCCTCGTGAAGGAAGCCGACGTCGCCGCCGATCCGCTGGCCGATCTGCTCGGGGCCGCGCTGCGCTCGGGCAAGAGCGGCACGGTCGATACGCCCGACGGCCCGCGGTTTCTCGCCGTGCAGACGCCGCCCTTGCGCGTGCTCTGCCTCGGCGCGGTCCATATCTCGCAGGCCTTGGCGCCCATCGCGCGCGTGCTCGGGCATGACGTGATCGTGCTCGACCCGCGCACGGCCTTCGCGACGCCCGACCGTTTCCCCGACGTGCCGGTGCTCGCCGAATGGCCGGACGACGCGCTGCCGCGCTTGGGCGTGGATCGCTACACCGCGTTCGTCGCGTTGACGCATGACCCGAAAATCGACGATCCGGGGCTGATCCATGCGCTGAAATCCGAGTGCTTCTATGTCGGCGCGCTCGGCTCGCGGAAGACGCATGCGCGCCGCGTCGAACGCTTGCAGGCGGCCGGTTTCTCGGACGCCGACATCGCCCGAATCCGCGCGCCCATCGGGCTTCCCATCGGTGCGGTCAGTCCGGCCGAGATCGCGCTGTCGATCATGGGTGAAATCACGGCCGCGCTGCGGTTGAGCCCCGAAAAGCGGCAAGCCGCGGCGGCGGCATGAAGTTCGGATCGATCCCGGTCGCCGAGGCCGAGGGCGCCATCGCCGCACACACCGTGCGCTCGGCCGACGTGACCATCAAAAAGGGCACGCGGCTGACGGCGCAGGACGTGTCCCGGCTCGTCGGGGCGGGCGTCTCGGAGATCGTGGCGGCGCAACTCTCGCCCGCCGACGTACACGAGGACGAAGCGGCCGCGCGGCTGGCGGCGGTCGCGGCGGGGGAGGGCGTCCGCGTCGACCGCGCGTTTACGGGCCGCTGCAATCTCTTCGCCGAACATGCCGGCGTGCTGGTCGCGGATGCGGATGCGGTGGACCGGTTCAATGCGGTCGACGAGGCCGTGACGCTCGCGACCTTGCCGGCATGGAAGGTGGTGGAGCCCGGCGAGATGATCGGCACCGTCAAGATCATTCCGTTCGCGGTTCCCGAAGACGTCGTCCGCACGGCGGGAGCGACGTTGAAGACGCCTGCGCTCCGCGTGGCCGCCTTTGTGCCGATGCGGGTGGCGGTGATCTCGACGCTGCTGCCCGGCCTGAAGCCGAGCGTCGTGAAGAAGACCGTGGCCGTGTTGGGCGAACGTTTGGCGCCGGCGGGCGCGACCGTCGTCCACGAAAGCGCTGTGCCGCATGACGCGGAGGCTTTGCGCGGCGCGATCGAGGAGGCGGTGAAGATCGCCGATCTCGTCGTGGTGTTCGGCGCATCCGCCATCACCGACCGTCGCGACGTGATCCCCGCCGCCGTCGAGGCTGCAGGCGGGCGCATCGAACATTTCGGCATGCCGGTCGATCCCGGCAATCTGCTGCTGGTGGGCAGCGTGGGAGGCAAGCACGTCCTCGGCGCGCCGGGATGCGCGCGCAGTCCCAAGGAAAACGGCTTCGATTGGGTGTTGCAACGGCTCTTGGCGGGCGTGCCCGTCACGCGTGCGGACATCACGCGCATGGGCGTCGGCGGATTGCTGATGGAAATCGTCCAGCGCGGCCAGTTGCGCGATCCGGCCGAGGATCACTGATGCGCTGCGCCGCCGTCGTGCTCGCCGCCGGTCGCTCCACGCGCATGGGGTCGGCGAACAAATTGCTTGAAGTGTTGCGCGGGAAGCCTCTGGTCGAGCACGTCGTTTCGGCCGCGACGAAGAGCGCGGCGAAGCCGGTGATCGTCGTCGGCGGCCATCAGGCCGAGGCCGTTCGCGCCGCCGTCGGGGCTTACGGGCCGACCGTGGTCTTCAACCCCGATTTCGCCGATGGCCTGTCGACGTCGTTGCGCGCCGGCATCGCGGCTTTGCCGGTCGACGCGGACGCCGCCGTCGTTCTGCTCGGCGACATGCCTGACGTATCGGCCGCCCTGATCGACCGGCTCGTGGCCGCTCTCGACGCGCGGCCTGACGCGCTCGCCGCCGTGCCGGCCTTCGCCGGCGCGTGGGGCAATCCGGTCGTGCTCGCGCGCGCCGCATTCGGCGACATCGAAACGCTTTCCGGAGATGCGGGCGCGCGCAAATTGTTGGAAGGCCGTGCCGACCGCGTGGTCGTCGTGCCGGTCGACGATGCCGCCGTGGCGCTCGATCTCGACACGCCGGAGGCGCTTGCGGCCGCGCGGGCGCGCTCGCCGGGTGCGTCCTCTTAGCAAAGCCGAGGGGAAAGGCCGCGCCACCCCTCCCCATCGGGGGCACGGGCCGCTATAACCCCGCTTCGCTTCACACGCTTCCGAAAGGTCGTCCCATGAGTGGCACCCGCCGTTCCAGCGCCGATCTCGATCCGCGCCGCCGCAAGATCATGTTCCGCTCCTGGCATCGCGGCATGCGCGAGATGGACCTGATCATGGGTCATTTCGTCGACGAGCACATTTCCGACCTCAGCGACGACGAACTCGACGATTTCGAATTGCTGATCGAGGTGCCCGACCGCGACCTCTTCTCGTGGCTGGTGAGCGGCGTCGACGTCCCGAGCAATTACGACACCCCGGTGTTCCGTCGCCTGCAGGTCTTCCACACCCATATGAAGCCGCTGCACGCCTGATCCCGCGGAACCCTTCTCCGATGCCGGCCGTCTAGTGCGGACGGTCCGTCCGCCCGTCTACGAACGACCCCGCAGGGGGTCGCACGAGGTCTTCGTCTCTCCATGAAAGCCGTTCTCGATCGCCTTCTCGACCGTATCGCGAAGCGCGAACCGGCCACGCTCGCCTCCGTCCCGGACGGTTTCGACGTCCTGATTCTCGCCGATCTCGTGCGCGCTCTCGCCCGCAAGGGCCCCGAGCGCCCCGCTACGCTCGTGATGGTGGCACAGGACGGCGGCCGGCAAGCATCGTTGGAGGCGGGTCTCGCCTTCGTCGCCCCCGACATCGAGGTGCTGAGCTTTCCCAATTGGGATTGCCAGCCCTATGACCGCGCTTCGCCCAATGCCGCGATCTCCGCGCGCCGCATCACGGTGCTGTCGCGCCTGGCGCGCTCGCGCTCGGGCGAGGATCGCCCGCGACTGCTGATCGTAACCGCCAACGGGCTCGTCCAGCGCGTGCCGCGCAGAAAGCGCATCGCTTCGGAAACCTTCTCCGCCGCGCCGGGCAACGTCGTCGACACGACGGAACTGGCGGCGTGGCTCGAGGGCAACGGCTTCCAGCGTTCGGCGACCGTGCGCGAGACGGGCGAATTCGCCGTGCGCGGCGGCATCGTCGATCTTCATGCCCCCGGCATGCCCGATCCGGTGCGGCTCGACTTCTTCGGCGACACGCTCGAATCCATCCGCTCCTTCGATCCCGAGACGCAGCGTTCCATCGGGCAATTGCGCGCGCTCGATCTGGTGCCGATGAGCGAGGTGCAGCTCACCACCGAGACCATCCGGCGTTTTCGCCAGAACTACCTCTCGCAATTCGGTGCGGCGACGCGCGACGACACGTTGTACGAGGCGGTCAGCGAAGGTCGTCGCCATGCCGGCCTCGAGCATTGGCTGCCGCTGTTCCACGAGGGCTTGGACACGCTGTTCGACTATGCCGAGGACGCGCCCTTCATCCTCGATGCCCATGTCGACGACGCCGCCGGCGGCCGTTTGGCGACGATCAAGGACCACTACGACTCCCGCGCCGCGGCGCTGAAAAAGCCAGTGCCGGGCGCGACGCCCTACAAGCCGCTGCCGCCGGACGCGCTTTATCTCAAGCCCGAAGAGTTCGCCGAACGCATCGCAGGCGTGGCCGGGATCCGGCTCTCGCCCTTCGCGCTTCCCGAGGACCACGGCCGCGCGGTGATCGATGCCGGCGGGCGGCAAGGCCGTAGTTTCGCGCCCGAGCGGCAGCGTGCCGAAGCCGGCGAGAGCGTCAACGTGTTCGACGCCGTCGTCGCCCATGCGCGCGACCTCCAAAAGACCGGCAAGCGCGTCATCGTCGCGGCATGGTCCGAGGGCGCGCGCGACCGGCTCTCGCATGTGATGGCCGATCACGGCCTCAAGCCGCTGAAGTCGATCAACACGCTCAATGCCGCGATGGCGCTGGGCGCGGGCGAGACGGGCTTGGCCGTGTGGGGGCTGGAAACCGGCTTCGAGACCGAAAGCCTCGCGGTGATCGGCGAGCAGGACGTTCTCGGCGACCGTCTCGTGCGCCGGGCGCGCCGTTCCAAGCGCGCGCAGGACTTTATTTCCGAAGTCGGCACGCTGACGCCGGGCGATCTCGTCGTCCATGTCGATCACGGCATCGGCCGCTTCATCGGGTTGCAGACCATCGACGCCGCCGGCGCGCCGCATGACTGCGTCGAGATTCACTACAACGGCGGGGACAAGCTTTTCCTTCCGGTCGAAAACCTCGAACTGCTTTCGCGCTACGGCTCGGAAGATACGGAGGTCGCGCTCGACCGTCTCGGCGGCGGCGCATGGCAGGCCCGCAAGGCCAAGATGAAGCAGCGCATCCGCGAGATGGCGCATGCTCTCATCAAGATCGCGGCCCAGCGCATGCTGAAGGAGGCCCCGAAGCTCGAGCCGCCCTCCGGCGCTTATGACGAGTTCTCCGCGCGCTTCCCCTATGAGGAGACCGACGACCAGCAGGGCGCCATCGACGCGGTGCTGGGCGATCTCGCCTCTGGCCATCCGATGGATCGCCTGATCTGCGGCGACGTCGGCTTCGGCAAGACGGAAGTCGCCCTGCGCGCCGCCTTCGCCACCGCCATTTCGGGCAAGCAGGTGGCCGTGGTGGTGCCCACGACCTTGCTGGCGCGCCAGCATTTCAAGACCTTCGCGACGCGCTTTCAGGGCCTGCCCGTCGTCGTGCGCCAAGCCTCGCGCTTCGTCACGACCAAGGACATGGCGGAGACCAAGAAGGGCATCGCCGACGGCACCGTGGACATCGTCGTCGGCACCCATGCGCTGCTCGGCAAGGCGATCCAATTCAGGGATCTGGGCCTGCTGATCGTCGACGAGGAGCAGCATTTCGGCGTCGGTCACAAGGAGCGGCTGAAGGAATTGCGGGCGGACGTGCACGTGCTCACGCTTTCGGCCACGCCGATTCCGCGGACGCTGCAATTGGCGCTGACGGGCGTGCGCGAACTCTCGATCATCGCCACGCCGCCGGTGGACCGTCTTGCCGTGCGCACCTTCGTCACCCCGTTCGATCCGTTGATCGTGCGCGAGGCGATCCTGCGGGAGCGTTATCGGGGCGGACAAACCTTCTACGTCTGCCCGCGCATAGAGGATCTCGACGAGGCGAAGGTCTTCCTGTCGTCGGAAGTGCCGGAAGCGAAGGTGGCCGTCGCGCATGGGCAGATGGCTGCGACCGAACTCGAAAGCATCATGACGGCTTTCTACGAGGGCCAGTACGACATCTTGCTCTCGACCGCGATCGTCGAGTCCGGGCTCGATATCCCGACGGCCAACACGCTGATCGTGCACCGTGCGGACATGTTCGGGCTGGCGCAGCTCTACCAACTGCGCGGCCGCGTCGGCCGCGCCAAGATCCGCGCCTATGCGCTGTTCACCGTGCCCGCCAACCGGCAGCTGACGGCTCAGGCGGAGAAGCGGCTCAAGGTGCTGCAGACGCTGGAAGGGCTCGGCGCGGGCTTCATGCTCGCCTCGCACGATCTCGACATTCGGGGCGCGGGCAACCTGCTCGGCGACGAGCAGTCCGGCCACATCAAGGAAGTCGGCTACGAGCTTTATCAGAAGATGCTGGAAGAGGCCGTCGCGGCCCTCAAGGCGGGCGTCGCGGACGAGGACGAAATCACCGACACGCAATGGTCGCCCACGATCACCATCGGCACGCCGGTGCTGATCCCCGAGCATTACGTCTCCGACCTCACATTGCGACTCGGCCTCTACAAGCGCCTGTCCGGCGTCGCCGACGACGAGGCCATCGAAGCCTTCGGGGCGGAAATGGCCGACCGGTTCGGCCCCGTGCCGGAGGAGGTCGAGCAATTGCTCGGACTCGTGCGCATCAAGGCGCTGTGCCGTCGCGCCAATGTCGAGAAGGTCGAGGCGGGTCCGCGCGGCGTCATCATCGCCTTCCGCGAGAATGCCTTCGCCAATCCCGAAGGGCTGGTGCGCTACGTCTCGCAGCAGGGCTCGCTGGCCAAGGTGCGCCCGGACATGCGCATCGTCTTCATCGGCGATTACGACACGCCGAAGGACCGGTTGAAGAGCACCGCGCGCCTCCTGCACGATCTCGTGCGTCTCGCGGAGACGAAGAAGGCGGCCTGACGCCGCCTTCTTTTCAAGCCGGCGTGGTTCAAGCGTTCGCGGCGTCGGTCTCGGCCATGGCTTGATCGAGAGCCTTGGCGATGATCTCGGGGGCCTCCGCGCCGGATACGGCAAGCCTGCCGCCGAAGATGAAGAACGGCACGCCTTGGATGCCGATGGCGCCCGCGCGGGCGATTTCCTCCCGCACGGTCTCCACGTCCATGTTGCTGTCGAGCCGCGCCGCCACGCCGTCGCGCGCAAGCCCGACTTCGGCCGCGATGTCGGCCAGCACGTCGCGGTCGCCGATGTCGCGGGCGTCCTCGAAAAAGGCGCTGAACAGCGCTTCAACCATGTCGCCCTGCAGGTCGGCCTCGAAGGCCCAGCGGATCAGCCGATGCGCGTCGAGCGTGTTGGGCGAGCGCTCGATGGCGGGAAAATCGAAGCTGATGCCCTCGTCCGCGCCCATTTCGGCGATGCGCGCCTGCATCTCGCGCACGTCCTCGATGGAGCCGAATTTCTTGACCATGTATTCGGTGCGGTCATGCCCGCCTTCCGGGATGCTCGCGTCGAGTTGAAACGGCCGCCAGCGGATTTCCACCTGCACGTCGGGCCGCAGGGCGAGGCCCTTCTCCAGCCGTTTCTTGCCGATGAAGCACCAAGGGCAGACCACGTCTGACACCACGTCGATGGTGACGATGTCGGATTTCTCGGCCATGGCGGCCTCCTTTCGGGACGAAAAGCGTTCCTCAACGCGGAATTCGTGCGGGCGTTTCCGCCCGCGTCAGCGGCCCTCGACCCAGAAGGTCTCCGGCGCGTAACCGAACAAGGGCGCCCGGTCGGGCCGCTTCACCTCGGCGCGTCGAGCCAGCCAGATGTCGGGCGAGTGAAACAGCGGCACCACATAGAAGCCCGAAAGCAGCACCCGGTCGAGCGCGCGCGTCGCCTCGACGAACTCTTCGCGGCCGCGCGCCGACAGCATGGCGTCGATGGCGGCTTCCACTGCGGGCGATTTCGCCCCGGCGTAATTGAGCGAGCCCTGCCGATCGGCGGCGCGGCCACTCCAGCGATTGTACTGCTCGTTGCCGGGGGAGGGCGACGCGCCCCAGCTGAACTGGATCATGTCGAAATCGAACGTGGTCAGCCGCCGCCAATATTGCACGTCGTCGATCAGCCGCACCGCCATGGTTACGCCGATGCGCTCCAAGGAGCGGGCGAAGTTCAATGCGAGACGTTCCTGCAATCGGCTGACGACGAGAAACTCGAAGGCGAAGGGCTCGCCCGCCGCGTTGCGCAAAGCGCCGTTGCTCAACGTCCATCCCGCCGATTTCAGCAGCGCCAGCGCGCGGCGCGCGGCCTCGCGATCCCGCCCCGATCCGTCCGCGGACGGCGATTGCAGCCGTCCCTCCATGATTTCCTCGCGGACCGCGCCGGGGAATCGCGAGAGAATGTCGCGTTCGCGCGGGGATGCGGAGCGACCGCTCGACGCCAGATCCGAGCCCTCGAAATAGCTCGAAGTTCGGCGGTAAAGACCGTGAAAGAGCGTCTTGTTCACCCATTCGAAATCGAACAAAAGCCCGAGGGCTTCGCGCGTCCGCACGTCGGAGAACACCGGCTTGCGCGTGTTGAACACGAAGCCCGCCATGCCCTTCGGCGTTCCGATCGGGATCGCGTCGCGCACGACGCGCCCGTCGAGCGCGGCGGGGAAATCGTAGCCCGTCGACCAGCGCGTCGGGTTGTCCTCCAAGCGCACGTCGTACAGCCCGCCCTTGAACGCCTCGAACAGCGAATTGGCATCGCGGTAATAGTCGAACCGGATTTCGTCGGCATTGTAGAGGCCGCGGAAGACCGGCAGGTCTTTGCCCCAAAAATCAGGGTCGCGGCGGAATGTGACGCTCTCGCCGGGCTTCACGTCGGCGATCTTGTAGGGACCGCTGCCGAGCGGCGGGGCGAGGGTGGTTTCCTCGAAGCGCGCCGGATCGACCACGTGCTTCGGCAGGACCGGCATCAGCGCGAGGATCAACGGCAATTCGCGGTCGTCGACGCCCGACAGATCGAAACGCACGGTCAGCGGATCGGGCGCCGTCGCGGATTTCACCTTGGCGTAATAGCCGCGCCAGGTCGGCTTGCCCTTGTCCTTCAGGAGCCCCCAGGAGAACAGCACGTCCTCGGCCGTGATCGGCTTTCCGTCGGCGAATCGGGCGCGCGGATCGATTCGGAAAATCACGCTCGAACGGTCGTCCGGCGTTTCCACGGACGCGGCGACGGAGGCGTAGAGCGTGAACGGTTCGTCCGCCGCCCGCATCATCAGGCTTTGAACCACCAGCCCGTTCGGCGGGGCGACGGCCTGTGCGGCGATGCCGCGCACGACGAACGGGTTGAGCGTGTCGAAGGTGCCCTGCACGCCGAAGATGATGCGCCCGCCCTTGGGCGCCTCGGGGCGAACGTGTTGAAGATGCGGGAAATTAGCCGCGAGCGCAGGCTTCCCGTGCATGGCGATGCCGTGCGCAGGCTGGCCGACCGCAGAGCCCGCGGCGACAAAGAACAGCGCGGCGGCAAGCAGGGCGCGCAGGCGGACGGCGAATCGCATGGTCATCACGGGCATCAAACTATCACCGATGGGCGGGGGCATCGCCGGACTGCGTCCCAAAAGCAACTGGAAAGACGAAGGCGGAATCGCTATGACCGGGGCGCTCGCGTTCGACCCCGGCGCAGGCGTCGCCGCGTGCGTCGCCGTGCCTCGGAAATGCGGGTCGTCGCCCGGGGAGCGTTTTGCTTCTCAGAGGTTCAAGAGGAATTTGCCGATGTCGTCCGTCCGGAACTCCGCCGCCCCGATGCGGGTCGCCGCCCTTCTCGCTTCGGTGCTCGTCGCGGCCGGCCCGGCTCTCGCCCAGACGCCCCCCGCGAAGCCCCCTGCGCCTGCGCCGGCGCGTCCGGCAGCCCCGGCTCCTGCGGCTCCCGCCCAGCAGCCCGCCGGTCAGGCCGGGCCGACGCTGGTGCAGTTGAAGCCCGAGCCGTCCCAGAACGACTGGCTGAAGATTTGTGGCGAGGATCCGCAGGCCAAGAAGAAGGTCTGCTACACCACCCGCGACTTCGTCTCCGATCAGGGCCAGCCCGTGCTCGCCGTCGCCGTCTACGACGTGCAGGGCGACCCGCAGAAGGTCGTGCGCTTCCTGATGCCGCTCGCGCTGCTTCTCGGACCCGGCATCCGCTTTGCCGCGGATCAGGGCCAAGGCACGCCCGGCAAGTATGCGATCTGCTTCCCGAACGGCTGCTTCGCCGAAGGCACCGTCAAGGACGACGTGATCAACGCGATGAAGAAGGGCAACACGCTGAACGTCAGCGTGCAGAACCAGTTCAGCCGCGAAGTGACCTTCCAGGTTCCGCTGACCGGCTTCGGCAAGGCCTACGACGGCCCGCCGATCGATCCGGCCGTGCTCGAGCAGCAGCAGCGCCAAATGGAAGAAGAAATGAAGAAGCAGGCCGACGAAATGCGCAAGCGCATGGAAACGCAGCAGGGCGGCGCCGCTCCGGCAGCCCCGGCACCTGCTCCGAAGCCCTGATTTCGGGTTTTCCGTATCGAACATGAAAACGCGGGCCAAAGGCCCGCGTTTTTGGTTGCGTCTTGTGCGAAGACCGAACCGAATTTCGTGATTTCACGAGAGATTTTTCACCCGCGGACGGACTGCGCGGGGATCCGCTCAGTTCATCAGATCCGTGCGGGCGCGGTATTTGCCTTCTTCGTCCACGTCGAACACTTCGTCGACCTGCGGGTGGCGGATCGGCTCAGCGGAGGTGTCGGGCACGAGATTCTGTTCCGAGACATAGGCGATGTACTCGGTCTCGGCGTTCTCGGCGAAGAGGTGATAGAAGGGCTGGTCCTTCGTCGGACGGACTTCCTCGGGAATGGAATTGTACCATTCGTCGGTGTTCGAGAATGTCGGGTCTACGTCGAAGATCACGCCGCGAAACGCGTAGACGCGGTGGCGCACCACGTCCCCGATCGCATATCTGGCCCTGCGCTCCTTCATCATCCCCTTCGATTGCCCCGACAGACCCCCGATTGTCAACGCGTTCGCGCATCGCAAGCCGTAGGCCGGGGCCCCGAAACGGGTAGGCCGGAGCGTCAGAAGCCGTAGGCTCGGGCCAGTTCCGGGTCCTTCTCGGCCACGCGACGCGCAAGGTCCACGATGACCTTCGCCTGTTTCCAAGTCGCGTCGTCCTGCATCTTGCCGTCGATCATCACCGCGCCCGAACCGTCGGGCATCGCCTCCAGAATGCGGGCGGCGAATTTCACCTCGCCCGCGTCTGGGCTGAACACGCGCTTGGCGATCGCGATCTGGGAGGGGTGCAGGCTCCAAGCGCCCGCGCATCCGAGCAGGAAGGCGTTGCGGAACTGGCTTTCGCAGGCGGAATCGTCGGAGAAGTCGCCGAACGGACCGTAGAATGCCTTGATGCCGTTGGCCGCGCAGGCATCGACCATTTTGGCGATGGTGTAGTGCCAGAGGTCCTGTTGCGCGACGGCGCGGGGGGCGTCGCCCGCCGGGTCCGCGAGCACCTTGTATTCGGGATGGCCGCCGCCGACGCGCGTGGTCTTCATGGCGCGCGAGGCCGCGAGATCCGCCGGGCCGAGGCTCATGCCGTGCATGCGGGGCGAGGCGGCGGCGATGGCGTCGACGTTCTTCACGCCTTCCGCGGTCTCCAAGATCGCGTGGATCAGAACGGGCTTCTTCACGCCGTGCCGGGCTTCGAGCTGCGCGAGCAACTGGTCGCAATAGTGAATGTCCCACGGGCCTTCGACCTTGGGCACCATCACGACGTCGAGCTTGTCGCCGACCTCGGCCATGATCTCCGTCACGTCGTCGAGCATCCACGGGCTGTTGAGCGCGTTGATGCGCGTCCAAAGCGCCGTCGCGCCGAAATCGGTCGCCTTCGCCATGGCGATGAAGCCGCGGCGCGCATCGAGCTTCGATTCCAGCGGGATCGCGTCTTCGAGATTGCCGAGCACCACGTCCACCTGCTTCGCGAGTTCCGGCACCTTGGCGCGGACCTTCTCGATATGCGGCGGCACGAAATGGATCATGCGCTCCAAGGTGACCGGCAATTCGCGATAGGGGTCCGGCGCGCCGATGGCGAGGGGGCGAAAGAAATTGCGCGCGAGCTTCATGGGGACCTCGGATCGTCGATGTTGCGCCGCACTAGAACGCGCGCGCCGCCGTCGCGCAATCCGCCTTGGGACGGAGAGCAGCAAACGGCGGAGGGTTCCGAGGCGCGCTCATCCCCAGCGGCGGTGCGACCACATCCACTGCCCCGGAACTTCGCGGATCCACGCGGCAAAGAGGTCGTGAACGGCTTGCGTCGTTGCGGCGATGTCGGCCGTCTTGTCGTCGGTGCGCTGCACGGGAACGCGGACGAGATCGGCACGGAAGCGGGCGGGACCCGTTCGGACGACGCGCCCCGCGAGCAGGGGTACGCCGCGCGCACGCGCGACGGCGGCCGGGAAGGGATTGGTCGGCGCCGGCCGGCCGAAAAAGTCGATCGGAATGCCGCGCGAGTCGCGGGTGTCCGCAAGGACGGCGAGCGAATGCCCTTCCGCCAGCCGGCGCATCAGCATGCGCGCCGTTTCCGGGCCTTTGGGGAAAAGCCCCGCCGGGTAAAAAGCCTTCCGCAGCGCCGCGACATCCTGATCGACGAGCGTGTTCTTGAGGGCCTGGTAGACGCCCGCCATGCTGATGCCGAGGCGGCCCATGGTGACTGCGCCGAGTTCCCAGTTTCCCATATGCAGCGATACGATCACGCAGGGCGTCGCGGCATCGACGACGGCGCGCGCCTCGTCGCTCAGCACGATGTCGATGCGCGAGGGATCGGCGGCGATTTCGTCGAGATGGAACGCCTCCGCGAAAGTGCGTCCCAGCGACTCCCACATGTCGCGGGCGATGGCCTCGCGCTCCTGCGGGGTCGTGTGCGGCAAGGCGGATGCGAGATGCGCCAGCGTGCGCGGATGCCGTCGCAGGTGCGGCGCAAGACGCCGCCATATCGTTCCGCCGAGGTTCGACGCCGTTTCGAGCGGCAGCATACGCGTTGCGCCGGAAACAAGCCGGAATCCCGCACGTTCCAGCCGGGTCGTGAACCCGTAGGACTGTGCGGCTTCGGCCGAAGTCGGTCTGTCGTCGGGGTCGAAGAAGGTCACGCGAACGTCCGATTGAAACGGCGCCTTGGCTATCACGCCGCGTGACTTCGCGAAAGCGCGCGCAGGATGCGCATGGCTCCCGGGCGGTCCCCGGCGTTGACGCAGGCGGTGGTGCGGCCTAAGTCGAGCCGCCGATCGCGCCGCGCTTGTGCGGCCCACGGGTGCAAGGTCGCCGAGCTTGGGGAACGTCCTTTCTCTCGCCATGCCCTTTTTCGGGCTCATTTTTCTCGGGTTCTTCTGCGGGAAGTTGCTGAAATATCCCGAGGACGGCCTGCGGTGGATGAACTTCTTCATCGTCTACGTCGCGCTGCCGGCCCTGTTTTTCAAACTCATCGCAGCCGCACCGTTCGAGCAGCTTTCCAACTGGCCGTTCGTGCTGGCGACGACGCTCGCGACCTATGCCGCCTTCGCGATTTCGTTCGGGATCGGGCTGGTGACGACCCGCGGCAACATCCGGGAATCGACCGTTCAGGCGGTCGCCGGGTCCTACGCCAATATCGGCTATATGGGCCCGGGCCTCACGATCGCGGCGCTCGGGCCGGAGGCCATCGTTCCCACGGCGCTGATCTTCGTTTTCGACAACGTGCTGCTGTTCACGCTCATCCCGTTTCTGATGGCGCTCGGCACGGGCGAAAAGATGAATTTCGGCCAGACGGCCGGTTATGTCGTCAAGCGCATCGTCACGCATCCGTTCAACGTGGCCACCGCCGTCGCCGTTTTGGCTGCTTACGTGCGCTTCGTCCCGCCCGCGCCGGTCGACGTGATGCTGACCTTCCTCAAGAACGCCGCCGCACCTTGCGCGCTGTTCACGATGGGGGTGACCGTCGCGCTGCGTCCGCTCAAGGGCGTGCCGGTCGAAATGCCCGCGCTGATGTTCGTGAAGCTGTTCCTGCATCCGCTGATGGTGTGGGTGATCTTGTCCTGGATCGGCGATTTCGGCCGCGAATGGACGCTCACGGCGGTCCTGATGGCGGCGCTGCCGCCCGCGCTGAACGTCTTCGTGATCGCCAACCAGTACAAGGTCTATGTCGAGCGGGCGTCGAGCGCGATTCTCGTGGGGACGTTGCTGTCGGTGGGCACCGTAACCACCTTGCTGTGGTTCATCGCCGAGAACCGCATCGCCTATGATTTGTTCCCCTGAGGGCGTCTAGCCGCCGGCCCTTCCGCCCGCCTAGACTGGGGCGCATTCACGGAAGGCGTCCATGCTCCCTCTCTCCGGCCTGAAGGTTCTCGACTTCACGACGCTGCTGCCAGGACCTCTCGCCACGTTGATGTTGGCGGAGGCCGGCGCGGAGGTGACGCGCATCGAGCGCCCCGGCGGCGAGGACATGCGCCGTTTCCCGCCCCTCGTGAACGGCACGTCCGCGGCCTATGCCGTGCTGAACGCCGGCAAGTCGGTGCTGGAATTGGATCTCAAGAGCCCGCAGACGATGGACGTTCTGCGCCCGCTGATCGCCGAAGCCGACATCCTCGTCGAGCAATTCCGCCCCGGCGTGATGGACCGCCTCGGTTTGGGGCGAGAGGCCGTGAAGGCGATCAATCCCCGCATCATCTATTGTTCGATCAGCGGTTACGGCGCGACGGGTCCGCGCGCCGCCGAGGCCGGGCACGATCTGAACTACGTCGCCCGCAGCGGCCTGCTCTCGCTCTCGCCCGGGACGCTCGAAGCCCCGACTTTGCCGGCGGCGCTCGTAGCCGACATCGCCGGGGGCACGATGCCCGCCGTGATCAACATCCTGCTCGCGTTGCGCCGCCGCGACATGACCGGGGAGGGCGCTTATCTCGACATCGGCATGGCCGACGGGCTCTTCACCTTCGCCTGGTACGGGTTGGCGCAGGGCCATGCGACCGGACGATTTCCGGGGGCGGGAGAGAACGATCTCGCGGGCGCTCTGCCGCGCTACGCGCTTTACGCGACAGCCGACGCCCGCTTTTTGGCCGTCGGTGCGTTGGAGGAGAAATTTTGGCAGGCCTTCTGCGATGCGGTCGAGTTGCCCGAGCATCTTCGCGACGACCGACGGACGCCCGACGAGACGCGGGCGGCGGTCGCAGCGCGCATCCGCATGCGCTCCGCGGCGGAGTGGGAGGCCGTGATGGCTCCGCTCGACTGCTGCGCGACGGTGGTTTCGAGCTTGGAGGAGGCATTGGCGGACGAGCATTTCGTCGCACGCGGCGTTCAAGCGGCCCGCATCCTCATGCCCGACGGATCGACGATGCCCGCCGCCGCCGTTCCCATCGTCCCGGAATTGCGGGTCTCGTCCGACGCCGTGCGGGTCGTTCCGGGGCCTAAGCGCCCAATCCCCGCCGCATGATCATGCGGCGCAACGGGGCCACCGCGCCGAGCGCGAGAAGTCCCGCGCCCCGTGCGAAATCGAGCGGCAGGAAAGCCGTGAGCAGCGAGCGATTGAGGGCATCCACCGCCGTCGTCCGGGGCATGACGTCGGAACGGCGACCTGCGTCATAGACGTCGAGCGACGCCGGTGCGCCCGGATCGTCGGACCGTTCCGCGGCTTCGACCAGCGCGGCCACGTCGGCGAGGCCGAGATTGAGGCCCTGCGCGCCGATGGGCGGGAACACGTGGGCCGCTTCTCCCACCAAGGCGGTGCGGCCGGAGGCGTAGCGCGCGACAGACAAACCCGCCATCGGCACCGATCCGCGCGGCCCGTCGAGGCGCATCGCGCCCAGCATAGATTGCGCCTTGCGTTCGACCGCGAGCGCGAAAGCCGCTTCGTCCTGGGCCATCAGTTCCGCAGCGTGTTCCGGTGTCGTGAGCCAGACGAGGCTCGAACGATTGCCCGTGAGAGGCACGAGCGTGAAAGGGCCGGTGCGGGTGTGAAATTCCGTGGAGGTCTCCCGGTGGGGCCGATCATGCGAGAAAATCGCCGTGACCGCCGCCTGCGGGTAGCTCCAGTCCTTCGTCTCGATGCCGAGGGCGGACCGCAGCGTCGACCGACGCCCGTCGGCCGCTACCACCAGCCGTGCGCCCAGACGCGTGCCGTCGTCGAGGATGACGGCTGCGTGGTCGTCGGCGCTCTCGATGTCCGCGGCGACGCCCGAGACATACGTGATGCGCTCGTCGGCCCGAACGGCCGCGTCGAGCCCGGCCGTCAGCGCGGCGTTCTCGATGTTGCGGCCGAAGCAATCGAGCCCGATTTCATGCGCCGAGAATGAGACCGGCGGCGGCCGGAACAGGCTGCCGGTATCGTCGATGATAGTCAGCCGCTCCAAAGGTGCGGTCAGCGGCGAAAGCGCGTCGAAAGCGTCCAAGCGTTCGAGCAAGCGCAAGGAGGGCTGCATCAACGCGACCGTGCGGCCGTCCGCCCGCAGTCGATCCGCGGCGAGAACGGCGATGGTGCGTCCCGCCCGGGCGAAAGCCAGCGCCGCCGCCGAGCCGACCGCGCCGCCGCCCACGACGAGCACGTCGTAGAGGCGGGTCGTCGTTTCGTCCCGAGATGCGCGCGCCATCGTTTCACCCTCCGTGTGGGCAGGGTATAGGCCCCGCATGCCGGCGCGCCAAGGCGCGGTGCGCATCGGTCGCATCAGGGTTCATGCGGAGTGAAGCGAAGCCGCAACCGCGCGATGATGGGCCATGACCTCGAACCCCATCGCATTCGACCGCGTCGCGGAACGGCCGGCCACTCATACGGCTTCCGCCGTCGTCGCTTGGACGACGGCGGCTCTGCTGACGTCTGCGGGTTGGGCTGCCGTCTCTTGGGAAGCCGCACGGGCGGCGGAAGGCGGGGGCGCCTTGTGGGCCGCTCTATGCCGGCCCCTCGGGGCGGAGAGTTCGGAACCGGCCTTCGGTCGCTTCGCCTTGGTCGGCGCGCTTTGGATCGCCATGACGGCCGCGATGATGCTGCCTGCTGCGGCCGGCGCCGCCGCAGGCCATGCCGCACGGAGGCGCGACCGTTTTGCGGCCCCCTCATTCATTCTCGGATATCTCGCCCTTTGGTCGGCCGTCGCGCTGGTGCTCGCGGGAATGCAGGAGGCGCTGACCTTCGCGCTCTCGCGGGCCGTGCTGCCGGAGCGCGCGGCGGGCATTCTTGCCGGGGCTGCGGTCGGCTTTGCGGGACTTTATCAATTCACGCCGATGAAGGAGGCCTGCTTGGCCGCGTGCCGCATGCCAGTTCGCGGCGGGGATGATTCGGTGCCGGGCTTCCGGCGGAGCTTCGCGACGGGAACCGCCTATGCGACCTCCTGCATCGGGTGCTGCGGCGCCATGATGGGAATGATGGTCGCGGCGGGCGCCATGAACCTGGTCTGGATGGCGATCTTCGCCGCGTTGATGACGGCCGAACGGCTCGCGACCTCTCCCCACGTGCATCGCGCCGTCGGTTTCTCGCTCGTCGCCGCCGGGCTCGCGCTCGGCATCGATGCCGTCGGCGCGGCGAACATCCTCGCTCGCTTTGTGGGATGAGCGCGACCGTCGCCTTAAATTCGCCGAATCGAAGCATAACAAGGGCGGACCGTTCGCTGCAGCGCATCGGGCAACGGATCGTTTACGTTGTGCTGCGAAAGAGATGCGGTCGGTTCCCCGGCCCGTATCTGCGTAGTCGTTCGTGAAGAGTGGATCATGACCTCCTCCCTGACCCGTCGAGAGCTTTTCCCCGCGCTTTCGGTGCTCTTCGCATCGGCCTCTGCGGCGACGTCCGCGTTCGCAGCCCCGGCCGACGTCTTCGGCGATCAGGCGGAGTGGCGTCAGACCTATGATTCGGCGCAGAGCCTCCGCGTGCAGCGTTCGCTGTCCCCGGTGATCTCGCAGGGCACCATCGGCGCGACGGAACAGATCATCGAGCGCTATCGCGCGCTCGTCGCGCAAGGCGGCTGGGCAACGATGCCGCGCGTTGCGCTCAGGCTCGGGCAGCGCGACCGCAACGTCGTGGCCTTGCGGCAGCGGCTGATCACGTCCGGCGATCTCGACGCAGCGTCCGGAGCGTCGAACGTGTTCGATTCCTTCGTCGAGGCCGCCGTGAAGCGTTTCCAGGAACGCCACGGCCTCTCTCCGACCGGCATCGTCAATCCGCAGACCGTGACGGCGATGAACGTTCCCGCCGAGACGCGTCTTCGCCAGCTCGAAATCAACCTCGTGCGCTTGCGCACCTATTCGGGCAATCCCGGCCACCGCTACGTGATCGCCAACATTCCCGCCGCTCTCGTCGAGACCGTCGAGGGCGGTCAGGTGGTGACGCGCCATGCGGCGGGCGTCGGCAAGAGCGACCGCCAGTCGCCGATCATGACGACGCGCGTCGTCGACATCAATTTCAACCCGTTTTGGACGGTGCCTGCGTCGATCATCCGCAAGGATCTGATCCCGAAGATGCAGGCGGACCCAAACTATCTGCGCGACAACAAGATCCGCATCTATGAACAGGGCGGGCAGGAAGTTGCCCCCGAGCGCGTGAATTGGAACTCGAACGAGGCCACGCGCTACATGTTCCGGCAGGATACCGGCGGCGAGTTCAACTCGCTCGGTTTCGTGCGCATCAACATCCCGAACCCGCACGGCGTGTACATGCACGACACGCCCGCCAAGGGCATTTTCGGCGACGATTTCCGCTTCGTGTCGTCGGGCTGCATGCGCGTGCAGAATGTGCGCGATTACGTGCAGTGGCTGCTCAAGGACACGCCCGGCTGGTCGCGCGACCAGATCGACGCCGCCATCGCCTCCGGTCAGCGGGTCGACGCTCGTCTGGCGCAGCCCGTTCCCGTGTACTGGGTCTACATCACGGCCTGGGCGACGCCCGAGGGAACCGTCGAATTCCGTGACGACATCTACGGCAAGGACGGCCTCGGCAACGTGCCTGTCGCTTCGGCCGCCGCGTTCGCCGACGACGAGTAATCGCGCTTCGCCGAACCGACGCCGGGATCCACGATCCCGGCGCATTGCTCCGTCGCATCTTCCCGCCTAACGTCCGCCCGATCACGGTTCGCAAGCGGAGCAGGGTGGCGTGCCTTCGGAATCCACGCTTGAAATTCGTCGCGCCTCCGTCGGGGGTGGTACCGGGAGGCGCGATTTCGTGCCTTGGGCCGATCCGGCCTTGGAACCGTTGATCCGTTTCGACCGCGTTTCGAAGCGTTTCGGCTCCGCCGTTGCGGTGGACGGCATCGATCTCTCGATTTATGCGGGCGAATTCTTCTGCCTGCTGGGCGCGTCGGGGTGCGGGAAGACGACCTTGATGCGGATGCTGGCGGGCTTCGAGAGACCCGATGCCGGGCGCGTTGTGCTCGGCGGCGTCGATCTGAGCGGCACGCCGCCGCACAAGCGCCCCGTCAACATGATGTTCCAGTCCTATGCGCTGTTCCCGCATATGAACGTCGAAGCCAATGTCGCATTCGGTCTCGAGCGGGAAGGGTTGCCGAAGGCCGAGATCGCGGCGCGGGTGGACGACATTCTCGGCAAGGTGCAGATGCGGCCCTTCGCGCGCCGCCGTCCCGATCAGCTCTCCGGAGGCCAGAAGCAACGCGTCGCCTTGGCCCGCGCCTTGGTCAAGCGGCCGAAGGTGCTGCTGCTGGACGAGCCGCTCGGGGCGCTCGACAAGCGGCTGCGCGAGGAGACGCAATACGAGCTGATGGAACTGCAGACCGCGCTCGGCATCACGTTCCTGATGGTGACCCATGATCAGGACGAGGCCATGACGATGGCCGACCGGATTGCGATCATGGACAAGGGCCGCATCGTTCAGATCGGCACGCCCGCCGACATTTACGAAGCGCCCGCGACGCGGGGCGCGGCGGAGTTCATCGGGGACGTGACGATCTTCGAGGGCGTCGTCTCCGGTCGCTCGTCCGACGGTTTGATCGTCGAGATCCCTGCGGCGGGCACGTCTCTCTGCGTCGTCGACGGGGGCGATCAGGCCATCGGCGACAGCGTCGCGGTCGCGGTACGCCCAGAGAAGCTGACCATCGTGGAGGAGGGGGCGGACGAGGGGCCCCGGAGGCGCAGCGGCAACGTGCTCGACGGCGTGGTGTGGGACATCGGTTATCTCGGAGACCTGACGCTTTATCGGGTGAAGCTCGCTTCGGGCCTGATCGTCCGCGTTTCTCGAGCCAATATCGCCCGCACCATCGACAACCCCATCCGCAGGGAAGACCGCGTGCGCATCGCCTTCGATCCCGCGGCGGCCGTGGTGCTGAAGGCGTGAGCGCACCTTCCTCCGATCACGGTTCCGGCCGCCTCGTCGTCGGATTGCCGTTCCTGTGGCTCGGGCTTTTCTTTCTGCTGCCGTTCCTGATCGTCGTGCGGATGGCGTTCTCGGAAAGCGCGCAAGCGCGGCCGCCATACCGCCCCGTTTTCGATCTTGCGGACGATTGGTCCACGACGCTCGACAAGCTCTCCCTTCTCGGCTCAGGCAACTTCTCAACGATCTTCGCGGACGCTCTGTATCTAGAGGCTTTTTTGGCGTCGATTCGGCTCGCCGGAACGGCCACAGCCATTCTGGTCCTGATCGGATTTCCGATGGCGCATGCGATGGCGCGGGCCCCCGAACGACTCCGTCCGGTCCTGGTCGCGTTGATCATTCTGCCGTTCTGGACCAGTTTTCTGATCCGGGTCTATGCGTGGATCGGCATCTTGAAGCAGGAGGGCCTGCTCAATCTCCTGCTGCTCAATCTCGGCCTGATCTCCGAACCGCTCGAGATCCTCAATACTGAAATCGCCGTGCAGATCGGGCTCGTCTACGCCTATCTCCCGTTCATGGTGCTGCCGGTCTACGCGGCACTGGAGCGGATCGACCCCACATTGATCGAGGCTGCGGCTGATCTCGGGGCGTCGCGGATCAAGACGTTCTGGCTCGTGACCGTACCGCTGGCTTTGCCGGGGGTATGGGCGGGCGCCTTTCTCGTCTTCATCCCCGCCTTGGGCGAATTCGTGATTCCGGATCTGCTGGGCGGATCCGACACTTTGATGATCGGGCGGGCGTTGTGGGTTGAGTTTTTCAACAATCGCGACTGGCCGCTCGCATCCGCCGTTGCGGTGCTGCTGCTGGTCCTCGTTCTCGGCCCGATCATGGCCTATCGCGCCCTCGAGGCGCGTCGCGAGGACGCGGCCCAAAGGAGCCTGCGGCCATGAGAAGGACGTCGCCGGTCGATCTCATCGCGCTCACCTTCGGCTTCGCGTTTCTTTATCTCCCCATCCTCATCCTCGTCGTCTGGTCGTTCAACGCCTCCAAGCTGGTCACCGTATGGGGCGGTTTCTCGACGCAGTGGTATCGGTCGCTGTTTCAAAACGCGGCGCTGATGGATGCGGCTTGGGTGACGATCCGCATCGGTCTCGTCACGGCCACGCTCGCGACCGTTCTGGGCACGATGGCGGCGGTCGCGCTGGTCCGGTTCAGACGGTTCAGGGGGCGCGGGCTCTTCGGGGCGCTGGTCTACGCGCCCATCGTCATGCCCGAGGTCATCACGGGGCTGTCGCTGCTGCTGCTGTTCGTGGCCGTGGGGCTCGACCGGGGATTTTGGACCGTGACGCTGGCGCACGTCACCTTCACGATGTGCTACGTCGCCGTGGTGGTGCAGGCACGCTTGGCGACGTTCGACCGGAGCTTGGAGGAAGCGGCGGCCGACCTCGGTGCGACGCCGCTGCGCACCTTCTTTTCCGTAACGCTGCCCTTGATCGCACCGGCGGTAGCTGCCGGTTGGCTGCTGGCTTTCACGCTCTCGCTCGACGACCTGGTCATCGCAAGCTTCACGTCCGGCCCCGGCGCCACGACCCTGCCCATGCGCATCTACGGGCAGGTGAGGCTGGGCGTGACGCCCGAAATCAATGCGATCTCGACGATCATGATCGCCGTGGTGGCCGTGGTCGTCGTCACGGCAAGCGTCGCGACGAAACGTCGGGAACCCTGATGTCTCCTGAAACGACATTCGGAGGGCCCGAATGCCGTCGCGATGCTGCGGCCGACGTCGCGCGTCGACCGTCCCGCAAGGGGACCGTCAGTATTTGCGCAGAAGCGTGACCAGTCGGCCTTGGATGCGGACGCGGTCGGGGCCGAGGACGCGAGTCTCGTAGGCCGGGTTCGCCGCCTCCAGCGCAATGGAGGAACCACGGCGACGCAGGCGCTTCAGGGTGGCTTCCTCGTCGTCGATCAGGGCGACCACGATGTCGCCCGTCTCCGCGGCGTCCTGGCGGCGGATGACGACGGTATCGCCATCCAGGATGCCGGCCTCGATCATCGAGTCGCCGCGGACCTCGAGCGCGAAGTGCTCCCCGGCCGCCAGCATGTCCGGCGGCATGGAGATGGTGTGGCTTCGCGTCTGGATGGCGGAGATCGGCGAGCCGGCGGCAATGCGCCCCATGACGGGAATGGCAACCGGGGCGTCCGGCTCTTCGCGGCCGACCTTGGGGCGGATGCGGCCGAGATTGCCCTCGATGACGCTGGGATTGAACTTGCCGCGCGGCGTGGCGCCGGGCACCGCCTGCTCGGGCATGCGCAGCACCTCGATGGCGCGCGCCCGATTGGGCAGGCGGCGGATGAAGCCGCGCTCCTCCAGCGCCATGATGAGCCGGTGGATTCCCGACTTCGACCGCAGGTCGAGCGCCTCCTTCATCTCGTCGAAGGAGGGCGGCACGCCGTCCTCACGCAGGCGGTCGTGGATCAGGCAGAGGAGTTCGTGCTGCTTCCGGGTGAGCATCCGCGTGGGGCCTCGCAGAGGGGCGGGCGGACGGGATCTCCGACTCGCCGCAAACAAATCACGAACAAACGATACATGTTCCCGCTGTGTTCGGCAATCGTCCTCTTTCGGAACGATCGTTCAGAATCGCAGGATGCGGCAGGGGTCGCCGGTGGCCGCGGAAGGCGCGTGCGGCGGGCGCACCACGAGGGCCTGCGCGTCGGCGAGCAGGCGCAGCATGGAGCTGTCCTGCCATCCGAAGGGCGTGGCGACCGCGCGGCCCTCGCCGTCCGTCGAGAGGCGCGCGCGCAGGTAGTCCTGCCGCATGTCGTTGGCCGGCAGCGGGCCGCCGAGGACGGCGGTGACGGACCGGTCCGCGCCGGCCTCCGGATCGCCGGCGAGCGCGCGCAGGAGCGGCTCGAGGAACAGGTGGGCGCAGACGATGGAGGACACCGGATTGCCGGGCAGGCCGAGGATCGCCATGCGGCCGAGGCTGCCGAAGATCAGCGGCTTGCCCGGCCGCATGGCGATGCGCCAGAAGCCGAGCCGCATGCCGCGGCGGGTGAGGGCGGACTGGACGAGGTCATGGTCGCCGACGGAGGCGCCGCCGAGCGTCACCAGCACGTCCGCCCCGGCCTCCTCGGCCGCCGTGACGGCCGCCTCCAGCGCGGCGAAGTCGTCCGTTGCGATGCCGAGGTCGATGGGCGTGCCGCCGGCCTCTGCGACCATGCCGGCGATGGCATAGACGTTGGAGGCGACGATCTGGTCGGGCCGCATGTCCTCGCCGGGGCGCACCAGCTCGTCGCCGGTGGCGAGCACGGCCACGCGCGGCCGGCGGCGGACGGGAAGCTGCGCGTGGCCCATGGCGGCGGCCAGCGCCTGCGAGCGCGGGTTCATGCGATGGCCCGCCTGCAGCAGCGCCTCGCCGGCGGTGAAGTCGAGGCCGGCCGGGCGGACGAAGCGGCCGGCGGGCTCGACCGTGCGTGCGACGATGGCGTCGCGCTCCGCGTCCGCGTTCTCCTGGATCAGGATCGTGTCGGCGCCCTCGGGCACCGGCGCGCCGGTGAAGATGCGCACGGCCTCGCCGGGTCCCACCGTGCCGGTGAAGGCGTGCCCGGCGGGCGCGGTACCGATGACCAACAGCCGCGCGCCCGGCGTCGCGATATCGGCGGCGCGCACGGCGTAGCCATCCATGGCGGAGGCGGCGAAGGGCGGCTGGGTGCGCAGCGCCGCCAGCGGGGTGGCCAGCGTGCGCCCTGCTGCTTCCCCGACGGCGACGGCCTCGGCGGGAAGCGGCTCGCTGGCGTAGTCGAGGACCATCCGCAGCGCGTCGTCGACGGACAGGAGGGTCATGCCGGGGGCCTCGGTGCAGCGGTCGATCGGGCGGGCGCCGGCACGCGCCACGAGGCGCCGTCCGGCCGGGCCATCATAGGGCGATCAGGGTTCGGCGCGGAAGGACCCCGACTTGCCGCCGTCCTTGGCGAGCAGGCGGATGCCCTCGATGCGCATGCCGCGGTCGGCCGCCTTCACCATGTCGTAGATGGTGAGACAGGCGACGGAGACGGCGGTCAGCGCCTCCATCTCGACGCCGGTCTGGCCGGCGACCTTGACGGTGGCGGTGACGCGGATGCCGGGCAGCGTGTCGTCGGGCTCGAGGTCGACGGCGACCTTGCTGACCATCAGCGGATGGCAAAGCGGGATCAGCTCGTGGGTTCGTTTCGTCGCCATGATGCCGGCGATGCGCGCGACGCCGAGCACGTCGCCCTTCTTGGCGTTGCCCTCGCGGATCAGCGCCAGCGTTTCGGGCAGCATCACCACGCAGCCTTCCGCGACCGCCGTGCGGCTGGTGACAGCCTTTTCCGACACGTCGACCATGGAAGCGGCGCCGCTGGCGTCGATGTGGGTGAGCTTCGTCATGCCACGGACCTCGCCGCCCCGTCGCCGAACAGCAGGGCGCGCGTCGCGGCGGCGACGTCTTGCTGGCGCATCAGGCTTTCGCCGACGAGCACGGTGTGGATGCGGCTCGCCGACAGGCGCGCCACGTCGGCATGGCCGGCGATGCCGCTCTCGCCGACGATGATGCGGTCGGCGGGGATGAGCGGGGCCAACGCCTCGCTGACGGCGAGAGACACCTCGAAGGTGCGCAGGTTGCGGTTGTTGATGCCGACGAGCGCCGTGCCCAGCGGCAGCGCGCGCTCGAGTTCCGCCCGGTCGTGGACCTCGACGAGCACGTCCATGCCCAGCGCGTGCGCCGTGTCGGTGAGGACCTTGGCATCGGCGTCGGACAGGCTCGCCATGATGACGAGAATGCAGTCGGCGCCCCAGGCGCGGGCCTCGTACACCTGGTACTCGTCGACGAGGAAGTCCT